>JBMHCE010000020.1:0-12943 GCA_049890075.1 Chitinophagales bacterium
ACAGGATGGTATTGCCCGGTCTGCCACTTAATTATAGCCATTGATTTGAGTTGAGGTATTGATTCTTTTCCTGATATCAAATGTATCGGTTTATTTATTTTGCTAATCCATGAAGATTCACGCTACCTATTGCTCTGCGGAAAAATCAAGCGCGCCAGGAGAAATTCCAGCCATCGAACGCTATACAAGCCGTCGTATTCAATGGGTAAACAAACGCGCCCAAAGGCAAGGAGAGGCCTTTTTCATTGTAAGTGGTATGCATGGATTAATTAAAGCAGACGAAGAGATCGCCTATTATGACTATCTGCTTACAAGTGATGCTTTGGAAGAGCATATTCAATTACTAGCTCAAAAACTGAGTATCCTAGGCATTCAACGAGTGACGTTTTTCGCTAGGCCTGTTCGTATTGACCCAAACATTTCACCCTATCTCAAGAGTATAAAAGAAGCTTGTCAATTGAATCAAGTTTCTTTAGAAATTGTCGAAGAGGACTTTGAAGTATAGGTAGGAATTCCTCGCGATACACTTCTTGCTCCTATATTCGCTTTCACTATGCTAAACCCCGAAGTATCCCGAATCATCCAGTCCCGCATGTCGGTCTATCCTACCCTCTTTACTGGAGAAGTAATCGATAAGGAAGTTATTGAAGAACTCATCCAAAATGCAAATACTGCACCGACCCACCGATTGACTCAACCTTGGCTTTTTAAGGTATTTGGTGGATCAAGTAAGCAAGGACTTGTAGAGGAAATCTTTCGCCTAAATCCAGCCTACGATGACATCAAGAAGGAGAGACTTCAGTATAAATTCGACAAGTCAAGCCACATCCTATGTATTGTGATGAAGCGGCATGAGGACAAAGTGCCAGAATGGGAGGAGATTGCAGCAACAGCTATGGCCGTGCAAAACCTCTGGATTTCATGTGTGGATTCTAGTCTTGGTGGCTATTGGAGCTCCCCTAAATACAGCGAAGATCTTCATAGCTTCCTAGGCCTCAAAAGTGATGAACGGTGCTTAGGGTTTTTCTATCTCGGCAAGTATGACGCCTCGACACCGCTCAGAAGGGATATGAGCCGTAGAGATCCTGCAGCATCGAAAATAGAATGGATGTAATCCTCTTTGTCTCATTAAAATAATTTTAGCCCTACGTGAATTAGAGTTTCTCTGTTTGTGACAATTTCTTGACCATTTTCTTATTTAGAATCATTCTAAAGAGCGTATGTTTGATGTAGAAATCGAAATGAAAAATCTTTTCCGAATCATTCTTGGAGCATTATGCGGACTGTTTACAATGGGTCTTACCTCCTGCAGCGATGATGGGGTCAATCTACCCGCACCCTACAATCCTCCAGAATCCTACAATTTTGATAATGTGTCTTTCTCAGGACAAACCGATCGACTCAACATGTTGTCTGAGATGATCAGTACAATAGATGAAGTCACGTCGGGTATTGCTCCTGATGCCAATACATTGTTGAATATGTATGCTAACGAGAATGATCCATTTAGTGATGCAAACCTCAATGCGTCAAGTAAAGACTTACGAAGTAAAACTTACAGTGGTCTAGGTGCCATCGATGCGGATGAAATTGAAGCTTACATCAATGCCTTTGCGCAAGATGCTGCGATGTATAAAGACTCAACATGGGCACCCGGTCAACCAGGTATTGTAACGAAAGCTGACGGGTCAGGATCGTATTTCCTTAATGCTGATGGTGTAGAGTACTCTGAAATCATAGAGAAAACCTTG
Source organism: Chitinophagales bacterium (assembly GCA_049890075.1). Lineage (GTDB taxonomy): Bacteria > Bacteroidota > Bacteroidia > Chitinophagales > UBA8649 > UBA8649. Next base: position 1,752 of record JBMHCE010000020.1, read on the forward strand.
ATGCACGCCGTCTTCTATTATCAAGCATGTGAAGTATATACACGTGCAGAAAAAATTGGAGATGCCGTGGACAATACAACAATTACCCAAGGTCAAGGAACGGATATGGAGCACCATTGGGATGAAGCGTTTGGATATTGGGGTGTGCCTAGGGATGTAACTGCATCTAACTTCCAAAGCGCAAATCTTGAGTATTTTGGTAAATACGCTAAAAAAGGAGAAGTTGTCGGGCTACCTACTTTCCAAAACCTATTGACTGCATTTATCAGCGGACGTTATGCCATTTCAACTATGGATTATACCTCGAGGGATGAGGCAGCTCAAGAAGTTCGTCAGCACTGGGAAATGATATCGGTAACTACGGGCATTCATTACCTCAATGGGGCTATTGCCAATGTGGGAGATGAAGCAACGTTCTACCACGAATTATCCGAAGCGTATACCTTCATTCAAGGACTAGCTTATAATCAAGATCGGATAATTTCTAGTAGTGACTGGACAGCAATACTCAGTCTGTTAGAAGTAAATGGAGAAGCTTCCTTTACGTCCGTAACAATTGCTGACCTTAACAACATTAAAAACCAGTTGGCTTCGATTTATGGTTTAGAATCGGTAAAAGATCAATTGTAAAATAAATCGAAATGACGCATCAATATCGATTTTGGGGAATAGGGGTTTTATCTTTGGGGCGTAGTATGAATCATACAAGAACCAACACCGTTACTTCGATAGTCCTACTCTTGCTTCTAGCCATTGTAGGCTGCTCTACGGATGGTGCCAATAATCATCCCGACTATGATCGAAGTAGTGTCTTAGCAGATCAGGCAAATAACATCATTCGCCCTAGTTTTTCTGTGTTTGCGACAAGCTGCGAATCGCTTGATAACAGCATAAATACATTGATTGCTGATCCAAGCCTTACCCATCTTGTAGACGCGAGAAATGCCTTACTCGATGCCCGTATAGCATTTCAAAAATGTACGCCCTACAGCAGTTTTGGGCCGTCCAACTCTTATGCTCTGCGCAATGAACTCAACACCTTTCCAAGCGACACTACGCTGATTGAGCAAAATATCGCCTCAGGAGAATATGTATTAGGAAGCGTTTCCACCCTTGATGCCCAAGGCTTTCCAGCAATAGAATATATGTTATGGGGTGGCAATAATGATACTGAGATTCTTAATGCACTCACTAATGATAGCAATCGACGCAACTACCTCACTTCCCTTTCAGCGCGTTGCCAAGAGATAGCGTCAACTGTGTCCGATGAATGGACATCTTATTCGACGATGTACGTCCAACAAGATGGCACAGACGTAGGGTCATCGCTTGGCATGGTGGTCAATAGCCTAAACTTAGATTTTGAAAAATTTATTCGCGATGGTAAGGTCGGTATTCCCTTAGGGATGCGAAGTCTAGGAAATCCGTTACCTGGTCATGTCGAAGCGCCGTATAGTGGCAACTCAAAAGCACTTTTAACCGCAAGCTTAGAAGGTCTTCTACAACTCATTGAAGGAAGTGAAGGAAGTAGTTACTCACTCAGTACATACATGAATCACGTAGGAGCTCAACATAGTGGAACAGAACTATCAGGAGTTATCCGTAATCACATCAACGACTTGATAAATCAAGTCAACGCTATTGATCGCCCTTTGGAAACGTGGCTCGTCGAAGAAGCAGGTGCTGCCGATCAATTGTATACGGACCTTCAGCAATTAGTTGTCTACCTCAAAGTGGATATGACCTCTTCCTTAGGAATTCTGATTTCCTATCAAGATACCGACGGTGACTAATCTCATCCCACAAACACAAGCTATGCTCAAGCGGTCCCTCTCTATAGGACCGCTTGTTGTTTTTAGGATAGGCTTTGGACTTATGGCCTTTATGAGTTTAGTGAGGTTTTATCATAATGGCTGGATTAAAGAGCAATTCCTCGAAAGCACATTCCATTTCAAATACTTCGGATTTCATTGGGTAAGTGTGGCCGAGCCCAATGTGCTCTACGGGCTTTTCTTTCTTCTTATGATAAGTGCCCTTTTCGTGGCATTCGGCCTATTGTACCGAATTACGTCAGTGCTATTCTTTGTTCTCTTTACCTACTTTGAACTGCTTGACGCCACCTATTATCTAAATCACTACTACTTTATATCCTGTTGTGCTTTCTTAATGATCTTTCTTCCTGCCCATCATGCGTTTTCGCTTGACCAAAAGCTTTTTGGATGGAAGCCCAAAAAGGAAGTAGCCGCATGGACGATTTACGCGCTAAGAATCCAGTTTACCCTCTTATATTTTTTTGCCGGCATCGCGAAAATTCAGTCAGATTGGCTTTTGGAAGCCATGCCTCTGAGCATTTGGTTGAAGGCACGTACCGACCTTCCACTCATTGGACCCCTACTCGATTACGAAGCAACGGCTTATCTAATGAGTTGGGGAGGCATGCTGTTTGACGTCTTGGCAGGATTCTTTTTGCTAATTCCCAAAACGCGAACCATAACCTGGATTATGGCCGCAGTTTTTCATGGACTCACCGCCATCATTTTCCCGCAAATTGGTGTATTCCCTTACGTTATGGTCGTAGGTACCCTCGTCTATTTCCCATGGACAAAACTGACGCATCGGATCTCATCCGAATCAAGTTCTAAGCGAATTGCTCATCCCCTAATACAATCGATAGTGCCTTACGTATTCTCACTATACTTTATCCTGCAGGTAATCATTCCACTGCGACATCATTTCTACAGCGGAAACCTCTTCTGGCATGAGCAGGGTTTTCGCTTTTCATGGCGTGTAATGCTTATGGAAAAAGCGGGTTACTGTGAATTTGAAGTTGTCGATACAGCGGGTGATCGCCGTACGATGGTCAGACCAACTGACCACCTGAATCTACAGCAAGAAAAAATGATGGCAACCCAACCGGATATGATTTTGCAATATGCCCATCACCTAAGCAGTGAATACTCCAAGAGTTGGCAGAATGAGGTGGAAGTCTACGCCCATTGTTGGTGTTCACTCAACGGACGAGGTAGTACACCTTACATCAATTCTGACGTAAATCTTGCAAAAGAAAAAGACAGTTTCTCTCCGAAAACATGGATTTTACCCTTCGAATAATGCGGTTGCACAGAGTCTATATTATCCTTTGGCTGTTTATCCTACTCCCTGCTCTAAGCCATGCCCAAGTCATACTGAATGTTATGTCTCGTGAAGACTCAACTTCCCTGCGGAATGTTAGTGTGTATGATGTCTATGAAGACAGCCTAATATGTAAAAGCAATCCCACAAAACCCTGTATAATCACGACGACAAAAGATCTATTTATCGAGTGTAAACACCGAGGCTTTGAAGACCTTTATCTTACGATTCAAGGAGGATTAAAAGATACCTTGAAGCTCTATATGCGGCGGCCTCCCGCCATTCAATCGGAGAGTTTGGATGAAACGACGGTTACCGATGTCACCTCTTCCTATTTACGAGACATTGACGGTATGGGAATCTATGCCGCACGTAAGACAGAACGCATCGATTTAGATAAGGTAACAGGCAATAAAGCCATTGGTATTCAGCGACAAATTTATGCCAAAGTAGCAGGGCTTAACGTCTGGGAAAGTAGTGGGTCAGGGCTAAACACAGAAATTGGTGCGCGAGGCCTTAACCCCGCTAGATCCAGCAACTTTAACGTGCGTCAAAATCAATATGATATTGCGGCCGATGCCATAGGATATCCCGATGCGTATTATGTCCCACCCGCTGAAGCTATCGAGCGCATCGATATCGTTCGCGGAGCATCTTCACTTCAATATGGACCGCAATTTGGAGGGACGATTAACTATCATCTCAAAGGTGCAGAATACAGCAGTGGATGGCGTCATGAAATACGCTCCTCAATTGGTAGCTTCGGTCTATACAATCAGAGCCTAGGCTTTGGGTATGGTGTGGACAAGGTAGCCTTCTACACCTTTGCAAATTACAGACAGGGTAATGGTTGGAGACCTAACAGTGGATTCCAAGCGGGATTTAATCACAGCCAGCTCGCCTTTGTCTTATCAAAGAATTGGACGGCGCAGTTAGAACACACGACCTACCTCTACGAAGCCCAGCAACCTGGTGGATTAACCGATGCACTCTTCGCTCAAAATCCAAACCAATCGATTCGAAGTAGGAACTATTTTAGAGTGTATTGGCACCTACCTGCAGTAACGCTGAATGCGAAAATTGGGAAAAACGGCAGATTCAATACGAAATTTTGGATTCTCAGGGCGGGTAGAGACGCTGTTGGCTTCCTTGGAAGCGTTGCACGCGTCGATTTTGGCGAAAATCGAGACTTACTCAAGGATACATACCGAAATTTCGGCCACGAGAGCCGTTATATCAGTCAATGGACGTGGGCAGATCGCCCTCAAAGCTTTCTCATTGGGATTCGAAACTATACGGGGAATACCTCAAAGAGACAAGGCATGACCGATTCACTGAGCACGGCAAGCTATGAATATCTAACACCAGATATCGTCGATGGATCGCAGTATGATTTCCCGAGTATTAACCATGCACTATTCGCCGAACACATTTTTCGACTACCCAAATCATGGAAGATTGTACCTGGTATTCGCTATGAGTTTGTCAAGAGCAATGGAGAAGGGTCATTTCGGGAATTTAATACGGACTTAGCCGGTAATATACTTTATGATACGATTATAAATGAGTCGTTCTCTAGTCCAAGAAGCTTCTTTTTGCTAGGTATTGGCCTCAGCAAAACACTACCCAATGGCTTAGATATTTATGCGAACTGGTCACAAAACTATCGTGCGATAAACTTTAATGATTTGCGTATTGTCAATCCAAATTTTCGCATCGATCCTAACCTCGAAGACGAAAAAGGCTACAATATGGACGTAGGAATTCGCGGAAACTATCAAGGAATACGATTTGATATGACAGCCTACTATCTCCGCTATGCCAATCGTATCGGATTTTTGCTTCAAGTCGACTCTCAGTTACTTTCTACCTATCGTTTTCGAAGTAATATTGGCCAAAGTAATACCTATGGTATCGAATCGCTGCTTGAAATCGACTGGTTTCACCTTAAATCAAACGGGGATGAGCAACAATTGTGGTCGCTCACTACCATGCTGAACTACAGCTACTCCAATGGACGCTATGCCCTTGAAGAAAATCCAGCGATTGATGGCAAGAAAATCGAACTTGTTCCCCAGGGAATCTTCAGAACCGCACTAACGGCATCCTACGACAACCGATATACGGTCGGGATGCAGTGGTCTTGGACAGGAGAGCAATTTGCCGATGCTACCAATGCCACTTTCTCCCCTGATGCCGTGCATGGCCTTATCCCTGCGTATCAAATTTTAGATTTCTATGCAAAAGCCCAATGGAAACAGCTTAGTGCGGAAATCAATGTAAACAATGCCCTCAATGCGACTTACTTTACGCGCCGTGCCTCTGGATATCCCGGCCCGGGCATTCTACCTAGTGATCCAAGAAATATAACTTTCAGTTTGGGATGGCTCTTTTAAGCCTTAAAGCATTTCAGCGATAATGATTACCTCGTTGGGTGCGCCACCATCAATAGTAACCGACAAATCAAACCGCAATTCACCGTTACTTGTGAGTACCCCTTGACCTTGCCATGTGGATTCAATACCACCAGGGGATACGAGTGTTTGCAAAGGCAGTAAGACTCTGTTGGCCGGTGCATTGTCCACTGTGAGCGCTAAATCATCTAAGATTAGTCCCTCAATACTCGCTACATCTTTTTCAATATCAAACCCAGCATCAAACGTGTCTATGCCAATCTGATACCATGTAGCGGAGTAAGTACCCACAAACTTTTCTCTCACTTCGTCTGCACAATTTACTCCCTCATAGCCGTCAGGACAACCATTAGAGTCATCATTACAAGCATTTAGCGTGATCACCGCAACTGCCAACATGCACAGATAGTGTAAGAAATTTTTCATGAGAAATATTTTATAGAAAGGTACAGAGATTTTGAGATTTACACCGACATGAAAGACACTGCGATGGAAGCTACTCAGCAATCTATCTTAAAAGGGGTTTTATACCATCCATTTAAAATACGATAACCGTTTCTCCGCTGCGCAACTTCTTCTTCGTATGGCGACTTACCATAGACGCGTCAAACTCCTCCTTAGCTATCCTGCTTACTGCATCCGCGAGCTTACCACTACCTACACCGTGAATCACTTTAATCTTCTTAACACCCTGTGCCTTGTTATCACGCAGAAATCCGCGACACGCTTCCATTTGGTAGTCAAAAATCTCTAAAGCAGAAGCCTCTTTGAGGTTTGGATTAAGCACTTGAATATGGAGATCAATACTCGGTAAAGGGACCTTACTCTTGGTAAAATTGCTACGAGAAGATTTCTTGGATGGCGCCCAATCCTCATTGGAATTGGGATCAAAATCTCCCATCATCATGCGCTTCAGTAAGTCCGGATCAAAGGGCTTTGATTTATCTTCCATTAGTGAGGTAATTTATCTCTTACAAGTCCATAGGTAAATGTCCCTAACACAGCGCTTGTAATCACCACAAGAATCACTGAAATTCCATTTCCCAGCAACGTAAAGAGGGGACCTGGGCAGGCACCCGTGAGCGCCCATCCAATGCCAAACATAATGCCCCCGAAAAGATATCGAGGTATTGAGAAATCCTTGTCACCAAGTACAATGGGACTGCCATCAACGGCAGAAAGACTATACTTTTTAATGATTGCTACAGAGATGACCCCAACAGCCAGTGCTGATCCAATAATTCCGTACATATGAAAACTCTGAAAACGAAACATCTCTTGAATTCTATACCAAGAAATCGCTTCAGATTTGGTCATTACAATACCAAACAAAAGACCCACGGCTAAAAATCGAACGTAACGCATAACAAATCAGTTAAGAAAAATCAGTTAAAGAGTAATGGAAAAACAAGATGCGTTGTCAATAATCCCCCGATAAAGAATCCGATAACGGCAATCAAGGAAGATAGTTGAAGGTTACTTAATCCGCTAATGGCGTGACCTGAAGTACAACCACCAGCCCAACGCGTCCCAAATCCAATAAGAAATCCACCAACAACGAGCACGAGTATTCCTTGAAGAGAAGCTAATGATGACCAAGAAAATAGAGACAACGGAGCAAGCCCCTCGGAATACTCAATTCCTAGTTGCTTTAGATCATCCATCGTATTGGACGAAATCGCTACATGATAATCGGAAGCCGTCATCCATTGGGATGTTATATATCCCCCTAAGACAACGCCCAGCAAAAAAGCGAGGTGCCAACGTTGGCTTTTCCAATCATAGGCGAAGAAGGAAGAAAACCTTCCTGCACCGCCCATTGAGCACATCATGCGTAAGGACGAACTCACACCAAAATAGCCTCCTAGCCAAAGCAGCAAGATCATGACCAAGGCGATAAGCGGGCCACTGACATACCATGGCCAAGGGTTCATGATTAAAGAATGTATCCAATCTGACATAAATATTGTTTTACGAGGCTGAACAAGAAGATTGAGCGCGTTGAATTGGTGTAAGTGCAATGGCATCCATTCCGCCTTCCACATTAATCACGTCTGACAATCCAAGCTTTTTAAGTAAACTACATGCGATGACCGACCGATAGCCGCCCGCACAGTGCACATAGGTTGAATTGCTTGGATAAGATGCGACCATAGAAGGATCTATCCAATAGTCAAGCGGTTCACTTACCGCGCCGACGACGTGATTGGCTATAAACTCTGATTCCTTGCGAACATCTAAGAGCAACCCACCCTCTTCCAAGCTTGGTTCAATGGCATTTGCCGACACAGAGACTATCGCATCCAAGATGCCGCCACTTGCTTTCCATGCCGCAAGTCCTCCATCGAGATATCCCTTCACATGATCAAAACCAACCCTTGCTAGGCGCGTTACAGCTTCTTCTACTTGATGAGGATTGGCCACTAAAAGAATCGGCGTCTGTACATCCTTCAAAAGAGAACCCACCCACGGAGCAAACTGACCGTCCAAGCCAATAAAGAGACTCCCTGGTATAAATTCTTGTACAAACTCATCACGACTCCGTACATCTAACACGACGGCATTCTCTTCAAGCGATTGTTCTTTAAAAGCATTAACACTTAGCGCTAGAGCAGATAGATCACGGCGATCAGAAGTATTGTAACCATGCTTATTCATCCCAACGTTTTGAGGGAAGTAGGCGGGAGGCGCTGGAATCCCATCAGTGACTTCTTGAATAAACTCCTCTTTGGTCATATCCGCGCGTAAGGCATAGTTTTCACGTTTTTGATTACCAAGCGTATCGAAGGTATCTGTTGACATGTTTTTACCGCATGCACTGCCTGCCCCATGGGCGGGATATACGATGACGTCATCATCGAGGGGCATGATCTTGTTTCGAAGGCTATCATATAGAATACCTGCAAGATCCTCCATGGTAAGATCCGCTCCCTTTTGCGCTAAATCAGGCCGGCCCACATCACCTAAAAAGAGGGTATCCCCGGTGAATATGGCTTCTACCTTCTCTTCGTGATTTAACAAGGCATAGGTTGTAGACTCCATCGTATGTCCAGGCGTATGGATGACCCGAACTTTAACTCCTCCAAAACAAAGTTCTTCCCCATCTTTTGCAATGTGCGCTTCGTAGGTCGGATTAGCTTGTGGTCCAAAAACAATGGTAGCACCAGTTGCTTCGGCAAGATGGAGGTGTCCACTCACAAAATCAGCGTGAAAATGCGTCTCTAAGATGTATTTGATACGAACTCCGTGTTCTTCGGCGAGTGCCAGATAGGAATCAATTTCTCGCAAAGGATCAATGACAATGGCCTCTGACTCGCTCATTAAAAAGTAGGCGCCTTGGGCTAGACATTTAGTGTAGATCTGTTGTATTGTAGCTGGCATAATACAGGGTTTATAAAGAAGAAATTTTATCAATCAATATGAAGACGGCCATGACAAGTACAAAGACTCCGAAACCTTTTTTGAGCTTCGGTGCAGGCACTTTGGCACTAAAGGGAAGTCCTACAGCAAGACCAAGCATGGCGATGAAGGTAAATCCAATAAGAAAAGTCCAATCGATTGTAAGGCTTGGGTTGGTGACATCGCCCAAAAAACCAATCAGCGATTTACTGGCAATAATAAACATCGATGTTCCTACTGCTCGATGAATCGGAAGCTTAGCCAATAGGACGAGCGCAGGTACGATGATAAAACCACCTCCTGCACCAACTAACCCGGTCAGTACACCGACTACAATAGCCTCTGTGACTACTTTCAGCACGCGAGATACATCCCATTGTAAATCAATAGAATCCGAAGTGTTCTGTTTTTTCTTGCGCAACATAGAAAGAGCTGCTAACAACATGACAACCGCAAAAAGTAACATTATGGCTAAATCTTTACTCAAAGCAAGTCCTAGAAACTGAATGATGGTCTCTGGAATGGCCGGCACAATAACTTTCCGGGTAAAGTAGACTGCAGCGATGGTCGGTGGAGCAAAAACCATAGCTATCTTATAGTCAATGTTGCCTTTCTGACCATTTCGTAATGCGCCAATGGCAGCGACCCATCCCACCACAAACAGAGAATATCCTGTGGCAAGTTCCACGGGAACGCCGAAAAAATAGGTTAAAATGGGTAAGGCCAAAATAGACCCACCAGCACCTGTTAAGCCAACAACCAGTCCAATGAAAATGGCTGCTACATACCCAATGATCACAATTCCTTCCATAGCCTATGTGTTGGATTTTAGCATACACTGAAATAGGTTGAGCACCTCTTTTCTTGCCACTTGATAATACACTTGCTTCCCTTCTTTAACTGAAGTCAGAATACCATGCGCCTTCATTTTCGTTAGATGATGAGACATCATAGAGGCCTCACATCCACAAGATAATTTGTCGCATAGGGTAGTTACATCAATCTTTGTGCTATCCGCAAGGTGAAGTAAAATTTCCAGCCGCACCGGATGGGCAATGACCTTTAAGGTCTGCGCCATATCCTCTAAGGCAATATCAGGTAGCTCAGCAACTTTCATTATACAAATATATGAACATTTGTTAAATTGTTCAATATTTACACTAACTATTAATCTATTGCTCTACCGAACGAGGCTCAAGCGACCGTACTGCGCTTGACGAAATCCCGTGTAAATGTTTTCTGAAACAATATATATGAGGTAGGTTCCTGCAGGTTGATCTTCTCCTTTCCAACGGCCATCCCAAAAGTTAAGACCATCAATAGACGCCACCTCTTCTCCCCAACGATTATAGATTTTCTGGGAAACAACTTGTAGGTTGGGATGAGGAAACACCTCGTAAACATCGTTTAATCCATCGCCATTGGGGCTAAAGGCATCGGGAAGGACTACAAGAATTCGGTCAATAAATACGGATTCACAAGCTTGGAATAGGCACCCCTCTTCATCAACTGCATCTAAGCAAAACGATCGGCTGTAGGGCGGACTCACGAATAATAGGTTACTATCGGCACTAAGAAACCCCTCTCCCGCTTCCCAATTCCATTGAGCAATGGGCTCGCTCGAAGCTACATTAGCTGTCACACTCGCAGTATCCCCAATTTGTAATGGGTCTTCAGGAAATTGATCAAAGGATATCAAGGCTTGATTGACCGTAATCAATACATCAAAGGAAGAATCACAAGACCCTATTAGATCTGAAAAAGAAATTGTGGTGGCAATCAATGATGTATTGCTTGGTTGATAGACTGCCGTGGCTTCGGTCGAAGCATTAGCACTCCAAGACCAAATTAATGGATGACTTGCCGCAGCACTAGCATCTAAAACAATTGAATCTCCAGGACAAAGCGTGTCCGGTAAAAAAGGACTATTTAACGTAATCGGCTGAAAGGGAATATCCATTCGAGATAAGGTTCGCTCGATAAAAATCTTTCCTTGATCTCCTGCAATTGCGCCCCCTGTTACATCATCACATGATGCCACAAGATTTACTCCATTTGCTCCTGGACTAAGATCTACTGCAAAAGATGCCGGCAAACTGCTCAAATTACTAAGGACAGCACCACCGCCTCCACCACCGCCTGGTCCAGGACACCGTATACCATCAAAAACATCCCCTCCAGCGCCGCCACGCACATCAATAGTAAGTGTTCCTGATAAGGTTTCTGCATCTAAGAAGACACTGCCTC
>JBMHCE010000021.1:0-3581 GCA_049890075.1 Chitinophagales bacterium
GAAGTATTGCAATTGGGGCAACAATAGCATCAGGAAATGATGCCGTTGCCATCGGAAGGTCTTCTAATTCATCAGGTATAGGATCGATTACAATTGGCACGGGTTTAGATGCACCTAGTTTATTTGAAACTGCCGTAGGAAGTTGGAATGCTACCTATACACCAGCAGATCCTACTTTAACTAATCCATCAGATCGATTGTTTGTTATAGGGAATGGGACAGCAACGAATGCAAGAAGTAATGCTATGGTCATCACGAAGCGCGGCAGGGTGGGGATTGGTAGTTTTTATGGTACTCAACCGCAAGGTGATTTTGTTGTTGAACAATCAGACGTCTCCGCCGTTTACAATGGAGTCTTCGTAGACTATGGCACTGACCACTGGAATGCTTATCATAGCGGTTCCCACTACAGTTTTGCTAATATGGCTGTCCGCCGGGCCTATATTGAGGATAATACAGGAAACTATGTACAACCCTCAGATAAAAATCTAAAGTCTAACATTGAAACGTTGCCTAACGTTATGGACGGTGTTCTTCGCCTTAATCCTGTAAGTTATGTATATAAGAGCTCTTCAGATCCTAGTGCAAGTACCCTCGGATTTCTTGCACAGGAAGTTGGTGAGGTCTTCCCAGATGTTGTTAGATATTCGGAAGACGGAACTCCTGGCTTAGCCTATGACTTGTTTTCAATCTTATCAATAAAGGCCATCCAAGAGCAGCAGGTAATGATTGACGAGCAAAAGGTTCATATTGCGGAGCAAATGGAATATATCCAAGAACAACAAGAGCAGATTGAGTCGCTGATAAAAGAAATGAATGCGATGAAATCCATGCTGCGGGATATCCAATAAAAATGGCAAGCCAATTAGGCTTACTTCTTTTTAGCGTCAAACCACAATTTTTCGAGGGCTTTGTCCCCCGTCATGTAGTCAATGGTTAGTTCCTGCCCTTTGGCAATAAAGGATTGACTAATCACACGCATGGCTTGTTTATCCTCTAATCGCTCCCAATAGCAATTGGCAGGCGAGGCGTGGTTGTATATAGAGAGGTATCCGAGACCAACAGCAATTTGGCTTTCAGACCACTCAAAGTAGTAGTCATATAATTTGCTGGATTGAAGTATTCCGCGTTCACTGGATGGAAGAATAATCAGCGGTGAAAACTCGATTAACGTGCCTTCCTCAATATCTTCTGTAGCAAAAACACCTCTTCCATGAATGGGTGATTGGGCGATCTCTAAAAAAGGAAGAATTACCATGGAATTACTTGGCCATTAATGACTCAATTTCTTCAACTTCTCGTGGAATATCCGCCATTAAGTCATTGGGTTTATCCATAGTAACTACAATATCATTTTCGATACGAATTCCAATTCCTTCTTCTCTTACATAAATCCCTGGCTCGACGGTCAGTACCATACCGGGTTTGAGCTCGGCAAAGCGGCTGCCTACATCATGGGTATCAAGCCCCAAGTAGTGGCCAATGCCATGGGGAAAGTATTGATGGCTTTCCTTTAGGGCTTCTTTTTCATCACTTGCCTTAACCAATCCCACTTGACGAAGGGCATGCATCATGATGCGTTTTGACTCGAGTTGGTAGGCCTGCAGCGTGATCCCTGGACGGGCGATATCAATACATTCTTTTTGAACCTGAAGACAGGCATTGTAGAGTTCTTTTTGACGCGCGCTAAACTTGCCATTGACCGGAATGGTCCTTGACAGGTCCGCAGAGTAATAGGCATAATCCGCCCCAAAATCCATTAGGAGTAAGTCTCCATCTTTTAGTTTTTCGTGGTTTGTTATGTAATGTAAGACACAGGCATTTTTCCCTCCAGCAATAATAGGCTGATAAGCATGCCCTCCACATCCATTTCGAATAAAAGTTTCGGTAATGGCCGCCTCTACCTCATATTCATAGATGCCCTCTTTGACCATGTCCAGCGTTCTCATAAAGCCTTCTTTAGTAATAGCACAAGCTTTGGACAGGGTGTCGATTTCAACCGAATGCTTAATGCAACGTAAGGCATCAAAAATTGGAGCAAGGCGAACAATGCCGTGTAGAGGATACCTCGTTTTCCAGGTGGCGGCTTCTTTCTTACCCAAGATCAATTCGGTCGCATCACTTCGATCATGCTCATTAATGACAAGAGCTAAGTTTTCTGCGTGAGAGGATAACTGATGGACTACCGAATCCAAATCCTCTATAAAATGTACGTTTTGAATCCCTGTCGCTGCACGAGCACCTTCTTTTGAGAGGCGTTCCCCTTCCCAAAGGGCTTTGAGTGGAGTAGATTTTTCAATAAACAGCATTTCTTTCCACTCTTCCCGTGGAGCATCGGGAAACATAACAACAGCGGTGTGAGCCTGTCGGATTCCCGTTAGCCAAAGTATGTAACTGCTTGGCTCATAGGGCAAGTGTGCATCGGCATTGGCAGGGAATACCGGGTTGGATTGGATGATCGCAATACTCTTGGCAGGAAGTGCCGTGGCAAGCCGTTGTCGGTTGTCAATAAATAATGTCGAGGAAAGGGCCTTATATCTCATGCTTTAAAGGTATGTATTTCAGTCTTTTATTTGATAAAATGGGGCAATCTTCGCAGACCCCTTTAGGGGCTAGAAAAATCTTTGCAAAAATCTTTTAGACAACATGCCTATTACTTGGTTAGTTTTTGCTACATTTGCAGTCCGAAAATTTTAGCAAGCGAAGTATGCCTACTATTCAACAACTCGTCCGAAAGGGACGAAAAGTCATCAAAGGAAAGAGCAAATCAATGGCTCTAGATAGCTGTCCTCAGCGACGCGGAGTATGTACGAGAGTATATACAACAACGCCTAAGAAGCCAAACTCAGCGCTTCGAAAGGTGGCCAAAGTGCGTCTCACAAACAGCAAAGAAGTAATTGCTTACATCCCAGGTGAAGGTCACAATTTACAGGAACACTCTATTGTCTTAATTAGAGGTGGAAGGGTAAAAGATCTTCCAGGTGTTCGATATCACATCGTTCGAGGTGCATTGGATACGGCTGGAGTTGATGGCCGTTTGCAGTCACGATCTAAGTATGGTGCTAAGCGCCCAAAGAAATAAATCATTCATCCTAACGAAGAATAAAGAATAATGAGAAAGCAGAAGCCTAGAAAACGCTACTACGAACCGGACCCAAGATTTGGAGACGAATTGGTGTCAATCTTCGTCAACAACCTAATGCTTGACGGAAAGCGCAGTGTCGCTCAGAAAATCTTTTACGGTGCAATGGACATCATTGAAGAAAAGTCTGGAGAAAGCGGTCACGAAGCATGGAAAAAAGCGTTGGCAAACATTCAACCAAGCGTTGAAGTACGTTCTCGCCGAGTAGGGGGAGCTACCTTCCAAATTCCAACAGAGGTTCGTCCTGATCGACGACGTAGTGTCGGAATGAAATGGCTCATCCGTTATGCTCGTCTTCGCAACGGAAAAAGCATGGCTGAAAAACTTGCTGCAGAAATCATGGCAGCGGCAAACGGCGAAGGTGCTGCAGTGAAGAAAAAGGAGGACACGCACCGCATGGCGGAAGCGAACAAAGCATTCTCTCACTTTAAGTTCTAAT
>JBMHCE010000022.1:0-4799 GCA_049890075.1 Chitinophagales bacterium
ATACTCCCTTAATTCTGTCGTGTTATGCTGATTGAGCGCGGATACAGGAAAGACCTCACAGGTCGGAATTCTTTCCTTCCAAATCTTCACTTGCTCAAACAACAAGGCCTCATCTTTTACAAGGTCTATTTTATTCACCACTATAACAATAGGGGTCTTTACATTCTGAACCTTTTCAAGAAAACTCCCTTCCCAAGGCAGTGATCGATTGACTTCGGTCAGCATGAGGGTCAAATCACCGTCTTCAAACGTTTGTAAAACGGCATTATTCATATCCTGTTGCAAAGCATAAGCAGGCTCAAGAATCCAGCCTGGTGTGTCCGAAAAGATAATTTGATGGCCATCATCATTATACATTCCTAGAATACGATGACGAGTGGTTTGTGCCTTACGGGTAACGATACTTAGATTCTCTCCAAGAAGGGAATTCATCAAAGTAGACTTCCCTGCATTAGGTAGGCCAATGATATTGACATATCCAGCCTTATGATTTGATGAGGACTTACTCACAGTACAAAAGTAAGCAATGCGCCGTCATGAATGGTTGAAGGCATTTTACATAGAATGGTTATCTTATTTCTAGTATGATTAAAATGTCATACATGGATATCAGAAACAACAGAGGCAAAACCCTAAACATATTGGGCTAACAAATACTAATGACCGAATTCCAGATTAATGATCCGAGCTTGGAATCACAATGGAGAGCTTTGATTCTCTTTGGAAAGAATTCCGCAACATACAAGTTTGCATTCGCAAAAAGTCTTTTAGAGTTGATTGAGAATGAAAGAACAGCTGTATCGCTCGAGGAACTTGCAATACCGTTTTCAAGGCACATTACAGAGCATCTAAAACATAGTGATAAACAGGGGAGCGCAGCATCAAGTAAGTTTCTAAACTATTGCCGCCAGTATAACAATGAAGAGATTGGAGAAACAGAATTGTTAGCACAAACCGAAAGATTAGGATTCGTAAATGTTGTAGATGCATTTCAAAATGTCAATGGAGGTCAAATTCCAAACTTGTTTTATGAGAAGGATTACTCCAGAGAAAACAAGCGAATCGTCATCACTGACAACCTGTTAGAACTTAAGAAAAGCTTTCATTTCAAAAACTTCACTCATGAAGCAGAGGCAAGATGGAAGCTGGTGGAAACTGCGTGGAATCTTAAGATTAATCCCAAGTTACTCGAAGTACAATATGATGATTCAACATCTATTCTTTTTCTTGAAAATAAGTTCATGCAGAGAAAGGATATCACTTCAGTAAGAGATGCCCTCAATGGCTACCAAAAAGGAAAATGTTTTTACAGCTTCTATGACATATCAATCACCACAGGAAGTTCTAATGTTTGCCACGTCGACCATTTCTTGCCCCACATCAACAAACAGGTTCATGCAAACAATGGAGCTAATATTAATGGCGTTTGGAATCTTGTTTTGGCTCACTCAGAAATCAACGGTTTAAGTGAAAAAGGAACAAAAATTCCTGATAGAAAATATTTATATCGGCTGTTTAAAAGAAATGAATTCTACATAACAAGTAAACACCCATTGGCAGAAACAATAATCAATCAAACTGGAAAAACAAAAGCACATAGAAAAGCTTTTCTTGAACATCATTACAACATAGCTTTAGAAAAATCCATTGTAACATGGAGTCCAAGCGAAGAACTTAACGGCACCTTCTAATGAGTGTATTTACAAGCATATCAGATAATCAAAAGATTTACACTGGCAAATATTTTTATATGATCTATGATCGGTATCCAGTCTCTCCAGGTCATATCCTTATAGTTTCCAAAGAAGAAAAACAAGACTACTTTGCCCTTGACAAAAACGAAAAGTTAGAGCTCAACACCCTTATAGATTTGGCTAAAGAATTCATTGAAGAGGATAGCACTCCTGATGGGTATAATATAGGCATGAATTGTGGAGAGGCTGCTGGACAAACAATCTTTCACTTTCATTGTCATGTAATTCCAAGATTTTATGGGGATATGGAAAATCCAAAAGGTGGAATTAGACATTGCGTTGAAGGCAAAGGATATTATTGACCAATGCGCCGTCATGAATAGGTAGGAGGGTATTAATGCTGTTTACCAAACCAAAGCCTCCAAATTCTAATTCTGCCTTGACAATATCAAAAGTAACCTGGATCTTCCCCGAAGGGAGGCGGGATGTGGTGGACCTAAACCAACCTCATTGCAAAATACTCGACTCTATCTGCGGATTGATTGTCGCCAAAGCCCGTGTAAAAGACGTTTTGTCCTTGGGCGAAAGTAAAATCATATTCCATTTTCCGTACCGTACTTTGATTCGATCAAATGAAGGGGCAGGAGAGGAGAGAAGGTTTCGCGAGGGTTCAATGGACTTTATTGTTTTTATATCAATTGCTCGATATTTGATAAAACCAGATTGAACCTGGAGCATATTGTCACGAACTGTGTAATGTGTGTTATAAAACATGTGCATTACAAATCCATAGATTACGACTAACAGGGCGAAGGATATTGGCTTTGACTCAATCGACTCATTGTTTAACAACAACGGTGCCAGCGGTGCAAAAAAGGATGCCGTGACGATTGCCACTAGGAGAAGAGATACTTTAGAATAAAATCGTAACGAATTACTCACCTCCTACTTTGTTTTAAACGTATATCTCAGATTGATCACATGAGTATTACAACTTGTGCAGTTGGTCGTTTCATAAAAGTATCTAAAGGATAAACTTTGGTTTTTGACAACCTTGATTTTTGTACCAATACCGAATCGTATGGATTGATTTCCTGCCGTAGGTGTTCCCAACTCTCGCAGATATTCTGAATAAAATACAGGGTCATATGACCAGTTTTTGATTTTCCACTCAAAAGAAGGCTTTAATCGAATGATTTTTTTCGTGCGCTTGCCATAGTCTAACCAATCATCTACATCTGTAAATCGTTGACGATTCAATGATTTTCGATCTTGAAATGCAAGACGTAACCCTAGATTTCCGTGAGGCACCTTGAACATTCTTTGAATTCCAATGCGATAACGGAGTAAATCATCATAACCCTGACGTTTTCCTTCATCATCCACTTTGCGATAATATCGCAATTGCAGAGAGATGTCCCAGCGTTTAGCAGGCTCAAAAGTTACTTCTGATTGAGTGATATAACTATCAAGAATTCTATCATCCGGGTTGATAACATTAGCTTCCTTTTTTAATCTAAAATGCTGACCCAACGAAAAACTCCATTGCTTATTGATTTTATGGCTGAGCTCAACGGCAGACCATACCTTGAAATCACTGCTTTGTGCAATACTGGCAAATGGTAGAAGGACTACTAAGAAAATGAAAAGGATAAAATGTTTCTTCATATGAAAAGGGCTTAAACAAAAATGGACCAGATAAGTACTGGTCCATTTTTAGTAGCGGAGACAGGACTCGAACCTGTGACCTTCGGGTTATGAGCCCGACGAGCTACCAACTGCTCCACTCCGCGATGTTTGGACGACAAATATAGGAATTTCAGTGTGCTAAGCAAATTATGCGTGAACTATTTCTCTTGAACAAATCGCGTAAAGCGCTTGATATGATCAACATTTATCCATTCAACTCCGGCATCACTAAAGAAGCGCCAAATGGTTCTTTTTTGAGGCATTCCCCAAAATCTAAGCTTTTGATGACAGCGTTTCGCATTATACACACACTCCATAAGCTTCTCATACTCCGCCTTTGGCATATCACCACGTCCATTCCAGGTAAAGTATTGGTCGTAGTGGGCTGAAACTCTTGCAATTCGAAGATCAGGTTGTCCATAACAGCGGCAGGGTCTGCCATCTAAAAAAAACATGGATACATCCATATCATAAGAGAACAAATCCCTTGGGTATCCTCCGCTAAGGACAATGGTAACACTTCGCTTGTGAATAGATGTTGGGCTATCCCAAGTAGACAAATAGGGAGTAAGTGGTTGAAGCGCTTTTGCCAATAAGGTTATTGTTTCCTTTCCCCCTGTCTTCAGGTCTACCATTATTTCTAAGGATTCTCCCCTTGCTTGAAGCACTTTGTCTAAATCGGGAAGGATCTGAAGTAGTGGTTGGACATAACGTTCTTCAATAGTGGGTTTGCGTTTCAGAAACAAGGCAATATGTGAGACCTTAAGTTGCCCTTCATGAGCAAAGACGTCTATTTCTATACTTCTAAATCCCGCATACAACGCATCAAACAAGGGATTCTTACGCGTATAATCATTGTGGGAGTGGGCAATAGGAATTGATCCAATCTCCATCCAATCATTTGCTTTATGGTTTTGAGCCTGTATGTAAGGCCGAGATATCACCAAAAAGACCAAGCAGAATAAAACTGAACAACACCTAAATACCATAGAAGAAATGGAGAATACGAATCTCTTTCTTGAAGTTAACGGAAAGAAGACGATATTTATGTCTATGGAGAGTGTTCGAGTGGACAAATGGTTATGGGCTGTGCGCATCTTTAAAACCCGCACTGCATCTGGCCGTGCTTGCGACAATGGCAAAGTACGCTTGGGAGATAGCCCTGCGAAATCATCCTCTAAGGTCAAAGTGGGCGATGTCGTTCGCGTAAGACTTCACCACGAAAACCGGCAGTTTAAAGTGTTAAAGCTTATCGAAAAAAGAGTAGGGGCCCAAGTAGCTATGGCTTGTTATGAGGATATAACGCCGCCTGAAGAACGAATTGATCGCTTAAAATCTGCCTTTGCCCTACCCACAGCCTACAGAGAACGAGGCACTGGAAGACCCACAAAGAAGGATCGTCGAGAGATTGATGAA
>JBMHCE010000023.1:0-67723 GCA_049890075.1 Chitinophagales bacterium
AGAAAACACGTATTATAGAAGAATGATTACCGGACTTGTACTCTTCACCATAGCATTGGGTGTTTTCTTCATAATGATCGAAATCTTCTTGATTCCTGGAACGACTATTTTCGGCGTAGCAGGAGCAGGAGCCATTGTTGCCGCTTTATACTTTGCCTACACCAACGAACCTAGCTGGTTGGGTAATGTCGCACTTCTCTCTACTGTCGGGCTATCCATCCTCATGTTTTTTTTAGGAAAAAAAATGGCGCAAAGCCAATCTCTATCCCTCGTTGAAAAGGAAATTAAGGGCAGGGTGAACGAACAAGAGCATTTCGAAGACGTTGAATTGGGTAACACAGGAACAGCGATCAGTGCCTTACGACCCAATGGAACCATTAAAATCAATGGCAACCGCTTCGAAGCCCAAGCGCAAAATGGCTACATTCAATCGGGGGCCGATGTAACGGTAGTCGAAATACAACATCAAAAATTAATTGTCCAAATAGTTCAGGAATAGAGCTATTTTCATACGTAAACTAAATATCCAATGGATCCATCAATTTTACTCTTTGTTTCAGTCGGTTTGTCAATACTCTTTTTGGTATTGTTCTTTTACTTCATTCCGATTGGACTTTGGATTACCGCGCTTTTCTCAGGAGTTCGAGTAGGCATTGCTGCACTCTTCGCTATGCGACTACGGAAGGTTCCGCCATCCACCATTGTCAATGCTATGATTACTGCTACGAAAGCAGGCGTTGCCGTGGAAAGAGATTTATTAGAAGCCCACTTCCTTGCAGGAGGAAATGTCTCCAAAGTGATCAATGCATTGATTTCAGCAGATAAGGCGAATATTGAGTTGTCCTTTAATGATGCAACAGCTATTGATCTTGCAGGTCGTGATGTTTTTGAAGCCGTTCAGCTTTCAGTAAACCCAAGGGTTATTGAATCACCTCCAGTTACCGCAGTAGCTAAGGACGGAATTCAGCTGATTGGTAAAGCGAGAGTTACCGTTCGTGCGAACATCCGACAGCTTGTTGGGGGAGCTGGAGAAGAGACCATCTTAGCACGTGTAGGAGAAGGTATTGTAACCTCAATTGGTTCTGCCAATTCCCATAAAGCAGTACTTGAAAATCCTGACACCATCTCCCGATTGGTATTGGAGAAAGGTCTAGACTCCGGTACGGCATTTGAAATCTTATCTATTGATATTGCCGATGTGGATGTAGGAAAGAACATTGGTGCTGAGTTACAGATTGACCAAGCCAATGCCGATAAGAATATTGCCCAGGCAAAAGCAGAAGAGCGTCGAGCCATGGCAATTGCCATCGAGCAAGAGATGTTGGCCAAAGCCCAAGAAATGCGCGCCAAGGTTATTGAAGCGGAAGCGGAGGTGCCTAGAGCGTTAGCAGAAGCTTTCCGAGGTGGTAATCTAGGTGTTATGGACTATTACCGATTGCAGAATATCCAGGCGGATACTTCGATGCGTAATTCGATTTCGGAGCCGCCTAAGGGGGATAAATAGACCCACCACATCCCGCCTCCCTTCGGGGAAGATCGAACTTACTTTTGACAACGTCAAGGTATAATGAGTATTCCGCTCATACCTCTACGGAAGCATCCTAGAACAATGAGGATTGTGTTGGAATAGGCTTCCAGGCTTCTTCGTTGTTTGCCGAGGCTGACTTTCCGCGGATAGGTCTCACTTCATGGGCGAGAAGGCTAACATCCTTTACCGCATGAGCACAATGAGCGAATTGCTTCTCGAGAACGGATCCTTTGTTTTCTGCTGCTAGCCATTCCTCTTGATTTTCTTGGCTTAGAATTAGAGGCATGCGCGGCTCCGGAAGCTTAGGGTTGTTATGAATCGATACCATTTCACCATGGCCTTTAGTAGTAACAATGGAACATGTTCGCTTAATCTCACCGGTCAATTGATCGGTCCAGTCTTCATAAACACCTGCAAGACACATCACCTCACTTCCCTTTTGACGAATAAAAAATGGAAAGCGCTTACCCTTTCGGTGTTGGTGTTCAAAAAAGCCATCCACATAAATCAAACAACGTCTGTATCGAGCAGCTGCTCGAAAAGAAGGCTTTTCTAAAAGGGTTTCTACTCTTGCATTGAGTGTTTTGTTTGCAATTTGGGCTGCCTGCACCCCATCCTTTACCCAAAAGGGAATCAATCCCCACTCTAGCCCTTCTACCAACCATGGCTCCGACTCACTGCCTCCTTTGGCAAAACTTAACAGCCGCGGATGGGCAAAGCCACTAACATGGTATGCCTTGGGCAACGTAGGCATAAGCGTAGACAGGACCTCTTGCAGATTCGTTGTATCCGAGGCATCGCCATGTCTATATTTAGCATACTTGATTTGAGACAAGGTATGAGCGGCAACATCGTAACACATACATGAAAAGTAAGGGATATTTTTTTCTACATGTCAAAAACGTAAAAAACCCTCACAAAACAGCCAAACTTCTTACCTTGCCATCATGTCTCAATACCTTCGTTCGCTAAAAGAAGTTCGTCAGTTTGACAACTTAGAATTTCTTGCCAAACAAGTGGTCGAAGGCTTTATGGTGGGCTTGCATAAAAGCCCCTTTCATGGATATTCAGTAGAATTTGCCGAACACCGTTTGTACAACCCAGGAGAATCCATCAAGCATCTAGATTGGAAGGTCTTTGCACGAACGGACAGAATGTATGTCAAGCGCTATGAGGAAGAAACCAATCTGCGTTGCCAATTGGTCTTGGATGTCTCAAACTCCATGTTTTTTCCCAAAGGTGAACACCGCACAAACAAAATGCATTTTTCAGCCGTCTCAGCCGCAGCGCTTATTGAAATGATGCAAAAGCAGCGGGATGCGGTAGGACTCACGCTATTAGCTGATAATATTGAAGAATGGATTCCTGCAACGAGTAATCGCGCGAATATCGCAAGGATCTATCACCACCTTGAGCAACTCATCCAAGGTGAATCGGAGTACGGCGGAACAAAGCTCTCGAGCAATCTCCATGTGCTCGCAGAGCAACTACCTAATCGATCGCTAATCGTGCTTTTGACGGATGGACTGGCTGAAGAAAACAGTGAAGAACTTATCGAAGCTTTACGACATTTAACGTTTAAAAAGCACGAAGTCATCCTCTGCCATATCATGGATAGCGAATATGAAATGGACTTTAAATTCCCCAATCGCCCTTTGCGCATGATTGATATGGAAACAGGTCAAATGGTCAAAGTTCAACCCCATGCAATCAAGGAGGAATATCGAAAAATGATGGAGGCTAAATTCAAAGCGCTTGATCTGGCCTGCCGGAAACTTAAAATCGATCGAATTGAGGCAGACATCCGCCGTGAATTCGGCCAAATCCTTTTCCCATATCTCAAAAAGCGTAGCAAAAAATAACCCCAATGACTCAACTACTCAATGGCAAGCTTCTTAGCCAACAAATCAAAGATGAAATCAAAGAAACGGTCGCTCAAACAACCTTTCCCAATGGACGCCCTCCGCACCTTGCCGCAATTCTTGTAGGAGATGATGGAGCGAGTCGAACTTATGTCAATCACAAGATCAAAGCCTGTGAATATGTAGGTATGAATTCCACGGTCTTACGATTTGATCAGGATATAACAGAAGAAGCCTTACTAGGTGAAGTACTAAAGCTCAATGACGATGATTCCATCGATGGGTTTATTGTCCAACTTCCCCTACCCAATCACATCAATAGCGTTCGAGTCTTACAGGCCATTGATCCTGCAAAAGATGTTGATGGATTCCATCCGATTAATATCGGCCGTATGACACTCAATCTACCCAGTTACCTGCCAGCTACCCCCATGGGCATAGTTACATTGCTCGAAAGAAATGATATTGAAACAAGTGGTAAGCACTGTGTCGTCGTAGGGCGAAGCAATATTGTAGGAAGGCCAATGTCTATTTTGATGTCACGTTCCGCAAAAGTTGGTAACTGTACTGTCACGCTCTGCCATTCCAGAACGCAAGACCTTGAGCAACACACAAAGGCTGCAGATATTCTCATTGTCGCCTTAGGCAAAGCGGAGTTTATCGACAAACAGCATGTAAAAGAAGGTGCCGTAGTTATTGATGTGGGTATTACTCGTATCGAAGATAGCAGCATGAAGCGCGGCTTTCGTCTTGTGGGCGATGTTCACTTTGACAATGTGCAAGAACAATGCAGTTGGATAACCCCAGTACCTGGAGGTGTGGGCCCGATGACCGTTGTTTCTCTACTTCAAAACACCCTGCTTGCTGCGCAGAAAGCCATCTACGAATAAGTAACCTGATGATTGGCTGATACAAGCTGTTCTCTAAGGAATCAAAATGCCTTTTGAGGCGACTTGACCGTCCTTTCGTGTGACAAGCTGATACAATCCTGTAGAAAGCTCCGTTAACTGGATGTAGACATTATTACCCTTGAGGACCGTCTGACCACTTGGAGTAAGTATTTGCCATTCGTCCACAGAATGTGGAAGCAAGATGTGGTTATCATAAATCGGATTCGGAATCATTAGATCACCTGACACCCCATCAATAGACGTCGAAGGATCAATACATTCCGTCTTCATCGATACATTGGAAAAATCAATGCAATCCACCCATTCCGGGAAATCAACAAACGGGTTTCGGCTACCTTGAATAGAAGCAATGAAATCATTTCGAGCGATCTCAAAAGCATCCGGCGGATCTTGTGCATGCCATTGAAGCAATACGCTTAACTCTTGGTCAGAAGCTCTTGAAATCAAGTTATCCATCCCCCAGTTTCGGCTGTACTTTCCGTTATAGGTTACCATCATGTACATCAGTGCACGTGCACAATCCCCTTTGCGGTCATCTCGTGGTTCAGCTACTGTAATTCCACGGTAGTCTTGCCCTTTGGTATAGTCGATATAACTGCCCGACCAAGGATTTCCCGTCACCTCTCCGTAAGCATAGTTTGAACGAGAGGAGTTTACTTCTCCTTTAATAACAGCGAGCCCATGATAATCAGCTCCTTCTGCTGAATTCTGCATTTCAGAGGATGAAAAATTGTTGAAATTCATCCATGACCGAGGCATACGGTGTTCACGATTGTATCCTGTGCCCGCATCGCTGAAGTCCTCATCAAAGAAGATTAACTCATTGCTGTATTGACAGTTAATAACCTTATCGACTCCTGTTGTATCTCGTTGAAGAAAGATATCCGCATAATCGGAAGTAAAGGGATAATATCCTAACGTCAAGTGATTGCTCAAGAGCGCTGTTAAATCCATCACAAAGGAGGAAGAACCATCGTCAATAGCATCGTAATAATCACCCGGAGTGCCATCACCTGATGTCACATTACCGAGATACACCGTATCAGTAAAATAGTTTGGCGAGCCATTTTGATCCTTGTATGGATAGATCTTTAAAAAGTACTCTTGGTCGGCTACAACTTCACGAATAACACACCCTGACGCATTACCAACATACATGACCTTAGCCTGCCCTAGAGGCGCTCCTGCATCGTAGATTACGCCATCAGTAGGTTCATCAGTAATCGCTGACGAAGAACGGACAACGACATATCCATCTGCTTCATTAAATGGCTGCCATGAAATGCTAAACTGCCACGATTCAATACTAAATGCATTAATGGTGGTTGAGGCGGGTGGTGGGCCTGGCTGAGCATACAACACGGTACCTAGGCAAACAACTACTGTAAATATTCCAAGTAATTTCTTCATATCAACTTATTTCACTGGACGAACTAGATAGACCATAACAGGGAGGTGGTCGCTATATCCGCCTATATAATTATTCCATGCATAGCTTCTAAATGGGCCTCCTTTGTAGGTTCCCTCTTGCACCAGCATCTGTGCGTCAAAGGTGCGCGCTTCTTTATAAAACATCCAACCTTTCGTGTCATCTTCGATAAAACTCTTTGAGACGATAATCTGATCAAAAAGATTCCATGAGCCACTATAAGCAAGTGTTCCTCGGCCATTTTTATAATCATCAATCCAAGGGTTGTATAAATCAACCACGGCATCTCGATCGCCTGTAGCTCCTAGGGCATCTACTACGCTTTCATCTACCGGATCATCGTTTAAATCACCCATGATGATAATTTTCGCCTCAGGATCGCCTGCCAATATCTCATCCACCACTTCGCGACATACCTCAGCAGCTCCTACTCGAAGGCGATTCGATCGAGCCTGTCCCCCACTTCGAGATGGCCAGTGATTTACTAAAATATGGACACGTTCTCCTAATAAATCTCCTTCTACCACGAGTATATCTCGCGTTAGTACGCGCCCCTTATCCTTGGTTTCATGCCGATCGAGTGGCACATACACCGACTGACTTGAAATCGGTGTAAACAAGGTTGAATCATAAAGAAAACCCACATCGACACCCCGGCTGTATAGGCAGTCATAGTGCACCACACCATACTGTCTTGTTTCCGAACTGATCACCTCGGCTAAATCTTCTAATACTTGACGATTTTCAATTTCAGCAATACCAATAATCGCAGGACCGTCGGGTGCCATATCCGTTTTCATTTGCCCCAAGGCATAACTCAACTTATCTAATTTATCACGGTAGACCGCCTCATCATACTTTCGATCTCCATCTGGTGTGTTATCACTATCCTTGGTATCCCGATAAATGGTGTCGTAAGGAATCTCTGACCAATCAGACGATGAAAGACTGTAATACTCTTGGCTACTCATTTTTTCCTCAAGCTCAGGAGTCTTGGGAAGAACCAGGGTTGAGCTTCGATCGCCTTTGATCATATCCTCCACCACAATAACGTCGACTTCATCTTGTGGGGTAAACAAGTTTTCGACATTGTAAAAGCCTACCGTAACCACTTGATATTCTTGCTGGGCCAATGATTTTCCAGCGGTCAACACAAGGAAAAGAGCAGGTATGAGTGAGTATTTCATAGGAATTCTTAACGGGTTAAATATAGGTAAGTTCTTAGCGAATTAACCAATACGTAGAGGGGAAGGCAAAAAGTAGACCAACTTGACACAATGAGCAAAAATTAGTGGTTGACAAGAATTATATTTAAGGCATGAAAACCATGATTTGTCGCTCCTGGCTCAGTATACTTATCTGCAGCATGGTATCGGTCCTTAACGCACAGACCGTAAATACGATTACCATTGAATCAGACACAGGATCCAACCTCTTCGAATTACAAGAACTTCAATCGGAAGTTGTTGACTTTGCGCCGAGTTTATTAAACGATTGGCGAGACATCTATGGAGACGTTGCACGATTTGGTTTAGGAGGGGAAGCTTGGTTTCGTCGACGGGGTCTAGACATGGCCTACACGCAGAATATGTTAATGGGCGTGCCCATGAACGATCTCATTACAGGAAGAGCCCAATGGTGGGTTTGGGGAGGATTAAACTCTGTCTTTAATGGACGTAGTTACGGTACACAAGGTCTTGCTCCAGCAACTTTTGCTTTCTCAGCGACAGC
Source organism: Chitinophagales bacterium (assembly GCA_049890075.1). Classification (GTDB taxonomy): domain Bacteria; phylum Bacteroidota; class Bacteroidia; order Chitinophagales; family UBA8649; genus UBA8649. The sequence goes on from JBMHCE010000023.1 coordinate 7,462, forward strand.
AGGAAATACATACTTCGATGTGCGTGCTGGAAACCAACGAACCGGAATTCAGGCGTCTTATATGAATTCTAATCGAAGCTACGATCACCGACTAATGGCAGCATGGTCATCTGGTTTTGATAAGAAGGGATGGGCTGCAAGCTTTTGTTTGAGCACTCGCCTTGGAAATGAAGGATATGTCGAAGGAACCTTTTATGAGGGATATGCCGCCTTTGTAGGCGTTGAAAAGAAGTTTAACCTACGTCATCGATTGGCTATGACAGCATTCGGAAGCCCTACGCGCAGAGGAAAGATGATGCCTACAACACAGGAGGCCTACGATTTGGCAGGAAGTAATTTCTACAACCCGAATTGGGGATGGCAAAATGGAGAAAAAAGAAACTCAAGAGTTAATACTCGAATCCAGCCTGTCGTAGCCCTCACCCATGAGCTTAAGTTCAGTCCACAATCTTCGCTTATCACGACAGCGATGTACCAAGGAGGAAAGGAGAGCAATACCCGAATGGATTGGTATAATGCCTCAGATCCAAGACCGGATTACTACCGATACTTACCAACCTATTATTACAATGATCCCTATCAGTTTGATAGACTTCAAACATTCTTTCAAAACAATCCGGACGAATTACAGCTAGATTGGGATCGATTTTATCAAGTCAATACCGATCCAGCAAATGCTCAGACCTTTAACTTACCTGACGGCAGCTCCACCACAGGTATCGCCTCTCGATACGTAATCGAGGAGCAGGTGATGGACGTCCAACGAGCTAATCTTGCCACACGATATTACACTAGCATCGGAGATCACACCTTGTTTCAAGGCGGATTGATTCTTCAATACCAGGACACAAGAAACTACAAAGTCCTTGATGACTTACTCGGTGGAGACTTTTATGTGGATTTAAATGAATTTGCAGAACGCGATTTCCCTACGAATCCGCAGGCAGGGCTTAACAATATCGATGACCCAAATTACCTCGTATATGAAGGCGAAGAATTTGGCTACAACTACAATGCAAGGGTTTATCGCAATGAAGCCTGGGCACAAGCGCAATACAGTTATTCCAAGATAGATTTCCATTGGGGAGGCCGATTTACTCATCAGATGATGCAGCGGATAGGAAACTATCGCGTAGGGCTTTTTCCTGACAACTCGTTTGGGAAGTCGGACAACATCAATTTTTACACGTATGGTGTAAAAGGAGGAGTAACATGGAAAATCAATGGACGAAATTATCTGTTCGTAAATGTCCAGCAAGAGAGTCGCGCTCCCCTATTTCAAAATGTCTTCCTAGGTCCTCGTACACGTAATCAAACAGTAAATAGCGAAGACTTAGTTCCTGAGAAGATTTTAAGCTTAGAAGGAGGCTACATCTACCGCAGCCAACCCTTTAAGATTCAAGCGACCGGATATCTCGTAGAGTTTAAAGATCAAATAGAAACCATTGGCTTCTATCATGATGAAGAGCAAACCTTTGTCAACTACACTCAAACAGGTATTGACAAGCGTCACTACGGCCTAGAATTTGCCACCTTATGGCAGATCAATTCTGAGCTGTCAGTAAATACCGCATTAAGTCTTGGAGAGAATATCTACACAAGCCGCCCCAACGCGACAATCACCCAAGACAATGTAGATACCATTGTCGATGTACAAACGGTGTATGCGAGAAACTTCCACGTTTCTGGAACGCCTGAGATTGCTTCTACTACAAGTTTAAATTACCGAAGTCGTTATGGCTTCTTTGTCAACTTGAGCTTTAACTGGACGGATCGTATCTGGATGCAATTCAATCCGGTACGAAGAACCTTTGATGCTACACAAGATGTTTTTGATGAAACGACGTACAACGAAATCATCGCACAAGAAAAGGCTCCTGCCCAGTTTACGATGGATCTTTTTGGTGGTTACTCCTATTCGCTTGGCTATGGGAAGTCGATACGATTTCTTCTCGGGGTAAACAACCTAACCAACAATCAAAACTTTATAACCAATGGCTTTGAACAACGGCGTTTTGACTTTGACGAACGACGTATTGATAAGTTCCAAAACAAATATTTCTACGGATTTGGCACAAACTATTTCGCCATGATCTCCTTTATTTTCGGCTAATATTATGACCATGAATCGATTAAACTCCCTCATATTACTATTCGCAGCGGTTTTCATGCTGTCTTCATGTATTCAAGATGACTTTGACACTCCTCCGGTGTACATTCCACCAAGTATAGATGCAAGTCAGGTCATGAATATTGGTGACCTCTTAACCTCGAACAATCTGCTTGGTAACTGCGATCTTGTTTCTCCGACCTTGTTATCCGGAGCAACCTATGAAGGCAAATACATTAAAGGAGTCGTGACTTCCGATGATTTTGCAGGCAATTTTTATAAATCCCTTGTGATTCAGGATGCAACCGGAGCCATTTCGCTGAGCTTGGATGCAACAAATCTTAATGCCCAATTTCCAGTTGGTCGTGAGGTCTATGTGAAACTTGATGGGCTTTATGCCGGTGTATTCGCGTGTCAGCCTACCCTTGGAGGAGGACTTGACGGTTCAGACATCGAACGCATCGCTGAACCACTCATTGATCAGCACATTTTAAAAGGAGATATTGTAGGAGAGCCTAGTCCTGAAGTTCTAGCATTAAATGGAGGGTTCAATCCAGCAATGCTCAACAAGCTCTTTGTTATCGAAAACTGTGAATTTGACCCATCATTTATTGGTCAGACCTACGCGAATATTCCTGTAAGTCCAACCTATGGTAAAGATGTAATTGCCAATGGATGTAACGGAGGAAGCGTTATCGTACGAATGAGCGATTATGCTGCATTTGCAGGTGATACACTTCCTATCGGTAATGGATCAATTGTTGGGATTCTTGGAATCTATAACGACGAGTATCAATTCACGATTCGCGACACAAACGACGTAGACATGAAAAACCCACGTTGTGACGGTGCTGACAACCTTATCTTAAATAAAGACTTTGAAGACCAAGAAATCAGCTCAGGAGGATGGACGACACAAGTCGTAGAAGGTCCCCACGATTGGTCAACTAGCAACCAAGGAGGAGGTAACTCCTACTATGCTGTTCTTTCTAACTGGAATGGACAAGGAAATGATGCGAGCGAAGCTTGGCTTATCTCACCATCTATGAACTTATCAGGAGTACAATCAGCAACCCTTGAGTTTAGAAACGCTTACAATTACGGCGGACCAACTATGCAACTTTATGTAAGTACGGATTTTGACAACCAATCCGCAGTTGGAGACGCTTCTTGGACAGAACTAAGCTACACACAATCCCAAGGCGGTTTTGCCTTTGTAACAGCCACTGTAGACCTAAGCAGCTTCCTCAATTCAAACGTACATATTGCCTTCCGCTACACAGGTAGCGACCAAGACGGCAGTACATGGGAAGTCGATGATATTCGAGTATTCGAATAAAGCCTAGTTAAAAAGACAATAGGAGTACGGCTCCTACCGCAAGGCTGAGGCCTATCCATCCATACCGGTTGGGCTTTTGCTTTAATACGAGAATGCCCATTAACGTGGTCATGACCACAATACCGATATTGTTTATGACAAATACAAAAGACGACGCATTTTCGAATTTATCGTGGGATAAGGCCATCATAAAAAAGTATATCGACGCGTAATTCGGCAACCCGAGTACTATACCTGCGAACAGAGATTTACTATCAAACGCACGTTTTTGCAACATAACTTGAAGTAGCAACACACTGCCACCTACAGCAAACGCTGTTCCGAAGAGGGCGATGGTCAAGGGCTCTATATCACCGTCTGAGAAAAACCGTTGCTCAAGAAACTGCACCGTAGAGTCACAAATACCACTCCCCAAAAAAATGATTAAGGGAAAAAACATAGACCAATTCCACGAAAATGATTTTCCTTCAGTCTTGGAATCTTTAGAAGGAATCGATACGAAAATGATGGCCGCCAAACACAATACAATGCCTATCCACTTTTGAATTGTAAACACCTCGTTATACAGAAAATAAGCAAGTAGTATGGGAAAGATCAACCCTAATTTCATCGATACCGAAGCAATAGCTGCACCCTGCCTTTGTGCCGTCAATCCAATCATCACAAACAGACCAATAAAAAGTACTCCGAGAGTCAATGCATAGGGCAACCATGATGTAGCCTGCATCGAATACTCTGGAATACCGCCATCGAGGACAACACCACAAGCGATGCACGTGAGGTAGTTTACAACGACTGCCTGGAAGGTATCGATCTTATATCGGTCGAACATGCCAAAGACAAGCATAATCGCAACCGAGGATAGAATACTTAAGATGAGATAAAATTCTGCCATATCTGCTTAGCTCGTAAAATTACCATTTCATCACCGCCTACTTCTTCACTCACGTATGGCACGCTATCAGCAGGTATATCAGGTGCACTAACGCCATGACCCAGCACATCTCTGCTTGTAAAGTAACGAAGCTCGTCCCACCACATAGGCCCCTCTAGAAATGCCTGATGAATCAGTCGACCGCCCTCTACGAAGAGCGTATTCATCTCATAGGCCATCATCGTTTCAAAAACGGCAGGAATCAAAGGTTGCGCGGAATCTACAGTAATCCAGCGATGATCATTAATCTCCTTGGCTGCATGGGAAAAGACCCAAACCTCCCGACCTAAGGAAAATATCTTTTCATTGCCTGTAAGACGTCCTCGGCGGTCTAATACAATGACTTGTGGGCTTTCCCCTTCAACCAATCGGACATCTAAACGAGGGTTATCTTCCAGGATCGTATTGCTTCCGACTAAAATGGCATGGTGCTGACTTCGCCAACTATGCGTTACATTTCGACTCTCAGGACCCGAAATTGCCATTGAACCCTGTCCTGTTTGACCAATAAAACCATCTTTGGATTGCGCCCATTTTAGGGTGACATACGGACGACCGTGAAGCATAGCAGAATAAAACCCAGGATTCAAACTTGCATTAGTTTCTGCGTACTCTAACACCTCTACTTGAATTCCTCTAGCACGCATCATCTCGACTCCTCTGCCAGCGACTTTGGGATTAGGATCTAAGCTTCCTACGACGACATGCTTTACTCCCATTTCAATAAGATGATTTGCACATGAGGGCGTTTTTCCAATGAACGAACATGGCTCTAAGGTGACATAGAAAATAGCCTCCTTAAGCTTATCAATGTCCTCTGATTTTACGGATGAGATAGCGTTTATTTCTGCATGAGGACCGCCAAATTCCATGTGATAACCCTCTCCTATAATCGTATCATTATGAATAATAACGCATCCTACCGCAGGATTTGACCTAATTTTTGGCTTACCAAGTCCAGCAAGCTCAAAAGCTCGATCCATATAAAACTGATGACGTTTATTACCTTGCACTTTGGCAAGATACAACCTTGCTATGGTATTCTATGACTAGACAAGAATCAATAGAAAAGCTAAATCAATCAGGTTGGACTTCTAGACAAATCCAGCACGTCATGAAGGTCATAGAAGAAGACTGTATTGGGAATGTGTCCTGGTCTACAATTACTCAACGGCTACTCAATCATGAACCCATAGAGTACATCACGGGCTACGATTATTTCATGAATCTAAAACTTCATGTCTCCAAAGAAGTCTTACTTCCTCGACCTGAAACAGAAGATCTTCTAGCCCACTTTTTCGAGGCAATTTCAGCTTCCAATACAATCAAAGAAAACATTCTGGACATTGGAACAGGATCTGGTTGTATCGCACTAGCCCTTAAGCAGCGCTATTTATCAGCTCATGTCCATGCTATAGATGTTTGCCCGAAAGCCCTTGCTATTGCTGAAAAGAACAGCAAAATGCATGATTTAAGCCTAAGCCTCCGAGAATGCGATTTTTTAGAGCTAAACGAATGGGAGGGCGAAAAATTGAAGTATATCGTCTCTAATCCGCCTTATATTCCGCCTTCTGAACGCCAAATAATGGCGCAAACCACCTTATCCTACGAGCCTGAACTTGCCTTGTTTGTCGATGAGGACGATCCGTTAATCTTTTATCGACACATTGGATTTCTAGGAAAAAGAGCGCTATTACCCAAAGGGGAAATATGGGTGGAATGTGGTTTTAAGCAAGGAGATGATGTTGCGCGTCTCTTTACCAACCAAGGATACTCAACTACGATGTACAAGGATAGTAGTGGGGTAAATCGATTTGTACGTGCTATACAGTAGAGCGTTTTAAGCCTTTTTTGCGTCGGACAAGTAGCTAAGCATTTCTGTGGACCCCGCACCCATACCTACGACCGTTCGTACAGCATCTTCTGGCTTTAGTTCAGTTTCAATCACCGCATCACGTCGTGTAGAAAAAACAAAGCCATTGGTTGGATTAGGTGCAGTTGGGACAAAGATGGAATACCATTCAGGATTCGTCTCATCGGTAACGAAGCCCGTCATGTAAACCCCCGAACCATATACATCGACTAGCACGACCTTACTAAAGGCCTTCTGGTCTCTGTCGGCTATGGTGGAGACCGTCTCACTCAGCACAGAATACAATGGAATCCTGCTAAGCAGGTATTTCTCTAAGTAGTGGTATAGAAATTTACCGATACGCGTCTTGACCGCCAGACCAATAAAAAACATGGCCACCACAATCAATACCATGGTGATATACGCTGCGCCATCTGGATAAGCTTCTACGATATGTAATGACTTCGCAAGACTATCCGTCAACGAGTAAATCAAGGAAAACAGCCATCTAAAGGCAAAGGCAATCAACGCAATGGGAAGGACGACAACCATCCCCCCGACAATTGCAGTTGTGAAGAAATCTCGAATGTTACGCATCATAATCGACCTCAATATAAGAGGACTTTGGATGAGATTGGCATGTTAGTATATATCCTTCTTCCACTTCTTTAGGAAGAAGTGCTGTTTGATCATCCATTTCGATTTGGCCTTTCACAAGTTTTGCTTTGCAAGTAGTACATGCACCAACCATACAGGCATAAGGTGCATCAATACCATTATCGAGCGCAGCATTGAGTACCGTATCGCGTTCCTCAACTTCAATGGATTGGCTATTACCATCGAGCTGAATCTGCACCATGGCCTTGCCCTCAAAACCTTCATCGCTATCTCCAAGCAGGGCCGCTTGTTTGTCTTCATCCGACTTTTCGGTAAAGAACTCAACATGAATTCGTTCGTCGGCTACTTCAATATTTTTTAATGCTTGTTGACAAGACCGCATCATAGGGCTTGGGCCACAGATATAGAAATGTGCCGAATCAGAAGGAACGTTCATACTGTTTAATACTCCAAGTAACAGCGATTTGCTGATTAACCCTTCCTTATGTGGAATCGTTTCCATTGTTTTAGAAGAAAACAAGCCCTTTTTCTTTCTCGGTTGATCAAAGACGTGAACGACTTCAAATCGGGAAGGATATTGCTGTTCGAAAGCTTGGACATCCTCTAAAAACATAATAGAGTCTCCGTTTTTGTTTCCGTATACCAGCGAAATCTTAGATGAATCATTGGACTCTAAAATGGTGGTTGCTATCGACAATAGCGGGGTAATACCACTACCACCCCCGATAAGTACCACATGAGCACTTCCTTGAGCAGCTTGTGTCCAAGTAAAATTACCCATAGGGGGCATACACTCGATGGAGTCACCCACTTTAATCTGTCGATTAAGTACCGGAGAAACCTTACCATTGGGTATTTCTTTAACGCCTACGCTGATAGCGCCTTGAGTGCTAGGAGCACTGCATAGCGAATACGACCTACGCACTTTCTCTCCAGCCACATCTACATCCAATGTGATGTATTGTCCAGGTAAAAAAGAAAAAGAATCGGATAACTCGTCAGGAATAGACAAGGTAACTTTTACCGCTTGATCTGTTAAACGATCGATACGGCTTACTTGAAGGGTATGAAAATCTGACATTATTTACAAAAGTGATTAAATACTTCTTTGAGATGAGCCGAAATAGTTTCAGCATTATTGCTTTCAATTTGATGACGCTCGATGAAATGAACAAGCTCGCCGTCTTTAAACAAGGCCATGGACGGAGAAGACGGCGGATAAGGCTGAGTATAAGACCTCGCTTTGTCAGTAGCTTCTTTATCTACTCCCGCAAACACGGTAACTAAATGGTCTGGCTTTACATCTTGTTGAATGGCATCAATGACCGCTGGTCGCGCAGAACCCGCAGCGCATCCACATACGGAGTTAAAAACAACAAACGTAGTTCCTGTTTGACTGGAAAGCTCAGCATCTACAGCATCAGGTGTTTCAAGTTGGCGAAAGCCTTTATCGGTTAATTCAGCCTTCATAGGAAGGACTATTTCTTGTGGGTACATGTACTAAATTTCGTTTTGTAATTCTTACAACATTATTAATCAAAGCCAAGTTCAAACTTCGCTTCTTCACTCATCATTTCTTTATCCCAAGGTGGGTCGAAAACTAGTTCCACCACAGCATCCTCCACACCATCAACCCCCATAACAACCTCTTCTACCTCACCTGGCAGGCTTCCTGCCACCGGACAAGCAGGTGAAGTTAAGGTCATTATAACTTCTGCCTGACCTTTTTCATCCACATTGATTTCATAAATCAAACCCAAGTCGTAGATATTAACGGGAATTTCAGGGTCAAAAACCGTTTTGATCTGATCAATAATGGCATTTTTCAACTGTTCCATGAGCGTAGATTGTGCATAATCATCAGTGTAAAGAAACACGATTCGTGAAAAAACGACTTTATTTACTTCTTAACAATAAATGAGTATGCAAAGTTGCTTTTGTAAAACGACCCTTGTCGTGCTTTTTACAGTCCTCGTCGTCGTTAATGGACTTTCTCAATCCTTGTCCTCGTTAATGGAAGATTGGACCAAAGCGCCATCCTTTCAGGGAGCGACAATTGGACTTAGCGTAAGGGATTTATCCAGCGATGCCCTCTTTTTTGACCATAACGGATCAGCCAACCTTTGCCCCGCCTCATCATTAAAGACAATAACCACAGGAATGGCCTTACAGGAATTAGGACCATCCTATACCTACCAAACCGTTTTATCATTGATTGTAGAAAAAGGAGACACCTGTTTAGTCTTACAAGGAAGTGGCGATCCAACTCTTGGTTCTATGCGATTTGATCAACAGGCTAACGGACAAGAAGTCCTCTACAAACTTCTCGATGAGTTATTGTTAACCACCAACGCAAGCGCTATTAAACGTATATACTTTGATCGAGGTGAGTGGTCCTTTGACCCTATTCCTTTAGATTATGGATATGAAGATTTAGGTCAGTATTATGGTGCCGTCGCCCACTCTATTAATCTCGATGAAAATGTATTGCGTGCCTATTTAAAAAGAGAAGAGAATGATAAAACGCCTTGGGCATTAGAACTTGTTCCCAATATTGCAGCACAATTTGATACCATATTCTATGATGTGACCGATGCATCAACTTCATCGCTTGACATACGCTATCCTGTAGGTACAAAAGCACTATCTGTTCATGGCGAAATGAAACATGGATATTGGCGCATGCGAGTCGAAGCCGCTCTTCACCATCCAGAATATGCTGCCCTTTACATACTGCAGGAAAAGCTACGTGCTATGGGTAACGAGGAAGTTACCCTAGGAAACTTTCAAGAGAAAGATCAACATGTATACCTCAGAAAGTCTATTCATGAGAGTCCAGCCTTACTTGACATAGCACGGCAAACGAATACGTGGAGTATTAATGTTTTTGCCGATGCCCTCATGAAGACAATGCTTATCAATGCCGGGCTAAAAACACCTCAAGAAATGATGGAGTACTATTCTCGAGTCCATGGAATACAAAGTCCGCAATGTCGCATTATGGACGGCTCAGGCTTAAGCCGATCAAACATTATATCAGCCAACCAAATGACCCAATTGGTCAATCACTTTTCACAAAATCAAGCAAACAGCACGTTTCAGCAATCTCTAGCCGTCCTAGGCGAAGAAGGCACGCTCGAAGAGTTAGTGCCAAAAAATAGCCCCGCTGTAGGACGAGTTTTTGCAAAATCAGGTGGACTTACCGGTGTCCTTTCTTACACCGGCTTAGTCCATACCAACAAAGGAAAGTGGTTATCCTTTTCCCTGATCATCAACAATCATGTCGATAGCAATGCAAACCTGAGGCTCTATATCGATCGTTTCTTTGAAACACTTATTGCACTCTAAGCAAGGCTTTACGATGAGCAAAACGGCGCATTACAATTAACCCTAGGATTCCTAGGAAGGCCGTTAATACATACGGGTAGTTCGGTATCAAGGTATGACGCAGGATATTTCGACCGAAGTGTTTAACCAAAAACAGCAGGTTCCCTCTTTTGCCTTCTGGATCGACACGCTCTAAATTCGCATCGATCGCTGATACGTACGAGCGATATTTATTCTTATCCCACCCCGCATAGTAAGCTAGATTGTCTAATTCATCTTCTCTACGATCTTTGACATCCAAATAATAATGAAGATCGGTATCTCCTTCACATTCGATGGGTCCATCATACATGTGATGCATTACATAACGGCCTTGATGGCTTGTCATGTTTGAGGTAACATGAAATTCAAGGTCTGATGGGAAGTGAAGATTATCGTAGCGAACATGTAGACGCGTGAAAAACAGATTTCCTTCGTAATCTGCGCCACCCCACCCAGAGATATCTTGATAGTCGATCCAATGAACTCCAGCATCAATAAGTTCTGAATAAGCAGGTGGTGTAGTCGCACAAGGGTCACATTTCGTGTAATTTGAAGATGATAAGTCCCAAGCGTATTCCACAAAAACTGCATTTCGACCATTCCGACGATACGCCTTTGCGAAAAGATCCTTGTAAAACGTACTAAACTGACTGGTTACAAACGTCGGTATGTTAAAATTCGAAGGGATGTCTACCGTTTGGTAGTTTGTCGTTTCAACCCTCCCTCTCGGCGTCATGGCATACACAATAAGATCTTGAATCCCTCTTGCGTTCGCCATTCCCAAACGAATTGGCAGCATAAATCTTGGATGATTATACCGAATCTGTATGGGCCGGAGGTTTTGATAGTCAGATTGACCATACTCCTCTAGATTAACCTTCGCAACAAAAAACTTCATGTCGCTCTTTAAGTAAGGCTCTAATATTGCCTCTGCCTTTTCTGGGATCTGATAACCATTGTCATTCAACCAACGCTTCAGACCGAGTGACTCTTCCGCAGACAACAGTAGGATATCATATTCTCCAACCGTATAGGAAGCCTCGACGGTTACTTGATAATCATCAAACTCAATTGATTTACTGGCGTCTTCCATGATTTCCATGGCAGGAACAGGAACGTTAGAAAACGTCCGGTAGTCATAACGATAACAGGGATGTTCATCATAGTACTCTACCAATCTCGGGCCAGAGTAACCATTCAGACGATCAAAAATGTACCGGTCGACGACCTTAATATTGTTTCGAGAAAGAACCGTTGGTACGGGAATGACCATAGCAAAATCCTTGACATCTCCTTTGAAGTCATTGGACATAGTAAGTACCGTTTCAAAGCCATCACGAGTCAAGATGACTTCTGATTTTTCATTGAAAAGCTCTGTATCTGCTTTGGCCACATAAAATCCGCAAAATGAATGGACATAATGAGGCATAAATGCGATACAGGATAAAAAGATATAAGCGATTGTTTTCATAAGATTGATTTGATTAAGAATGAATAACTAAAGAAGAAGTAGGAGCCCACACATACTTTGGAGCCTTCCAATACCGATCAATTAGAGGTACTAAAGGAGACATAAAGAAGAGCACCCAAATCGGGGCAGAATAGAAGTAGAATTGAGTGACTAGAATAAATGAAATGAGCGACACAAGACCTATCCATAGAATTCGACCCATGCGATGATTGGGCGTTGTCATAGGATCTGTAATCATGTAAAACGCAAAAAGCACAAGGGTTCCGCTTGTTATGCTATGAAGAAACACTCCAAAGTCCCAGCCTTTATACAATACAATGTTCGAGTACATCAGGCCGCCAAACACAATAAAAAAGGTAAGCGGTGCATCCCAACGATTGACTTTGGCCAATACAATAAAGCCCAAGGCACCCAGCACAAGTAGAAGGATGAGATGGCTTCCCCATTGACCGGGCGAGACCCATGCATCTTGGGTTATCAGGCTTGTGGCAATCAACCCGAAGTTTACGGGGTTAAAAAGGTGCTTACCCCGAAATCGAATAATGAACTTTGATCCGATGGCAAGCGTAGCCGCAAGCAGCGTTGTCTGAAGTGATCCTGTCTTACACAGTAAACAAAGACCCAGCGAGGTGATCAATGCACTCTTCCACCATCCCTTATTATACTTGTTGACGGCAAGCATCCCAATACTTTGAATGCATAATGCAGTTACAATAAGGACAACGTAATGTAACAGGTTGCCATACCAGTCAAGAAACAGGATTCCAGTCAATAGAAATATGGCGAGGTAGGTCATTTGGAAATGCCGTGCATCCTGTAAGAAGGGTCTAACTCGATTAGTGGTCATGGTAATCTATTTGACCTTAAGATGGTATTCCATGAAAAATTCCATAACTTTTCTTTATGAATTTCATCTCTCTTGCACGCCATGCAGACAGCACGCCATCTCACATCGCTCGTGTGGAGGATATCGATCGTCCTTTATCTGCCTTTGGAATTACGCAAACCATTGCGTTTTCCAAAAAGATGTGCGCCAAGAGAGTGGAGCCTGACATCTTTTATGTGAGCCCAGCACAACGAAGCATTCATACTGCCATGATATTGATCCGTGAATTACAACTGGGTTTTGACAAAATGAGAATTGTAAAACGGCTGTACAATGCCTCAGCATATGAGTTATTGGATTTCTATGAACATGAAGTTGAGCAGGAAAAGCATTGCATGATCATTGGGCATAATCCCGGGATTAGCAATTTTGCAAGTCTACTATCTGGAGAATCTTACAGCTATCCTACAATGGGTTGTGTAACATTGGCTCAAAAAATCCAACCTAACCAAACTACGAATGGCACTAGCAACACCTCAGTACAACTCGAAAATGGATTTGAACAACTTTTTGCTTGTTTGAGTTAGGTAGTGAACAGATTATGGATAATCGAGAACAAGATATATATAACGAAGTGACTGCCTTTGATGATCCGCTCGATCGCTATGGGGTGATTATTGAGTTTGGCGAGGAGCTTCCTCCAATGGACCAGGCAGCAAAAACAGAAGAAAACATTGTAAAGGGCTGTCAATCCACCGTATGGTTGGATGTTCAGTGCCGTGACCAACACATCGTACTACAAGCAGATAGCAACACTGCCATAACTAAAGGCATTATTGCCATGTTAGTACGCGTACTTGATGGATTAAGTCCATCAGAAGTGCAACAGCACCCGTTATCATTTATTGAAGCCATAGGCCTGCACGAACACTTGAGTTCTCAGCGATCAAATGGTTTACATTCTATGATTCAAACTTTACGAAAAAAGGCAGAATCCTATTCTTAAAAGATAGTATATTCAAAATACGATGCCAACAATACTGTTAAATAAACCAAATGTCAGCGAGCATATCGCTGTGGTTTCAAATCATTCAGATCCCGGAACTGACTTTAGTCCAAGTTATGATCAAGATGTACTTGAGGATCTTGGAGCTAAGCTCATTGTACACAATGATGAGGTAAATACATTTGATTGGGTTATCTCTTCTTTGATTGAAGTGTGTGGTCACAGCTCGATTCAAGCAGAACAATGCGCTATGCTCATCCATTTTACAGGAAAGTATGCCGTAAAAACAGGGAGTGAAGACAAACTAAAGGCCCAACGTGAGGCGTTAACAGAACGTGGTATTCAAGCAACCATAGAGTAATGTCTTACCGGCATCTTCTTGCAGAAGACTTGCAAGCCATGCCCAAACGTCAGCGGACGGAACTTGTACAAGGATTATCGGGCATCAAATCATTGTTTGCCATAGTCACATCCAATGGTGATACATTTAACATAGCTCCCTTTAACTCTATTATCCATATCAGTTCGAATCCAGCAAGAATTGGATACATAAGCCGGCCAGATAATAACCATCGACATACGCTTCAAAACATCTTAGCCCATCAATCGTTTTCTATTAATTCAGTTTGCGAGAAAGATCTTGAAGACATAGTGTCTTGTTCGGAAAACCTACCATCAGATCAGTCTGAGTTTGAAGGAAAACGAATACAACCAACTTCTAACGACAAGCAATCCATTCCAGCGTTACAAGGTGCTGATGTTCAAATTTTCTGCCAATATGAAGAGCACATTTCGATTCCATCGAGTCAAGGAATTTTAGTCATTGGACGAATACAAGAAGTAGTTATTCGAGAGTCGCTCTACCAGGATGAACACCAAGAAGCCTGGAAAGACCTAGCGCTAAGTCAAGGATTAGAGCACTTCTACATCAAAGGGAAACATCGCAAAATCAACTATCGCCACTAGAATACCATGCCAATTGTAATGCTCAATGATGACATCTATGCCCTTCCTAACCCATTGCTTGGTGAGGACGGTCTTGTAGCCGTTGGCGGAGATTTACATCCAAAACGATTGATCCATGCGTATAAACATGGAATCTTCCCGTGGTATGGACAAAAAGGACCTATTTTATGGCACGCACCAGACCCGCGATTTGTAATCACAAAAGATCGGTTCCATCTTCCCAAGAGTGCACGGGAGTTTATCGCAAAAAGCCAATGGACTGTCCGTATAAATACATCCTTTGAGGATGTCATTCAACACTGCGCCACTATACCACGAAAAGGACAAGAAGGCACGTGGATCCATCCTGAAATGATTGAAGCCTATTGCCAACTTCACGAAATGGGCTACGCAGTTTCTGTCGAAGTTTGGGAACAGAGTGACTTAGTAGGCGGCCTTTATGGAGTGGCCATGGGACCTATCTTTTTTGGTGAATCCATGTTTTTTCTCAAAAGCGGTGCTTCCAAAGTAGCACTCCATCATTTGTGCACCCAAATGAACTTTGAACTGATTGATGTACAAATCCCCACAACCTTAATGGAAAACTTTGGAGCCTACCCGATGGAATTGGCGGAGTTTTTGGATATTTTGCAGTTGCATTTGCATTAAAAACCTCAAAAAATCCCCTTATGAGAAGCAGTTGGACATTCCTTAGTATATGCCTCACATTCCTTGCAGTAGGCAACATTCTCCAGGCTCAAGATATCTCAGGAACCTGGTACAATACCGAGAAATCGGGGAAAATTAAAATCTTCGCTGAGGGCGATGTATACTTCGGGGAAATTGTATGGCTTGAAGAGCCAAATGACGAAAATGGCAATCCAAAAGTCAATGAAAATTCACCGGAGGCTTCCGAACAAAGCATGCCCATCATAGGATTACGCGTTTTGCGCGACTTTACAGCCGATGGCGAGGGCAAGTTTTCAGGAGGAACGATATATGATCCAGAAAATGGTAAAACGTACAAGTGTGTTATCACTGTAGTCAGTGAAGACCAACTTGATGTAAGAGGCTATGTGGGTATACCTGCATTAGGCCGAACGGAAAACTGGACACGGGCATCTGAATAGATAACTTGAGGTTCCAACCTATGCACTGTAGAATTCTCCATGCGATTTGCTTAGCTGGTATACTCCTTTGGGGAACTAGTTGTTCTTCTGATGGCAAGGATGACCAAGAGAAAGTCACCAATGCGAATCTAATAACACACCTTAGCGACAGCCTATTCAACGGCAGTGAAGGAGTTAGCACACCCGACTCCATTCAGGGGTTTTATGGAACCTATTCAAGTGTTCTTTTGGATACCATGACGGTAACTCCTGGAACATCACTTTCCGAATTACTTCAAGACCATCTGCCGTACAATGCCATACTTCGACTTGAAAAACCCCAATACGCCGAAGTTCCGCCACTAAAAAGTGTTTATCCTGGTCAACAGTTTGCCGTTCTTCACGATTCGACCGGCGAGGTAACCCATGTGTTTGTTGAGCGAGATGCACTCTCCTACTATTCCTATGAAATCTACTGGGAGGATGTGGTCGGAAAGATCATTGAAGTACCCTCGACTACTCGTTCTAAAGAACTTGGAGGAGTCATTAAATCCTCTTTGTGGGCCACAATAGAAAATCAAGGCAGCAATGGAGTTCTTTCCGTTAAGCTGGCCAATATCTTTGCTTGGTCTATTAATTTTTATCGAATACAAGCCAATGACACCATTCGTGTTTTGTTTGATGAAGTGGTGGCTCAAAATGGCCAAGTCCTAGATGCTGACAATGTTACAGCGGTGAAGTTATCTCACTTTGGCAAGCCTTATTACGCTTTTGCTTACGAAGACGGACGCAATGGAATCCAGTATTTTGATGAGAAGGGCAATACCATGAAGCAAATGTTTCTACAAGCACCCGTTGAGTTTTCCCGTATCAGCTCGCGTTTTACTCATAGCAGAAGACATCCTGTCACAGGACGTAATAAGCCACATCTTGGAACAGATTATGCGGCCCCTACAGGAACGCCAATTGTATCGACAGCAAATGGCGTTATTGAAAGCTTCGGATATACGAGAGGAAATGGAAACTATGTCAAAGTGAAACATAATAGCACCTATTCTACACAGTACTTACATATGTCTAGATTCGCCTCCGGCTTAACAAAAGGAGCTCCCGTGCAACAAGGACAAGTCATAGGCTATGTCGGTAGTACTGGACTCTCTACCGGACCCCATGTTTGCTACAGATTTTGGAAAAATGGTGTACAGATTGACCCATACAGTGAGATAGGAAAGGAAAGCTTACCTATGCCAAGTGATCAAATCCAAGATTATTTAAAGTATATTCAACCCTTAAAGGCGAAGCTCGACGCAATCGAGATTCAATAACTAGTGAAAAAAATTGAAAAACTAAAAGTGCACACCATGAAGCGTTCTTACTTTACCATATTTTCTATTCTGATCTGCTTACTCATCAGCCAACACTCCTTTGGCCAAGAAATGAGCAGAAAAGAACGTAAAGATTTAATCAAACAAATCAACGAGTTAAAGAAAAACCCTGAGCGGTATAAAAACCTCATTGAAACCAATAAGTCGTATCGTGTTGAGGTTGAAGAGCTTTACCAAGAAGTTGATAATGCCAAAGCTGAAATCGCTCAGTTAGAAGAAGTTGTTGCTTTCCAAGACGAACAATTAAAGAATTGTAAGCAAGGAGGAATGGGCGCTAACAATGGTATCATTGGTGATATTGCCAGTTCAAGCGAAGGGTCCGAGGCAGGGTCGATGGCTGACGGTGGTGACGGTTCCAATGCAGGTGTTGCCAATGGCAACCAAGGAAGCGCATCAATGGCTGTGAATACAAATGCACCATCTGGAGAATCCTATCGAATTCAAATTGGCTTTTATGATAAGCGTGATATGTCGCAATTGATCAATAACGGCCTTGTCATGCGCTACGAAAATGTAGACGGCACAATGCGTTATTCGTTAGGTGATTTTTCTTCTCCTGAAGAGGCTGCGGAATTCATCCAAATCATACGCCCAATGCGCTTCAACGATTCTTTCATCTCTAAATACAACAGTGGAGTGAGAGATATGTCATTTGACTTCCCAGTCAAGTAAATCGAATTTCCATATACTGCGTAATCTTTTGGGGCTAATATTCTATTAGTTCCCTCTCATATCGTACTTTTGTGCGCTAAACTTTTATATCATGACAGTAGATAACCTTCTGTTTGCCGTACCGGCAGTTGCCTTAATAGCCCTAGTTGTAATGTATCTCAAGTCCTCTTGGGTAAATAAGCAATCTATGGGGAACGAACGAATGGCAGAGATCGCCATGTACATCCGTCGAGGAGCTCTTGCTTTTTTAAGTGCTGAATATCGTTTGTTAGCCATTTTCGTTGTAGTAGCAGGTGCATTACTTGGACTTCTAAGTACTGTTGTTGACACTACACATTGGTTTATCGTAGTAGCCTTTGTAATTGGTGCCGTTTTCTCGGCCTTGGCAGGAAACATAGGTATGCGTATTGCAACAGCAGCCAATGTTCGAACTACAGAAGCTGCAAGAACAAGCTTGAGTAAAGCGCTCAAAGTAAGCTTTAGTGGTGGAATGGTTATGGGACTTGGAGTAGCAGGGCTCGCTGTATTTGGACTGAGTATATTATTTATTGCGCTACTAAAAACATCAATCATCCCTGGTGTGGGAGGTTTCAATGGTGCATCAGCACCTGAGCGATTTCATCTTGCGACGCTCATTTTGGAAGCTCTAGCTGGTTTTTCTTTAGGTGCTGAGTCGATTGCCCTCTTCGCTCGTGTTGGTGGTGGTATCTACACAAAAGCAGCTGACGTAGGAGCAGATCTTGTAGGTAAAGTAGAGGCTGGTATTCCTGAAGATGATCCACGAAACCCAGCAACAATTGCTGATAATGTAGGAGATAATGTGGGAGATGTAGCTGGAATGGGTGCTGACTTATTCGGATCCTACGTTGCTACTGTTCTAGCAGCTATGGTACTTGGGAATTACCTAGTACTTGGCGAAGGCTATGACGATGCGTTTGGAGGTTTGGCAACCATGTTGCTACCCCTTCTGATTTCAGCTGTAGGTATCGTTTTCTCATATATCGGAGGTCTTTTTGTGCGAGCTAAAGACGATTCAAAAGAGAGCGGCGTTCAAGCCTCACTCAACCTTGGAAACTGGATTTCCATTGGACTAACTGCCATTGCGTCCTTCCTTTTAATCAAAATGGTTTTACCGGAGACAATGGTGATGGACTTCTTTGGGGAGGACCCACGATCAATTAGTAGCATTAGCGTCTTTTGGTCAGTACTCATTGGACTGGGTGTAGGTGGAGCAATTAGTTACCTAACAGAATTCTACACTGGTAAAGGCAAAAAGCCTGTAATGGATATTGTTGCCAAATCAGCAACAGGCGCAGGTACTAATGTTATCGCAGGACTAGCTACTGGAATGATCTCAACGTTCGGCCCAATCATTTTATTTGCCGCCGCAATATGGGGAGCATATGAGTGTGCTGGATTTTATGGTGTATCCATTGCAGCATGTTCTATGATGGCTACAACTGCCATGCAGTTAGCTATTGATGCCTTCGGACCTATCGCGGACAACGCAGGAGGTATTGCCGAGATGAGTGAGCTTCCGGAAGAAGTACGTGAGCGTACAGATATTTTGGATTCTGTAGGAAACACTACAGCAGCTATTGGTAAGGGCTTTGCTATTGCATCAGCAGCTTTAACAGCGCTTGCTTTGTTCGCAGCCTATGTTCCAATGGCAGGCATCCTTGACGGCATTAACATTTTCAAAGCCAAAGTTCTTTCTGCTCTGTTTATAGGAGGAATGATTCCTGTTGTCTTCTCAGCATTAGCTATGAATTCCGTAGGAAAGGCTGCCATGGATATGGTTAAAGAAGTTCGTCGTCAGTTTCGTGAGATTCCAGGCATTATGGAAGGTACTGGAAAGCCTGAATACGAAAAATGCGTTGAAATTTCAACTAAGGCAGCACTTCGCGAAATGTTACTACCCGGTGCCCTAACGTTAATCATGCCGATTCTTATTGGTTTCACTATGGGCCCTGAGGCATTAGGAGCCTACATGGCGGGTGTTGCAGTTAGCGGTGTTCTATGGGCAATCTTCCAGAACAATGCTGGAGGAGCTTGGGATAACGCTAAGAAGAGTTTCGAAGAAGGAGTAATGATTGACGGAGAGATGACCTACAAAGGCTCTGAAGCGCACAAGGCTGCTGTTACCGGAGATACTGTAGGAGATCCATTCAAAGACACCTCAGGACCTTCTATGAACATCTTAATCAAACTGACTTGCCTTCTAGGTCTAGTGATTGCACCAATCCTCAAAGATTTCTGGGGGATGGAAGATGCTGAAGGCCATGGTGCACACACTAATGAGATAGAAGTTAACGAGGAAGAAGCCTTCAACCCAACTCAGGCTGGAGACACCTGGGCTATTGATGAGGCGCTTAATGAATCGATTCGTGCAGACCAAGAGCCTGTTTAATTAAGGTATTTATCCATGATCGGCATGCTTAATAAAGTAACTCATTTCGGATGTCTCTTCCTGTTGGCCTGCTTAGTCCAATGCAAAGAGGAGCCTCCAGTTGAAGAACGTACTGACGATGCCGAGGTAGCAGAAACGCCGACATCGCGGGCAGGTGACAAATTGGTTGCCGGTGAAGCGCTCGACAAATACGATATTATAGCTATTGCTGAGCACATTCGAAGTACAAGCCCCGAGGTGATTACCACTCCCCTCATTGAAGTGGGTATTGACGCATTGGCCACAATGACTCCAGCGCTTGACAGCTTTACTGTCTACGACTTTCAAGGAGCATTTGACGAAACAGGGAATTACCTAGATTCTACAGTTACTATTGAATTGCTACCTGCCCAACAAGCCGTGTTCGATTACCTCAGTGATTGTCGTGAAAAGAACTATAAAGAGGTTGCCCAACGAAGAGCCTATACAGGCAATGATGCTTCACGACTGTTGCGTACAAGCCTTGATCCAGGAATAAGCATAGAGTACAAATCAGCAGTATACGAAGCAGAATACGTTGTGGATGTCGTGGGAAAGTCCGGTGGTTTATCCTTTAACAACTATTCCCAAATGCAGGATCCACAAAGCGGCATGTTCTTTTATGAAGTCTATGTCGGAATGGAGTCTGGAGAAATTCTTCTCTTCCAAATGATAAAACCTGAGGATCGTTTTCTTGTAGTAGAGATGATTCCTATCTCGATGATGTCGAGTTAAGATGCTTATCCTATTATCATCCCCGCAATAGTGGCGGATAACAACGAGGCTATCGTGCCCCCTATAAGCGCTTTGAGTCCAAATTCAGACAACGTCTTGCGCTGACCAGGTGCCAAGGAGCCAATGCCTCCAATCTGAATCCCAATTGAGGCAAAGTTTGCAAATCCACAGAGCATATAAGTGGCCATAATAACAGACTTCTGATAACTGAAATGGACCTCGCTCGCCATATCTTTTAGAGAAGATAGTTGAATGTATCCCACAAACTCACTTGCCGCCAATTTTATCCCCAGAAGCTGCCCCATCAAAGCCATATCCTGCATAGGTACTCCAATCAACCACATTAATGGAGCAAAGGTGTAGCCCAGTATAAACTCAAGTGAAAATGAAGTATAAGTAGTATTTGCCTGCACCCAAGCATTCAAAGAGGTTACATCACCTAGCTTACCTAATCCAAAATTCACCATCGCTATAAAAGCAATAAATACCAGAAGCATAGCGCCTACATTTGCCGCCAACTTGATTCCTTCGGTCGTACCATTGGCAATAGCATCCAAAAGATTTGATCCGATATTCTCATCAGATACAACAATATCGTTATTCACTTCATGTTCTTGAGGAAAGAGAATTTTAGAGACTACAATCGCTCCCGGAGCAGCCATTACTGACGCTGTTAAGAGATGTTTTGCATAAAAGAGTTCTAGTTCTGGATCACCACCTCCTAAGAAGCCTATATAAGCCGCTAAAACGCCTCCTGCAACCGTTGCCATACCACCAACCATTACCAGAAGAATCTCCGACTTAGACATGTCTTCTAAGTAGGCTTTGATCATCAATGGTGCCTCCGTCTGTCCTAGAAATATGTTGCCAGCTACGCTAAGGCTTTCAGCCCCAGATATGCCTAACAACTTCGTAAGGATCCAAGCCATAAACTTGACTACCTTTTGAATTATACCTAAGTAAAATAAGACCGATGTCAAGGCAGAAAAGAAGATTATAGTCGGCAGAACTTGAAACAGAAAAATATAGCCAAAGGGAGATGTTGGCGCATCATTCATCATATTGCCCAAAAGAAATGTACTACCGGCTTCAGTGAATTCAAGCGTTTTCACAAAGAGCTTACTTACCAATTCAAAAGCACTTTGTACGAACTTGACCTTCAACACTCCAATAGCAAGCACTAATTGAGCGAAAAGTCCGATACCCACGTTCCGCCAGCGAATAGCCTTACGGTTGCTGCTAAACACAAAACTGAGCAAGATGAGTACAGCCATACCCAACATGCCTCTTGCAAGCCCTACAACACTAAAACCCTCACTTTGAATGATACCTTCAGGACGCTGTGCAGGAATATCCTCTTGAGTGGATGCTACTGATACGTCTTCAGAAAGGGTATTCGGGCTGTCTCCTACCAAAGCAACCTCTTCTGCTAAAACCGAATCAACTGCAGTAAATGATTCGACAACCGCCACTGAATCCGTATCAACCGTAACAGAAGTTGGATCTTGCGACCAAAGCAATGCAGGTAAAGAAAGAAGGAGAAGTAGTAATGTCTTGTTGGTTCGGTATTTCATGGTTTATCGTTTGGAAAGTTCGTCGCGTATAGTAGCCGCTTGTTCATAATCTTCTTGATCAAGGGCCTGTTGTAGAAGCTCTTCGAGCTCCGCAGTGGTTAACTTGGATAAATCTTGTCCTGAGCTATCCCCGAGAAGCTGTTCTTCAATATCGGATAACTTATCTTCTAGCTCTTCCCCCGTATCAATCTCATCGACTTCATCCTCCTTAAAGCGGACCGCAATCTCATCAAACAGCTTTTGTCCTATATATATCGGTGCCTTATCACGGATAGCAAGAGCAAGGGCATCGGAAGTTCTACTGTCAAGCGAAGAAACCTGCCCCTCGTAATCAATCGTTAAATGGGCATAAAATATCCCATCAATTAGATTCTCGATAGATACCTCCTTAACCTTAACATTGAGCTTGCGCAACACTTGCATAAAAAGATCATGGGTCAGCGGCCTAAATGGCTTTAAATCATCCATCACAATGGCAATCGCTTGAGCCTCCATCTGTCCGATAGTGATCGGGAGTCGACGCGGTCCATCCTTCTCACCTAGGATAACTGTGAAAGAGTTATTGTGCGCCAAACTATTAGTTAGGGCTAAAATTTCTAGCTCTACACGTTTCATGTCCCTTGAAAGTAAGGATTATAACTTACAATATCTTGGCAAAAGCCTCACCGTTTCCCTAAGCCGCAAAGTGCGCCTTGAGCGCCGCATTGAGTTTCGGCACGACATCAAAGGCATCACCTACTATTCCATAATCTGCTGCCTTAAAGAAGGGAGCCTCTGCATCTGTATTGATAACCACAATCGTACGACTCTGATTGACTCCAGCTAAGTGCTGGATAGCACCAGAAATACCGATAGCAAAGTAAAGGTTTGGGCGTACCGTTATACCGGTTTGTCCAACGTGCTCATGATGAGGTCTCCATCCCACATCGGAAACAGGACGAGAACAAGCAGTAGCTGCATTCAGCGTATCCGCAAGTTCTTCAATCATACCCCAGTTCTCTGGACCTTTAAGTCCACGACCAGCGCTAACCACTCGATCAGCTTCTGTTAATGGAATTCCGCCCTCCATCTTCTCTACCTTAACCACCTTAACTGAAAACGCATCATCGCTCAGTCCCGGGTCAAAAGAGGCTACACTAGCTTCAGCTGACTCATCAAGAAGTCCCGCGGCGTTGCTCATGACAGCTAGCACCATACCTGACTTATTGGCTTTAACATGGGCAAAGGCCTTTCCGGAGTTTACGCCTCGAACCACTGTACCATCTTCCGCTGGAAGAGCCATTGCACCCGGCACATAAGTGAGGTCTAGTCGAGCGGCCACTCGCGGTGCTAATGCTTTACCGCGATGATTAAAGGCAAACACCACATGAGCGCATGGATTAGCTTCCACAAATCGCCCAATAGCTATAGAATATGCACGGCTGTCAAAAGAAGAAAATCGCGAATCATCGACCTGATGAGCTACATCAAGACCGTATTTACCGAGTGATGTAAGATCAGATTCATCAGACGAACCCAACACAAGACCATGTACTTGCCCACCTGAAGACTGAGCTAATTTTTTGGCATAGCTAATTGCTTCGTACACTGGCTTTTTTACTCTACCATCCGCACTATCAAGATATACTAATACATTCATGACTCTTCGTTTAAATTGCTTTTGCTTCGTTTTTCAATAAGGTGATTAACTCATCAATGTTATCGGCATCGATCAGTTTGACATCACCTTTTTCTGGAGGAAGTGCATATTTCGCTACTTCGCTAGCTACAGAGGAATCCTCTGCTTGAATTACATTAAGTGGCTTAGATCTTGCCATCATAATTCCGCGCATATTGGGAATACGCTGTTCGGCCATACCCTTACTTGCTGAAACCACAAGCGGCTTGGAAACCTCTACATCTTCATGTCCTCCTTCTATCTCACGGGATAGATGGCATACATCGCCGTCAATATCAAGGCGAGTAGCCTGAGAAATAAATGGCCAATCCATGTACTCCGCAATCATGGCGGCCAGTTGGAAACCATTATCATCAATGGCTTCTTTACCTGTGATGATAAGATCAAAGGAATTCGCTTTTGCGTAAGCTGAAATTGCCTTAGCACAGAAATGAGCATCCCGATCATCTCCATCAATCCTTACTGCATCGTCCCCCCCAATAGCAAGGCCTTTGCGAATGATCTGGTCATTGTCAGCACCTCCCACATTGATTAGGGTTATCTTACCACCGAGACTTTCTTTCAGTTCAACGGCACGAACTAGGGCATACCACTCGTCTGTAGGATTCATTACAAATTGCACACCATTGGCATCAAACGACTTACAGTCTGGTGTGAAGGCGATTTTGGCCGTTGTATCAGGCACTTTACGCACAGGAACAAGAATATTCATTGCTTTTTATTTAAATGTTTTCGAATTGCTCTGTCTTGACAAGAAAGATACATCAGCCACCCTCATATTGGAAGTCAAAATATCACGAACTTGTCCACGACCCTTCTAATTTACCAAACGTTTGGTCAAATATCAAAACGTATCCATACTAACTGCCGTATCTTTAGCACGTGAATTCCATTCATGACAACATAGCAGCCTGTTTGCCATCGGATCAAAAGGTCGTCATCGGTGTTAGTGGAGGCATGGATTCTTGCGTCCTTTTACATGCCGTGCACTGTCTAAACATCCCATGTGTTGCAGCCCACGTAAACTATTCTATGCGTGGAAAGGAGAGTGATGATGACGCTAATTTTGTTGAGCAACTGGCCATATCTTATGGCTTTCCGTTTGTGCTACGAGAGGTGAATGGAAAAGCCTTGAAGTCCTCTGGTAATTTCCAAAACATAGCACGTCAAACACGATACGATTTCTTTCAAAAAGTAGCTAAAGATCATAATGCCCCATGGATTGCCACAGCCCACCATTTAGATGACCAAGCAGAAACCATCTTACTCAAACTACTTGGTGGGTCAACTATAAAAGGGCTAGCAGGAATGGCATTAAAAGAAGGCAACCATTGTAGACCACTACTTCATATACCCCGTACTGATCTGCTCGCTTATGCTGAACAACATAGCCTTTCATGGCGAGAAGATGCCTCAAACTCCTCATTGGAATACGATCGAAATCATCTACGGAATGAAATCCTTCCCTCCCTGCATGAGCGACATCCCCGATGGTTAAATGGACTAGCACGCCAGAGCGAAAAACTTCGTAAATGGAGTGCCTTTGCCGAAGAAGAAGCAAAGCATTTGATCGGAAAAAAGATTGACAATCACCATGGGCAAGAGTGGCTCAATGGGTCATGGATAAGGAGACACGAGCATCGACACATTCTACTATCTGCATGGCTTAAGCCCCACGGATACACGGCCAAGCAAATTGAATCATTAGAGGGATTGATAGACAACGCTTCCTATGGTGCCATTCTGGAAAGTCCGACGGCTCAGGTCCTCATCGATCATCGCCACCTTATACTATCCTCTAATCTTCTTGACAGAAAGAGGCCCATCCTATTTCGCGCGGCTGAATCTGAAGTAGACCTTGCATCCCAGGGAACTTTATCGCTTCGTCTGCGCGATGGTAAACGAATGAAGAGCATTTACGCTCCAAGTGTTATGCATTTTAACGCCACTAAAATCACTTGGCCCATTTGTCTCCGTATTCGAAAGCCTGGTGACTATATCTATGTTAACAACAAGGATGGTAAGCCTAAGAAGCGAAAACTAGGCGCTTACTTTAACGACCAATCCACTGCGTTATCCATTAGGGAAGATCGCATTGTTTTGTGTGATGCGGAAGAGCGTGTTATAGGTATTCTAGGACAGAAGGTAGATGCACGCTTTACACCAAAACCCAATGCTTCCACTCTCGAGGTCCGTTGGAAAGCATAGCGAATTGCTATTGTCTGAGGAATACTTTACTAACCTGTTGACCGTTTAGGTCGACAATAATGTGATAGACCCCTGGCTGAATCGATTCTAGATCCAATACAACTGAAGGTGTATTAAGCTCGCCCTTAAGCATCTCTCGACCTAAAGCATCTACCATAGTGTAGAAAGCGCCGTCCATAGGACCAGACCACCGCAATGCTACTGAACTTCCTTCTGCAGGTACAGGGAAAATCGTCATTAAGGACTCCAATACGTCCAGGCTATAGGTATTAACTAAATCGCCATTGAATACAAAGTTATCTATAGTGTTGGTTCCACCATTACTCGGATAGGTCAATGCAGAATCTGGGTAATAAAAGAAGGTCGTCGAATATTGACATCCTGCATTATCGAACACTGAAATTGTGTTTATCCCAATACGAAGACGAGTTGTACCCGTACCATAATCTAAGCCATCATTCCAATTAAAGTAATAGGGGGCGTCTCCTCCTGACGCTGTGGCTACTAACGAATCTGCTGTAGGAATGATGGTGATTTCTAAATCATTTCCTGCCTCGAGGTAAAAAGGCATTACCAAAGTATCCGTAAGGTTGCGAATCGCTGTAACCGTGTAAGAACCTTCAGGCAAACTGTTCACTGAATTGGTAAGAATACCACCAATCTGGGCATTGATAACGGGGTCTTCTGCTGACCAGTTGTATATAACTGATCCTCCTCCACTTGTCGTCACGGACGCCGCACCATCAGAACCAACACAGGATGGACTCGTCAAATCCAGCGTTGCCTCATAACCAGCCGTTCTAAAAATGTCACCGTCACTGTAGGGCGAGCAAGTATATCCAAAGCTAATCGGCTTCGTTCGCCAGCGATAAGTAGTCAAAAGATTTAGATTAGACAATGCATACGACGTATCCTCTACCATTACTTCGAGGAATGGGCTAAAGAAGTTGGTAGTTGTTACTTGAAGAAGGTAGCTCTCCGCCCCATCTACTGTAGGCCAAACAAGGGTGACATCCGTATTGACTTGATTATCGTTATCTACAGGATAGATGCCATTTTCAGCGGTAAATGATGTCGTATCAGGAATCTGCCAATTGAGAAGATACGGTCTGAAATCGGTTAGTACATAGCTCACGTAGGCTTGCTGCTCGAGGCTAAATCGATCTTGACAATTATCCAAAGAGTATGACATAAAGAGCGTCGCATCCGGAACAAAGTTTACCCCGCTAGGATCTGCAAAGGTAGGACCAGGTGAGCATGCCCAACGATCGGATTCGTAATCTGGCGGAGTATCACAAAACCCATCCGCTGCGGAAGAACAATTCGATCCATCAACGCGCTCCCAGTTGTTTACGGAAATGGGATTCGTGTCGTAGTCACGACCTTCCCAACCCACGAAGGTGTGAGGTAATCCAAAATAATGTCCCATCTCGTGGGTTAGCGTTGTACTTCCTAATCCACTACAACTTTTATTAACTACTACTCCCCCGCCGCTTGGAAAGCCTGTATAGTAACCACAGACCACCGTACCACCGCTTTTAGCTTCTTCGGTAATATATACATTGACTACGTTGCTAGCATTTAATGCATTAAACATGGAACTGCCGGCATTAGACTGCTCATAGTAATAGAAGTTGTTGCTCGCTGTATAGTTGGTATCAAAAATGAAAAACTGAATACCTAATGTCTCAAAGTCTTCGTTGAGCTCACAATGTAATCGCCAAAGATCGTCTTGAGAGAAATACCCATTGCCGTTATCATCACCAATGATGTGATAAAAGATGGGCACAACATAGTCGATGTCTGCCTTCGGTTGAGGGTTTGCGCGCATCGTCTGTAATCGTTCTAAATGCTCGGCCTGATCTTGTTCTGTCCATACCGTTCCACACGACTGTGCGAAAGACAAC
Source organism: Chitinophagales bacterium (assembly GCA_049890075.1). GTDB lineage: Bacteria > Bacteroidota > Bacteroidia > Chitinophagales > UBA8649 > UBA8649. Next base: position 35,628 of record JBMHCE010000023.1, read on the forward strand.
TGATTGATTAACAACGCTAGAGCGCTGATTAGAAGAAACCTCATGGAAAGTGAATTAAATACTTGAATGTTAACGGAAAGTTAAGAAAATGTGCATAATCCTCCCTAAGGAAAACGTCAATAAATGCTGATATTTGCACAAAATTGAACGTAAAATGAAAGTATCAGTAATCGGCGCTGGAAACGTAGGCGCAACATGTGCTAACGTACTCGCAAACTATGATGTAGCCAAAGAAGTAGTACTCCTCGACATCAAGGATGGGTTTGCCGAAGGTAAAGCCCTCGATATCTGGGAAACCGCTGCTGTCTTAAACTACTCAACCAAAACTGTAGGAGCGACTAACGACTATGGAGCAACTGCAGGGTCTGATATCGTAGTCATTACTTCTGGTATGCCTAGGAAACCTGGCATGAGCCGTGATGACTTAATTTCTACCAATGCAAATATCGTAAAGAGCGTTACCGAGCAGGTCATTGATGCCTCCCCTAACGCGATCATCATTGTCGTAGCCAATCCTCTGGATGTTATGACTTATTGTGCTTACCTCGCGGCTAAAGTCGATCACCGCAAAGTGTTTGGCATGGCGGGTATTCTCGATACAGCTCGATACAAAGCTTTCTTAGCCGACGAAATTGGTTGCTCACCAAAAGACATTCAAGCGGTGCTTATGGGTGGCCACGGGGATACAATGGCCCCATTAACTCGATATACTACGGTAGGTGGAATTCCTGTTTCTGAGTTTGTCGCAGCTGACAAATTGGAAGCCATTGTAAATCGTACTAAAAAGGGCGGTGGTGAAATCGTTCAGCTACTCGGCACCTCAGCATGGTATGCCCCTGGTGCAGCAGCAGCACAGATGGTAGATGCCATCATGAAGGACGAGCAACGCATCTTCCCATGTTGTGCGTGGTTGACCGGAGAGTACGGATTACACAATATCTACCTCGGAGCCCCTGTAGTGCTCGGCAAAGGAGGAATTGAAAAAATCATTGAGCTTGATCTAAATGATGAAGAAAAAGCAATGGTTGAAAACAGTGCAAACCACGTCAAAGAGGTTATGGCTGTACTTGACAACATGAAGCTCTTTTAAACAGCGCTTCACATTAAAATTTGAACGCCCCGTAATGGGGCGTTTTTTGTTGGCGGCTCTTGCTATGCAGTACACAATAATTGATGTATCTTCGGCATCCACTGGCCCAGTAGTTCAACTGGATAGAATATCAGATTTCGGCTCTGAGGGTTGGGGGTTCGAATCCTCCCTGGGTCACTACTTATTTTCACAAAACATTGACAATCAAGTCAATGTAAACCATAAATAGGAGATAGTGAAATTATTCGTGAAAGTTTTAATACAAAACATTCACTTTGCCCATATTAGTAATTATCTATAGATATGGGAATCTTGAAATTGGAGAGACCATAAACCCCTCAAAAACTGGGTTAGGGGGATACCTCATACACTCTACACGCGGTAGGGGGAGGTTATATTGTTTGCTTGCAATACAGCCTTTATCAGAATTCAATAGGGAAAAGCATGAAAAGTTAAATGCAACTCTCAGTCATACTCTCAAATAAATCAAACAAACAATATGAGATAAGATATTAATATTGGGAATGAGGAAACTTTTTACTCACTCTTCTAAGTAAGCCGTCAACTACTGAACTGCTAGAAGAACCCATTCCCCCTGAAAGTTTATGGTCATAGTTGAAAATAAGTTTACCAGACGAACAATCTGTAATTGAAAGACTTATCCGTGCTTCATTTGTTGCAGCAGCTCCACCACCTAAAACTGCAAGGGCAATAGCTCCTCCGTTAGACATAGGTTTAGAAAGTGCATAATTTGAACGAATAAGCCCATCAACATTAAGTAAAGAACAAATCTCAGAAGTTGTCATTGGTTCGTCAGGATAACCTTCCTTTCTTAACATAGCATTGGTATAATCTATTTCTTGGAATTCTACTATAAACTGACCTTGCATTTTCCTTTTCAATAACCAAGCATACATTTCCTTCTGAAAGTTTGCACTTTCAGTTTTCTGCTGTTCTTTGATTGACTCAGCATCAACTTTCTTTCTGGCTGCAATAGACACTGTGGGAGGCATGATTGCTATCGTCTTATGTGACATGGCAAGTGATTTAGCATCAGGACTATAATAAACCTTTGCACAAGATGTCATTACTATTACTATTACAACTAGTGGATATATAATACGCTTCATTTTTTTAAATTATTTCTTGTTGTAAAGTAATAAATCCAAAAAAAAGCACAAAAAAATAGAGCTCTGTTAACATTGGGAAGCATGTCCAAAACAACACATCTCTATAGCACCAAAAGAAAAATGTGCGGAACTTCCGTGACTAAATTTCCTTTTCAACTGTATTTACCCAAATTAGTATATATCTACTATTAGGTAACACCCTAGAATACTGATATCGCCCTACCCCATTTCCCGAGGGAGAGAGGTGGCTGACACTTGATATTAACGAATGTTCTTTATCACAAGGGATTTTGGTACAGGTAATTGACATCTAATTCACAATTTGAAAAGCTTAACAATTACTTAACTCAATATCCCTGTTTTGCTAGTGACACCTGGGATACATTCGCCCTCGATGATATCAATCATCAACCTCAAGGAGTCTAGAATTCTTGAGTAAAAAAACCCATGAACAAATATTTATCAGCTGAAATAGCCTGATATCAGGGCTTTTGAAGCACCCATCTACCTATTCCCAGTAAGGGGATAGGATTGAGACCTCTATACCCTTAATAGAGACCATTTTATTAACCAAAAAATAGTATTATGAGAAGGAGAGAATCAAAACAACTTAAGAGTTCAGCAAGAAATTGGCTAGGACATAGACCGTGGACTTATTTTATCACCACTACCCTAGAAAAGCGCTACTGGAATAGTGACTTAAAAAAGCTTATTGCATCAACATTTAGAGAACTAAAAATTATAGAATACTTCTGGTCTAAAGAGCATACTAAAAAAGACATCCCTCACGTCCATGCAATAGCCATATCACCATATGATAGACTTACTATACAAAAGGGCCTTAGAAGGCTTGGAAACACCCAAATAGAGCGTTTTGAACAAGACCGTCGAGCCTATGAATATCTAGTTAAAGACCTCAACAACAAAAGCAACCAATATGGAGGTAAAATAATGCTTGGAGGAGCATTGGAGGAGTTTTAGAAAAACATTCACAAACCCTTTGTTGCATCTCCTTTGTGTTTGCGAATAATTTCCTCAAACTCATCTTCGCTGATAACACCAAGTTCCTTTAGCTCCTTCGCTCTTTTTATATTCTCAATTGCCATTTCTGTATTTTGAATTTCCTCCTCAGAGGTTTCTAAAACACTTGGCTCGGAGTCCTCTAAACTACTTGACCCTGAGTCTTCTAAACTACTTGACTCTGAGCCTTCTAGATTACTGGATTCTTTATTTTGAGGTCTAAATGGATACACTAACCAACAGAAAACAACATAATAGATATTCAAGCAAAGAGCTACAATAATTTCTAAAATAGTTCTTGGAACAACGACACCAAAACGTGTATCTCTGTGCAAAAAGCCCTTAAAAAAATAGCCTTTACTTGTTTTTGATACGGACTCTTGTTTCGTTCCAACAACACTCTTTTTCAAATGAGCTGTTTTGATAAGCCAAATAATCCCTGGTATAGCTAACCACCCAGCTACACTGCCAATGATTCCCACTGGGGTACTCCCCCAACCCGAATCTAAAGCATTAACAAAAGGAATAAAGCCAACAATTAGGGAAACCCAAAATAAAAATGTTAGAAATCTCTGCATACACATTGACTCTTATAGAAAACCATATTTAACGTTAGACGACTCAATCGTTTTTTTAACATTATTCTTCTCTTGGAAAAATAATAAAATCACCCTTAAAGTGATACACAGTAAGCACTTTTTAACATGTACCCAATATGGAGGTAAAATAAACCTTGGAGGAGCGTTGGAGGAGTTTTAGAGTTCTGCTTTATTCCACCTCGATGATGTAGACAAAATTCTTAAGAGCCTTCACTTGTTCTGACAAACTCTTGTTCGAAATCGAGTTGTACTGATTTAATGTAGGTCCTGAGTCTAATACATCAATCAAGTTCATCAGATAACTTGTCTTAATCGCATATGAAGCATTTTCAGCTTCTGCATGCTTTGCATTTACTATACCAACTATATTCCCATCCGAATCGAACATTGGGCCACCACTATTACCTGGCTGAACAGGCACTGTAGATTGGTAAGATGTAACGTCCCCCTGAAATCCTGTTTTTGAACTTATTATACCATTGGTAAGCTTTACATCATCACCCATGGTAGAACGCAATGGATAACCTAATGTGAAGACGGAAGCCCCAATATCTGTAGTCATAGTGGAAAGTTTATATGGCAGGTTGCCAAGGCTTGTGAATCCAACATCATTAATTCTTAGAATAGCTAAATCATTGTTTACATCTTTAGCGACCAACTCAGCTTCAAAAGGCTTAGTAAAATCTCCTTGTACGCCGCGCACTGTGATTGCTGAATGACCTTCTATCACATGATAATTTGTAGCTATATATCCATTCCTTGATAGAGCAAAACCTGTTCCCGACAGGAAAACATTATTTCTTACCTCATCATCGTATGTTGGATATAGCTTGATATAGTTTGATTCAGGCATATGTGAGAAAATGACCTTCATCGTACTATTTTCAAAACCGACGTAAACATCATCTCTTGAAGATTTGTCCCCCATCACGTAGTTTGCTTTGAAAATAAATGGTGTAGCCGTTTTAGTCAAAACTGCCTTTATATCACCAATGACCCAATATTTTTGATATGTTGCCGCTGCGCCACTGATGTATTGCAAATTGTAACCACTACTAGTTTTTATCAAAGCAAGTGTATAACGGGGGTCATCAAGCCCTTCATATATTCCTTCAATATTGTCTATTCCGTTTAGCTCCCAGTCTCTTTTTAAGTCATCAGGGAAGTTTTGATATTTTAATTGTTGTAAAGTTTTAGCTACGTAGTTACCATCACTCCCATGGTCCTTTGTTATATCTCCTAATGCTCCGAATTCATCTGGAATAAATTCGAAAGGATTGTCCTTTGCAGTTAATCTTTCAAGTCCATTTAAAAAAGTCAATTCCACTGGCAACGAAGTCAAGAGATTGTAATCAACCCATAGGGTTTTTAGACTTTGTATATCACCTAGCTCAGCTGGTAAAGAAGTTAGCTGATTATGTTGCAGGAGCAGAGTGTTCAGTTTTGATAGCTGGCCAATTTCGACTGGCAAAAACTGAATTTTATTCTTACGTGTAAAATAACTGTAGATGTCATATCCTTTTTGCCAAGTGCAAAAATCACAATAATTGAAACTGAGATATTCAAGATTGGATAAACGGCAAATTTCTAGCGGAAAGGAATCAAAGAGATTACCTCCCAAATCAAGATGTTTTAGTTGAGTAAGCTGCGTTAATTCCGAGGGTAAATAGGTTAACTGATTACATCTTAAATCTAATTTTTCGAGTCTCTGAATATCCCAAAGTTCAGGAGGCAATGATTTTAAATGATAGTTACGAAAGGCCAAAGCCGTGCAGTTCGGGTCTTTGCTACACCTTAAGATTTCTCTTTGACATTTTTTATACATCCTACTATCCTGCTGGGAAAAGCATAAGATTGGATAAAACAGCAACATGAACAGAGCTAATCTCATTATGTTAAATTATTGTTTTAATAATATTCCTCAAAATAGTTAACCTAATACAAGGTTGATTATAGAATAAGAACTATTTATTTTACAGCAAATTGGTAATCGCAAAAAGTTAAACTTTGATTTTTGGACTCGTAATATTTATTATTCTCGTGATAATCTTCCGAAAGCAGATAAAAAAGCAAATGGAAGAAAATGAGAGAAAAAAGATGCCCGATAACAAGGTAATAGTTTATCGGCCGAGCAAAGAGCCAATTTCAGTTTCTAATTCCGATACCCTAAAAACGCCATCAACAAGCAGTAGTCTGAAAATTGATAAAACTATATGTAGGCAATGCTCAAAAAACCAACGAGAGTCATTAGACACTAAGTCACCTCGCTATTATAACGATACCTACGCTTTAGATTGGCAAAAGTGGACTAAAGAAGAACTCAACGAAGGACTATGTTTCTTTTGTTTTTTGAAAGAAGACCGAGAGAAGGCCATTCATAATCACGAACATATTTTTATAACTGACGAATGGGATGAAAGCCTAATTACTCTGAAGTGGAAAAAGATTGCAACCTTTCTAAAGGGAGTTCCTGTATACTCAAGAACATCCTACGAGACAAAACATGTATCTAATCATTTATTACTAAAAATTGAATGTCATTCAAACATTCCTAAAATCAAAATCGATTCAAACAATAATCTTGGGAAAAAACTTGAAGCAAGCTTGCTCTTTGAGAATGATTCTGTTTCGACCCTGCGTCTAGAAAAACCACCAAAAAGCGACTATTACCTTGCTACTCTATCAGCTGAACTATTGAAGAACTTCCAAAATTTAAATCTAGTCAAGTGGAAATTTACCTCGCAAAACAAGGACATTGTCTGGTCAGGAAGCTTTAAGCAGAATGAGAAGTATCTTATTTTATTTAAGCAAGAGGACTACCAGGAAGCACTTAAATCATATGCCAATGAGTTTGATAATATCCTTTCAAAAAAGTCAGCAAGTTGGAAGGAAAATCTCTTGGAAGAAATAAAACCCTCATTTAGTGGCCCTGAGGAAACTGAAGAATTGGAAGAATGCCATGTTTACCTTATGAAGGATACTTCCAATGGGTTTTATAAAATTGGTGTTTCAAATAAACCTGAATATCGCGAGAGAACCTTGCAGAGTGAAAAACCTACAATCGAACTAATCACGAGTAAATCATATCCTTCTAGAGAAATGGCTCTAGCAATAGAAAAAGCCATGCACAACCTCTTTGAAAAAAAACGCTTGAGAGGAGAATGGTTCAAACTAAGTTCTTCTGATGTTAATCAAGTAAAAGAGAGTCTTAAATAGTTAAAAAACAATAATGAAAACCCTACGCCCCCTACTCCTATTTTGCTTTATTCTAATAAGCAATAAAGTCTTCACCCAAATACAACTAGATATTCTTGGAGCACCTCTTAATATTAGCGACCATCCAAAAGAAAAAATGATAAACCGAAAAGGATATGGTGAAGTGACATTTATAATCAAGGCACCTAACGACACCCTCTTTTATAAGGGCCAATTCTCAAAAAGTTTAGCTAATGGCTACGGTATGGTCACCTTCTCAAGTGGAGATGTTTATGAAGGAGAATTCCGAGATGGATTAGCTAATGGCTACGGTATGGTCACCTTCTCAAGTGGAGATGTTTATGAAGGAGAATTCCTTAACAACTTGTTTCACGGACAGGGAGTCTACTTATCCGTAAATGGAGACAAGTATGAAGGAGAATTCCGAGATGATGAAAAGCATGGATATGGAGTCGCCACCTTCGTGAATGGAGATAAGTATGAAGGAGAATTCCTTAACGAATCGTATAATGGGTATGGGGTGCTCATTGGAGCGAATGGAAACAAGTATGAAGGAGAATTCCTTAACGACTTGTTTCATGGGTATGGAGTATTCACCTATGCGAATGGAGATAAGTATGAGGGGGAATTCCGTGATGATGAACAGCACGGGTATGGAGTCCTCACCTACGCGGATGGAGCAATGTATGAAGGAGAATGGAAGTACAGTAATTTCTGGGGTTATGGGTTATTAATTGCGCCCAATGGCGAGACCTATGAGGGAAAATTCCTTGATGGATTGTTCTATGGCTACGGAGTCTTCACCTCAGCAAATGGAGCAAAGTATGAAGGGGGATTCCTTGACAACATATTTCATGGGTATGGAGTATTCACCTTCCCTAATGGAGATAAGTATGAAGGGGAATTCCTTAACAATGCATTTCATGGGCAGGGAGTCTTCACCTTCGTGAATGGAGATAAGTATGAAGGAGAATTCCTTAACGAATCGTATAATGGGTATGGAGTCCTCACCTACGCGAATGGAGATAAGTATGAAGGAGAATTCCTTGATGGATTACAAAATGGGCAGGGAGTCTTCACCTACGCGAATGGAGAAAAATATAACTTAGAATGGCATAATGGTCAATGTGTTGTTGGCAAAGGCACGGTAACTTTCCCTAATGGGAAAACCTGTGAAGCTCATTGCAGAGAAGATGGAGCTGTAGCTCCACTATGTAATCCATAGCAGAAAACTAAGAGTCTATGAAATCATATAAATCATTTGTTGTAACTGTCATGTTTCTTCTTAATGTCATAATTGCTTATTCACAAGGAGCATATGATTGGCGAGAACATAATGAAGCCATGGAAAATATGGAGAGGGACAGTGTTTTTAGAGGCTTATTAATACTTCTGTTTATTATTGGCATCATCAAACTGCTATCTAATAGACCCCCCAAAAAAGCCAACAAAAATATAGCTAACGAACATGTCAGAATTCCGAAAAAAGCCAACAAAAATGTCGCTAATGAACATGTCAGAATTCCGAAAAAAGATGAGTATATAGGAGAAAAAAAAGGTCGTAAAAAGCATGGCATAGGTAAAATGACTTATGCAAATGGCGATTACTATGAAGGAGAATGGAGGAATAATAAAAAACATGGATATGGCATCTACACCACTCAAGGCTTGACATATGAAGGCGAGTTTGTTTTTGACAGGATTCATGGAAAAGGAACCGTAACATACCCTGATGGAACCAAACGCCAAATAGGTAACACGGATGGACTACTCTAAAAGAATACTCTAACTCCAAAGCAATGGATTGTCTTCCATTGCAGCTATCCGCTCCATTTCCTCTACATTGATATATCGCCTAAGAGACTCCTCTGTTTTGTGCCCAGTAATTTTCATTACTGTATTCATGGCAACTTCTTTGGCTATCAATCTACTTGCCCCTGTTCTGCGGCCTGTATGCGAACAAATTAAAAGATGTTTAGGTACAGATATATCCTTTTCTATTCCTCTTTCTGAGGTAGCGATTTTAACATCATAGGTTATACCTGCTTTTTCCGCTATTTTCTTGATGTTCTTATTCAACTTTTGGTCACTAAAACGAGGTAAACAGTAGTCGTACTTTTCTAGAATAGGTTGACATATTTCTGGATGAATAGGCACTGATACAACATCTCGAGTCTTTTTCATTTTCACTTTTAAAAAGTGGAATCCTTTGGGAGAAATAAAAAGGTTGTCCTTGCTAAGGTTACCTAAATCACTAATTCGGAGGGCCGTGTAACACCCCACGAGAAATACATCTCGATACTTTTCCAAAGCTGAATCACTCAAATCAAGTTCGTAAAGTCTTTTTATCTCATCCTCAGTGAGTTTCACAATTGTCTTTTCCATAGAAGGCTTCCGAAAAAACTGAAAATCTAAATTATCATGCATCTTCTCCCTTAAAGCACGATTCATGATAGCCTTTAGATTTTTGACCATCCTACCAACTGTCTCTATCTGCATGTCCCGCTCTTGGTAAAAGAATGCTAGATACTCCTTGTAAAAACGCTCTGTGATATCCTCAAACTGAATAGACTTATTAGGAGAATAGAATGCCTCAAATGATTGCCAATTTGCAGCATAAGATTTCCACTGGCGAATAGTACCACTACCATATCGTTTCCCATTGGTTTGTAAAGTCCTACCAACCTCAATGCCTTTTACAAATTCTCTGATAAATGCAGTAAGTCCCATATTGGATTGAACACCGCTTTTCATCCTCTTTAACCTTTGAGGTTTCCCCTTAAAATCTTCAATCACAGCCTCAACCAGCTCGATAGGTAGGGTGCCATTTATTAAGAATAGTTTATCGTTAGAAACTTCATCCTTAATCATCTTATCTAGAGAATCAAGAAGTGTTCTATTCTGACCAAGCTTAGTTTTGAGAAAATTGTCCTTCTTATCTTTTGATGATAAGGCAGATACTCGCAAAGGTCGTTGTGCTTTCCTGTCCCAATGCTTTGCATCAATTGTTATTCCTGTGCTCTTACGTACTTTCTGAGAGTCTTTTTTGACTTCGACCATAACAGATACCGTACCCTCTTCTGTGTAACTCTTTGGATAAAACTTTATTCCTATCATCTCACAAATATACTTTGTGAAATTATTCGTGAAATTATTTTACTAAATAAAAAACCCACATTATCAGCTTATTACGACTTTTTTAAGTAAAAATGCTTAAAAAACTTAGATAAAATAGTTTTTTGGTGATATTACTCAGTTTCAATACATAGGGTTCGAATCCTCCCTGGGTCACCAAGAAAAGAAAGCTCACCGCATGGTGGGCTTTTTTATTTTCGGGACGAACGAAACTTGTTTCTTTACAACTGGAATAAGTGAAACCAAGAAACATGCTAGAGAACATAACAAAATATCATAACTCATCAAAAGCAGAATATAGGTTATCAATACTTATACCCACATGGAACAACATAGACTATCTAAAACTCTGCATTTCAAGTATCAAAAGAAATTCTTCACTTGATATCCAACTCATTGTAATTGTAAATGAAGGGAATGACGGAACCGTGGAATGGCTTAAAAAACAAGGGGATATCGATTACATTGTATCCAAGGAAAACATAGGTATTTGTTATGCCTTAAACATCGCTAGATCCCTGATAAAGTCAGAATACATAGTCTATATGAATGATGACATGTATGTACTTCCAAATTGGGACACAGAGTTAGATAAAGAAATTACTAGCATATCTCATAAATCATTTATGCTTTCCTCTACCATGATTGAGCCATTTGATACCGGAAACCCATGTGTTGTCGTAAAAAATTATGGGGAAACTGTGGATGAGTTTGATGAACAAAAACTCTTAAAGGAATACCACACGTTGACCACTCAGGATTGGAATGGAAGTACATGGCCTCCCAATCTGATACATAAAGATTTATGGGATTTAGTAGGAGGCATGAGTATTGAGTTTAGTCCTGGCATGTATTCAGACCCTGATTTATCAAGAAAACTATATGAATCGGGTGTAAGACATTTTAAAGGGCTAGGAAAAAGTATTGTCTACCATTTTGGTTCTAAAAGCACCAAAAAGCTAAAGAAGTCGAGGGGACGTGAATTGTTTCTTTTGAAATGGGGAATCACTTCAAATGTCTTTATGAATAAAATTATTCATGTAGGCGAACCATTCAGGATTCTAAAGGGTAGCACGAGTATTCGTCTTGACATTCTAATTGGTAAAGTGAAAATGTTATTTACATCAAATAAGCGCGGCTAAAACGAGTGATCTTCAAATCCTTAGCAACAATAAAAAATGATCCGCCTGTTTCAGTAGGCAACTGGGTGGCAATCCGTACACTATTTGCCTTCCACTAAATCTAACGAAGAAAAACTTTGACTGAATAATGGTCGAGTAGTTTCTTCCTAGCAATACATTTGGATTGCAAAAGCGCATACCATGAACTTGTTAAAAGCCTTCCGATACATCGCCGTGCTTGAAGGGATAAGCTTCTTACTTCTCTTTGGAATAACGATGCCATTAAAGCATTTCTATGCAATGCCTGAACCCAACTATTTCGTTGGTATGGCACACGGCCTATTGTTTCTACTCTACTGCGCTGTAGGACTATCTTGTGCGATACAGTACCAATGGAAGATTGGCTTTAGCACAATGGTCTTTTTAGCCTCATTGATCCCTTTTGGCACCTTTTATCTCGAGGCAAAGTACCTCAAGGACTAGTAAGCTTTATTGCCTGTAGTTTGGATCATGATTATCCACAACTCGCTGAGCAATGGCATGCAAATCAGTGTTGAACCCTGTGTTGTATATGTTTGTGCTCAAGTCCACTCCATAGATGCTGTTAAGCCACACAAGGCTGCCTGTCTCAATAATGATTTGTCCTTGATGACCTTTCTGGTCTGTAAACAAGGACGTGGGCTTAGCTCCCATTAATCCTATGTCATCTAGCAGCTCATTATCAAGTTTCATTTGGGTGAGTTCAACAGAAGCCCAACCTGTAGGAATCGTAAAAATTGTAGTATTGGGAAACTCAAGGCGCAGGGGGTCAACTATAGAGTCATGTACCATTTCAACAAAAAAACCGTAAAAATCCTGAAATGTAGTATATCCAAAATCAGCAGCTAATTGTTCCCAGTTTGCGGGAAAATCAACTTGTGGAATGGCGATAAATACTGTAATCCCAGGGTTTCTCTCTACTGCGTAGTTTATCCAAGCCCGATGTCCATAGGTGAGATCTGCCCCAGCAGAAGTATCATACCCTGCCGTCATTCCAAAAAGTTCAACATCTCCTTGGTCAAGAACCGACTTAATCGTTAAGTGCTCTGCACTTGCCGAATCATTCCAAAAATTTTGCGGTCGCCCATTATCCCCTCCGCGAAAGACTGTCGTACTATTATGATTTTCAATTTCAGCATCGAGCGCCAATTCCGTTAGGTTTTCCGCATATGGACGAAAGAAACTGTTACCCATCAAAAGCATTTTTCTGCCTTGGATTTCAGGTGGTGTGGTAGGGTTATCATCTGACTTGCATGAAATCAATAGAACTACCGAGGCAAACACTGCCAGTTTTATCTTGTACATAGTGGGGAATTTAGGTTGTGTGTTAGTCTTAATATACGAGGTTTACTGAAAAATGAATCAAAGTCTACTTTATTCTAAAGGAATCCAACTCACTTAAACTACCATTAAAGTCGTTACCATCAACTCTGTTTGCAGTTATGCCATTTACTCGAACATTATCCGAAAACTGATGAAAAGTCCAAGGTATACCTGCTAATCGGTCCTTTCCCGAATAGGCAGCAATCCATAACGGGTAATCATCCACATATCCTTGTAAGACGTGCTCGTAAAAAGTCAAGCCAGTATAAATAATGGGCTTCACGCCATATTCTTCTTCGGCTAGTGCGAGCCAATTAAGTATTCCCATCCGCAGATTGTCTCGGCCATAATCACTGTCCTTTTCAATGTCTAATACTGGCACAAAATCTCCGCTATCTAATCTCACCGTGGACGAAAAATTCTCAAATTGTTGGGTTGAGTTTTCATTGGGTCGATAATAATGGTATGCCCCTCGAATGAATCCTTCTTCTTGAGCCCCTTTCCAGTTACGCTTAAAGAAAGCATCTTTCCCATTACTTCCCATTGTCGCCCGAATAAAGACAAAATCTATTGGATGGTGCGATCCTACTTGACTCCAATCAATTTCACCCTGATACTTAGAAACATCAATGCCAAAAACATAGTCTTCACCGTAAGGTGAGGATTCCTGAGTAGAACCACAAGAGGGCAATAACAGGATAATAAGGCCAAGAAGAAAGAGAACAATGAACAAAGCAAATCCCTGCTTAGATGTTTTTTTTAGTATATCATTCATACTCTAAACTATGGTCAATTAATGGAAGAAATTTATCCATTTGCCTAATCAACGAGGACAATCTCTTTATCGTATAATGAGCTGACTTACTTTAGAATTTTTAACACCGTTAACCAATATAACATAAACACCTTCTGACCAAGATGAGATGTCATAACTACTATGGGATGCATGAATTTCTGTCTTAAGTACTCTCGAGCCAGTAAGTGTGTAAACCTCAATTTCTCCTTCCAGCATTTCATCTGAGCAGGTTAAAGAAAGTCTTCCATCTGAACGATTGTAACAAGCCTTCCATTGATCTTGAGAAAGATCCCATCCTATGCCAGTTGTCTCACATGATTGCTTAATGTTTACTCTTGGCGATGCTTGTAAAGAGTCGTTGAATTCAGCTTGAGCAATAGCATCGTTAAGTAGTGTTGCCTTAAGCCAGGGTTTAAGAAATGAAATCACAATATCCAATTGCTCCTCTCGTGTTATTGAAAGCGATGGATTACAAAAGGTTTCTCCTAAGGAACAAACTGCATTGCTATTCGCAAATAAGCAGTGAGCCCCATTGATAATGCTTATCTGATACTTACACGATGATGCAAGGTTATCGTACATAAGATCTTGATTTTGCGCTTCAGGAGTTACACAATCATCATCCCCGGAAAAAATAAGTGACGGTACCGTGATACTTGAAGCCGCTGAAATTGCTGAGGGGTTGGTTTCGGCAGCTGCAAAGTTGACCATAGCAGTGACCAGCGGACTAGCAGAAGCCGACAATACAGATGATCCACCGCCCATAGAATGCCCCATAACAACGGCCTGAGAAGACACAGCGTTGTAAAACAAAGAATTCGCATTCAAGCCCTCCTCCTGCATGGCAGCAATGATGAATGAGATATCTTGTCCAAAGTCTCCATGACTCGGCAATGGACCTGACTCTGTCGTTGGAAGACAGACAATATGGCCTTCAGGAACAAGCTCTTCCCAATAGATTTGATAGGAATCCCAACCCATCAGAAACCCGTGACCTAACACCAATACGGGAAACTGTCCTGATGCCACAACCTCATCTACTCCACCAATATCAGAAGGGTAAAAAATCTTTGTTTCGATTGGGCGACTTCGGCTAGCATCATTGAAAGTTATCGTTGTACTTCCTATCGCATAAGCCTGGGCCCTTGTGCAAGCCGGACTGAATATCAGAACCAATGTTCCAATCAATAAATAGATTTTGCCTTGAAGCCACTTCATTCTAAGCATAATGAATCCTGAGTTTGCCACGTACAAGGTAATCACAATTCTCCCGTACAAGGTTGAGCCCAGTTAAAAGCATTCGTTAGAATATATTGGAAAGACTCTTCAACCCTCCTTATGGTCACTTCGACCCAATCTTGATGTGCACAAGATGCAGGTAAAGTAGGAATAAACACTTCAAACAAATTCGAAGTATCCTCCTCGCTGGTCCATGGATGCAGTTGCTGCGAAGAAGACCAGTAATAAAACCCTTGAACGGGACTTGTATCCGTCCAAAAGAGCATTAACGAATCGTCAGCACAAAAACAGGAATCGAAGATCCAATGCAAATGCCCTATGGCTGCCAAGCTGTCTTCATCAATACTTAACTCATGCTGTGAGGGAGGTGTAACTAATCCATCGCCATCATCAGCCACACAACCCAAAAGTCCTAACATACATAGAGTGATAAGACTTACCAGTAACGGGATACATCGTGTCATTACTTTACTGTTTTAGTACAAGATGTTGCACCCATGCTGAACCATCCTTTGACTGTACAATAAGCGTGTACATGCCTGAAGGCCATAATGAACCGTCAATCGCTTCAAGAAATCCTAAATGGTCTAAAACGACTCTTCCCTGAAAATCCACAATCAGTGTGCGCTGAATATCTTCCGGATGATTATAACGCAAGTTCAATTCGCTAGAAAATGGATTAGGGTGGAGCCGAATAGATTGATTAACTGTTACCTCTTGATTAGCCATATATAGGCTGATATCAGAAATTGAATCGCCTAGGGTTTCATGAAAATTATCCGATATCGTCTTTCCCTCTTTAAGCGGTTCTGGGAGCGACCAAGCACAGGCAGAATCATTAAATCCGAAGGTGAAGAATCCGCGATTACTGCGTAAAGAAACAGATTGTAGATATCCCGTGGTGTTCGAGTTTTCCCATGGGCCACTAAGATTATGCAACATATTGATTCTTCCCAATAAATCTGATTTTGCCAAAGGACCATCCATTGAAGCAAGGCTGTAGTTCATCAGACGAGCATTACAGCACGAAGCCGTTTTTAATGAGTCTCCGTATCCCTGATCAATAATCCCTGATAAGCTAAAGTCACTTTGGCTTTTGGCATAGATATCCCACTTCCTCTTACCTCCTCCAGCTACTACACTTCGACTCGCAAGAATGTATTGTACTGGTGTGTTGGGCACAAGTGTATCATAAAACCATGATTGAAGCATTCCCAAACGAACATCTTTACGCTCACAATCTCCCTCAACGCGAATAGGTGATTCATCAAAGACATTAATCAGTGCATCCGTTACATCAGGCAAAGTGTTTTGCAGCGTTCCAGAAGACGAACCGTGACTTGTTTGAAAGCCTTCAACCAATCCAATCGTTTGTATTGCTAACTCGCCGATATCCATTAGGAAATCGAAATCAAAATATCCTCGACAGGATGTTTCAGTGCGTGCGCTACGTCCATCTAAAATCTGCACGTCACCCGGTGTACTTTTTAGAAGCATTGCGTATTCTTCAACAACGCTTTCGACTTTTGCCAAGGGTCGTAATCGCTCAGCAATTGCTATGTGCCTCGTATCATATCTATAATCAACAAGTATTCTCTTAGAGCATTTACAGTCATCTAGATATCCAGTATTCCGGTTGACGCAGAGATATGCAAAGCTGAGATAGGCATGGTTCGCTAAGGCGTAATCATTCCCTTCTCTTTCACTAAGTATAACAGCATTCGAACCGCCTCTATCATACAAATGAAGCGATATCTTTTTCGCTGGTCCTAGAGCATACCGATACCATTCATGAAATTTGGGAGATTGCGTAGTGTACCTATAGTATTGAGGATGAGCTTCGGCAAAACGAAAGTCTGGTGGATCAAGAAAAGTATAGCCATCCAAAAGAGGCCACCCACGGCTCGAAGACCGTGGTGCTAAATCCGCAAAATGATTTAACTGGATACAAGCACAAGGAGAAGTTGTCTCATTATATGTTGTCATTAGTGCCAGATGATCGACTACATCTCGAACAGACTCTTCGTAAGTAGAATGCCGATTATAGATGTAGGAGTACTCCGATAGCTGTTGCAAAAGGCTTAAAACCTCAGATTCCGAGACATCTTTATCATGTTTAGCTTGAATAGCCCACTCCCCTAGCGAATGATTTTGACCATCTGTCATCCAGCGATTTAGAGCAAACAGCATTTTGTTCGATGGCGATCTCCAACGAACCGAGTCCTCAAAGTCAACGATTAGCGTATCGTAAGTCAAACCACATTCAAGCACGAAGTCATGGCTCGTACTTGGGTCAAGAGCCTGAAAGGAGTACCATATATCATCATCATTTGAATAGGTATAACTCGCTGCCTGCACATGTGCCATTTTAGTATGATTAGATACTTGGAAGTGAATATCTAGGCCATCTTCATAGAGTAGAAAAAAAGAGGTGTTTACTTGGGCAGCAACAGAAGCCGAAAGCAAAAAGCAGGTGGCGATAAAGGAATTTTTTACAGACATAGAATTGATTTATGCTGTAAAGGGAAGAGATTCAAAGCGGGAATTCTCTGGTGATTAGAGATTAGCTATCGCCAGCAAGTAAAAGGAGTGTATGAGCTAGTAAACGGGATTGCATCGTTGGTGTATTACACTCAACCACCTCAGTTAACTAAGGCGGGGCCTCCCCCACCCACCTCACCCATCAATCTACGAAGTAATGAAGCAGTAAAATTTTATCAATTAGTATCTAGCTAATAAGCCATGCTACAAGAAGCTCATAGGGGCACTTGCCAAGTGCACCAAAGAAAGCTCTAGCGAGAATAAAATCCCGATTAAAATCTTACTCTGTCTTGCTAACTACAAGGTTGTATCGAGCACCCCTGAAGTCCATTATAGATAAAACATAGTTTCCTTCAGCAAGCTTCGCTAATGATATACTCTCGTTACTCTGACCACCTAGGGTTACTGCAGACTTCGACCATAGTTTCTGTCCGAGCATAGTTTGCAACTCTAAGTCTACAGAGGTTATAGGTCCAGTGTAGGATAACTCTATAATATCCTGCGTTGGATTTGGATTAGCCGTAACTCGCTCCAAACTGAAATCTTCAATTGAATTAGGATTTCCAAATACGGTAATGGTATCCACTTCAGTAATTGAAGTACAGCCGTTATTCAATGTCAACGACACTATATACTGACCTGGTGCGCCATAAGTATGCGAAACTAGATCACCTTGAGCAGTACCGCCATCGCCAAAATTCCAATCAGCCGTAATCCAGTTACCCGCGGATGCATTGTTAAAGTTGACTTCAAGACCATTCAAACCATAACCAAAGCTTGGAATTGGGACATTACCGTCAACTACATTAACCAAGATTGAACATGACTCTGTATTTCCTGAGGCATCAGTAACATCCATGACAACAAATTGAGGACCGATGTCAGCGCAATTGAAAGTCGTCTGACTCAATGTTCGAGAGGCAATCGAGCAATTATCTACCGAACCATTGTCCACGTCATCGGGAGATAACACCCCTACACCATTTACATCGAGACTGACTGTCGCATTGGCGCAGTATACATCAGGAAAACGATTGTCAACAACAGTCACCGTTGCCACACAAGATGACAGGAAACTTCCGTAATCGTAAGTCAATACAACATCGTTTGGTCCCAAATTATTGCAAGTATAGGTCGTAACTCCCGTCAAACTAATAGTTGGGTTACCACATTGCGAAGCGGGTGTTAGATCAATTTCATTAGCACTTAACGAATAGATTCCATTTCCATTTAATGCAACCGTCGTATTCTGACATGCAGCGTTTTGCGGTGTCTGCGCATCAACATAATTCGATCTCAAAAGCGTATCACTTTCCACCCCATCACTCACAATCAAGGTCACATCATATTGACCAGCATTATTGTAGGTTACGGTAACCGGACTCGAAGTAGATGATGCCGGGTTTCCTCCTGGGAATAACCATTGCTCAGAAGTGGGTGAACCTAGTGAGTTATTCGTGTAGGTGACTGTGAATGGTGCACATCCTGTGGCATTCGTTGAAGAAAAATTAGCGGTCGGCCCTGTTGCTGCAGGGGTACAACCACTACTTAACTCGATATTATCGATATAAAAGTTGTTACCATAGTTATTGGTCGAAGTGACGCGTAGTCGTACATCAGCCAAACCATCATAGGCGCTTAAGTCAATTACAGGACAAGCTGCACCAAAACCGCTACCACACCAATCTCCAGCCGTACTCGGCACAAAAGCTGCTTGAACATCAGCACTCGTTGAAAAATTACCTGTACCATCTTCCTCGCCTATAAAGACTAAATCAGGATAAGTATTACCGCCATCCGTACTTACAAAAACCTCAATTTTATCAGCAGTCGTTGCGCCATTAGCATCAACATACCGGGCATAGGCATAATCAAAAGTTAGTTCCACGTTATCCTGCCCAGAAAGGTCGAGAGCCGGGCTGTTGAGGTAATCTTCTTCACCTATTGCATTGTCATAGTTATAGAAGTCCATGAATATGCTTCGCACACCACCTTGACCAGTAGCATTAGTAGAAGCTGCCCAGGAAACATCTCCATCAGGATTGGTAAGTGTCCAGCCTGATTGGCCTGCTACCTCGAAATCTTCAAAATAGAATTGAGTTGACGTATTACTATTCACGGTAATAATACCTGTTTGGGTATAGGTATCG
The DNA here is from genome assembly GCA_049890075.1 of Chitinophagales bacterium. Taxonomy (GTDB): domain Bacteria; phylum Bacteroidota; class Bacteroidia; order Chitinophagales; family UBA8649; genus UBA8649. The sequence continues at coordinate 55,027 of JBMHCE010000023.1, forward strand.
CTTCCATTACCATTGGAAACGGTTAATGAAACATCATAGGTTCCATCCGTGCCATACGTCACCGTTGGATTTTGTTGAGTAGAACTTGACGGAGAGCCCCCTGGGAAGGACCAAGACCAAGAGGATGGTGCTGGGTTTCCATAAGATTCATCCGTGTATTGTACCGTTATTGGAGGACATCCACTGCTTGCCGAATAAGAGAACTGAGCTGTTGGTGCACCAGGTTGAATAAAGCAATTACTCGAAAGCTGCACGTTATCTACATACATGTTATTTCCGTAGTCATTCACATTTTCGATTTTCAGCCGGACATTGCCTTGTCCGTCATATGCGCTCAAGTCAAGATCAATACATCCTGTCAGTACACCCGCATAACACCAATCATCAGGTGTAGAAGGAATAAACTCTGCTGTAGTGGTATATCCCGTCGCTAATGTTCCTGAACCATCTTCAGCCTCAGCAAAAAGTCGGGTATAAGTATTTCCACCATCAGTGGAGATCGATAGAATAAGCGAATCAGCCTCATTTTGAGAATATCTTCTGTGCGCATAATCCACGGTTAAGCGAAGAGAAGAGCGTCCCGTAAAGTCCAACGCTGGAGACACAATAGCATCCCGCTGTCCTGAAGCATTATAATTGTAGTTATCGAGTTTCGCCGCCTGGCTGCCGCTATTGGTGCCACCAACAGTAACTACCTCCCATGTAATTCCGCCATCAGGGTTCTCAATTGTCCAAGCATTGAGTCCTGACTCAAAATCCTCAGCAAAGAAAACCTCTATTCCATTCGGCCCAACTTCTATATAAGCGCTCTCCGTAAGAGTGGTCGATCCATATTGATTGGTTGCAGTCAGCGTGACATCATAGATTCCGTTGTTAGCGTAGGTTACTGTAGGGTTTTGTGCTGACGATGTTGCTGGGCTTCCCCCGGGGAAACTCCAGGACCAAGAAGATGGATTGTACAGCGACTGGTCCATAAACTGCACGGTAGCTCCCGTACATTGTGGTCCATCGGCATCTGACATAAACTGAACTACCGGGGGATTGGTTGGATTGGTGCACTGCAAAGCGCCCAACGCATTAATTCTGCCCGCCCCTAAGGCACCAACATATGACGGATTTTGTGCATCAATGTTATCTGCAGATTGATCGAGACAATTTTCAATTTCATCTGGCGTAAGAGCTGGATTGTAAGACTTCAATAAACCGCATAATCCTGCAACTAATGGACAAGCCATCGAAGTACCACTTTGTGTTCCGTAGGTGTTATTTGGAATAGTAGAATAAATACTGCTTCCGGGTGCTGCTATATCAATCCATGTTCCATAGTTAGAGAAGCTTGACTTACTATCATTACTTGTCGTGGAAGCCACCGAAATCACATAGTTGTAGCCCGCGGGATAAAAGACTTGAGAGGTGTTGTCATTACCTGCAGCAGCCACAAAAGTTATGCCTTGACCATGCCCAAAGTTAAATAGGGATTGATAGGCATTACTAAACCCGCCACCACCAAAAGACATCGATACAACATCTGCACCTGCTGCAATGGCATACTCAGTTCCTCCATAGGTATTATCTAAAAACTGGTTGTTACTGCTACTGCGGGTCGCTTTCGCTGCCATTAACTTGCAATTGTAGCCAATCGAGGCCACTCCCGTGCCGTTATTTGTAGCAGCAGCCGCCGTTCCAGAACAATGCGTTCCATGGCTAAATGATGAGTTTGGTGGATTGGGATCATTATCATTATCCGCAGCATCCCAACCATTGACATCATCTACATAGCCATTGTTATCGTCATCTATTCCATTATTTGGAACTTCTCCTGGGTTCACCCACACATTAGGAGCTAAATCAGGGTGAGATATCTGAATGGCATTATCTACCACACAGATGACCGAGTTTCCGCCTGTATGAATATCAAAGGCATCAAAAGCATCAATTAGGTTGAGCGCATAAACTTGATTTGTTCCTGGATCATTAGGAACGAGTGTTGTTTTCATCAAAGGAACACGCTCGGCGTAATCTACTTCATCCATTGCGTTTAGTGACTTAAGTACGGGATCAATTGCAGATGCATGGCTAAACTTCACCCATAGAATGTTATCCAATTCTTCACTTTGATGCCGTAACACAGGATAGAGATAGTCGACAGCTATCACATCAAGAGTTGACAATACGGACTGAATATCCGTATACCGAGTCTTTTGTTTACTCCATACGTCATTCGGACTTAACGCGGTATGCGTTCTAATAAAAAGCTCTCCGTCAACGTAATCTTGATGAATGGTTTGTGCAGATAAAGAAGAAAGAGTGCATAGCAATACAAGCACTACTGATGTAAGATAATGCGTCAATGATTTAACCATAATTTAACTGTATCCCTACAAGATACAGGAGAAGAACAACTCTACCTAATCCACTGTATCACATTTTGCAAGGCGAGTCCTCATGATTTAGGACAAAACAAAAAAGGGAGCTTGCGCTCCCCTATTGTTTAGACAATTTGTAATGTATGATTACTCAACAAGAATTGGAATTGCTCGCATATCTTGCCCCTCTTGAATCTGAACAATGTAACTTCCAGCCTGCCAATCTTTGCAATTGAAGATTACACTTGACGTTTTGCTAGAGGCCTTCCAATCTTTTATCACGCGACCTTGAGCGTCCATGATTGTTATGTGGTCAATTGGTGTCATCCATGCTATCTGCAATTCATCGTGTACTGGATTTGGACCTACCCGGAATCCTTCGGAAATATCATCAATAGACGTCGGTAAACCAGCAATCGTCACTGAGTTATTGGATTGATCAATATCAATGGCTGTTTGTGCTGTCAGTGTAATGGTGTATGTTCCATTGGAAGAATACACATGACTTGTAGATGAATTTACCGTACCATCACCCCAATCCACCGTTGTTTGAACTCCTCCACAGGGGAAAGTCTCTTCTAGGGTAATACTCACATTTCCATTGCCTTGATTGATGACAATGAATTCAGCATTCAATGCGGGAGGATCGGTTACTTCTAGATCAATGGTAAACTGATCACTTCCTGCTGGATTTGAGGCTGTTACCGAAATGGTATAGTTTCCATTGCTTGAATAATTATGCTGCAAACTAGCTCCAGGTAGCATGGATTGCACAGCACTGCCATCCCCCCAATCAACCGTCGATCCACCACCGGTAGCCACAGAGGTATTCGTGAGAATTACATTTCTGTCACAATATTCCACAAATGGATTCGTCTCATCGGTTGCAGCAAGATTACCTCCTGCGACAGGTGGGGTCAATTCTTCAATAGATAACAAATCCCATGACCCTCGATCACCAGTACGCTCAGTAAAACGAAGTACATACCCTGAATCCGTAGTCGGAACATTAAATGCTAAGGATACTGACTGATGGGTTGTACCTCCTCCTGTGCTAAGCTGACCCAATGACAGTGAAGAACCATTTGACCTCACAAGATCAACGTCTAGTGTCGATCCATTACCACTTATTGCCGCGCCTAGCATAGAAATTACGTAGTCCCCTGCATCAAATTGCATTTCAGGTGTTTCTACATAGTCGCCAACATCGCCATCAGTTACTGCGCCGGAAAATCGGACGCCGCTAAAGAGCATGTAAGCACCATCAGCTGCCGTGTAATTTGATTGTTGATCAACAAGAATTGCATCGTTATCATCATTGACATCAAAAGACTTCCATCCCCATTCATTCCATTCCCAACTAAAGGAAGACCCTCCTAAGACATATTCGAAAGAAGTAGAATAAGGTGGTGAAAAATACTGACGAGGATTTATCATGAAGGAAAAGACCGTATCCTCAGCAAGACTTAATCCGTTGCCATTAGAAGAATCAGTAAAAATCTCAACGTCTAATTCCTGGTTTGACTGCAAGGCAGGGAATAAGGTATCTAGTCCAATAGCGGCTAAAGCAATTGTTGTGGTATCGCCTGCAGCTAACGCCGGAGACAAGGTATAGGTATCGGAAATAGCGTATCCTGTAACATCATCATCTATATTCATTGTGATCACCACGGAATCCAAGGCATTAAGTCCTTGATTTCTGAGGGTCACTCGTGGTTGAAAAGCACTGGTTTTCGAATAATCTAATACCGAATAGCGCGTCGTAGAATTTAAGGGAGTACGTTGGTTAACCGCATTAGAGTTCAATGACTCGATAGACACATCATTGGGTAAAAGCTCTCGCACTACAATGTTTCTAATACCCTGAATATTTCCTGAAGAAGGATTATCATTAACAAAGGCTATATAAATTGTACTGCCGATATAGGCTGAAAGATCGACTTCATTCGAGGACCACTGACCTGGAATGGTTGTGAAATTTTGTTCGGGTGCACCAAAGTCACTAGGTTGAGGCGTAGCACCGGCAATCATGTCGGCCACATACACCGTATGACTTTCCGGTCCATTAAACTGAGAGGAAACCAACTCGAAGTCAAGTCGAGTTTCTTGTGTAATCGAGATTGCATCCGTTATCATCCAATCATTAGCATTGCCCGTAGCTGTCTCAAAATTTGACGTTGAATAAAAAGCTCGGCCGTAGCTAGAAAAGTTCACTTCTTCCCAAGCTGTAGCACCAGCCCAAATCCCCTGATCGGTATAAAATACGTCAGCAGCAAAACCATCGATATCAACATTTTGCCAAGTAGCTGGTAAAACACCATCAGAAAGAGGGACATTTACTAAAATCTGTGCTTGTGATAACAAGGGCAAGAGCAACCCAAGGAGTGCAATTCGTTTCATAGAAATAATTTCTTACAAAATAGCACAAATACAATTCTCACCTTCAATGTAGTTTTATCCCTTTATTTTTGGATAAACAATATCGTCTATGTACAAGCTTTCTCATTCTCTACGCCTCATCATTTTACTATGGATATCAACGTTTTTCTTTGCCTGCAATAGTCTAGGTCAGCATCCAGAAGAAGGTGGTATACTGGAGAACATATCCAACGAGGTATTGGCTAAGAAGCTAATGAACAAGGCATTGATTCTTGATGTAAGAACACCGGATGAAACTCAGCTCGGAATCATTGAAGGGGCAACGGTCATCAATTTCTATGATGATGACTTTGAGGCTAAAGTTGAACTAATGGAAAAATCAAAGCCTATCGTGGTTTATTGTGCCTCGGGAGGCCGAAGCAGTGAGGCTGCTTCTATTCTTGCTGAGAGGGGATTTATGGAAGTGTACAACTTAGAAGGTGGCCTCATAGGATGGCAAAATGAAGGGTTACCAGTAATCAAGGCAGTCAGTGATTTAGCAAGTACAGGAATCAACGCAGAAGAACTAAAGTCATTGATTCAAGAAAGCGATTTGTTGCTCCTGGACTTTTATGCTCCATGGTGTGCTCCCTGCAAAGCCATGGCACCGATTATCGATGATATTGAAAAGAATTATGGAGCAAGTGTTCGTGTAGAGCGCGTCGATATTGCTGCTAACCCAGATCTTGGCAAAGCATACAATGTTGCCAGTGTACCTGTGTTTGCTCTATATCAAGAAGGGAAGGAAATCTGGCGAAGTAATGGATTTACAGAGCAATCTATTTTAGTCGATCAAATCAAACAGAATTCCAAAAAGTAGGTGTTGAAAGGCGTCGCAAAGACTACCTTGTCAAACCTTAACTAAAATATAAATAGTAATGGACGCATTTAAGCATTCATCGATCATTGATGCGGTTGGAAATACACCAATTATTCGGTTAAACCGCGTAGCAAAAGATGTTGAGTCAGAGATTTATGTCAAGCTTGAGTATCTCAACCCTGGAGGATCGATTAAAGATCGCATGGGAATCTACATGGCAAAAAAAGCTGTAGAAAATGGCGACTTAAAGCCTGGAGGAACCATTATTGAATGTACTTCAGGTAACACGGGAATTGGTCTGGCCTTGTACGCAAACACCCATGGGTTCGATTGTATTTTTGTTATGGCCGACAAGCAATCACAAGAAAAGATAGACGCGCTAAGAGCCTTTGGAGCCAAGGTCATTGTATGTCCTACGCACGTGGAACCCGAAGATCCAAGGAGCTATTACTCCGTAGCAGCAAGTCTCAAATCCCTGCCGAATTCTTTTCATGTCAACCAATATGACAACATCTATAATGCTGAGTGCCATTACATGGAAACTGGTCCAGAAATTTTGCGACAAACCCAAGGAAAATTTGATGTTTTCATGGCAAGTGTAGGGACAGGCGGAACCGTGAGTGGAACGGGTAAATACCTAAAAGAACATATCCCAGGACTGCAGGTAGTAGGTGTTGACTGCAAGGGAAGTATTCTCAAAAAATATCATGAAACGGGCGACATGAGTGGAGCCCATGGCTATCTTCTCGAGGGGATTGGAGAGGACTTTCTTCCTGGAAACGTTCATTTTGACGTTATCGATGAATTTGTAATGGTTGAAGATGAAGAAAGCTTTCACATGACAAGAGCGCTATGTCAGCAGGAAGGAATCTATGCTGGTGGGTCATGCGGAGCCGCAGTCGTTGGAGCTATACGCTATGCTCAAGAGCTAAGCGAGCCGAAAAAGATCTTAGTTATCCTTCATGATGCCGGCAGTAAATATGCCTCAAAAGTGTATAATGATCAGTGGATGGAAGAAAATAACTTTTCACTTAATCGCGAGCGCGATGAAAAGGATCATGCAATATTAAACATCATACAAGACAATGGGAAACTCGTCGAATAAAGGATTCTCTACAAGAGCAATTCATGCCGGAGGTCATCCAGACAAGGAGACCGGCGCTGTAATGCCTCCAATCTATCAAACGTCAACCTATGTGCAATCTAGCCCAGGAGAGCATAAAGGATATGAGTATACAAGATCCCATAATCCCACCAGAAGTCGACTAGAAGAAAATCTTGCCTCGCTTGAGCAAACAAGCTATGCGCTTACCTCAGCAAGCGGATTAAGTATGATAGACCTCATTATGCATATGTTACCCGCGGGAAGCAAAATTATCAGTGGTGATGATGTTTATGGAGGAACCTATCGCCTTTTTACTACGGTGTTTCAAGACCGACATGAATTTACTTTTATCGACACGACCGATCTAAATGCCGTCAAGGAAGAGTTACAAAAGGGAGCTGATTTGATTTGGCTTGAAAGCCCGACCAACCCAACACTTAAAATCAGTGACATTGCATCCATTGCCTCCCTAGCTAAAGAATCCAATACGCTCAGTGTAGTGGACAACACCTTTATGTCTCCCTATTTTCAAAATCCTGTGGTGTTGGGAGCTGATATTGCCTATCACTCACTCACTAAGTTTATCAATGGTCATAGCGATGTAGTCGGAGGAGCGATCATGACAAATAACGAGTCGATCTATAACAAGCTCTTTACCCTGCAAAACTCCATCGGACCATGTGCTAGCCCTTTTGATTCATGGTTGGTATTACGAGGGATAAAAACCCTTGGTATCCGCATGCAGCGTCACGCAGAAAATGCCCAGAAAGTCGCTGAGTTTCTCGAAAGCCATCCGCGCGTTGAAAAGGTAGTTTACCCCGGGCTAGAAAGCCATCCGCAACATGAGCTCGCTGCGGCACAAATGAGTGGGTTTGGAGGTATGATAACCTTTTACCTTGATGGAAATATTGATGCAGCTCGAACAGTACTTGAGCGCGTAAAACTGTTTGCCTTAGCTGAATCCCTTGGTGGAGTAGAAAGTCTTATTGAACATCCAGCAATCATGACGCATGCCTCTGTTCCCAAAGAAGTACGGGAGTCTATTGGTCTTTATGACAACCTTATTCGACTTAGTGTTGGAATAGAAGATGTAGAAGACTTGATTGACGATCTCGGTGTTGCCCTGCAATAACGAATGCAACCTACCGTGAGTAATGTTATCATTCATCCCTCTTGGCTTGAACTGCTCAATCCGGCTTTTCAAGAAGTCTCCTTTCAACAGCTAAAACAAAAACTACTCGAGGAGCGCGCTGAAGGAATAACTCATTACCCCCCTGGATCACAGATTTTCAATGCATTTAATACTACACCCCTAAACGATGTTAAGGTGGTCATTCTAGGACAAGATCCCTATCATGGACCAGGACAAGCTCATGGCCTGAGCTTCTCCGTACCGCAGGGCATTAAACCACCACCATCTTTGAACAACATATTCAAAGCCATCCATGCGGATCTTGGCATCCCTATACCCAGTCATGGAGACCTAAGCTCTTGGGCAACACAAGGCGTTTTGCTACTTAATGCAATGTTGACCGTAAGGGCACACGAGGCATCATCCCATAAAGATATCGGATGGCAGGAGTTTACAGATTATGTTATTGAAAAGCTAGCAAAGCATCATAATCACATGGTCTTCATGCTTTGGGGTCGATTTGCTCAGCAAAAAAAACATCTAATTCATGGCGACCATCTAATCCTAGAAAGTGTTCATCCCTCTCCTCTATCGGCGCATCGAGGCTTTTTGACCAATAAGCATTTTTCACGTTGTAATGACTATCTTCAAAATACAAACCAGGAGCCTATCCGCTGGTCCTTAGAACCATAACTTACTATGAAAAACTATATCGTTTTCTTTTTCATTCTTCTTGGAATATCCGTTCTGCTAGCAGCATTAGGAAGTCATTTTATATATGAGGTAACGCAAGATGACGAGTTATTATCCCTCTGGACAACTACGGTCAACTACCAAATCTATCATAGTCTCGGAGGAATTCTAATGCTTGTAGTTTTTAAGCAATGTAACATAACTGAAAAGTGGCCGGTTAATCTTCTTATTACTGGGATCTTTCTTTTTTGTGGGTTCTTTTATATAAAAACCGGATTACTTCTTGAGAATCCAACTATCGATTTTGGAGTTTTAAAGAATGTGAGACCCACTGGCGGCTTGCTGTTTGTCGCTGGTTGGTTTGGCGCTGCAGGACTCGTCAATCATAAGATAAGACGGCAGGTAAAACGGGATGGTGGAAGTAAATCTCGACGTAAAAAACAATCTTCGCAGTAGTCTAAACCTATTGGTTTAACTCGGCATTCATTACCGCCACCTTATCCTTCAGCGACTCTTTGTAGGATTGCATAGCTTGCTGCACACCATCATCATGCACTGCAATGATCTGAGCTGCAAGAATTCCTGCATTTTTGGCACCATTTAAGGCTACAGTAGCCACAGGTACTCCGGAAGGCATTTGAAGAATGCTTAATACGGAATCCCAGCCATCAATCGAGTTGCTTGATTTTATAGGTACACCAATCACAGGCAAGGTAGTTAAAGAAGCCACCATACCTGGGAGATGGGCCGCACCTCCTGCTCCAGCAATGATTACGTTGATTCCCCTGCTTACAGCAGATTCGGCATACTCAACCATGGCCTTCGGAGTACGATGTGCTGAAACTACTTTTACTTCTGTTTCAATAGAAAAAGAATGCAGAATGTCGATTGCCTCTTGCATCACCGGCAAATCACTTTTACTGCCCATTATTATTGCTACCATACCCTAAAGGTACATCACAACAATTACACAAAGAATGATTGTATTTTTAAGTACAACAAGTAGGAAGCAAAAATCAATGTTGCATCAGTTAAACAAGTATTGTTGGGTTCTAGGAATGGGTTTACTATGGATGATGAGTTGCCAACTCGACGGATCATTCAATGTATCTTCATCACATCAGGAAATACAAGGAGATTCAATAGGGCACAATAAACACATCTACGATTCATTGCACAATGCTCTCCTTTCAGACTTTTTGGATACACCCTATGTCCCCACATTCAGATTAGAGGAGTTAACAGGTCAAGTAGACTTTACTGAGGATAGTAACTTTCGGGTAATCGCCAGAAAATATTGCTACGGTGGCAGAAAACTATACCTGAGAAAAGAAGCCTGTGACTCCCTAGAAGCCATGTTTGCCGCTGCAAAAAGAGATGATATAAGCCTTTTAGTGCGGTCAGCAAGTCGTGATTATGAAGAGCAATGCTATTTCTGGGATAGAGATTGGAAGAAGACAAAGAAAGAAGGCGTTGAAAAATGCCAAGATGTAATGAAAATAGTGGCAATGCCTGGTATATCCCGGCATCACTGGGGTACTGAGGTTGACATTGATGATCTCGGAAATCGATATCGTAAGGCAACAATTGAAGACAACAAACGCTATGCCTGGCTAAAGGAGAATGCTTTGCGCTTCGGTTACTATCAGTGCTACGATAGTGATCCCAATCGAACCGGATACCAAGAAGAAACGTGGCATTGGTCGTTTTATCCAACGGGACAGAAAATGACCCGAGATATGGCATTTTTAATGACCTATGGAGATATCCCTGAGTTTTCCGGCTGTGAACATGCAGAAACTATCGATGTAATACACCGGTATATCTTGGGAATTGGCAGTGTTCCTGTCGATTCACTTACTGAGGACTTTCCTGATTCTACGTTGATGGAATAGGATCTGATTCGTAGTGACACCCCGTTCGGCCCCCATCCAAGGGCAAAATACACCTCCCCAACCAATAATTTAACCCCAATGAGTATAGTCCACACCTCATTGAGTAAACCATTCATTTCCTAAGTTTTCCAGTGAGGCCTTGGCCTACAGGGTTATTGGCTACCTTTGTGACCATATGTTACGGCCAGAGACCATTGTAGCACTCGCAAGCCCCGAAGGAATGGGAGCTATCCATGTAATCCGCATGAGTGGAGAGGAGGCCATTACCATTGCCAATCAGTGTTTTCAAGGTAAATCGCTTTTAGATGCCCCAAGCCACAGCGCACACTATGGATACTTTGTAGATCGCTCAAATACCAAGGCCATCCAACGCATTGACGAAGTGCTTGTAACCGTCTTCCGCAGCCCAAGGTCGTTTACTACTGAGGACTGTGTTGAGATTTCATGCCACGGATCTATGGTCATTGCGCAGAAAATCATAAATACTCTAATTCAGACGGGAGCCGTTCCTGCTGAAGCCGGTGAATTTACCCTACGCGCCTTCCTTCATGGACGCATTGATCTTACCCAAGCAGAAGCCGTAGCCGATTTGATTGCTTCGAAAAGCGAACATGACCGAACAATAGCCCTAAATCAAATGCGAGGAGGCTTTCGAAATCAACTCAAAAATCTACGCAGTGAATTAGTCAAGTTTAAGGCCCTTGTCGAACTCGAGCTCGACTTTGGGGAAGAAGACGTGGAGTTTGCCGAGCGCCAAGACTTACTCGATTTAATCGCACAGATTCGATCCGTCATTAAACCTTTAGCCGAATCCTTTACCCTAGGCAATGTCATCAAAGAAGGGCTCCTTACCGTAATTGCCGGTAAGCCCAATGCGGGAAAGTCTACCCTACTCAATGCCCTCCTAAGAGACTATCGTGCTATTGTCTCCAACATCGCCGGTACTACACGGGATACCATTGAGGAAGTCATTCAATTTGAAGGCTTTCGCCTGAGGCTTATCGATACCGCGGGGCTGCGGGAAAGTGATGATGTTATTGAGCAAGTTGGCGTGGCAAAAGCCAAGGAAGAATTGGCCAAGGCACAACTTATGCTCTATGTCTTTGACGCAGGGCAAGAAAGTCCGCATTCGGTTCGTAAGCATGTAGAAAGTCTACACCATGACAGCGCGGTGATACTTATCGGAAACAAAATGGATGAATGCGGTAACAAGGAGGTTTGGCAAGATGCTTTTCCAGAGATTACCCTTGTTTCCCTTACCCAAAACACCGAAGAGGGTATCTCCTTGATTCAGGATAAAATCACAGCAGTTCTTGAAGGACTTGGCGACATTCATAGTGATGTCATTCTTACCAACAGCCGACACGTCTACTCACTGCAAGAAGCCCTTGCCTCTATGGAAAAAGTTGAACAGGCCCTTCAAGTTGGGTTAACTGGAGACCTTCTTTCCTCTGATATCCAACAAAGCCTCAATGCCCTGGGCAACATTACCGGTGAAGTCACTAATGATGAAGTGCTTGGCTATATCTTTTCGAAGTTCTGTATAGGAAAGTAACCTAAGCAACCAAAAATCCGCACACTCAATAAATAGGCCCAAGAACCACTCTCGGATCAGGATATTTTTGCAAGGCCCAGTCTCGATCCTCAGGTTTCACAACGCCCGGCATATCGTGCGTTTCCGGCTCATCAAGAGATAGTTGAAAATGTAGGTGGGGCTCCCATCCTCCATTCTCATGCTTATCCCCCATCCAGCCAATGACTTCGCCTCGAGTGATTTTCTGACCAACTTGTTTTCCCTTGATTGAATCAGCGCTTAAGTGTCCATAGAGCGCCCAAATAGTATGTTCTCCAACAAGATGTTTTGTTATGATTACATAGCCGTAGTCTCCATCCGCAGGATTGTATCCAAAATGGGAAATTTCACCATCATCAAAGGCCATACAAGGTGTACCTACTGGAGCGCCAATGTCAATACCAATATGTAAAAATCGACCATCGGAAAATAGATCAGTAGCATACATTCCAGGACGCAACTCATCATACCTTCCTATATCGAATTCATATTCTGAAGGACCATAGTTACCTGTGGTAAAATCTCTTATCTCGTAGTCTTCTGGGAGATGAACTACAGGATGGTATTGCCCGGTCTGCCACTTAATTATAGCCATTGATTTGAGTTGAGGTATTGATTCTTTTCCTGATATCAAATGTATCGGTTTATTTATTTTGCTAATCCATGAAGATTCACGCTACCTATTGCTCTGCGGA
>JBMHCE010000024.1:0-83634 GCA_049890075.1 Chitinophagales bacterium
AGGCTACGCGAGATTGCTGCCAATAAGGCGATAATATTATCCACGCATTTGATGCAAGAGGTGCAAGCACTATGTGACCGGGTACTGATTATTAATCAAGGAAAACTAGTCGCAGATAAAAAATTATCGGAACTGCAGGAAACTCACGGTCCTAATTTAGAGGAGGCGTTCGCATATTATACTTCATCAACTGTCAACTCCAAGAAATGATTGCGATTTACAAAAAAGAGTTTATTCAGTTTTTTGGACAAATTGTTGGGTATGCAGCGATAGCTCTTTTTGTCTTGCTTACCGGTCTTTATGTTTGGGTCTTTCCATCCCATAGTGTGTTGGAACGCTCCATTTTGTCGTTGGACCCCTTTTTCACCTGGGCCCCCATTTTTTTGATATTGGTAGTGAGTGCTGCCACCATGCGTCAGTTTGCTGAAGAATCGGCGGAAGGCACGCTAGAATTATTGGTCACAAAACCACTCTCTCCGTTGCAGATTGTATTGGGAAAATACTTTGCTTCCATTAGCATAGTCGCCCTTACACTTGCCCTTACCGCCGCTACCTATATTCCTTCAGTACAAGCGCTTGCTTTGGATAATGTGTCCCTTGATTATGGAAGTATCCTTGGAGCTTATCTTGGGCTAATGCTTTTGGGAATGACCTTTTCGGCAATTGGTCTTTTTGCTTCGATTTTGGTGCGAAGCCAAGTAGTGGCCTTCTTGCTTTCCGCTACGATAAATGCTATGGGCTATCTGGGATTTGAGTTGATTTCTGAAAAGAAACAGTTTGCAGGGTATTGGGATTTTGTGATTAATGGTATGGGGTTTAAGGCCCACTATGAGAGCATAAGCCTAGGGTTGCTTGATTTTGCTGACCTAGCGTATTTCTTGGCAATCATCGTAACTTTTCTGTCCTGTGCCCTTGTGCTTATTGCTCGTTGGCCAAACGTAAAAAAGCTATGAGGAGAGTGATTAATCATTGGTCATTTTTGCCCATCACGTTGGCCTCCCTCTTTTGGGTGATCTTTGTGATTTTTTCGCGATTCCCTGTCCGGGTGGATCTTACTGCAGACCACAGATTCACATTAAGCGATAAGACCAGCAGCGTTTTGGCGTCCTTAGACGCGCCTCTAGAGATACGAATTTATCTTGGTGAAAATCGCAAAGAAGTCCCCCTGCCTCCGGCCTACAGGCAATTAAATAGTGAGGTAGACATATTGATGGATAACTTTCGCAAGCATGCGGCAAAGGGTGTCGCGATAACCCATGTTAACTTGGAAGAGTTACCCATAGAAAAAGAGGCCTTAAATGCCGCCCGAAAGTTTCCTGTACTCCACAGCACGGAACGCGGAGCAGAGCGTATACTCAGTCAAGTCTACCCCTATGCGGCAATAGGGTATAAGGGGCAACAAATAGTGATTGATTTAATTTCTTCGCAGGCTGTTTCAAATGATGATGAAGTGGCGGAGTCGTTAGCCAACATGGAGCATCGCTTTTATCAAGGTATAGCCAAACTTCTTAGACCGAGCATTCCACGGATTGCCATAGCTTCTGGGCATGGTGAGTTAAGCTCAGGCGGCAGCCGGTCGGACTTAGACGATTTAGGTGATTTGTTAGGGGCAGATGCCTTCTTTGCGCTGGACACCATACACATTGATAACGAGCTACCAACGGTTATTCCAGAAAACGTGGACTTGTTGATCATCGCACAACCCAAAAGCCCTGTATTTTCTGAAGTTGCGCTAAAAAGCATCGATGACTTCGTCATGAAAGGCGGAAACCTGATGATGTTTTTAGATCCATGTTTTCTGCAGCAGGAAGGTCGGTTTAAAGAGTTTGTTGCGGGGGTAGATCTCGGCCTAGGGCCCTTACTATCTTCCTATGGGCTTCGGCTTAACAAACACCTCGTACAGAATTTTAATTGTGTTCGCCAAGAACTGCCGACAGGTGGAAGTCTAGATGGGCTCTCATTGGAGCAGTCTCGTCAACCGGAACTCAAAGAACTATTGTGGCCGTTTTTTGGTCTTTTTGATGCGAACACGAACCACGTAACAGGTCAAATTGATGCGCCCATTTTAGGGAGATACGCAAGCACGTTAGACATTAAGCATAGACGATCAGGCATAGATTACACCCCTCTGCTTTCCACTTCTCCCTATGTTAACTATTTTCCGGAATGGAATACTATATCATTGACTGAGTATGCTCGAGATAGCTTTGCCTTATCATCTTTTGAAGGCGAACAAGGTGTAATTGCTTACCTCTTGGAAGGCGATATTCCCTCGCATCACGATATAATGACCAAGCTTAACGGAGAATACAGAACCTCAGAGGCTAAGGTGATGGTTTTCGCTGATGGCGATATGATTCAAGGAGGGTTAGGAGAAATGGGTGTACATAGTACGAGTGAAGCCCAGACGAGATATGGCAATAGAGATTTCTTGAGAAATTGTGTGGAATACATTCTTGGCGAGGAGGAAATGATACCCCGTACAACGTCTTTTCGTAAAGATGTTTACATGGATACCGAGCGGTTAAGCAGAACGAGAAGCAAATGGTTATGGATAAATTTTTTAACCCCATTGCTTTCCTTACTAGGTATGGGTGGACTCGTGTATTATATTCGAAGGCAACGCGCAGTATGAATACTTTAATTTCTTACCATAGCACCCATTTAAAAGGGTTCTTAATCCTTTTTCTTTTGTTGACGGCTTGTCAGCCAAACCCAGAAGATCAAAAAGAAACGTCAACGGATCATCTTTTCTATGATTCAGAAGTTGCTGTCCTGCGTATTTCTGTGCACACGAGATCAGGCGATGAGGTTGATTTTATCCGCAAGGATTCCTCTTGGGTTAACAAGGACAATCAAGCCATGAACACTTCTTTTGCTGCGGAAATGCTTCACGCTTTAGTCAGTGTATCGTTTGAACCGGTTAGGGAAAGTCAAGAGGCCACGGCTCGTCAAGCACTTCGCGATAAAGGACTCCAGGTTACAGTTCATTGGGCTGATGGAACACAAAAGACATTTTATCTTGTTACAGCCTTTGATCCTTCCAAAACTTTTGTGTGCTTCTCTTCGGATAGCACAATGACAGGTCCTTTGCATCAGGCCTGGGTGTCGGATACAAAAAAGAAAATTACAAGGGATTTTACCAGTGCTTTTGATCCCAGCATGGCGGAGTTTGGCGCTGAATCCATGCGAGACAGAAGGATCTTATCTATGGATAAGCCCCTTGAGCAAATTCAATCGGTTGAAGCGGTGTTTTACGATACACTCGGTAGGCCTAACGATGAAAGCTATGTTTTAGATTGGGCTGGAAGAACGATTCATACAAGTGACGGGGAGTATTCCGTGGATACGCTCAGGGCAAGGAGCTATATCAGGGATTTTGCTAGTATTCAAGTACAGCGTTATCATTCAGCATATGATGGCCAGGAAAAAGTGAGGGATAACGACAAGCTTGTTTCTTTAATCGTTCATAGCGAGTCAGGCGGAAAGTGGATTCTACATGTATACAACATGCCTTGTACACCATCTTTAGGCTGCCCTGAGGGCGATTACGTGAGCGATCAGTACTTTGGAGAAGTAGAAGGTCAACCCTCTTGGTTTGAGCTACAGGACTTTGCCTTTATGCAACCCATGGTAAAGCCGGCATTGTTCTTTTTGCCACGATATTAAAAATAGCGGGCAAGGTCTAATCTGAAATACTATCTTTAAATAAATCATTGTTATGCGTTTTGTCGTTTCGACCACCTTACTTCAGCAAAAGCTTCAACGAATCCAAGGTGTGGTAAGTACAAACACAGTACTTCCCATTTTAGAAGACTTTCATTTTGATATTCAACAGGGCACGCTAACTGTTCGAGCCACCGATCTTGAAACATCTATGCGCACCTCCTTAGAGGTAGAGGCTTCGGAAAATGGCAGTGTTGCCATTCCTGCAAAAATTTTGCTAGACACATTAAAAACACTACCGGAACAACCCATCACGATTTCTTTTGATGAGGAGACCTATGGTGTAGAGATTCACTCGGAAAATGGTAAGTACAAACTAGCTGGAGAGAACCCAGAGGAATTCCCTGCTCTTCCGGTCTTAGAGGACCCATTTACCATGGATGTTCCTTCAGATTCTTTGATTCGAGGGATTCAGCACACACTTTTTGCAGTAAGCAATGATGAGTTGCGTCCGGCAATGACTGGCGTTTTCTTTCAGTGTGATATGGATGGTTTAATCATGGTTAGTACGGATGCTAGCAAACTGGTGAAATACAAAAACATGAATGTTAGTAGCAATCAAACGACTTCGTTTATTGTTCCTAAAAAAGCTCTTTCCTTGCTTAAAGGAAGCTTGCCAGCAGAGAGTGTTTCTGTAAAGGTTGAGCAGACGGCTAATAACGTATTCTTTCATTTTGGGGATACCTCCCTTATGTGTCGTTTAGTCGATGCTAAGTTTCCGGATTATAATGCGGTTATCCCAATGCAAAATGATAATCGATTGAGCGTAAACCGAATTACCTTTCAGAATATGCTAAAGCGGGTAGCGTTGTTCTCGAATCGCACGACCTTCCAGGTAGTTTTAAACGTTCAGGCTGGCCAACTTAAGGTCAGCACACAGGATTTGGACTTTGCTAATGAAGCCTACGAAAGCGTTCCAGCAGAGTTTGAGGGAAGCGATTTAGAGATCGGTTTCAACGCGCGATTCTTAATTGAAATGTTAGGTGTCCTTGAAGGCAAAGAAGTAGAGTTAAAACTTTCTACTCCAAGCAGTGCGGGACTATTGTTGCCAAAAAATCAAGAGTCGGGGGAGGAAATCACGATGCTGGTTATGCCGGTTATGATTAGCTAATCTCAGACCACGACCATTTCGGCTTAAGTTCATACAAGCGGTTTCGAAGCACAAGATTGTCCTCGTGCTCCAGCATGTTGTCTTTGTTTAAGATGGCTTTAACCCATTCCGCGGCGGAGTGGACTATGTTTGTATCGTTGGCTAGATCTATTGCTCTGAAATCCAATAGTCCACTTTGTTTAGTGCCTGCAATATCTCCTGGTCCTCTGATTTGCAAATCTTCTTGGGCTATGCGAAATCCATCTTGGCTCGCCGTCATGATTTGCATTCTGCGTTGGGCGACTTCTGAAATCTCATTTGAGGTTAATAGGATACAGTAGGATTTTGCACTACCACGTCCAATCCTTCCGCGTAGTTGATGCAACTGAGAGAGCCCGAAACGCTCGGCATTTTCAATGACCATAACCGTGGCATTAGGAACATTAACACCCACTTCAATCACTGTGGTCGCCACAAGAATCTGGCTTTCGTTGGATGCAAAGCGCTTCATCTCAAAATCTTTATCCTTTGGATGCATGCGCCCATGTACGATACCTAGTTGATACCTTGGCTTTGGAAAGTATCGCTCTAGGCTTTCATAGCCATCTTGGAGGTCTTTAAGATCCAGTTTTTGGGATTCTTCGATTAGCGGATATACGACATATACTTGATGACCTTTGTCTACTTGTTCCTTTATAAATCCAAAGACTTTAAGACGCGAGCTATCCTTTTCCCATGAGGTATGAATCGGTTGTCTTCCTGGTGGTAATTCATCGATAACTGAAACATCCAGGTCGCCGTATAGGGTCATGGCAAGAGTCCTTGGAATCGGGGTCGCCGTCATAACTAGAATATGAGGGGGTTGTGCACTTTTCGCCCAAAGTTTGGCCCGCTGAGCGACCCCAAACCTGTGCTGCTCGTCAATGATGGCCAAGCCTAGGGAAGCAAACTGAACCCGGTCTTCTAACAATGCGTGGGTTCCAATCAACAGATCAATCTGGCCTGATTTTGTGCCTAGTAACAGGGTTTTGCGCTCTGCAGCAGAAGTTGATCCCGTAAGCAAAGCGCAACGAAGTCCAAGTTTTCGACAAAAGGGTTGTAGTCCTTCGAAATGTTGTTGACTCAAAATCTCGGTAGGCGCCATTAAACATACTTGGTACTTGTTGTCAATGGCAAGAAGCGCTGCAAAAAAGGCAACAATTGTTTTTCCGCTCCCCACATCACCTTGAAGCAATCGATTCATTTGACGGCCTGAAGCGGTGTCTTCACGTATGGTTTTTATAACACGTTTTTGTGCCTCGGTGAGTGAAAAGGGAAGAATCTTTTGGTAGAAGGTGTTGAAGTGTTGTCCTATAGATGAAAACAAAACATCTGAAGGTTTTTTCCCGACTTGTCTTTTAGCGATTTCCTGCTGGAGTTTAAACCAAAAAATTTCTTCAAACTTAAAGTATTGTAAGGCTAAATGGGCCTCCTCATAGCTTGCAGGTTGGTGAATACTCTCCAGTGCTTCCCGTCGACTTTTGGGCCCAAAATGGTGCATGAGATATTCAGGTAAACGATCTTTGAATTCTTGAGTGTCAGCCTCTTTAAGCACTTGTCGAATGAGCTTTCCCATTCCATTGCTGTCCAATCCAGCCTTTTTTAGCTTTTCGCTACTGGGGTATACAGCCACCAGGCCGGTGTCCTGTTTGAGTGCAGTGCTCGGAACAATTTCTGGATGGGCCATGGTGAGCTTTCCTTTATGGGCTTGTAGTTTCCCCATAATGGAAACGGCTTGGCCGAGTGCAAATTTTTTGATCATCCATTGGGCATGTTTAAAATAGACGAGGTCCAAAAACACTCCTGATTGGCTGAGCCGCACGCGAAGTCGCTGTCTACGAGGATGCCCTTCTAGTTTGGCATCTAATACTTTGCCGGTTATCCCAATGGTTTGGCCAATGTGCTGATGAAGGGTTTTCCAATCGTCTAAACTCGCTCTTTTTTCATATCGAAATGGAAAGCAGTATACGAGGTCCTGAATGGATCGAATGTTGAAGTCGTTCTCGAGTGCGGAGAGCGCTGGTTTTTTACAAAAACGCGAAAGAGACATTGAGTTAAGCGCTTAATGAAAGGTCACTGAGGAGATAAAATGTTCTATGTCCTTTTGAATAAAAGAAACATAGGGTGAAAGCGAATCAGAGCTCTGTCCTGCTGAGTTAAAGATCAGCGATCCGAGTAAACAGTGCTTACCTAGCGTATCCACGATAAAAAACATTTCTGGTTCACCCGCTTCAGCATAACTATAATGCTCATAATAATACCCTTGAGGCGTACTTCCTTGTGTTTGGTGCTCAACTTGTGCTCTTCGATTGTTGGTGTTTACAAAGCCGCTCATCACAAAGTCGCTCTTGATGTTGTCGGATACTCCTTCAAAATTCAAGCTTTTGTAGGTGAAATTGAGGGTTGCATCAAAGGATGGGTAGTACAAGTCAAACCAATAGTCTTTGCAACATGGAAGCATTTTTGATGTATCACAGCAGGAGTCTAGAGCTGGATGAGGCTTGGTGGTGAGCGTGGAATGTTCACTTGCTTCGTAGGCTAATGGCGCATCCTGTTTATTGATGGTTGCATAGGATGTTTCGGGCAATTCAACACGGGTAAACAGTTGGGGTAAACGTTTTATGCGGACCGGGGGGTCGGTTTGGAAGCATCCTAGACAAGCCAGCCAGATTATGGAGGGCAGTAAAAGCTTTTTGTATATCATAATCAATCAAAAAGGGTCAAATGAACTCGTTTGATTCGGTAACGATCAAGGGATAAAATACGCAATTTAAAAGCCTCTTTTATGACTTCATCACCCCGTTGAGGAATTTCTCCCAACTCTTCTAAAACAAGGCCGCCTAACGTGTCTGCCCCACCGCCGAGTTCTAACAGGTAGGACTCTTCGAGAGGTACAATTTTAGCGATATCACTAAGAGTAGTTTTGGCCTCAAAAACATAATTTTTGTCATCAATGCGCTGAAAGGCAATGCTGCTATTCTCCACATCATCTCTAAACTCACCAAACACTTCTTCCAAGATATCTTGAAGGGTAACTAAGCCTTCGGTCCCTCCATACTCATCAATTACAATAGCCATGTGCTTTCGTTCTTGTTGCATGCTTTTGAGCGCATCATCTATTCTTTGGTTCTCCGGGAGAAATAAGGCCTTTTGCAGAAGACTGTGCCATTCAGAGGGGGGCTTTTGGTCCTTCATTTTTGCAAAAAAGTCCTTGGCGTATAATATACCCTTGATTTGGTCAGGTGATCCCTCATAAACAGGTAGTCTCGAGTATTTATGCTCGAGCAGGGTATCGAGGACTTCTTGGCTTGTTAGTGTCCAATCAATTCCTACCATATCAAGCCTCGGTGTCATGGTGTTTTTTACCGTTAGAGCGCCAAGATTTACGATGCCTTTCAGCATGGATACATCAGATTGGTGTTCACCAATGGAATCTTTAGACAACTCAATGGCACGTTCAATCTCATCTAAGTTGATTGAGGTGTTGTCCGATACCATGCGCTTTTCTAACCAGATGCCACTTTTAGAAAGTACAAAAACAAGGGGCCAAAACAACACGCGTGCCACGGCAAGAAACCGGCAAGATGCTCTTGCAAAGGCTAGGTTTCTATGGTGTGCTAGACTCTTTGGACTTACCTCTCCTAGAAGCACAAGCAAACTAGTGATGCCTAATGTAATCAGGGCAAATTCTATTACATCTCGATTTGGAATTCCCCATGACTCCCCCGTAATAGCCAATTGCTGAATTTGTGCTTGGATTAGGCGGCTGGCAAGGATCACGAGTAACACATTGATGACCGAGTTGGATATGAGTATGGTGGATAAAAGCTCCCGTGGTTTGTTAAGCAAGGTTGCAATGAGTCGGTCGGATTTATGATTGCTTTGGTTGAGCGCATCAAGGTCGGTTGGCTTGATGGAGAATAACGCCACTTCTGACCCTGAAACCAAGGCAGACAAAAACAATAGGGCACAACAGATTAGAACGGGAAGAATACCGTTATAATCGTAGGGTGCAACAGCTAAAAGGTCAAGTATTATATCACCAACAAATAACGCAGGGGATAATTCTGGGTCTGAATCCAATGTCTAGCATTTAGTTAAAAATAGTATCAAAAGGGTAGGTCATCATCCACCTGCGGTGCATTTGATACGGTGCTGTTTGTTGTAGTTGGGCTTCCCTGAGGGGAATTGCCGGACATACCAGCATTACTTTGTGGTGCCATCGATGAGCCTGCATCTTGTGACCGCTCAAGCATTTGTAACTGATCAACGTGGACTTCCGTGGTGTAGCGTTTATTGCCCTCTTTATCATCCCAGGCTCTTGTTTTGAGTTTTCCTTCCAGGTAAATGAGTTTCCCTTTTTGAAGGTATTTCTCGGCAACGCCAACTAGGCCTGGTCGCCAAATGGTAATGTTATGCCATTCAGTTTGATCAACACGATTTCCTTGACGATCTTTATAGGATTCGTTGGTGGCAAGGGTGAAATTACAAACCGAGCTTGTATCAGAAAGATGACGAACCTCTGGATCTTTACCCAAACGACCAACTAAGACTACTTTATTTACCATGAACTAAAGCTAAGGGTTTTGTTTAATATTACAAGACCGGTTAATAACGATTATGGAAGAGATACTAGTGCTCAGTACAGGAGGTACTTTCGATAAAACCTATGACCTGCTTACAGGCAATTTGCAGTTTCAAGAATCCTTTGTTCCAAGCATTTTGCGGTTAGGACGTTCAACACTCAAGACGGAAACACAAACCGTCTTCTTAAAAGATAGCCTGGACATTGTTGATCAAGACAGAGAATCCATTGCTAACATTTTAAAGAAATCCATGCATAAACGGATGGTTATAACTCATGGAACAGATTCTATAGCAGAGACGGCCTCGTTCTTGGAATCCCATGATCTTGGAAAAACCATTGTGCTTACGGGTGCTATGATTCCCTATTCTTTTGGAGCAAGTGACGCCCTATTCAACTTGGGCAGTGCTCTGGCTTTTGCACAGGTCCTCAACCCAGGGGTTTACGTGGCGATGAATGGAAAGTATTATCGTGCTGGCTCGGTCAAAAAAAATCGAGTAACCGGTTTTTTTGAGGCAAAGTAAATCACCTTTATGAGAGGCTTTAAACTATTCATTTTTCTTCTGGTAGGAATCGTATTATTTGCATTTTCTTCCAAACCAATTCTATCAAAGAGTGTTAAGCTCTTAACTAACCCATCTAACAGCAAAGACGCTATGAAAGAGGTACGCACCATCGATTCGATTTACAGCCCACCCCCTGTTCACTTTGTGGGCGATGGGTTTCGGGTTCATTCATTAATCACTCCTAGAGGGCCCATTCGGTCCATGCGCATGAATCCATTTATCATGCTGGATTACAATGCCCCCCATTTCTTTTCTCCGTCCACGAAGCCCCGCGGCGTGGATGTTCATCCACATAGAGGTTTTGAAACGGTAACCATAGCTTACCAAGGAGAAATTGCACACCGAGATAATAAAGGTGGTGGTGGAATCATTGGCCCTGGTGATGTCCAATGGATGACAGCAGCTTCTGGAGTGCTCCATGAAGAGTTTCACAGTGAACGCTATTCCAAGGAGGGTGGCATTTTTCAGATGGTTCAGCTTTGGGTAAATCTGCCTGCCAAGTATAAAATGTCTCCACCTAAGTATCAACCGATATTGAAAGATTCTCTAGTGAACGTCTCAGTTGGGAGCAAGAGTTCGGTGGAGCTCGTCGCTGGAAGTTATGGCGATCTTCGTGGCCCTGCAGAAACGTTTAGTCCTTTACACATAAGCAATGTTCAGCTATCTGGAGAGGACATTGTTCCGTTTAGCTTTCCTAGCAATTGGAATGTAGGGATTTTGGTACTGGAGGGTACTTTAATGGTCAATGGCAATCATGAGGTAGCAAAGGACCACTTTGCGGTAATGGCGCATAACGCATCATCATTTGACCTTAGAGCCCTTGAGGGAGGAGCTAAGATTTTGCTTTTGGCGGGCGAACCGCTAGAGGAGCCCATTGTTTCTTATGGTCCCTTTGTCATGAATACTGAAGAGGAGATACGCCAAGCGATAACTGACTTTCAGCAAGGCGTCTTCGGGGATTGGCCTCAGGATTGAGATATAAGCATGTTAGGCGCGTACACCGCCTTCGACGTGATCCATTACAGCATCTATTCCATAGTCTTCTATCAGGTGATGCAGCAATTCGGCTGTAGCCTTACAGTCTCCCATTGCGCGATGTCGGGAGGTGTTGTCAATGTTGAGTGATTTGCAAAGATGGTCTAGGTTAAACTTTTCCGAAGAGGGCATCAGTGATTGAGCAAGCTTTACCGTGCACAAGGTCGGCCTCTTATAGGACATTTTATGGCGTTTAAACGCCGATTGTACCATGCGATAGTCAAAACCAACGTTGTGTGCCACGAAAATGCAGTTATGGGTGAGGCTGTCGATTTCTTGGGCAAGGTCAGAAAAAGTCGGTGCTTTTTTAACCATGGAGTCATTTATTCCCGTTAACCGTTGTACGAATTCTTGGATATCTCGCCCTGGATTAACTAGGCTTTCAAATTGGTCTATGACTTTTTGTCCATCGTGAAGAACAATGGCAATTTCCATGATTCTATCGTCAGCTGGCTTCCCTCCTGTGGACTCTAAATCAACTATTGCAAACACATTATGAAGTTACAGGTTGATTATGTTTCTTCGTGTAATGAAACGTCATCTTATCCTCATTGTTATGTTGGTTTGTACCCTAAGTGCTATGGGTCAAGCCGGTCAGGCTGCACGACTTATCAGCCCGCAAACGACCCTTACTTTTCAAGCGCGCGGAGCTGTAATCTTTGGCCAGCAGGAGCGATTATCCAACTATCAACTCCATCTTGGATTAGGCAAGAAATGGTTCCGATTTGGACCGACCTATTCTATGATGGCGCTTAGGCCTTCCTTGGTGATTCAAGGGAATCTGGTCCCGGTTAGCGAGTGGACTAACCATGCCGTAGGTCTTGAAGCTGGGGTAAATGTTCTCAACTTTAAGTCTCTTAAAGTAACACCAACCCTAATGCTTGGATGTATGCTCTCTTCCTATCGAAACGCTTCTTCATTAAAAGAGCGTCAAAATGCTTTTTATCTCTACCCCAAGCTTGAAGCGATTTATTATCCTATTCCTTTTGTAGGCATTGGTATGTATTCAGGATTCACTTGGAATTCTTCAGGATCAATGACCCTTAACGATCAGCTAAAGGGTGCGGATTTAGGCGTTGTCCTATCATTTAAGACCCGCTAACGGGCAGGCTTAATCGAAGCGGAAAGGGAGCAAGGGTTACGGTAAACGGCCCATCTCCAAAATATTCACCATCAATTTCACCCCGCAAAGCGGTCTGCTCCAAGGTGCTTTTGTTTTCAATGATAAACGATGTACCCCTGTGTGTATGCACTTTGGAGTGATGAATAATGCTGCCTGTCTTTAGACGACGGGTATTGGCAATCACATTTAACTTTCCAAGATGTTCTATGTAGGTCAGGTCTAAGATGCCATCGTTGTTTACAGCAGCTGGGCACAGTTGCATACCCCCTCCGGCATAGCGCCCAATGGAAGCAATCATCATATACAACCTACCTTGATATAGCATTTGATCGTTCATTGAAATTTTCCCCATCGGACTGTTGTAATTCCAAAGCGCGGAAAGAAGCCCCATTTCATACGCTACGGCACCCCACTTTTTGTATTTGACAGATTCTAGAATCACTTGACTATCAAACCCAGCCCCGAAAAAATTGATAAAGTATCGGCTTTTGCCGCTTTCGCTTTGGACTAGGCCTAGATCTTGTTCGAAGAGGTTTTTTCCCTTCAATGCGGATAGGTAGTCAGCAATGGATGCCTTGGTAATATATTGTCGCATCCAATCGTTTCCTGTGCCCATGGGTAAAGCGCCAAAGACAAATTCATCGGAATACCCTTGAGCTAATACCCCATTGACTACTTCTTGAATCGTACCATCTCCACCTATAGCAAAAAACTTGGTGAATCCTGTCGCTCGGCATTGTCGCGCGATCTCGATGGCATGCTCTGGTGATTCGGTCCAATGAAGAGTATAGTCGACCTCCATAGCCTCAAGTTCGGCACTGATTTGCCTCCACATTTTTTTAGTTTTTCCGGCACCGCTTTGTGGATTTATGATAATAGCCCAGGTATTCGAGGACATGGTAAAGGAAGTTAGACTTTAGTCAAAGGTCGTTTTCTTTTTGAAATCTTGGATCTTTTTGTAGTTCAATCCAAGAACACTTGCTGCAATAAGCAACATCACCATAAGAAAGCCCATGGATCGGTCAGGGTTGTCCGAGAAAAAGGCGATTTGACTAATAATAACGATGAAAAGTATACGGGTTGCGGTATTGAGCACACCAAAAAAGCTATTGGTCCGGCCAATAATTTTATTGGGCACAAGTTGGAAAAGTGTGGTTGTTCTAAGAATCCGTGTGCTGGCATTCATCATCCCTAAGAAGAGATACATGACCAACAGAACTATAGCGCTCTCGGAGAAAAACAATACGGCATAGATGCTTGCGCCAAGTAAAAGGAATAGGATAATCCCAAAGAGACGGTTATTGCGGAAAATACGGTCTACCAAAACCCCTGCAAAAATGGCCCCAAGGGCAAAAAGGCCTTCACTTAATCCAAAGATAGAGGCATCGCCTTCTACAACATGTCGTATATAAGAGGGAAGAATAAGGAATGAACACACCATAATGCTTGCAAAAAGAATGTGAGAGAAATATCCAAAGACAAAGATCAGGGGTCGTTCTTTGAGAAAAGTCAATCCGTCTTGAAGTCTTTTTACTACAGGAATTGCTCGCTTGTCTCGCTCCGTAAGACTCACATAACTCATTTTCCATAGAAGGAAAACACCTACTAAATATGTACACCCATCGATAAAGATGAGCCTTTCTAAGGCTATGGGTTGGGCTAGTATGTGCGCATATTGTTGCAGACTAAGTGCTTCTAAAACATGCATGGGTACACCCTCTAAGAGCACGGCAGCTAATCCACCACTGAGTACAAAGGCTAGCTGATTTTGAATTTCTACGGCGCTCGTAATCTTTCCGTAACTCGCTGGCGGAACAATTTCCTGGAGAAAAGCATACAAATTCGGAAAATGAACATTGTAAAAGACGACGGTCATGATAAAAATGCCACAGACTAAAAAGACAGGCACACTGTTAAATACCAGGGCGGTTCCAGCGCATACCATCATGTAGATACCTCCGAGCACATTGATGGTAATCATGACTTTCCGTCGGTCATACCGGTCGATTAAGCTGCCCGCATAGGGACCCCATACAATAGATAGTAGGCTCGATCCCAGAAAAAGGGTGTTGTACAGGTCGGGTTGATCAATCGTATTATTGATATACCAGGTGATAGCAATCATCATCATTCCTTGGCTAATACCCGATATGGCATTGGCTAAGAAAACAAGGAGAATTGCTGCTTTATTTTTCATTTCTGTCGAGCCTTATTGCGTAGTTTCGAACGTAGATGACGAAACTTGATCCAATAATTCAGCGCAAGATAATGCGGTATTGTGCGTATCAAGAACGTTGCACCCAAGAAGTTGAACATAAACTACATTCCCTTGGTTGTCCTCCCCGTCAGATTTCAGCTTATTTGCACTATCTACGCGAAGAAGACTTTCTTAAAGAATCTCGGTACGCTGAGCTTTTTGTCCGAGGGAAAGTCAATAACAACAAATGGGGCCCACGGAAAATAGAAGTGGCGTTGAAGGCAAAGAAGGTAGACCCAACACTGATTCGACACGAATTGGAAAAGTTCGATGTGGAATGGCCGGAGTTAAAAGCCTATTGGAGTGCGCGCATGACCAAGGCTTGGGCCCATAAATCATATGATGATTTTACCTTAAAGGGAAAACTACGCGCCTTTCTTCGCCAAAAAGGTTTTTTTGTTTAGCTCCCTACAGTTTATTGTTGTTTTTATGTCGCGTGGCGTCACGCTTTGTTTTTTTGCGAAGGTTTTTTTGTAAGGCTTCGGCTAAATCAATATCGTGTTGATTGGCTAGGCAGGTAAGCACAAATAATATATCAGCCAATTCGTCAGCCATCTTTACTTTCCACTGTTGCTCTTCTTCAGGCTTTTTAAAGCTCTGTTCTCCATGAACGCGGGCCACGATCCTTGCAAACTCGCCAACTTCTTCCATAAGCACTGCCGTGTTGGTCAGGGGGTCAAAGTATCGCACGCCAACAGTTTTTATCCATTCATCTACGGCCTGTTGCCATTCTTGCACGGTGGGGTTTACCGAATGCTTTATGTTGTCGGATGGAGAAGCCATGGGCTAGTATTATTTTTTATTGCTTTGGTTAAACAAGAAGGTTTTTTCCTCCTTGGTAAGCGTGTCATAGCCTTTGACCGATATTTTATCTAAGATCATATCAAGCTGTTCTTGCTCACTCTGTTGGCTCGACCGCGTGGAAGAACCTTTGTTTTTCGCCTTGCGTTGAAAGTTGGCCTGTCGCTGAACTCGAGCACTATATTGACGTCGACTTTGTCGGCCTAGCTGCCAAGAGGTTATGCGTTCTCTAGGCCAAGACATCCATCCTATGAGATTATACCCTCTTCGATACAGCCCGATAAAGCTAAAGCCTGTAATCATTCCCCCAAAGTGGGCAAGAATCCCTCCAGGGTTGCTTTGAAAAGAGAGTAGATCTCGACCAAACATAAACAACACAATACCCCATAAAGGGACAGAGCCTATAATCCAGAGGCGAATGCGATAGGCTGGGTTAGTGGCCATGGCGGCGGCTATAATCGACCATACCGCTCCTGATGCACCGAGAAGATAGGCCTGATGCTTGGTCTGTTCAAATACAGGGAAAAGGTTGTAAGACAAGATATAAAATGCGCTTCCCACAAGGGCTCCAAGAAGATATAGGTTGAGCAATCTTTTTTCACTGTGATATACTTGAAAAATTCTACCAAACCAGTAGAGATAGAGAAGATTAAAGAGAATATGCCAAAAGTCAGCATGAAAAAACGCATAGGTTAAGACCGTCCAAGGGTGGTAGAGAAGGCTACTCAAATTAGAAGGCGCGTAAAAGTAGCTTTGATAAAAGGTTTCAAATACTGCACGATCTGCCATAAACAAAAACCCAATCATTCCGATGACGGCTTGTAGAATAAACACTCCAAGGTTGATGGAAATCAGCCATACAATCACATTACCTTGCCTTAGGGTAATTGATAAATCATTCCATGTTGAACGTCCGTATAAAGCCATAGCGACTAGTAAAAAGAATCACGGTTTACACTCCACATTTTCACAATCAAGAAGCCTGTAGCAGCCCCTCCCAAGTGTGCCCAGTGGGCAACTCCATCATCAATGCCCTGAATTACAAAGTAGGCGTCAAAGGCGATCACAATAAGCACTAGATATTTTGCGGCAATAGGAATAGGCGGAAACAACAAACGCAAGCGAGTATTGGGAAAAAGCAACCCAAAGGCAACAACTACACCCATAACTGCACCAGAAGCTCCAACAACAGGGATGTACATTTCTCGCCAGTTTACAGCCGGAGAAATACTATCAAAGAGCATATATGCCTCGACACCTGTAGCAATCTGGTGAATCAATGCAGCCCCAAATCCTGCTGACATATAAAAAAAGAGAAAACGACGCCATCCCCAAACACGCTCTAGAATGCTTCCAAAAAGAAACAAGGCATACATGTTAAACGCAATATGCATGAAACCTCCGTGCATAAACATATGGGTAAGCGGCTGCCAGGGCTCAAATAGAGGGGACAGGGCATAATACATCCCCCCAAAGCGATTGAGCGGAACACCTTGATTCTCCATGACAAAGGTAAAAATCCAAACCAAGGCGTTGATGCCTATAATATGACTTACAATTTGATTATCGCGTTGTAGCATCTGGAGGGGGTATAGGATTAGAGTTAAGCAATATTTGTTGGATATCGGATTCTTGAAGAAATCGGAGAATCAATTGTCCTCGTATTCCACGCTCCGGATACTTAAGGGCAAACAATGTATCAATGATTTCGTTCATTTCTTCTGTAAAAATCCCACGCTTGAGTTGCACAGTAGCTTGGGCCGTTGCCATAAGGTGAAGCGGTTGATTGTCTAAAAGCATGGTTTGGTGCTCTGTTAAATGCGCACTTACTTCATCAAAATAGGTTCGAAGATCATCTTGATGAAGTTCTTTTGGAATCGCGGTGAGCTCTATTTGGGATTCGTTGACAAACTGAATACCCCAACCCATAGCTTTCCAAACATCTTGTTGCGAACGCATTTGAGCAACCAGCGTTGTTGGAAGTTCTACAGGCAGGGTAAATAACAACCCTTGTGCAGCGGGCGCTTTTCCACTTTGCGCGGTAGCTTCAAGCTGTTCATAGCGGATTTTTGTGAGGGCACCATGTACATCAAGCACCATAAGTCCATTGCGCATACTTTTAGCATAGTATTTCTTGGCAAACAGCTCAATTTTTTGATGACTATGTTGCTTTATGGTTTGCCCTTCTTCAAGGTTAAGGTTTGTTTGTTGATGATGAGGTTGTTCCGAGCCACTAGGGTTGACAAAGGCATTGGTCCATTCAGAGGCTCCTTTTGGCAGTCTGCCTTCTCCATGCCTTGCAATTCCTCCGCTAAAGGGGAAGTGTGATGTAAAGGCGCGGGCTTTGTCGTGACCGAAGTCTTCTTTATCCCCGCCAAATGCACCGTAGGTGTTTAATCCCTGCTCTTGGTCAAAATTCATAGCGGGTTGTACCTGAAACTTAGACAAGCTGTGCTTGAGGGCAGCTAGCAAAATTGAATAGATGATTTTTTCTTCTTCAAATTTTACCTCCTCTTTTGCGGGGTGCACATTGATATCAATTTTGTTGGGATCTACCCTTAGCGAGATAAAGTAACTTGCTTTTCGCTCGGGAGCAATTAAGCCTTCGAAGGCTTTTTTTACAGCATGTTGAAGATAGGGTGATCGAATTGCTCGGCCGTTGACAAAAAGAAACTGCTCTTGGTTCGTTTTTTTGGCCAGGCTAGGCTTACCAATAAACCCTTTAATCGTTACAACTTCTGTGCTTTCTTCTACAGGAATAAGTCCTTCATTGATTCGCTCTCCAAAGAGGTCGCATATTCTTTTTCGAAGGGAAGAGGGTTTGACAACATACAATGGTCGTCCATCCACAACATAGTCAAAGGATATATCAGGGTGAATAAGGGCCATTTTAAGGAAGGCGGTATTAAGGTGTTTCATTTCCACGCCATGGCTCTTCAGAAAATTTCTTCGTGCAGGAATTGTGGCAAAGAGATCGTTAACGATAAAGGCACTTCCTTCAGGGCAGGTGCATTCTTCCTTACTTGAAACTTGTCCGCTCTCAATTTGCAGTTTGTGGCCGGTCGCTTCGCCTTGTTTACGACTTTCAACGGTTACATGGGCAACAGAAGCTATGGATGCCAAAGCCTCCCCTCGAAACCCCATGGTGTTAATGGTAAATAATTCATCGGCGCTGTGAAGCTTAGAGGTTGCATGCCGCACAAAACACATAGACAAATCGTCTGCGGACATCCCCTTGCCATTGTCTCTTACCTCAATGCGCTGGCTGCCGGCACCCTCAATGAAAATCTTAATCTCAGTAGCATCAGCGTCGATGGCATTTTCCACTAACTCTTTTAATACGGAGGAGGGGCGCTGAACGACCTCACCTGCTGCTATTTGATTGACAAGATTTTCTGGTAAGGGTTTAATCTGAGACGTCGTCATGTGGCATTTGATTGGCGAAGAAACCGTATGGCAGCAATAAATATCATCCCAAGAACCATAAATTGACCATTATGTCCCCATTGGGCTTGAATCCAACCACCTTGGGTAAAATATACAACAATCAAACCGATCACAACGGCTCCGGTAACCAACTTTTGGTAGCCTTTTCTTTTTGAAGAATCAAGGTTGGATCGGTGTCGACTGTTACTGGTTGGACTTGATGCCCTATGTGATCGCAAAAAGCCTTCCTCAAGACCTCGTTCCCCACTTCTTTTCTTCCTCGAAGAGGGATATCTCGGCTGGTAATCAAAGGCATTGGGCCGCTTATTTCGAAAAAAACTTCTCACGCTCAATGATAAGTTACAAGGTTATTACTCGGTGAATCGAACGGAAGGCTAAAAACTTCCCATCAAACCGTTTTTGGTGTTCCTTTTGGAGCCTTGGTGCGTGGTCTTCTTCATAGGTAGAAAAGGTAGAATATTGGTCGAAATGATAGTGAATGGTGTAGGTGAACCCTTCGCGCTCGTCCTCTTTTAGCACTTTAGTCATAGAGGCTTTTGAAAAACATCCAGTGTCCAAAACATCTTGAATGTGTCCACCTTTCATGTAAGCTAACCACTCATCATGGTGGCTAAGCTGAATTTGTACGGTTACTGCATAGATATAGCCCATAGTCTTATGTTAAGGAAGCTTGCGATAAAGTTCTCGAGCACTGTTGACGAGTCGGCTATCTGGAAAGTCCGTAAGGATGGCAAGACAGTGTTCCTTGACCCGTTCATGCTCTTCTCGTTTTTGATATAGTTCAGCGAGCGCCCAATGTACGTTATCACACAAAATACTTGATTCAAAGCGCTCTAACACCCGATTATAGGTACGAATTGCGGCTTCTGGATTGCGCTGTTTTTCATAAATTTCTGCTCGCATAACGAGGGCATTATCCATAAGAACATGTTCATCATACACTTGCTCCCAAGCGTTAAGGGAGGTTATCGCTTCGTTCAACCGATGCTGGGCGACCAATAACTCAATTGCGGCATAGCCCATCATGGCATCAGTGTTTGAGTCTAATCCAAGGTTGTCTGTGATAAACACCGACAATTGAATGGCATTGTTGGCGATTAACTCTGAGGTTGCTCCCTTGAGAATGTTGAGTTGTGCTTGGGCCCATTCAAACTCTCCTTCATAATAGC
This sequence comes from Chitinophagales bacterium, assembly GCA_049890075.1. GTDB lineage: Bacteria > Bacteroidota > Bacteroidia > Chitinophagales > UBA8649 > UBA8649. The sequence goes on from JBMHCE010000024.1 coordinate 19,839, forward strand.
TAAGCTCTGCTTTTTTGAATCGCGCCTCTTCTCCAAGAATACCATCTCCGTCATCATGATCTACTTGGGTGTAGACGATTAATGCTTTCCAAGGCTTGCCTTGCATAGTTAACGCCTCACCGTATAGCAATTTAATTCGGTTAAGGTTTTTTCGCTTCAATGAATTGGACTGGATTAGACTGTCCAAAAACGCAACAGTTGAATTAATGTCTTGTCGGTACTTGATTTGTATACTACAATATTCAAGTATAGCTTCTGTTTGAATGGAGGGGCTTGCCTCGTTGTTTTTGGCAAGATCAAGGAGTGCCTTTTCTAAGTAGTTTAGATCAACAGCATCATTATCCCCTTTCTCTAGAAGTCGTTTTTGGGTACTTAGTTTGAGTTGGGCTGCTTTACCACCAAAGGCACTGATATAGTCCGAGGTCAAGACAAAATCACATAGATCAAGGCATTGATGAAGGGCATCATTGTTAAAGGCATCTTGGGCCAAGGTTAACAGGTTTGGAGTAAAATCAGACGAACGTCTAGCAAGCATTAGTCCAAAGCGAGCCGCCTCTCCAAAGTTTCCATGAATTTGCTCAAGCCAGATTAGTACATGAAGGGTGAATGACACCTCAGGATGCTGACTGGTATATGTGAAGAGTTCTTGTTTGAATAGGTTGTAGAATCCATCTTTGGATTTTTGTCGATCAAAAAATCTTGTAAAATCCTCTACTTGCGAAGGCCTTTCCTGCAAGTATTCCATGGATAAGGTCAGCGCTTTGTGCATCGAATCCTCCAGGAAATAGAGCTCCAAATACTGTTCAACAAGATTTTGCGGAGCGGTTTGTATGGCAGGGGCAAACTGAACGAAAACATGTTTTGCTTGATGAAACGCCCCATAGCGAATCAAACGCTGCATTAAGCGACTGCAGTTAACTTCTGTTGAAGACGCGGAATAAGCCACGATCTCCTTCCACAAATTGTCTGCTTTTTTTGTCTTACCCTTGCTTACAAGTGCCCAATACTGATCGATGTATCCCAATGGATCTTCACTGTCAATGCGATATTTTTCGGCAACTAGACCTAAGCGATCAAAGTTTTGGGTTTCATATAACGCTCGGCTAAGCGAGAGATAAGTCGCCGGATTTTTGGGTGATTCGACGTTAAAGAGCCTTAGATAGACTTGAGCAGCAGAGTCAAATTTTGCTTCATTGAAAAGTCGTTCGGCACGCGCATAGTCATCTTGGGCTAGCAAGGCTGAACTGTATGCCATGCAGAACAGGAATATTATAACGGATACGGGGTGGCGTTTCGCCCTATTGGTCATTGTGTTTAAGCGTAAAACGTTCCTTAGCGTAACTTAAAAGTAAAGGGAGCCACAAAGCGAGAGCGCACACTCTCTCCATTATTTTGACCTGGAACCCACATGCCTCCTGAGTTCTTGATGTGACGAATCGCTGCAGACGCAAGCATGTCATCTCCTCGAACTTTTTCAATCTGAGATATACTTCCATCCTTTTCTACTACGAAGCGGAGAAGCACTTTACCCTCAACGCCTAAGTCTTTTGCTTGGGTTGGGTATTCAACCTTAGCAAGGTAGGTCAGAATAGCTTTCTGACAGCACTCGTCTTGCGCAGCACCTGAAAGGCTTCCACAGTTTGCGTCAGCATCTTTAAAGCATGCTTTTTGTTGAGGAACGTCCACAATAACATCATCGGCTATTTGAGGCTCATCAATTACGATGTCTGGTTCGATAATCACCGCACTTGTATCAATGGCTATAACGGTATCAATCTTCTCCTCACTGATAACAACATTGTCTACGGTTGGTGGCGGCGGCGGTGGCGGCGGTGGTTCAGAAGGAGGAGGGTCAAGAATTTCTTCCTCCTCGATAACGGTTACTAAAAAGTCAGATGGTTTGGCTTCGATTTCCCAAATGGAAGAAAACATTTGTGTAAGGCTGTCGCTAGCGGATTTGCTAGCAAAAACAAATGCAGTGGTTGTTGAGACACTTAAGAATCCCCCCAAGACAAGTAAGGCTGCCCATGGTCGCAAATCTTTTCCTCTGGCTTTCTTTTGCAGAGGGTTGGCTTTGTTTTGGGCGATTAAACTTGCATCGCTTTCATCTCCACCCAACGTCATTAAGTACCATACCAAGCCGAATAAAAGGGCGACTGATCCTGCAAACCCAACGAGTGTAACAATTATTCCTAAACCCATAGTTTTTTCTTTTTAAACATTGAATACACTATAGATGCAGAAAAGACTCCGATTCCATTAGCTACAATGTCTAATCCCTCAAAAAAACGACTTTTTGTGGCAAATCTTTGCATAATTTCTAAAAAAATGCCGTAGAAAAAGCACGCTAAGGCTAGATACACAAGCTGCCTTCCTTTGGTCTTTTTGCCGTATGCGCTGAAGGACAACAAGCATAACACACCATAGAATACGAAATGCACGACTTTGTCGGCGTGGGGAAAAAGGGGTAGAGAGGTTGAGCTTGGCTTGAGCGAAAGATAGGTGAGAACCACAATCCAAAGACCCAATCCTATTCTGTAGATCTTGATCAAAACAGCTTGGGCTATCCCTCAACCATAGACTGATAAGACGCGCTATCCATTAGGTCTGCGGTATCTGAAGCGTCAACCTTGATTTTTACTATCCAGCCTTCCCCATAAGGGTCGCTATTGACCAGCTCAGGATTGTCTTCAAGGGCTTCGTTAACCTCTACAACTTCGCCTGCAACAGGCATAAACATATCGGATACTGTTTTTACGGCTTCAATCGTTCCAAAAACAGCTTCTTTATCCAGCGATTCATCGACCGTGTCAACGTCTACAAAGACGATGTCACCCAATTCACTTTGAGCGAAATCAGTGATACCCACCGTGGCAATTTCACCATCGACCTTTACCCATTCGTGGTCTTTGGAATACAATAGATTTTCAGGAAACTTCATGGCGATAATTATTGTGTAAAGATAACACGCACAAGCCATCTAAAGTTGATATTCATTCAAAAAGTCCTTCGTCTCTTTGCAGTAATAAAATGGAGCTCTGGGGAACGATCATAAGCGTATGTCCCTTAAAGACTACTTCATAGGCGTATTTCTTAAGGAAAAATGCAAAATCTCCTTCTTTTGCCTGTACAGGAATGTATTTGACGGGATTGTCATTGGGTTTCCACGGCTCGCTTTCTTCATCGACAGCAATGGGGTGACCGGGCCCAACCTTAAGCACGTATCCACTTTGGATTTCTTCCTTTTCTTTCACATTGGGAGGAAGATAGAGTCCGCTGTCAGTTCGGTCGCTACTTTCCGATAGCTCAATAATCAAACGGTCGCCAACAACAATTAACTGATCTAGATAATCTTGAATCATAAGGATTTCATCTCTTTGGCAATGTCGAGCAAACGTTCTTCTTCAAACATTCTTCCCACTAACTGAAATCCAGTGGGTAGGTTGTCGCTGCCGAGTCCATTGGGTATGCTGAGTGCGGGGTGGCCTGTTAAGTTGGCGACTACAGTAAAAATATCTGCATTGTACTGTTCCACTCCGTCGGCATCCTGTGCGATTTGGGCAAAAGCCGTTGTGGGAGATGTGGGCATGGCAATGGCGTCATAATCTTTTAACAGCTCATCGAAAAAGTTTCGCACTTTCTGACGTGCACGCATAGCCTTTTCATAGTAAGCGTCATAGTAGCCCGAACTGAGGACGAAGGTCCCGAGCATAATCCGGTTTTTCACTTCCTTTCCAAAACCCTCCGAGCGAGACATTGTATACACTTCTTCGAGGCTTTCGGCTTTTTCTGAGCGATGCCCATAGCGCATACCATCAAAACGAGATAAATTACTAGATGCTTCGGCTGTAGTAAGAATATAATAGGCAGATAGCATGTAGTCAATCAGAGTAAACTCTTTGGTTTCGACGGTTATGCCGCAGGCTTTTAATGCCTCAATGGAACGAAGATAATTTTTTTGAACATCCTCACTGCAGTAATCAGGAGAGGCAAGGTGACTAAAGCTGGCAACACGAAGGTTATCCTTGGATTTATTAGGAAGCCATGCTTTATGGATTGAAGTGGAGTCAAAAGCGCAGGGCTTACTGGCCATTAAGTGTGTCACTCGGCTAATATCATCAACCGAATGGGAAAAGGGTCCGATTTGATCAAAGGATGAGGCAAAGGCTATTAGTCCATGTCTTGAAATTCTTCCATAGGTAGGTTTCAACCCATAGGTTCCGCAAAAGCTAGCAGGCTGACGTATGGATCCCCCAGTGTCCGAACCAAGGGCAACATGACATGTTTTAGCAGCTACCGCGGCGGCCGACCCCCCTGAAGATCCTCCTGGTGCACGGCTTGTGTCGAGTGGATTGAGTGTGGGCCCATATACCGAAAAACCAGTAGCCGAACCCATAGCAAATTCATCGCAGTTTACCCGTCCAATGATAATGGCGTCTTCATCGAGAAGATGCTGAACGGCTGTTGCGGTATATGGGCTTACAAAGTCTTTGAGTATGGCTGATGCCGCGGTAACCGTATGGCCTGCATAACAGAGGTTATCCTTTAGGGCCACAATCCCACCTAACATGGAGCCTATACCTTCTCCATTCGATACTTTTTCATCTAGTTTTTTGGCCTTGGCTAGGGCCTCCTCTCGGTAAACTTCAATGTAGATGTTGCAATGATTGCTTTCCTCAATACGCTCAAGGCAGGAAGTGACCACCTGGGTAAAGGTTAGCAGGCCTTGTTGAATATCCTGCCATGTCGCCTCGATGGACTTCATTCTTCTGAGCTGTCGTTCGAAGAATCGTTTGCGTTGTCATTCATTTTTTTGGGCTCACTGGCCTTGCGCTCTTCAGCCCTAAGTCCTTCTTCCACTTCATTTCGAACATTGGCTTTCGCGGCATTAAACTCGCGAACACCTTTGCCTATTCCTCGCATGAGTTCAGGAAGTTTGCGTCCTCCGAAAAGAAGTAAAATGATAACAGCGATAATTAATAATTCAGCTGGTCCTGGGGCCCAAAGAATTAATGAGGAGATAGTACTGTACATAGTGTAACGTCTTTTATTAAATCTAAGGTAAGCCGAGATTCTTCAAAATCCCATTCTAACCCTAACTTTCGCCTTCTTTATTACTGAAAGTGACATCCCAGCTATGATCTGCGAGCAATCGCACTTCGGCAATATGGGACTCAAAAGGGAGGGTTTTCCCCCAGTCTTTGGGCGCAACCATGGATAAGACATAGCTTTCATTGCTTCGTTGGTATAAGTGATAGTGCTGGCCAATCACAGGTTCAAACCGTATCTCAGCTTCATAGATAAGCTCAGATATTCGAACGCGTTCCTTAAGCTTTTGCGCCTGTTCAAATAAGGTTCTTACTTGTTCTTGTATTTGTGACATCTGAGCCCCCGTTTGCTCATACATGGCCGATAGGGCCATCCCCTTGATAGCCCCTTCTTTGTTCGGTTCAATCTTTAAGCTCGCCACCGAGTGGGCGTACGGAAGATTATGGGGGTTTTCCGCGATTTTATCCTTGTCAATCGGATTGGATTCGGGTCCAGAACCCTGCTTGGGCTGAAAAGGGTCGAGCTTAGGCATGTTGTTCTGGTAATTGGTAAAAAGGCATCTTACTTCGTTTGGCCGCAATGTGTTTTCCTCGGATGTCGATTAGGCATCGATTGATTGGTTGGGTATACTCAGCGTTGATGTAGCCAACAGCAATGGACTGTTCGGTGCTAAAAGACGGACACCCCGAAGTGATTTCTCCTATAGGCTCTAATGAATCTGGGTGTAAAATAGCCTGTCCCGGCCGGGCGATGCGGTTACTATCCAAGATGAAACCTCGTCGCTTTCTTTCTGCCCTGTGCTGGTCAAGGGCTTGTTTGCCCAAAAAATCGGACTGAGCGTGAACCGCCCACATAAGCCCTGCTTCCTTTGGAGTTGTGGTTTCATTGATGTCTTGACCATAGAGACAAAATCCCATTTCAGTGCGAAGGGTGTCTCTTGCTCCTAAACCAATAAGCCTAAGAGAATGCTCTTTTTCAAGTACCTCCCATAAGCTGATGGTGGCTTCACGCGGAATCATAATTTCACATCCAGTTTCTCCTGTGTATCCCGTTCGGGCCACATATCCAGATGCTCCATTGGAAAAGGTAACCGGGCAGCAGTCATTTTGGTTTGAAAGGCTAGAGGTTGACTTCTCAAGTATACGATGCATAACTTCTTGGGAGCGCGGCCCCTGCAGTGCTAGTATGCTCCAATTGTCAGAGAGGTTTTCCCACTTGGCCTTCGTTGCTTTACTTGCCATAATGTGGTTCCAATCTTTGGTAATATTAGCGGCATTGACTACTGCGAGATATTCCTTTGCAGCCATTCGATAGAGCAATAGATCATCAACTATACCTCCCTTCTCATTTAAAAGAAGGGTGTACTGCGCTTTTCCAATGGATAAGGCGTTGACATCATTTGAGAAGACTTCTTGAAGTTCTTGGCTCGCTTGTTCTCCTGAAATCCTAAAGAGGCCCATATGAGAAACATCAAACAAGCCAACCTCTTTACGCACCCAGTGGTGTTCTTCCTTTACACTGGTGTAAACCATAGGCATGTGGTATCCCGCAAAGTCAACCATTTTAGCTCCTTTTGCGACATGAATTTCGTGAAGTGCAGTAGTTTTCATCTTGTAATGTATACAACCCAAAGGTATTGTCAATAGTTCAGTTTTTGAGTCGAAATGACCTTCGGTGGTGGTGGGTTATACCATATGATTTTATAGCATTTCGGTGTGCTTGAGTTGGATACCCTTTGTTTTTATCCCACCCATATTGAGGATATTGTTCTGCGGCACCTTGCATTAGCCGATCTCTATATTGTTTGGCCAAAATAGACGCTGCAGCAATCGAGGTGCAACGGCTATCCCCTTGTACAATGCATCGATGGCGTAGTTCGCCATACGGTTTAAACCGGTTTCCATCCACCCACAACTCCAATGACTGGGTGGCGCTGACACCTGCTAGGGCTCTATGCATAGCTAGAAAACTAGCCTGTAAGATGTTTATCGCATCAATTTCTTTGGGATAGGCAATGCCTACGCCTCGATACAGGGCTTCTTTTCTTATGATATCTTCTAAATGGCTTCGGTGCTTTTCGCTGAGTTTTTTGGAGTCATCGAGACCATGTGCTACAAAGTCATCAGGCAGGATAACTGCTGCGGCAACTACGGGACCCGCTAAACATCCACGTCCCGCTTCGTCTAAACCCACGACACTTGACAGGGGAATGTTAGCATCAAAATCGGCGATTTCCTCATTAAGGAAGAGGGAGCCTTGTACATTTAATGTATTCTTAGGCCATGGCTTCATTGCGAAAATTATTAGGGCAGACTGCAATTTACGGGTTTACGCACGTATTGGGAAGGGTCCTGAATTTCGCACTAACCCCGCTATATACCTACACCTTTACCGATGCCGAATCGCTAGCTCCTGTATGGCTTTTTTATGCCTATATAGGATTTATCACGATTGTGTTACAGCATGCTATGGCTATTGCTTTTTTTCGGTTTGCGGGCAAGGACAATCAGGACAAAGATGTTGTTTTTGGTACCGCGTTGTGCTCTGTATTGGTCATCTCCTTATTAGCGGGAGTTGGTTTGAGTCTCTTCTCTCAAGAGATTGCAGCTTTTGCTGGTCAACCGGGTAAAGGATCTTGGGTGCGGATTTTGGGCTGGGTTCTTGCTCTTGATGCCATCGCTTACCTCCCTCTTGCCAGATTGCGTTTCGATGAACGACCCACAAGGTTTGCGGGAATTCAACTCACTGAGATCATTACCAACCTCAGTTTGAATATATTTTTTCTAGGCTTTTGTAAACCTGCTTATGAAAGTGGTGGTAATGAGTTCTTGGCAAGTTTCTATAATCCATCTATCGGGGTGGGATACATCTTTATATCAAACCTTATAGCCAGTTCGATTAAGATGCTACTTGTCTTGCCTGTCGTGCGTCGAATTCGACTAGCGTTTTCAAAAGATCTCTGGAAGCAAATGTTTGCTTATGCCTTTCCCCTTGTTATTGTGGGCTTTGCTGGAATGATTAACGAGTTACTGGATCGCGTGGTATTGACCCATCTGCTCCCCTTTGACCTGGCGACGAACAATTATTATTTGGGTCTTTATGGCGCCAATTACAAACTTGCCATGTTTATGGCCTTGCTGATTCAAGCCTTTCGATATGCGGCAGACCCCTATTTTTTATCTAAACCAGGCGATACCTCAACCCACCCACTCATTGCACAATCGCTCACCATTTTTATAGCATTAGGTGGTTTTGTCTTTTTAGGGATAACCCTGTTTATGCCCGTAGTGCGTCATTTTATAGCACCCGAGTATTGGCCCGGGTTATATATTGTCCCGATTTTACTCTATGCCAATCTCTTTTTAGGCATTGTTGTCAATCTGGGAATTTGGTATAAGGTCTCTGATAAGACATGGCTCGGAGCATACATCACTCTTTTTGGTGCAGCCGTGACGATTGGTGCTAATCTCTTTTTAGTCCCCCGTATAGGCATGGTAGGGGCAGCATGGTCTACCTTGCTTTCCTATGGATGTATTGCTGTGTTATCAGCAAGCATAGGTCGAAGGTATCTTCCAATCCCCTATCAGTGGGGAAGGCTTGCGGCATATCTAATGCTTCCCATAGTTATTTATGGACTCGTCACCTATCTTGTTACTGGCCATATGGGCGATATTGTTCGTTACGCGAAGGCACCATCGTTTTGGCCACTGGCTTTGGTTGGAGTCGTTGCGTACGGCGCATTAACTGTATTTTTAGAGCGTTCGACCCTTGCTAGGTTGTTCAAAACATCACCAACGAATGGATAACTGCAAATGTTACGTAGAGGCAGGCGTAAAAAATAAAGAAGCATTATGAATATAATTATTCCAATGGCTGGCTGGGGATCAAGGCTACGCCCTCACTCCTTAACCGTTCCTAAGCCCATGATGCCGGTTGCTGGCGATCCTATTGTAGCCGGTCTCTGCAAGTCGCTCATTCAGTTGGCGGGCACGGCAGATTGTTTGCACTTTGTTATTCGAGAGGATTTTGGAAAAGAGGTAGAAGACAAGCTTCAACAAATTGCGCGAGACTTAGATGCGGAGTGTCGCATTGATTACCAAACCGAGCCGTTAGGTACGGCACATGCTATTTTATGCGCATCATCGTCCTTAGAGGGAGAAGTAATCATTGGATTTGCGGACACCTTGTTTGAAGCGACGTTTGACCTAGATCCTACGGCAGATGCTACAATATGGGTCAAACAAGTAGATGACCCGCGTGCCTTTGGCGTGGTAAACCTCAATGCGTCTAATCGCATTGAGTCCTTTGAGGAAAAACCACAAAACCCCAAGTCGGACTTGGCCATAATTGGCGTATACCATTTTAAAGATGCCACTGATATTCGCCGTGAAATGCAATACCTTATTGACCATGATATTCGGAGTAAGGGAGAGTATCAACTTACTGATGCGCTCGAGCAGTTGCGCCAAAAAGGCACGGTCTTTGTCCCTGGAGTCGTAAATCAATGGATGGATTGCGGAAACAAGGCAATAACCGTGAAAAGTAACGCTCAAATGCTGGATATTAAAGCAGCCCAAGGCACCTTAGTTATGCAGGGAAGTGTAACAAATTCAGTGCTTATTGAGCCGGTCTACATCGAGGAAGGTTGTGTAATTGAAAACAGCGTGGTGGGTCCTCATGTCACCTTAGGGAAAAATACGGTGATTAACAATTCTCTTGTTGCCAATAGTTTGGTCCAGCATGATACAGAGATTATTAATGCAAGCATAGCAGATTCTATGATTGGATCGAAGTGCTCTGTGCATGGCAAGGCGGTTGATTTGAGCATAGGAGATTATACAACCATTCAACTGTAAAGAACGCCATGCCAAGAACTCTACTTATCGCATTTTTGATTCTTAGTGCATCATCGAATCCTTTGTTTGCTCAAAAGAATAAGGGAAAGAGAAAGCAATCCAATAAACAGGAGGTGGTCTCTGAAATGGATAGAGTGTCAGGTGAGCGGGCATTTTTTGAAGGCATTAAATACCGTGCCGTTGATAATTATGAGGATGCCATCGCATCATTTGAGGCTTCCTTATCCTTTATTCCTACTAACGATGCCGCTCATTATGAGCTGGCCGTTATTTATTTCAAGGAACTCGACTTTAACCTTGCGGATTATCACTTAACCAAGGCCCTTTCTCTTGCCCCCGACAATACATGGTACATGGCCTTTTTGGCTGAGATATACGTTGGAAATAATAAGCTACAGGAAGCCGTCAATCTTTTTCAAGTGCTTCATGATAAAGAGCCACTAAAGCGAAGCCACCTAAACAATATTGCGATTGTTACATTAATGCAGAGAGATACCTTATCAGCATTAAACATATACCGAGAATACGTTGAGCGCTATGGATTAGATGACGAGGTTTACAGTGCCTACATTGAAGTACTTAAATCACAGCAGGCTTGGGATGTTATGGAGGCCGTAAGCAAAAGAGGCTTTGTCGAACACGGAGGTAGTCCACAGGCTTTTCAGGACCATTTAGCCACGCTGATTTACCAGGGCAAGGATGATGCCGTAGAGGCTTGGCTGGAGAAAGGAAAAGAGATAAAAGAACTCGCCCCTGCTGTGGTGGACTTCTCTGCGAATCGCGCACTCTCTAAGGGTGATGTGACGGGATGGTTGAGTGCTCTAAAGGAGTTAGACGCATTTGAAAATCAAGGGTATGCTTTTCAAAAAGATCAAATAAATCAGTGGGTGAAGTCCTACAGTTCCTTGACGGATCAGCGTATAGTGGCTTTTGTTGATTCGTTGGTTTTGCGCCATCAAGCAAGTGATGATTTAAAACATTGGGTCACCCTATACATGCTATATCAACAACATGGTGAATATGAAAAAATGGTTGATGCCCTTACAAGGGGAATTCAAATAGATAAGGGAGATTTTCGCTTGTGGCAGGAGCTTTTCTATGCCTATTATGACGCAGAGGATTATGAAAGCCTTTTGCGCGCTACGGAGGAATCAACAGCCTATTTTTTTGCGCAGCCGCTCATATATTTTATGCAGGGGGTAGCCTTTAGTGAGCTAGGACAGCGCTCGCAAGCGATACGATCGTGGAAGCAAGCATTACCCCTTGCCTCGTTAAGCCAACCGACGCTTTATATACAAACATTAACAGGACTCTTTGATGTATACGAAGAGGCCTCAGAAACTCAGGAAGCGCTCGACCTGCTTGATGCCCAAGACGGTATCGATCAGTTTCAGTCCCATAGCGTTGTCGAGTTTTTGGGGGACAACTATGCGCGGTTTGGTAAGACCTCTCAAGCCATTCTCCTTTATCAGCAGGCCATAAAACTCGGCGGTGACCAAGCTTTGTTACAGCAAAAAATAGACCGAATAAACCCTTAATGCGCATAGTGAGTCCATATCGTGTGCTATTTCTTTTGTTGTGCACAGTCTTATTACTGTCTCAATGCAACGTTTTCCGGCAGGGTCGGGTAGATGCCTCTATGGAGGGCGATTGGCTAGAAGGCCTAGATACCTTGGAAATGGTAACAGCTGCATCCATCCTCTATAACAATCAATCACAACGATTTAAGGCAAAATTTAGAACGAATGGAGGAGAGAAGGTGTGGGGGCAGTTTACCAAGTTTGGTTTTGAAGGCGCCAGGGTGCTGTTCTCTAGGGATTCAGTTCAGGCCATTAACCGTTTAGATCGAACGTATTATGTAGGCGCAATTGCTGGGCTAGATGCTTTAGGGCTTCCGGCGATTAGCGATTATGATTTAATGATATCCTGGCTTTTTGGCTTGGTTTTACAACCGGAAGATTTTAGACAGAAAGATTCTCTCTGGCTGTCGCCGGAAGGCTTGTCTGTTCAACTTATTGCATCGGATTCTCTTGGCATTCGGCATCTCATGGTCTATGAACCTTCTCTTAATCAGTGGGCATCCCTTCAATGGATGAATATCAAAGAAATCGAAGGATTGCTCTGGGCTGATACGCGTAGCCTGGCCATCGAAGCAGAAGGCTTGGAATTGACTCTATCCACAAACAGCTTAGATAAGAAAGGACCCTATGACCTTCCTTTTGAAGTACCTTCATCCTATGAAGTTATTCAACCATAGCCTAGTTTTTAGCTTTTTGCTTCTCGCAGTCAGCTTATTGTGGGTGGCTGGTTGGGTTTATGCTCAAGAACCTGAGACGTCTACCTCCATCGTCAATGCACAGGATAAATTGCGCAATGATTTGTTGAGTTTAGAGGAAGAAATCAAACGCCTTCAGGGCCAACAGCAGGTAACTATTGATCAGTTAAGGCTTCTCAATACCCAACGGCAAGTCCAAGATTCTTTGGTGGGTTTACTACAGGAGGATAGCTTACAATTAGCTTTTAGTTTGGATTCATTGCAACGAGAGGAAATTAAAACGCATAACGAATATGAACGCTTAAAGGGGAATTGTGCAGATGCTGTTCGCATGGCCTACCGTTATCGTGTATCCCAAACAAGGTCGATGTATGTGTTATCGTCGACTTCTTTTGAAGACGTCTTTCAGCGCTATCGGTTTATGGGAAACTTGTCTCGGGTGTTGAATTATAAAATGCGAGCATTACAAGAAATTCAGGACTACTTGGCTGCGGTTCGCATCAAGGTTCGTGGACAAATTGAGGCTCTTGAGGTCAAACAAGTCGAACTCCGTGCTGAACAGCGTACTCTAAAGGCATCAGAAGATGCCTACAATGCCACCTTGTTATCCTTGGAAAATGACATGGCTCGACAGCAGCAGATTAAATCAGAGATACAGGCTAGAATAACAGCACTAGACCTTCGGCTCAAAGAAATTTTGGAAGAAGAAGCACGTCTAGAACGTGAAAGGAAAGCAAGATTAAGTGCGCCTGATCCTGTAGACGTAGAATTGGCAAATTCTTTTGCTGCGAACAAAGGACGCTTTCCGTGGCCGGTAAACTCAGGACGAATTGTTGCTCGGTTTGGTCAAGTAAGCCATCCTGATGTCCCTACGCTACTTATTCAAAATAATGGAATAGATATAGAAACTAGTGCTAATTCTGAGGTACGCGTCTTGTATAATGGCAAGGTTTCCCGAGTATTTGAAATGACAAATGTTCATTGGACAGTCATCGTACAACATGGTCCTTATTACACAGTCTACAGCAATTTATCAAGGCCCTTGGTTACAAGGGGCCAAGAACTTTCTTCTGGTCAGGTAATAGGAACGGTCTACAGTGAAGGGATGGGGGCCCTGTCGCCGAGGATGCACTTAGAGATATGGAAGAATAATGTCAAGCTAAATCCGGAAGCATGGATACGGTAAACCCACTAGCAAACAATACGCCATTGCAAAAGATAAATATTCGCACTATGGCTCGCGAAGACCTAGCTCAATGGCTTGAGCAAAACAACGAGCCATCGTTTCGAGCCAAGCAGATTTTTGAATGGCTTTGGGTTAAAGGGGCAGATCATTTTGATATGATGTCCAATCTTCCTCAAAGCCTAAGGGTTAGGCTTTCAGAGGCTTTTGTTTTTCACATTGCAGCAGTAGATATTGTCCAAAAAAGTCAAGATGGCACGATAAAAGTGGGCTTTGCTCTCCACGATGGTCGCACAGTTGAAGGAGTTATCATTCCCACAAGTAAAAGGATTACAGCTTGCATTTCATCTCAAGTTGGTTGCTCTCTTCATTGCTCGTTTTGTGCTACAGGACAACTTAAGCGAGATCGCAATTTGGCCTTTTCTGAAATTGTAGACCAAGTTCGGGGGTTGAATACGCTGGCACTCAATCAATTTGGAAGAGGTCTTACAAACATTGTGTTTATGGGCATGGGGGAACCTTTGCTCAATTTAGACGAAGTGTTTCGAGCTACGGAAATACTTACAGCTGAAGAAGCCATGAATATGGCTTCAAGGCGTATAACGCTTTCTACAGTGGGTATTGCACGTGGTATTCGGAAACTAGCAGAACGCGGCAGCAAGTTTAATCTGGCATGGTCTCTTCATGCACCGACTAATGCCAAACGGGCTCAAATCATGGATATTAATAAGAGCAACCCCATCGAAGAAGTTGTAGATGCTGTTAAGGAGTTTTATGCCCACACTAAACGAAAAATAACGTTGGAATATATTCTCTTTCAAAAGTTCAACGACACAGAAGAGGATGCGAGAAACCTTGTGAAGATTGCCAAGGAGTTTCCCTGCTTTATCAATCTTATCGAGTATAATTCAGTGGAGGGAGTGTCCTTACATCGTTCAACGCCAACTCGATCCCGTCGGTTTTTAGAGATATTGACCGATAATGGACTAGAAGCACATATCCGAAGAAGTCGAGGTCATGATATTGATGCCGCCTGCGGTCAGTTGGCGGGGAAGCAACAATGATCGAAATAGGTTGTTACCCTAGCTGTGAGTAGTGTCTCTTTCCAACATACAAACCGAATGACTAAGGTTTTCTCTGTCCAAGAATTTCAGTCCAATCACCAGGATGTCGTTTGCGATAAACTTCCTTTTCAAGAAATAGATTACCTCGTTCATTTGACGAATAGTAATCCGGAGATTGAGCACTTTGTCTGTGCGGTGTATGATGGCAACAACTTGGTGGCAAGGGCGTATCTCCAACGAATGCCCTTTAGTGGTAAGCGCCTGGATACTTTTCGTCCTAGTGGATGGTTGTCACAAAAAGTGTATGACCTAGTTGTCCGCCCGATACAATGGAAAGTATTGTCGCTTGGTAGCATCTTTACTACAGGTGATAATGGCTTAGTTTTTTCCAATGAGTTAGATCAAGAAACTAAAGAAGCGGTTTATAGAGACCTTCTTAGCCAATTGCAAAATGGCTTTATACCTTATGACGGCTTACTGATAAAAGATATTTATACAGAGGAAGATTCATGGATGGTTGAATGCTTGAGAGACCTTGGATTTTTTATGACACCATCAGAGCCTGATATGGTTTTAGAGGATGTTTCACGTTTTTCAACTGTAGAAGATTATGCCGCTGCGTTTCGCGCCAAGTATCGAACAAAGTTCAATCAGGTAACTGAGCGAAGCAAAGCACTGCAGGTCGAGGACTATGACAATTGGCATTCTGCGCCTACAGAAGCGATGTATCCGCTGTACGTCAATATCATGTCTGCCGTAGATTTCTATATTCAGCTGATGTCTCCAAGGTATTTTCAAATGGATCGAGGTGTTTCTTCAAGCCTTCCTAAATTGAGAACCTACTCCGTCGACAATGAAGTGATAGCATGGATTTCTTGGTTTGAAGATGCCAACCGGATTCATGCTCACTTGATTGGATTAAATCACAAAAAAGCTGGAAGACACAGGGCGTATCATAGAATCTTGTACGATTTAGCAGCGCTGGGCATAGAGCGAAAAAAAGAAAGGGTTTGTTATGGGAGAACATCTCAAGAGGCAAAATCTAATGTCGGTGCTCAACCAAACGCCATGGCATCTGCTGTTTATCATCGTCGAAAGTCCATGCGATATCTGATGAAATCCTTTACGCAATCTGTAGATTTGAAGACATCAAATCCGAGGCAGGCATTTCGATAAATCTTTTTTAATATTGAGGAAATTTTGGTTATGAATATTGGGGTACCTAAAGAGATAAAAAACAACGAAAACCGGGTGGCAGTTACCCCAGGTGGCGTGTTGGAATTAGTAAAGAGGGGCCATGCCGTGCGCGTGCAAACTCAGGCTGGAATAGGCAGTGGATTTAGCGATCAAGACTATGTGGATGCTGGAGCATCTATTGCCCCTACAATTGAAAGTGTCTATGCAGAGGCAGAGATGATTGTTAAGGTAAAAGAACCCATTGAAGCGGAATATGGTCTTTTACGCGAAGACCAACTCATTTTTACCTACTTCCATTTTGCGTCAAGTGAACCGTTGACGCACGCTTGTATCAAATCAAAAGCGGTTTGCCTAGCCTATGAAACGGTAGAAAGTGATCAGGGGGCGCTACCACTCCTTATTCCGATGAGTGAGGTGGCGGGTAGAATGTCTATTCAGCAAGGAGCAAAATACTTGGAAAAACCCATTCAAGGAAAAGGCGTATTGTTAGGCGGTGTACCGGGTGTTGAGCCAGGTAGAGTGTTGATTCTCGGAGGAGGAATCGTAGGTACTCAGGCTGCGCAAATGGCAGCTGGATTGGGTGCTATGGTAACCATTTTAGATGTAAATCTCGACCGCTTGCGCTACCTCAATGATGTAATGCCGGCAAATGTCGTTACTCGTTTTTCTACGGAAATGACTATTCGAGAGTTGATTCCGCAAATGGATCTAATTGTGGGTGCTGTGCTGATTCCTGGAGCAAAGGCTCCAAGTCTTATAACAAGGGATATGCTCTCTATGATGCATAAGGGGACTGTCCTAGTAGATGTTGCTGTCGACCAAGGCGGTTGTATAGAAACTTGTAAGCCTACGACGCACGAGGATCCCACCTACATAATTGATGATATTGTTCATTATTGCGTGGCAAACATGCCGGGGGCTGTTCCTTACACCTCAACGATTGCATTGACTAATGCAACACTACCCTATGTTATTGAATTAGCAAATAGTGGTTGGAAAGAGGCGTGCTCCAAGCGTAAAGACTTATTAAAAGGTCTCAATGTTGTGCAAGGAAAGGTGGTGTATGAAGGGGTAGCAGAAGCTTTTGATCTTCCTTATGTTCCGGTAGAAGACCTTTTTAACTAAGGTCTTCTAGATATAACCTTTACGCTTCTATCGCATCGCGACCACTGTCCTTTATGGAATCGTTTACTTCTCTGAAAAGCGGTTCAAGGGAATGGCAAGCTGCGTCTAGTGACGGGCTTTGTACGTTGTAATCTCCATATTTTACAATAATGGCAGCCTTGGGTAGTGTGTCGTACTGGCATAACAGGCTTTCGCTAGCTTGTCTTAAGACACGTTTAATTCGATTCCGATTGTGGGCTTTAGCGTAAAACCGCTTGGGAACACTGAAGCCGATTTTAAATACTGAATGGGGAATAAAGATGATCGTGTAGGGTCCCTTTCTTTTACGGGCACCTTGGGATAGAAGCTTTCCCCATAACAGGGAGCTTTTCAGACTATATCGTCTACTTAAGACGCTTTTCGTCGGAAACGGTGAGTTTCTTTCTTCCTTTGGCACGACGTGAGGCAATAACTTTTCGACCTCCTTTACTTAGCATACGCTCGCGGAAACCGTGTTTGTTTTTACGTTTTCTTCTTGAAGGCTGAAATGTTCTTTTCATGATGAATGATTAATATTCCCTTTTTATGGGTAGGCGAAGGTACAATAATCTATTGAAACAAACAATATATACCCCTTTTCTTCAGATAACTTTGATACTTTCTTCCGAAGGTGTTCGTTTTTTCTTCGCTAGAGTCTATAACTACTCAACACATAAACACACAAAACCTTTGTAGGTTCCCATAGACATCAATCCAATCTTTGTTGAGATGGAGGGGAGCTAATCATGCAGTTTTTTAGTGAATTTTACACCATGGAGAAATCTTTTAAACCTTCAACATCTTTTCGTCGCTTTGTCGGTATCATAACCGTGTTGAGCTGCATTCAACCTTTATCGCACCCTGTGAGCGCCCAAGGAAGTTTCACGCGAGCTGACGACTATTTGTTTCTCCATCCTGAAGCCAATGTGATTCAGAACTATGGAGGTCATGTGATGGATGATGTGAGGCGGGCTTGGAACCAGTCAGATAGTAGCGCTTTTGTAATCGCCCATTTTGGTGATGAGCATATTCAAGGAGATATGTTAACCGGTCAATTGCAAAAGATACTGCAAGCTGAACGCGGAAATGGTGGCTGGGGAATGCTACAACCTACATCAGTGGCACGAACATTTAGCTCGGTGTATTACACAAGTAGTCTTAAGGGCACTTGGCGATATGATATAGCGTCTAGAATGACACCATCAATTCCAAGGGGACTATCTGGTATGGTGGCAAAAACAGCTGATGAACATGCTGAGCTTTCTTTTGCGTTTCAAGAAAAAATGCTTCAAAAGCCCATGCGCCTGCAAATCTTTTGTTCACCAAATAACAGCTTTGATTTACTGTGGGTTTCAGATACAGACACGGTACTTATTCAGCCATCGTCTATGGATGCAGAGGCGAGCTACATAGAAGCGTCTATTCCGCCCTTTGATCGAGAGTTTTCCTTGATATGCAAGAAAACTTCTGAGGACCAAACAGGTTTTGTTTTTCACGGGGCTAATCTTCTTTATGCAGAAGATGCTGGGCTTGTCTATCATTCTCTAGGCGTGGAGGGTTCGGGTTATACGGGAATACTTAACGCAGAAGAGTTTAGTCCACAGTTGTCATCGCTTGATCCAGATATGGTTATTCTTGATTTTGCTATTGCAGAACTTAGCGGACGCGATGTTCTTGGCCCCTCGACTAAAACCAACATCATCCGAACCATCGCCAAAGTCAAAAGGGCATGTCCCAATGCAGCCATCCTGTTAATGTCAGCTCAGGATATGTATCGTGGGAAAAAAGAGAACATGGTGGTTACCGAAGAGTATTCATCGTTATTGCAGGAAATAGCTAAAGAAAAGGGGTGTTTATTTTATGACTGGTTCTGGGCATCTGGAGGGCGGACTAGTATTTTGGAATGGCGAAAACGGTCCTTGGCTGGTGTACATCTCGTCTCGTTGACTCCACGGGGCTATCGGCTCAAAGCGGAGATGCTAGGCGAAGCCTTGCTAGTTGCCTTCACTGACACCTCTAATCAGCCATTCGAAGTTGATGTAGAGGCATTCCAAGAAGCCCAAATAGATCGACTACGCGATTTTCAAACCTTAGAGGTCGCAACAAGCACAACCACTCAGGAAGTGGCTACAACGAATTCTAATATTCGTGCTGATTCCCCACCAGTGGTAGAGCCTGGTAGCGCAAGGTCTGCAAGCCGTAGCTCAAAGATTACACATGTTGTATCGGAGGGCGAGTTTCTTGGGGCTATCGCCAAGCGGTACAATGTTGGTCTATCTCAGATTTTGGAATGGAACAATCTAACAGAATCGTCAATTTTGGCAATCGGTCAACGGTTAACCCTATATACTGATGGGAGATCGACATCCTCTGCTACTTCTTTAACCCATACCGTAAAATCGGGCGAGGTACTGAGTGTTATTGCCGAGCGGTACAATGTTGGATTATCACAGATTTTGGAATGGAATAATCTAACAGAGTCATCAATTTTGGCAATTGGTCAGCAGCTAACGATTTATGCTGCAGATGGCTCAGCTCCTTCGCCTTCTTCAAAGGTGATTCATACCGTAAAATCAGGCGAGGTGCTAAGCGTTATCGCCGAGCGGTATAATGTGGGCCTTTCCCAAGTTATAGATTGGAATGATATTACCAATGCTGCCAACCTGCGAATAGGTCAAGAGCTAGTTATTTATCCGGGACAAGGAGTTTTTACTTCAAACAGTGCACCCTCGTCAAGCAGCTCTTCCTCTTCAACAGTGATTCATACGGTAAAATCGGGCGAAGTGCTGAGTGTTATTGCTGAGAAATACAACGTAGGGCTGTCCCAAGTTATCGAATGGAACAATATAGACGATGCGGCGAGTTTACGAGTAGGACAAGAACTGAAGATATATCCTGATCGCAGTAATCTTGAGTAACCAGATTATCCATTCATAGATACCAAGAACTCCTCATTGGACTGAGTGCCTCGCATGTGGTTGAGGATGAAGTCCATAGCTTCCTCACTATTCATATCGGCAAGGTGGTTACGCAAAATCCACATACGTTGTAACTGCTCTTTTCCTAATAGAAGGTCTTCTCTACGTGTACTAGAAGCTACAAGGTCAATGGCAGGGTAGATTCTTCGATTGGATAAGCGTCGGTCGAGTTGTAATTCCATGTTACCCGTTCCTTTGAACTCTTCAAAAATCACTTCATCCATTTTTGAGCCGGTCTCAATAAGAGCGGTGGCGAGAATGGTCAGTGATCCGCCGTGCTCGATGTTTCGTGCGGCACCAAAGAATTTTTTCGGTTTGTGCAGGGCATTGGCTTCAACCCCTCCTGAAAGAACTTTACCTGATGCAGGAGATACGGTGTTGTGAGCTCGTGCCAATCGCGTAATGGAATCCAATAAAATCACCACGTCCATGCCGCTTTCCACGAGGCGCTTTGCTTTTTCAAGAGCAATAGTTGACACTTTTACGTGTCGGTCAGCTGGTTCATCAAATGTAGAAGCCAACACTTCGGCCCGTACACTGCGCTCCATGTCGGTTACTTCTTCAGGTCGTTCGTCAATGAGAAGGACCATAAGGTATACTTCAGGATGATTTTTCGCTATGGCATTGGCTACGTCTTTAAGAATGGACGTCTTACCTGTTTTGGGCTGGGCAACAATCATACCCCGTTGACCCTTTCCAATCGGAGTAAACAAGTCCATAACTCTAGTGGAGAGGGCACCTTTATCTCCTTCAAGCGAGAGGTTAAGCTTTTCTTCAGGAAAGAGTGGCTTGAGATAATCGAAAGGAATTCTGTGTTTAATCTTGTCTGGACTCATGCCATTAACTGATTCCACCTTGGTTAAGGCAAAATACTTTTCACCCGGCCTAGGCGGACGGATAAACCCTTTAACGGTGTCTCCCGGTTTTAGGCCATTGGATTTTATCTGTCCCGAAGAGACATAAATGTCATCGGGTGAACTGAGGTAATTGTAATCACCTGATCGTAGAAATCCATATCCCTCATTCATGAGTTCAAGGACTCCTTCTCCAGCGATACAGCCGTCAACCTTTACATCAAATACATACTCTTTTTTGGGCGGCTTCCGGTCGTTCTGCTGCCCTTTTGATTCGGAATTGTTTGAATGACCCCTTCCTCGTCCTTGTTCGTTGTCGTTCTTTTTTCTTCGATCATTGCGCTGTCGCTTGTTGTTTTCTCTAGAAGAACTTTCTTCGGATGAACCCTTTTCATTCTTATCTGAAGAAGAAGGCTTTTTGTCAGTCTTATTTGAAGAATTAGATTCCTCTTGCTTTTTTAATGGGCGCTTGGTGTTTTTGCGTACCTCGGGTTTTTCTTTAGCAGCAACACCTGCCTCAGGTTCTTTATCGGCTTGTGCATCCAAAATGGCGTGGACTAAGTCCATTTTTGCCATACGTTTAAAGCCCTTAACGCTGAATTTTTCAGCAATTTCTTTGAGTTCTGGAACGATAAACGCGTTCAGTTGTTCAATATCGTACATGAAATAAATTGAGAATTGAAAGGAAATCGGGAATAAAAGGATTGATTTCCAATGCAAGAATAACTAATTCTTACAATAGTTGCAATATTTTGATAAAAACTAGGGCACAATTTGAAGGATTTGCCGTTTTTTACGCTAGAAAGATATCATGATTGATTTACAATGGATTCGTGCGAATACAGATCTCGCCAAATCTAGACACAACAAGCGCCCTAACACCTCTCCTGAAGAGATAGATCAGCTGATTGAACTTGATGCTTCTAGACGAAGCGCACAAGGCAAATTGGATGAGGCGAAAACAGAAGCAAATGCTGCTGCCCAGGAAGTGGGCAAGCTCTTTAAGTCGGGCCAAGTTGAGCAAGCAGAACTTCTTCGCGAGAAGACCAAAGAACTAAAGGCAACTATATCGTCCTTGGAGCAAACCATGAGAGAGGCAAATGAGGCCTTGAATGCTCACTGGATCCAACTTCCCAACCTTGCCTTCGACGAGGTCCCTGAGGGTAAAAATGAAGAGGATAATGAAGAGATCCGGCGATCCGACAGGCCCTGTAAAGAGGCGAGTACACCCCATTGGGATATTGCCGAACGCCTTAATCTATTGCGTATGGATTTGGGTGTTAAGCTTACGGGCAGTGGATTTCCTGTTTATGTAGGCGAGATGGCTAGGCTTCAACGCTCGCTTGTGTCTTACTTTTTGGCTGAAGCAACAAAGGCAGGATATGCCGAGTTTCAAGTTCCTCATTTAGTCAATGAAGACTCTGCACGCGCAACAGGCCAGTTGCCAGACAAAGAAGCTCAGATGTATGAAGCAACCTTAGATGGGCTATATCTTATACCCACTGCTGAGGTACCACTCACTAATCTTTACCGAGACGCCTTGCTTAGCGAACAGGACTTACCGCTTCGGCTGACAGGTTATACTCCCTGTTTTCGCAGAGAGGCGGGCTCATATGGTAAAGAGGTTCGGGGGCTAAACCGTTTGCACCAATTTGACAAGGTTGAAATTGTGCAAATCGTACCACCATCAGATTCCGAAGCAGCTCACCAAGCTATGGTGAAGCATGTTGAGAACTTATTAGATTCCCTTGAAATGCCTTATAGAGTCTTAAACCTATGTGCTGGTGATTTGGGATTTGCAGCTGGCATAACCTACGATTTTGAGATTTGGTCTCCAGGTCAATCACGATGGCTAGAGGTGAGCTCTGTATCCAACTTTGGTACGTTTCAAACCAATCGCCTTCGAATGAGATACCGTGACCAAGAAAACAACAAGATAAAACCCCACACCTTAAATGGAAGTGCCCTTGCAATTCCCCGCATTGTGTCGGGACTATTGGAACAAGGCTGGGATGGGGAAGTAGTGCATTTGCCGAAAGTGCTCCATGCCTACATGGGAACCGATAGATTAACTAAACAAGATGTAACCTTATGAATGTAAAGCATCAAGCAATATCCTTTCTGATTCGCGGAATTGCTTTTGTTGGCCTTGGGCTTTTCATGGCTATTTCTGAATTCTTACTATCTGACTCTCCCCCAAACTGGAAAGCTTGGTTGTCTTTTCCGTTAGGGGTATATGGTCTAGTTCGCCTAATGCAGGGAGTTAAACGCTTAAAGGAATTCAAAAAATTACAAGCTGAACAAAACGAAGTACAAGGAGAATAACTAGATTTCAACTATGCAACAAGACAAGATTTTTGACCTCATTGAACGAGAACACAGACGCCAACTGGAAGGAATAGAACTTATTGCTTCGGAGAATTTCGCAAGCCCAAATGTTATGAAGGCAGCGGGAAGCATTCTGACCAATAAATATGCGGAGGGTTTACCCAAGAGGCGCTACTATGGGGGATGTGAAGTGGTAGATGATATTGAACAACTCTGTATCGATCGTTTGTGCTCGTTGTTTGGTGCTGAATGGGCTAATGTCCAGCCACACAGTGGTGCTCAGGCGAATGCGGCGGTTATGTTAGCCACGCTAAATCCAGGCGATTCTATTTTGGGCTTTAGTCTAGCTCATGGAGGACACCTTTCCCACGGTTCTCCCGTAAACTTGAGTGGTCTGTATTATGACGCTCATTTCTATGGTGTGCAACAGGATACGGGGCGTATTGATATGGACGATGTCGCGCGTATCGCTCGTGAGGTCCGCCCAAAGCTGTTGATTTGCGGAGCATCAGCTTATGCTCGCGATTGGGATTATGCTCGTTTCCGTGAGATTGCAGACGAAGTTGGTGCTCTATTGCTTGCAGATATTGCGCACACAGCAGGCCTCATTGCAACCGGCCAACTCAACAATCCAATGCCACATTGCCATATGGTGACGTCGACAACTCACAAAACCTTGCGCGGTCCTCGTGGGGGTATTATCATGCTCGGCAAGGATTATCCGAACCCAATGGGCAAGGCAACGAAGAAGGGAGATATTAGAAAGATGTCTTCGGTTCTAGATAGCGGAGTATTTCCTGGGACGCAAGGAGGTCCTCTTGAACATGTTATTGCAGCAAAGGCAGTAGCCTTTCAAGAAGCGCTACAACCTTCCTTTACAGAGTACACTAAGCGTGTTATTGAGAATGCTCGGGTGTTGTCTGAAGCTTTAGTGGGTGCTGGTTACGATTTGGTGTCAGGAGGTACTGATAATCACCTAATGCTAATCGATTTATCAAGGAAAGGGATCACAGGGAAGGATGCGGAAGCCCTTTTAGGAATGGCCGATATCACAGCAAACAAAAACATGGTACCATTTGACACGAAATCGCCCTTTATTACTTCGGGTATTCGATTGGGTACTGCTGCGGTGACTACAAGAGGTTTTGGAGAGAATGAAATGGTGCAAATCGCTTCATGGATAGACCGGGTGTTATCCCAAGGCGAACAAGAAGCGGTGACGGTCAAGACAGAGGTTCATGCGTTAGCGCAATCATTTCCTTTACATGCCTAAACGTAATGTTGTAGTTGCTTTTTCTATTGTTCTCTTTTTGGGATATGCATTGCCCGTGGCAGGAAATTCATGGCCCAGAGCTATTCAGGCATTTGAGGAAGAGAATTATCCCTTAGCCGATTCCCTGTTCGGCGAGATTATCAAAGAATTTCCTAATCGATCGGAGGCTCACCTGTATCGCGCTCAAAGCCGTTATTGGCTTGGGGATTACAATCAGGCGCTCTATCATTTAAATCTAGGAAATCCTCCTTCTCAGCAAATGGGTAGAGCAGAAATGTTGCGCGCCTATTGCCATTTCAATTTAGGGGAAGTGGATAAGGCTCGCTATATAATGGAAGATGTTGCCATGCATTATGAAGATTTACGGGATAGTGCGAGGGCATTTTTAGTCTCATATCATAGGGATGCAGGAAACTACATTGAAGCTTATTCCCTTCTTTCTATTCGACTCGAAGAAAACCCGAGGTCCTATGTGTTTTCCAAACGCGCACTCGTAGCGTTGGAATTGGGTAATGTCCAAGGCGCAATTGATGATTTTTCTGCGGCGATACATCTGGATTCACTGCAAGTTGAATATTACTGGCGAAGGGCTATTCTCTATGGAGAAGGTGGTGAGTACGACAAGGCAATTGCCGATTATGATCGGGCCATTGAGTTAGATCCTGACAACGATGTTTTATGGCGAAATCGCGCCATTGAGGCCTTATCGGCAAAGCAGCATTCCAAAGCATTAATCGATTTAGAAAGACTTATTGAGCGATATCCTAATGATGTAGACTTGTTAAAATCACTGTTTTATTGTTACTATGCGCTGCGACGCTTTGATGAAGCGACAGCGGTCTATGACACCCTCGAGCAGGTTGATCCTAATAACCCCTTGCTGAGACAGTATGATCGAAATGAATTGCTGTCGTCTACGTTTTTTAAGCGATTGATTAATAGGTTAACAGCTGGACTTCAGGTATTGCAAAAGGAATGGGTTTTTTGGATACCGCTTATATCCTTGTTGACCTTTGTCATCTATGGGATAAAGATGAGGAGAAGAAAGCAACACGCATCCTAGGTGTCGATTTTAATGGGTTTTCTTTAAACTGAAAAACTCTCCCCACAGGAGCACGTTCGCTCAGCATTTGGATTGATGAAATGGAATCCTTTTCCATTGAGGCCATCGCTGTAGTCAAGCGTCGTATTGGCGATAAACAAAAAGCTTTTTAAGTCGGTGACCATTTTGACTCCTTTATCAAAAAAAATCTGATCGGCTTCTTCAATCTTGTGATCAAACTCAAGTTTATAGGTTAGTCCAGAGCATCCTCCGCCTAGCACTCGAATCCTTACTGCCTGCTCCTCTCCGTCTTGCACCTGGCCATTGCTTTTGTTTTGCTGTAAGATTTCTTGCACTTGATGTGCAGCTTTGTCGGAGATAAAGAGCATGAAACGTATTTTGTATAAAATTAATCATCGTGCGAAAAATCGAACATATAGGAATTGCGGTTCAAGATATGGAAGCTGCGGAGGCCACTTACACTAAATTGTTCGGCAAGGGTCCTTACAAAAGGGAGGTTGTCGAAGACCAAGGCGTTATAACCTCTTTTTTTAAGTGTGGGCCAAACAAAATTGAATTGATAGCTCCATTGGGTACAGATTCTGTCCTGCACGAATATTTCAAAAAACATCGGAGTGGTTTGCATCATATGGCGCTGGCGGTATATGATATTGAGGAGGAGGTCAAGCGATTAACAAACGAGGGCTTTCATCCTGTCTCACAATCGGTAAGCCGAGGAGCCGATAATCGTCGAATATTCTTTTTTCATCCGAAATCAACGGAAGGCGTACTGCTCGAAATCTGCCAATTGGAGGATTAACTCCAGTTCCCAAGGATTGTCTCGCTAGAAAGGACCTTTTGTTTTAACTCAACAGATGGGGTAAAAGGATTTGGAATATCCATATCCACACGAGAACCCAATAAAATATAGCCCAATTCTTCTCCAGCACGGACCTCTTGACCAACCTTTATGTACGGCTTAATGCGTCGTGCTAGAAGACCAGCCACAAGGGTCATAGTAATGACATGGCCATTGGAATGCTCAATACCTACTTCGAGCCTTTCATTGAGCAAGGATGACTTTGGGTTAAAGGCAACAAGGTGTTTTCCTGGGTGATAGGTAACATTAACAACTTTACCCGAGCAGGGGATTCGGATGAGGTGGGTGTCTGTTCCGTGAAGGTAGATCGATAGCCTTAATGCATCTAATGCTTCATTTAGTGAGGGTTCGAGGGCAACCACGTGTCCGTCTGCAGGAGAAAGCAACGAAGCTGAGGAAAACGCATGGGGAATAGCGGCATCTCTATACCGGAAAAAATACACAGTAAAGAGGAGTAAAGAAATCTGTAGGGAAAACCATGCTAGGGGATAGTACCAAGGTGTAGTATACCAAAAGAATAGACCTGAGGCAATAAGCACGCAAAGGCCATGACCTAAAAGATAGGGTTTTACCTCTCGATGGATTCGGGTGGAAGTCATGTTATAAAAGGGCTGTGGTTTGTGTATACAAATATACCCAAGGAATAGTCATAAGGTAACTATCAAATCGGTCTAACAGCCCGCCATGTCCAGGAAGTAGTTTCCCAGAATCTTTCGCCCCTGCTCCTCGTTTAACACTCGACGCAAAAAGGTCGCCCAGGGTTCCAAATATACCCGCTATGGCTGCGATAATTGCCCAATCTATAGACGACCAAGAGGCCTTAACGAAGACTAGCGGTATGACATAGCCAACGGCTAAGGTGACAATAAGGGCAAGTCCGAATCCTTCGACGGTTTTTTTAGGAGAGATGTTGGGGCTTAATGAACGTTTTCCAAACACTGATCCAAGCACATAGGCTGAGGAATCAAAGATCCAAAGGAGAAGGAAAATCCCCAATATATTTTGAGGCCTAAACAATCCGCCATCATGACGACTTAGCAAGAGACTCAAGCAAAGGGGAAGCGTGACATAGGCTAATGCGAGAAAATGACTGGCTAGGTAAGCCAAGGAGTTTCCTCTGTAAAAGATTACATGCATGCAGAAAAAGGAAAGAAATACACCAAGAAGTATCAATAGCGGCCATTCAATAGCTCCCCCTATTATGTGTAAACCGACAACACCGATGCAGGCTGACGATAGAAAAACAAAGCCCAGCGTCGTGAGTGTTTTGTGAATCTTTTTTTGCTTGCCTTCCACTTGAATTAGCCCGATAAGTTCGGCGCTAAGGCCAAGTCCCAATACCATGGTAAACAGGGTAAACACACGAAATCCAAGAAAGAGCATGGCAATTATACCTACGACGAGTATACTACCTGTGATAGCACGCTTGAATAAGTTGCTCATGATTTAACGCGCTTGGTTTGAGCTAGAAACATCCTCAGAGCCTAAGGTTTGATGCAAAAATTTAAGAAGCATACACGCTGTAAATATAGCCCCCACACTTACAACCCAAAACATAGGCTCAGAATCTGCAGTATATGACAGGTCTCCAATAACGATCAAAACGGTGATAGAGAGCGCATTGTTTAGGGCATGAAAAACTACTGAATAATGTAGCGATTGCCCCCGATAGTATAGCCATCCTAGAATCGAGGACAAAATCATCATAGGCAAAAGATTAATGAGCTGTAAATGCATGATGCAAAAGATCAAGCTACTGAGGCCTATTGCCCATGTGGGTTTGAGCCCACTTGCGTGCATACGATGTTGAAGAATGCCTCTAAAGATGAATTCCTCTATTATGGCGGGCATCGCGGCTAAGGCAATATATAGGCTTATGATTTCAAGTATAGAGTGATCTAATTTTTGAACGATGTATATGGCATTGGACCGCTCATTGATGGCTTGAGCTGCGCTGGCAATATTGTCGGGCAGATAAGTAAGTAATTGACCAACTAATGTTTCTACAGGAAACAAGGCTACTGGAAGTACGATGGCAAGGGCTGCGATGCCTAACAAGGCTTTAGGCTGGATGTTTCGCTTAACCAAGGGGATGAGGGTAGCTTCTGCTGATGACCGCCACCCTATATAGAGGATCGGAGAGAAAATCACCGCGGTACCTATAACATTAAGAAACAAGGTTTCCAATGTGATCGAAGGGGTTGTTTGGGTTGATGGAGCAAGCATGGCGTAAAGGGAGAACCCAGCAACAAAGAGTAGATAACCACTGATCAGGATAACTTCCTTTTTTGCTTTTGCTTTTATGGTTGGAGGCGGAATATTCATTATTAGAATTTATTGACCCTTTTTAGCGAAGGTAATGGCCAGGAGCTTAATAAGTAATGTAATTTTGTGTTATGGGTGTTAAAATAGGCAACTTGGATTTGGGCGACTTCCCTTTGCTGTTGGCGCCGATGGAGGATGTTAGTGATCCACCCTTTAGGGCCTTGTGCAAGGACCAAGGAGCTGATATGCTGTATACAGAGTTTATCTCAACCGATGGCCTTGCCCACGGGGCTGCTAAGAGCATTCAAAAGTTAGATATCTACCCAGAAGAGCGACCGATAGGAATTCAAATTTTTGGTTCCGACGAACAAGCTATGTTGACCTCGTTAAAAATGGTGGAGGAGGCAAATCCAGATGTCATCGATATCAATTATGGTTGTCCAGTAAAAAAAGTTGTCTGCAAAATGGCCGGTGCGGGAATATTACAGGATATTCCTCGCATGGTGCGATTAACCAAGCTGATTGTGGACAACACCAGCCTTCCTGTTACGGTGAAGACGCGCCTTGGGTGGGATGAGAGTACGAAGTTTATTGTAGAAGTTGCTGAGCGATTACAAGATGTGGGGATCCACGCAATCAGTATCCACGGTAGGACACGAAAGCAAATGTATCGAGGGGATGCCGATTGGCGATTAATTGCGAATACCAAGGCCAACCCAAGGCTTCAAATTCCGGTTTTCGGTAATGGGGATATAGACCACCCTGAAAAACTGATGGAGTACAAAAACAAGTATGGAGTTGACGGTATTATGATCGGTCGAGCAGCTATAGGAAATCCATGGATATTTAAGGCATGTAAGACGTTTATGGAACAAGGAATTCATGCTCCAAATCCATCGATTTCAGAGCGGGTAAAGACGGCAAGAAAGCATTTGGACACAGCGATTTCCTGGAAGGGTGAAAAGCTAGGGATTCTTGAAACTCGCCGTCATTATGGACCATACTTTCGTGGGCTTCCCGGTGTAAAAGAATTTCGCAAGATTTTAGTTACATCTATGAATATCAATGAGTTACACGACACACTAGATGAAGTTGAGTCGCGCTATCAAGGGTATGAGATGCAATAGCATTCAACAGGGCATTAACAAGGGTTAACGTTGCATTTTCTAGAGGTTAAATAAATGTAATCAACACCTTAACTTCCTAATAAATAGACAGATACGTTTATTCACTTTTAATGTGTTGAAAACCGAACTTGGAAAGTGAATAATATGCTCTTAGATTAGAGTCAGAAGCAACGGAGATGATGGGATTTGGCTTCTTGCAAAATTGAGGGTGGAATATCGAAAAGTTACTTCACTTTCCGTCCCTCGCACCTAACATAAAGATAGATTTCCTTTTCAAAATGTGCTGATATTTTGACAGGGATTTTTTGTCCCTAGTGTAAAGGTTTTTGCGTTAGACGTTGTTGTGAAAAGCCCAAGTACAACAGGCAAGTACAACAAGTTCGATAAACTGGCAGAAGAGAGATAAAGAGAGATAAAGAGAGATAAAGAGAGATAAAGAGCAACACATCGAGACAGAAAAGAGACAGAAAAGAGACAATAAAGAAGAGACCGAAGGCCAAAACATAAGCAGTCATCAATTGATAACGACAAATAGAAAACAAGACAAATAGAAAACAAATAGATAACGACAACAAGAAAAACAACCATGGAGAATAGCACAATTGACAAAACAATGACTCAGGCAACAAATTTTGACGCTCAAGAGCCCATCCTGCAAGACACCCAGGATCGCTTTGTATTATTTCCTATCCAGTATGAAGAGATGTGGCACATGTATAAATGTGCTGAAGCTAGTTTTTGGGTAGCTGAAGAGATTGACTTGGCTGACGATATGATTGATTGGGAGGAAAAACTCAATGATAACGAGCGTCACTTTATCAAGCACGTTTTAGCCTTTTTTGCAGCAAGTGATGGAATTGTCAACGAAAACTTGGTTGTTAATTTTATGCAAGACGTTACGATTCCTGAGGCGCGATGCTTTTATGGCTTTCAAGTTGCCATGGAAAATATTCATGCTGAGACATATTCGTTGTTGATTGACACCTTCATTAAGGATAATGATGAGAAAACAAACTTGTTTAATGCACTCGAAACAGTACCCTGTGTAAAGAAAAAGGCTGAATGGGCTCTGCGCTGGATTGATACAGCTCCTTCCTTTGCTCACCGCTTGGTAGCTTTCTGTGCGGTAGAGGGTATTTTCTTTTCAGGAAGTTTTTGCTCCATCTTTTGGCTCAAGAAGCGTGGTCTCATGAAAGGCTTAAGCCAGTCTAATGAGTTAATCAGTCGGGATGAAGGGATGCATTGTGAGTTTGCTGTCCATCTCTACAAGATGCTTAAGCACAAGTTGTCTTATGAGGACATTAAAGCAATCATCTGTGATGCTGTTGAGGCGGAAAAAGAGTTTGTCCGTGATGCACTTCCAGTTTCTCTAATCGGAATGAATGCGAACAGCATGATTGAATACATCGAGTATGTAGCGGATCACTGGATTACAGCTTTGGGTTACCCCGCACATTATCATACCTCAAACCCATTCCAGTGGATGGACATGATTAGTATGGAGCGCAAAACAAATTTCTTCGAAAGCCGAGTGTCCGAATATCAATTAGCTGGAGTGAAGAATAGAGGAAAAATGGGTCAATCACAAGATGAGACGGAAGAAATAGATGAATTCGAGTTGGGAGACATTGAATTCTAGGACGATAGTGAATGACGACAAGAATATAGAATAAACCACCAATAAAACTTAGAACAAGACTATGTATGTAATCAAGCGAAATGGAAGAAAGGAACAGGTGATGTTTGATAAAATCACCTCACGGATTAATAAACTTTCTTATGGTTTAGATCCTAACTATGTACAACCCTTTAAAATTGCCCAGAAGGTGATTAATGGTTTGTATGAGGGAGTAACCACTGCTGAGCTTGATGAATTGGCTGCTGAGGAATGTGCTACTATGACAACAGAGCACCCTGATTATGCTATTCTTGCTGCGCGTATTGCGGTTTCCAATCTTCATAAACGCACAAAGAAAAATTTCTCGGAGGTCGTAACGGATTTATACAATTATGTAGACCCAGTAACACAAAAGCCTGCATCGCTTGTTAGTCAAGAATTGTACGAGGTGGTACAAAAAAATCAAGAGGTACTAGATGCTGCCATCATACACTCTAAAGATTATCATTATGACTTTTTTGGATTCAAAACCTTGGAGCGTGCTTACTTGCTCCGCTTAGATGGCGAAGTGGCTGAGCGCCCTCAACATATGCTAATGAGGGTCTCGTTGGGTATCCATATGGAGGATATCGAGTCAGCGCTTGTAACCTATAAGTTAATGTCTGAGCGTTGGTTTACTCATGCTACGCCTACGTTGTTTAATGCAGGTACACCTAAGCCTCAGATGTCTTCATGTTTCCTCTTAACCATGAAGGATGATAGCATAACAGGTATTTTCGACACCTTAAAGCAGTGTGCTGAGATTTCTAAGTCTGCAGGCGGAATCGGCCTAAGCATTCATAACATACGTGCTAACGGTAGCTATATTAAGGGAACCAATGGGACCTCCAATGGTATTATTCCAATGCTGCGGGTATTTAATAACACCGCACGCTATGTGGACCAGGGTGGAGGAAAGCGTAAAGGCGCTTTTGCTGTCTATTTAGAGCCATGGCATGCGGATATTCACGATTTTCTTGAATTAAAGAAAAATCATGGCCATGAAGAAAATAGAGCCCGCGATCTTTTTTATGCAATGTGGATCCCTGACTTGTTTATGGAGCGTGTCAAAGAAGATGCTGATTGGTCACTATTCTGTCCCAATGAAGCACCTGGGTTAGCCGATGTTCATAGCCAAGAATTCAAGGACCTGTACGAGCGTTACGAGGCAGAGGGGAAGGCTCGGAAAGTAGTAAAAGCCCGTCAAATTTGGTTGGAAATTCTCAAAAGCCAAATCGAAACAGGAAACCCTTATATCCTGTATAAGGATGCCGCGAATGCGAAGAGCAATCAACAGAATCTAGGAACCATAAAGTCCTCTAATCTATGTACTGAAATCATTGAGTACACAGCACCGGATGAAGTGGCAGTATGTAATCTAGCATCGATTGCTTTAAATCGCTTCGTTACTGAAAATCGTGAGTTTGATTTCCAGAAGCTATATGATGTATCCTATCAAGTAGCCTTGAATCTGAATCGGGTTATTGATGGTAACTATTATCCGGTAGAAGAAGCGCGGAACTCGAACATGCGTCATCGTCCTATCGGAATCGGTGTTCAGGGTCTGGCAGATGCTTTCTTAATGCTTCGCCTACCTTTTACCTCGCATGAAGCGAAATTGCTTAATCGCGACATATTTGAAACAATCTACTTTGCTGCAGTTACAGCATCAAAGGATATGGCTAAACGCGAAGGCCCATACCAAACATTTAAGGGTTCTCCAATGAGCGAAGGGAAATTCCAGTTCGATCTTTGGGGAGTAGAACCAACCGACCGCTACGACTGGGAAGGACTGCGTAAAGAGGTAATGGAGCATGGTGTACGAAACAGTCTACTTCTTGCTCCTATGCCTACTGCGTCCACATCACAGATTCTAGGAAACAATGAGTGCTTTGAGCCGTATACTACTAATATCTACACAAGAAAGGTGTTAAGCGGAGAGTTCATTGTGGTTAATAAGCACCTCTTGAGGGACTTAATCGACTTGGGTCTTTGGAATGAGCAGATGAAGATGCGCTTAATCAAGGCACGTGGTTCTGTTCAAGATATAGAAGAGATTCCTGCTGAAATCAAGCAATTGTATTTAACGGCATGGGAACTTTCTCAAAGAGATATCATTGATATGGCGGCTGATCGTGGTGCTTACATATGTCAAAGCCAAAGTATGAACGTGTTCATGCAAGATGCCACCATCAAGAAACTTAATGCAATGCATTTCCATGCTTGGCAAAAAGGTCTAAAAACAGGAACATACTATCTACGAACTCAAGCAGCAAGAGCCGCGGTTCAAATGGGACTAGACAATTCACTAAAGAAAGTGTCAGCACCAAAAGAAGAGGCTCCAGCCGTACAGCAGGTTCCTTCAAAGCCCGTGCAGACGGCGCAATCGAGTGTTGTTCCAGCAGACAGTCCTGTACCTCAGTCAACTCCAGTAGTTTCTGAGGATTCAAAGGCGGAAGAAACGATGTCAGCACAAGAGGCTATGCAAGCGGTTAAAGCTTGTAGCATCGACAATCCTGATTGCGAGAGCTGTTCAGGTTAAAGTCCGGTCAGCAGTTTAAGAAGGAAGTGCGTAAGGATCAGTACGGGTAGTAAATACACCAAGCTGTATCGAATAATGTATCCCATAAAGGATGGCATTTTCACACCATTTTGCTCGGCGATTGATTTAACCATGAAGTTGGGGGCATTGCCTATGTAAGACATCGCTCCAAAGAAGACAGATGCTATAGAAATCGCAAGAAGCATGGGTTCTGGTTTCGCTAGAAAGACAAGGACGTCTGCTTTATCGGCAATATTAAGTCCATACTTGCCCATTCCTGCAGAAAGGAAATTGAGATAGGTCGGCGCATTGTCTAAAATTCCTGAGAACAACCCTGTACCCCAATACAGCGTATCAGTGGTAATCAGCTTCGCTCCGGTTTCTGATTGAGCAAACCCTCTAATCAAATCTAGGGCAGGCATCATTGTAGCGAAAATCCCAATAAACAGAAAAGCAACCTCGCGAATCGGTTCGAAGGTAAACTCGTTTCCTTGTAGCGCATCTTTGGAAGATAGCTTATAGCCAACAAGCAGGGTAATGAGCATGAGGACTTCTCGGAGATAACTCATTTTTCCACCATCATAGGAGATGTAAGCCCAGGATGGCATCTCTATAACATTGGGATCTAGAAATACAAATCCGCAGATCAGAGCCAGAAAAAGAATATTATGACTACCGCTAAGTTGAATACGATTAGCGACATTACTGTCTGGGGTGTTGGTTGGTTCGTTGCGAAGGGATCTTGTATCCAATACATAGAAAATAGCTGAAAGCATGATTACAGCAAATGCCCAGTAAGGGGCAGCATGTTGTAGTGTCCAAAAGAAGGGCACACCTTTTAGGAAGCCAAGGAATAATGGAGGGTCTCCAATCGGCGTTAGTGATCCTCCGACGTTGCTCACAATAAAAATGAAGAAGACGATATGGAAAGGCTTTATTCGCGTTTTATTTAGTCGAATAAAAGGCCTTATTAATAGCATGGATGCTCCCGTTGTACCAATTACATTGGCTAGCACGGCACCGAATACCAATAGGCCCACGTTGATCATCGGCTTGCTTTCGAGATCGGCTTCAATAAGGATTCCTCCTGAAACAACAAATAGACTGCCTACCAGAGCAATAAAGGACATGTATTCAAACAAGGCATGAATGGGGGCATGTGTATTTTTTAAAAGAAAAACATAGTATACAACGACAATTGTACCCAGGACAATCGCTACTAATGGATATCGCTTATGCCAGAAGTGTTCGTAAAACAGCGGTCCTGTGGCAATCATCCCAAGCAGGAGTACAAAGGGCAATACAGCCAAAGGGTGTGGGCTATGATCATCATGACTGTCATGTCCTCCATGGCTTTCATCTACAGCATGAGCTACGTGACTTTCTTCAATAATGGTATGATCGGCTGCATCGCTTGGCGTGGCATAGCCTTGACTAAACCCTGAAAAGAACATCAGGGATAAGGCAAGTAAAATTTGTTTTGGTTTCATAAAGTTAGGCTCGAAGTTTGGCAATTGCTTGGCCGAGGCTTCGGCGGGCTATGCCATGTTTGTCTTGGTTTTGGTCGTGTACATCTTGAAGAGCTTGTCGCACACAGTTGGAGACATCCTCAAAAATGGCGTCTTCATGGATCACAGCATTTGGCTGCATCAAATAGCCAAACGTTCTAGCCATCCCACAGTTGGCTATAAAATCAGGAATAATAGCTGTAAGGTTGTCGGCATAACTAGCCGTAGGTCCATAGAAAATATCTTCATCGGCGAAGGGTACATTGGCTCCGGCACTAATCGCTTGGAGACCAGCTTTGGCCATTCGTTCAACGTTGTCTTTGGAGACCAGTCTTGAAGCCGCGGATGGCAGAAAAATCTCACAAGGCACATCCCAAATGGTTCGATTGACGTCATCAAATGACAGCATTCCTTCAGCATGTAGGGCGTTACCTTTCCGCGTGTTAATCAGTTCGATGAGTCGTTCATGAGGAATGCCCTGTTCATTGATAATTCCTCCGGCGCGATCAATGATGCCTGTTACAATCGCTCCGCGCTGGCTCAAATAGAAGGCAGCTGGTGCCGCCACATTACCCCACCCTTGGACAATCACGCGTTTTCCTTCAACGCTGCTTCCATTCCATAAATCGTAATAATGTTCAATTCCCTTTGCTACACCATACCCTGTAATGAGATCGGCTATGCAGTAGTTTTCATCAAGACTGGGCGTTAGGGAGGCATTTTCGATACGTTTGCTAACTCCTTTGCGTAACTGCAAAATGCGTTGCACTCGATCCTGTTCAGCCAAGCCAAAATGACCATTGAGAATTCCTTCTTGTGGATGCCAAAGTCCATAAGATTCCGTGATGGGGACTACTTCTTTTATTGCATCGACATTAAGATCTCCTCCAGTACCATAGTATCGCTTAAGGATGGGAGATACCGCTCGGTACCATCGTTTGAGTACACCTTCTTTATCGGGATGAAATGGATCAAAATCAATACCTGATTTTGCTCCACCAATAGCTGGTCCTGTAACGGAAAACTTTATTTCCATAACCTTTGCTAAGGACACTACCTCATGTAAATTCAGGCCTTTACGCATCCGTGTTCCGCCGCCAGCAGCTCCACCTCGCAAGGAGTTAATCACTAGATAACCTTTAGCATCTGTTTCGCTATCGCTCCATTGAAAAACGACTTCAGGGGTTTTGGCTTTGTATTCTTCGAGAAAGGGTATAGTATTCATATCGGTAGGTTAAAAATACGCCATCGATAGGAAACTTTGGTCCTGTCTCTTATGCTTTACATTTCAGCGTTTGCAGTCATCTATCTATGGATAACGAGGTTAGATCATATAAGGTGGCTTAAGTATGTTTGATTTCAATATTTGATTATGGTCTGGGAAGCATTACAACCAATCGATCCCTCTAGTTTTATTCAAGGAGGGAAATACAATAAGGCGCAAATTGGTAGTCATTTGATTTCATGGGGTGGCACACCGGATTGGCAGTCGTTTGACATAGGCATTGTGGCTGTTAAGGAGGATCGAACGTCAGTTTATAATCCAGGGTGTGGTCACGGTTCTCACGATATACGTAAACAGTTTTATGGCTTATATACCCATTTTAACTGTCCTAGAATTCTTGATGTGGGGGATATAGAGCCAGGGCACACGGTTATGGATACCTATTCCCTTCTCTCTGAGCTAAGTGCCGAGTTTGTGCGCAATGGTAAAGTTTTATTGATTCTTGGGGGAAGTCATGATCTTACGATTGGTCAATATAAGGGCCATGCCGATGCAGGGCATCGAGCGCACTTAATCCAAGTAGACGAACATATTGATATGCGGGATTCTGAAGACGTAGATTCAACTAGTTTCTTGCGTCATATGTTAAAAAACAATGAAGGCTTTGTAGAAGATTTTACTCATTTTGGTCACCAACAGTTCTATAATGACCCCGCATTTGTTCAACATTTAGAATCCCTTGATGCGGATCATATGCGCATGGGGGATTTTCGCGCCAATTTGAATGATGCGGAGGCTTTCTTTCGAAACGCCCATGTGTTGAGCTTTGATGTATCGGCCATGATGAGTGCCTATGCACCTGGCAATATTCTAACCTCGCCCAATGGATTGTCCGGGACGGAAGCGTGTCAGATTTTTAGATATGCTGGATTTAGCCCTTATATGAATTCTGTAGGAATTTATGAATACAACCCCCATTTAGACCAAAACCACCTTACCGCTAAGCAAATCAGCCAAATGCTTTGGTATTTTTTAGAAGGGTATTCTATACGAAGGGATGAGACGCCAGCACTTAATGATGCTCGGTTTGTACAGTATCAAGTCGTAATGCCAAGCCTTGATCAGGAGTTGGTTTTTTGGAAAAGTCGCGTAACAGAGCGTTGGTGGATGGAGTTTACTAGCGACACAGGAAAATCAACATTTGTGGCCTGTCAAGATAAAGACTACGCGTTGGCCTTAGAGAATGAGTTATCCGATCGTTGGATGAGAGCATTTCGCCGAAGCGACTTGGGCTAATCCAAGAGCAGTTCTTCTAGCTTACAACTTCTAGAGCCTTTAACTAGAATCGAACACTCTGTATTGCTGTGATGGTGAAAACGCTGTTTCAAGTCTGTTTTCTTTTCATAAAAGGTTTGCTTCTCCGAAAATTGACACTGAGAGAATTCCTTACCAAAAAATAGAGCTTCAGATATGTCTAATGTTTGCACAAAGTCTACCAACGCTTGGTGTTCCTTGGCGCTGTATTCTCCGAGCTCTTTCATTTCGCCGAGTACTAGAATTTTCTCTTCAGGTCTTTTCATAAAACCATCGATGGACGCACGCATGCTACTTGGATTGGCATTGTATGCATCAAGAACTACGGTCGCTTTATGTTGTACTAGGTATTGTGACCGATTGTTTTGGGGGTTATATGCTAAAAGGGGAGGGAGAAACTCTTTGTCGGTCATGGAAAAGTGGTTGCATACAGAAGCAGCGCCAATAATATTGTTTCTGTTGAATCCTCCTTTGAGATGAAAGATGCGTTTATCCCGTATCTCCTGATGATAGATAATGTCTCCGTCTACTTCTAGGGGCATTGAAAAGTCTGCGGAGTCATCTAGTCCATAGGAAGTCTTGTGTTGGTAATCAGTTAGCCGTTTGGCAATTTCTTCTTCAGTACTCGGATAAAAGACTTGTCCCCCTGAAGAACACACCGCATCGAACAATTCCATTTTACCTCGCAGTACTCCTTCTAGTCCACCAAAACCCTCTAAATGCGCTTTACCAATATTGGTAATTAATCCATGGCTAGGTTTGGCCCAGGCACAATAGCTTTGGATTTCACCCTGATGGTTAGCCCCCATTTCAATAATGGCTAGTTCATGTTCGGGTGTAATACGAAGTAAGGTAAGGGGTACTCCAATGTGGTTGTTAAAATTTCCCTTGGTGGCAAGTACGGTATACTTTGCGCTTAAGCTTCGCTGAAGAAGTTCTTTAACCGTAGTTTTTCCGTTGGATCCAGTAAGTCCAATTACTGGGATATTGAGGGTTTCACGGTGCGTTGCAGCCATTTGCTGAAGGCATTCCAAGCTGTCTTCAACGAGGATACATCGCTGATCTATTACAGCCTTCTTCTCATCAACAATTGCACCGACTGCACCTTGGTCTAGGGCTTCTTTTACAAAGTCATTACCATTGAAGTTGGGACCCTTTAGCGCAACAAAAAGTTGGTTTTTGAAGACTTTGCGAGTGTCAATTGTTACTCCGCTACTCTGAAGAAAGAGCTCGTACGCATTCATCGTGATAAGTTAAAAAAAAAAGCCTTCACATTGGAAGGCTTTCTTATTTCAAATGGCTAACCTTAGTTAGTCATGCCATTTAGATTTTTTACTTGCAAAGTCATTTCCTGTATTGGTTTCGACTCCTCCACAAAGGGCACCGATACATGGCATAGCTAATCGGAAACCGAGTGTGTTTAGTGATTCATCTTGATTGAGGTAGCGACGTGTTCCAGGACTCATGTACCAAGCCATGTCTTTCCAAGAACCGCCTTTGTAGACCCGTGCTTCATTGTTAACGAAGGTATTCTCAGCAGAATACATTGATGAGTCAGATTGTCCTTGCGCTCGCGATAAGCTGTCTCCATCCATGTAGTTTACAGCATTTGCAACTTGATAGTTTCTTCGACTTGAAAGCTCTTGAGCATCTTCTTCAACTTGAATGATTCTTCCTGTTGAATCATTGAATACTGGATTGTTCGAAGCGTCCATACTATCCGAAGTAAACACGTTTCCACGATATCCGTTAAGGTTGGAGATATCAGCAGATGACATTGCACGATACGCATCTTTAACCCACTCACTCACATTACCAGCCATGTTATATAAACCATAGGCATTTGGCATTCCTGTAACTACTTTGGCAGTGTAGGCAGCTCCATCTTCTTTAGAACCTGCGATACCAGAATAGTCACCTGGACGTCTCTGGAAGTTCACTAGGAACTTACCCATATCTTTTCCTTGATCATGTCGGAAGACATAAGACGGACCTTCCCAAGTGTAAATTTTGCTTTCTACAATACGGTTATCGTCTGGATGCAACTTTCCACCAATTTGCGCGATAGCTGCAAACTCCCATTGTGCTTCTGTTGGAAGTTCATACGCTGGAAAGAAGATCCCGTCGTCTGCTCGAATAATTCGGCCTTCTTTTGACCCTGAAGAGTCAGAGGCATAATTCTTTGGTAGGTTTTGACCATTGACAGTATTCTCATCATACGTGAAGTTCTCGTTTAGGTAACCTTCTGTTGTGAAAAAAGAACCTGAATTTTGGTTGGTAATTGCACCTTCCTTGAGATCGAGGATACCACGGTCTACCAATACCTTTTCATTGACACGGTCAGTTCTCCAAGCTGCATAGTCAACTGCTTGTTCCCAACTTACACCTACGACAGGGTAGTCGTCAAAACCGGGTGAGGTGAAATAATAGTTTCTCAAGTTTTCGTTGTACTCTAATTCCTCACGCCATACATCTTGGTCGGGCATTGCTGCTTCAACCATATTTGGATAGTTTTCTTGGTAGATGGCACGCATCCAATAGATATATTCTCGATAGTTAAGATTGGTTACCTCGCATTCATCCATAAAGAATGGGTCAACCTCCATAGTTTTCGATTGATTGTCCCAGAGATACATCACATCTTGCGCTCGATTACCCATTTCAAAAGTTCCTCCAGGGATAAATACTAGACCCGGAGCAGTTTCCTGTCCCGATTTAGCAACTTCAGTACGTTTTTCAATGCCGCCGAATTCTTCATTATTGTATTCCCACCCAGTATTCGACGAGGCTGGTTTTTCACAGCTCGTTAGCACAAGGCCAAGGAAGGCAGCAGATAAAAATGCGATGTTTCTCATTTGTGGATAAATTTCAAGAATGACAAATATAATTGAATATATCAATGGTTAGTATAAAAAATGGCTTGGACACAATAATTTTCCTTCGATATAACTAGGTCTCACACTATTGGTTTCCTTGGACAGATTAAAGACTAGGGAAATTTCGTGTGAGGCCTGCATAGCTGAGGATTGCGCAAAGTGTATATCGTGGCTGTACATCAATTTAAATTGA
This sequence comes from Chitinophagales bacterium, assembly GCA_049890075.1. GTDB lineage: Bacteria > Bacteroidota > Bacteroidia > Chitinophagales > UBA8649 > UBA8649. The sequence continues at coordinate 60,668 of JBMHCE010000024.1, forward strand.
TTGAGGGCAAAGCCCAACCCTGTATAAACGGCATCTGTCCCCCCTATAGTATGCCGAAAGCCTACAGAAAAAAACAAGGGGTGAATCGTGAGCTCGGTTCCCACGGTAATTCGGTTTAACTCGCCTTGATGAGAAAATAGGGCAAAAGGGGTTATAAAGTTGCTTGATTTTCTTCGTAGGTCAAGGGGGAAGGCATAACTTCCATGAACACGGAATCCCCCATTCTTAATGGTGTTTTCAAAGAGTGCAGGGCTCGGTAAAAAGTTGTAGAAACTCAAACCAAGATACCCTCTTGGGCTTACAATACTTAGTCCTGCATTCATATTAAACTCATGGATGTTCGGCTGTAGTTGACCGGCATCCGCACTTGTGTTTGGTGTTCCGCTGATATTTGTAAAGCCGTATACAGGATCAATTTGATCTAAAAATCTGAGGTTGTTTACATCATATCCTTGAAACTGATAAAGGGCACTTAGTCCTATTCTCACAGCAAACGTATTCGTCCGGTTTCGTGCTTGATAGGCATAGGATGCAGCCATGGCACTTCGTTTGTACAGGCCGTTACCTACTTGATGTTGGTCCATAGATAGGCCAATTCCACCGCTTAGTGATTCTACATGCTGGGCATAATCCAAATGGTAGCTTGTAAATCCACCATTAGCTCCTCCATTAAGCTGCGGCCACTGATTGCGATAGAGTAGTGCAATTCTTGGACCATGAGCAATTCCTGTAAGGGCGGGATTTAAACTGCTTGGAGACATTTGAAACTGACTGTATTCGACAAACTGAGCCTGAACGGCATATGTCGAAAACAACAGGATGCACAGCGTTGCTAGCAGATTTTTTGACTTGAATAACAATTGATTCATACCACTTCTCAGATAAAGGTACAGTCCTAACGGGCACTTTAAAAATCTTACGCTCGCCAATATGGAGCTAAGTTGCAATATCCTACCTTTATAGACGTTCCTATAATGCTCTTCAATAACGCAGAACGCCAAGGTATATGATTAATTGTGTCCAATCCATCTTTTCTCACTGGAGCACCGGGCGTCGTGACGTTCTTATAGTATTGCTGTGTTTAGGGCTTCCGCTTGGTGCATTTGCTCAGGCTGCGAATAGTGTGCTTAGCACGGGGAGCTGGTATTTTTTAGAAACAACGAGTGATGATGTTTATGTTATAGACGGTGATGTTGTTTATGGTGACCTCCAACTTTCAGCGCCTATTTCATTCGCAAGCCTTGGGTTATTTTCCTCTTCTGAAGGGCCTCTGCAAGAAGCAAATAGCGCACCACGTGCCCAAGGACTTCAGGAAATTCCCACCCATCATGTAGATCAAAATAGCAATGGCCTATTTGATGCGGAAGATGCCATAGTCTTTTACAGTCATGGTCCTCACAATTGGATTCTCGAAAGCGGTGATGTTACCCTAGACTTTAATCAGTATTCGGATGTCGCGGGTTTTTTCTTCACGCCAGACCAAGGTAGCGGTCTACAATCGACACAGGCGGCAAGCGTTTCGGCTACCACTACCGTTGGGGATTATGATTTTCTTTCTTTTTGGAAGGAAGATGATGTCAATCTCTATCGATCAGGAAGGCGGTGGCTGAGTAGCCCAATGACGACCTCAAATGCCTCTAAGTCTTGGAGCTTAGACCTTTCCAATAAAGTGGGTCCTGCCCCCCTGACTATAGCCCTGCGGGTTGCGAGTGCTGCAGAGAGCAATGCAACCATACAGTTGCGACTTAATAATCAAGCAATATCCGACCTCACCATGCCCGCATTGGGTAATGGCACTTACCGTGACGTTGCTCGCACAACGTCTACCTCTCTAACGACGACGGCCTCTACTGGCTTGTCCACCGTTCAATTGACGTATTCAACGCCGGACCCTCAAGGAAAGGGCTACTTGGAAGACTTGATCTGTCATACACGGAAAAATCTTGTTCCTACCGATGGAAGACTGCGCTTTCGAGATGTAAGTCAAGTCCAGCAGGGCGGCAGCGTGAAATACAACATATCCATTCCCTCAAATGCCCCTTGGCAGGTATGGGATGTGACCATCGCGTATGCTCCTTTTGGTATTGAAACGAGTCAATCAGCGAATTCAGTTGAATTTGGTGTAGCAACTGATACGTTAAGAGAGTTTCTGGCTTTTGACCCCTCTCAACGTGCTAGTTTTCCTAGACCGAATTTCGTGGGTACTGTGCCTAATCAAAACTTACGCGGCATGCCTTCTACTGATATGGTTATTGTCACGTCTTCGGCCATGAAATCTGCAGCAGAGACCTTGGCCAATCACCGTGAGCAGGGATATGGACTAGATGTGGAGGTGGTTACCATTGATGAAGTGTACAATGAGTTTTCCTCAGGTCAAGCCGATTTGTGTGCTGTGCGAGACCTGATGAGGATGCTATACACAGAGGCGGCGACTCCAGAAGATCGCCCTCAATATCTCCTATTACTAGGCGATGCGTCATTTGATCCTAAAAACCGGGTAAGTACAGGGAGTCGAAACATAATACTAACCTATGAGAGCCCAGCGTCCTTTAGTCCTCTGCAAACCTATGCGACAGACGACTTTTATGGTTTTCTAGATGATGATGAAGGGTTAAATATCGCTACGACTAGCCAGTCAAATGACTTGGACATTGCAATTGGTCGTTTGCCCGTTTCAACAGGTGAAGAGGCGGTAGCCTTGGTTCAGAAAATCATTGATTATGATGATGGGGGTTATTTCGGCGATTGGCGAAATCGCGTAACATTTGTTGCGGATGACGAGGATAATGAGTTACACATGCGTGATGCAGATGAATTAGCTGACTGGGTGCGGCTTAATCAATCCAACTTGAATGTCAACAAAATATATCTCGATGCTTTTGCTCAAGTAAATGCTGCGGGTGGTGATCGTTATCCGTCAGTTAATGAAGCCATTAACAGGCAATTGTTTAAAGGAAGCCTCATTGTGAACTACACAGGGCATGGTGGTCCTGAGAACTGGGCACAGGAACGCGTTTTTAATCGGGAAGATATGGCTGAGCTGTCCAATAAGGAACGACTCCCTTTGTTTATCACAGCTACGTGTGATTTTTCGGTATATGATGATCCCGATGCAGTTACTGCGGGAGAGGTTTTGATTACTAATCCAAACGGTGGAGCCATAGCTTTAGTAACCACATCAAGGCTCGTCTTTTCTTCAAGTAATCGCATCATCAATAATAGTTATATACAAAACTTGCTACCTGTTGGAGGAAGTGTGCCTACGATTGGAGAGGCCCTTCGACGGGCCAAAAACGCCATTCCTCAAAATGCTAATAACAGGAAGTTTACCTTACTTGGTGATCCATGTACTCGGCTAGCTATACCAAAGTATACCATTCATACGGTAGCGATCAACGGCAATTCTCCGGGAGGTAATGATACCCTAAAGGCTCTTTCAGAGGTAACCATACAAGCGGAAGTCCGTGATGAAAACGATATGCTATTGACGAGTTTCGATGGGATTGCTATACCGAGCGTTTTTGATAAAGTTTCGGATGTTTCCACTCGAGCAAACGATCCTGAGGCGGATGTATTTACCTATCAGGCACAACAGAATTTATTGTTTAGGGGCCAGTCGTCGGTGAGCAATGGCCAATTTTCATTTACGTTTATTGTACCAAAAGACATAAACTATGCAATTGGTGAAGGAAAGCTAAGCTATTATGCTAGTCCTAATACGGGCATCATGGATGCTGCTGGCTATGATAGTGATGTGCTAATTGGTGGAACATCAACCAATCCTATTATTGACAATGAAGGCCCTCAAGTAGATGTTTTTATGAATGACGCTTCCTTCCAGTTTGGCGGCCTTACGGATGCAAATCCAATACTTTATGTCAAGCTACGCGATGAAAGTGGTTTAAATACGGTGGGGAATGGAATCGGTCATGATATAACAGGAACACTTGACAACAACACGCAAGCACAGTTTGTATTGAATGACTTTTTTAAGTCTGCATTGGACTCGTTCACGACAGGTGAAGTGTATTATCCGTTACGTAATTTGGAGGATGGACTCCATAATATAAGAGTTCGAGCTTGGGATGTGTTAAACAATAGCGGTGAGGGCTACACGGAGTTTGTTGTGGTTTCTGCACCTCAATTGGCGATTGAACATTTGATCAATGCGCCAAACCCAGTGTTACATTCTACTTCTTTTCTCTTTGAATTCAATAATCCTGGGGAATCAGCGGACTTAGAGGCAGTGATTGAGATTTTTAACGCATATGGCGAACGGGTTCAAACCCTTGTATACCCCCTTACCTCACTAGAGGGTTATCGTGTTGCTCCCGGGGAGCTCACTTGGGACGGTAGAGATGCATCAGGTGCGCCTTTAGCTAAGGGCACTTACCTGTATCGCCTACAAATTACAGGAAGTGATGGTAGGAAGGCAGAAGCCTCTGAGAAATTGGTACTTTTACGTTAACCGAATAGCATGAGATATACAGCAATTATTTTACTATTGAGTTTGTTTACAGGACAACTCCTTGCGCAAAATGTCGATAATCAAGACATCATAGATGCCAATACCATTACGACAGCCGTTCCTTTTCTAAGAATAAATCCCGATGCTCGATCGGGCGCAATGGGTGACGTGGGATTGGCTTTAGGCGCTGATGCCAATGCTATTTTCACGAACCCTGCTCGCATGGCCTTTATAGAAAGTGAATATGGGGTTTCGATGACTTTTGTGCCTTGGTTGCGAAACCTAGTTCGAGATGTGTATCTCGCGGATCTAGTGGGGTATTATCGACTTCCTAATGCGCAGACCATATCGTCTTCTATGCGCTACTTTTCTTTAGGAGAAATTCAGTTTACCGATAATCAAGGAAACTCTCTTGGTACAGGCCAACCCAAGGAGTTTGCAATGGACTTAAACTATGCGCGAGCCTTTGGTGAAAAGGGAGGCTTTCAAACAGGAGTCGGCGTTGGACTTCGTTACATCTATTCTAATTTATCAGTGAGCAGCAATGTAAGCAGTGGTCCTGATATTCGTCCAGGACACGCAGCCGGTGCGGATGTCTCTGTCTTTATGACTAAGCCTTATAAGTTGGACAAGATTAAAGGGATGGACTTCAATATGGGTCTTGCCATCACCAATATCGGTAGCAAAATGACCTACACGCAAAATGCAGTGAACAAGGATTTTATTCCAACGAATCTTGGTGTAGGCTTCGGTGTGGACCTCCATATTGATGATATTCATAGTGTGGGCATATATACAGATGTAAACAAGCTTCTTGTCCCAACTCCTGATACCATTGATGCTGATAATGACGGTGTCTTTGATTATCGCGAACGCTCCGTAGTTGGCGGTATGTTCTCGTCGTTTGCCGATGCACCGGGAGGATTTAAAGAGGAGTTGAGAGAGTTTTATGTAGGAGCAGGTGTTGAGTATTGGTACAACAAGCAATTTGCTCTTCGTATGGGATACTTCTATGAGCACCCAACCAAAGGAGCTCGCAAGTTCTTAAGTGCTGGGGCCGGTGTTAAGTACTCAGTGTTTTCATTGAATTTTGCGTATTTGATCCCTACTTCATCCAATAGAAATCCTCTAGACAACACCTTGCGTTTTAGTTTATTGTTTGAATTTAACAAGGATAGTGAGGCAGCACCAATTGGTGTGCAATAAATAAGGCCTTATGTCAAACGATTATGTACGGTTCATAGGTCGACCACCCTCTGTATTTTATCGTTGGGGTTTATTTAGCTTGTTTGTACTTTTTTTAGCAAGTATTGCTGTAAGCCTTGTCATGGAGGTGCCCAAAAAAGTCAAGGCTTCTGCAGACGTTACTGCAGCTGAAGCATCGAGCCCGGTCATCGCGCACAATGCGGGTCTTGTAGAAGAGATTTACTACACTGAAGGCACATATGTCAATGAGGGCAATGTTCTCTTTCGACTGAATTCCGAGGCGAATTATGATGATGTTTTGGTATTAGAAAAATGGCTATCGACTACAGACTCTACGGAAAACAGAGCGTCGTTGCCTAAAAACCTTTCATTGGGTAGCGATCAGTTATCCGAGGCCTATATGAAGCTCCGGCGCCTCGTTGATTTAGCGGCTTATGGTCAAGATTCCCTGGGTAAAGCGCTTCGTAAACAGAGTATTGAAGAACAAATTGCTGCTTTAGAAGGAGTGGGTTTACAGATAGTTCGTCAGCAACGTTTGTGCTATGATGTGCTGGAAAGCCTCATGGCCCAATTAGCCGATTGGGAAGAACGATTAGCTCAAGGTCTTGTATCTGAGCGTGAAGTGGAGACCTATCGCATACAGGTCAAGGAAAAACGTGAGACCTGCGCTCGCTTTTCAAGAAGTATGGAAGATAACAAGGCCTTAATCGAAGGCTTGCGCAGGGAGATTACTAGTTTGGAGGTCAATGACCTCACGACAAAAGCAGAAGACAAAACAGAGGAGTTACTCGCCTGCGAAAACCTTCGTATAGCGATCAATTCTTGGAAAGAGCGTTACTTGATATCTGCTAAGACATCTGGGGTGTTAACCCTAAGCGATGAGGACTTGATGGGTTCGGCTCTATCCAAAGATCAAGTTGTTGGCGAAATCCTTCAAGATGGGGCTTCCGCCCAAGTGTATGCTTACATTCCTGTGTCGTCTATCGATGAGGTCCGAATTGGGCAGGAGGTGCAAGTACTTATCGAGGGATTTAGCTTGCGGGAATATGGCAAGCTAGAGGGGGCTGTCACGGCTATCCGCCCAACGCTCGAAGAAGATAAGATGCACCAACGAATCGAAATAAGCTTGACAAATGGCCTAACAACATCCAAAGGGAAAGTAATAGAATACCGACCTTCTTATAGAGCAGAAGCCATTATCGTTACAGAAAGAACGCCGATCCTGTTTCGCTTACTTGATGAATTGAGGTCTTCGTAACACGGAGGCTGTGGTTAGGCTTTTCCCTATTCAACCATCTTCTGTAAAATTCTATTTGCCGATTCACACTTATGACGGTAGAATAGAAATAAATGGAGGCGATACCTCATCTTTGTATAGTCTTTTATAGCATGAAGCACTCTCCATCCATTCCAAAACCAGTTCGAATTTGGTTGTTTTTAGGCCTTGTTATGGTCTTAGGTCAAATCCTTATTGGCGGAGTAACTCGACTGACGGATAGTGGGTTAAGTATAACAGAGTGGGAAGTGGTTTCAGGAACCTTACCCCCGCTGAATGCTGTGCAATGGGATAATGCCTTTGAGGCTTATAAGGTTGCTGCAAGCCGACAGCACGAGGTCCTCCATGCAACCATGACCCTCGAAGAGTTTAAATGGATTTATTTCTGGGAATATTTTCACCGTCTTTGGGCAAGATGCATGGGCTTAGTCTTTATCATTCCTTTTTTGTGGTTTGTAAGGAAAGGATGGATTCCCAGCTGGCTTGGTAAACGATTGGCCTGGGTCATTTTGTTGGCGGCAGCTCAAGCTACCATGGGATGGATAATGGTAAAAAGTGGACTTAATGATGACACAAGAACATGGGTCAGTGCTTATAAGTTGGTATACCACCTGTCGCTTGCGACTATTTTGCTTGGTATTCTCTACAATACCTACCTCCATGCCCAATATGGAAGTCAACCCAAGGACTTCGGTCGAATAAACAACGACAAGGTCTTTTACTTAAGTGGTGGCCTGTTATTGACGCAAATCGTCTTAGGTGGATTTATGGCAGGTATGCGTGCAGGGCTGATTCACAACGTGTGGCCTGTAGTATTGGACATAGAGGGTTTTGCTCAGCTCTTCTCTTACGATGCTGCGAATTGGACAAATTATGAAGCCAATATCGCAGTCAAAGCGTGGGTGCAGGCAGCCCATCGATCGACGGCTATTCTTCTTGTTTTTGTATTTATATACTTGGCCAAGCGTTTCTTTAATGACCACAGTCCTTCAGTGAAAGCGTTGACTATATTCTTAGGAATCCAATATGCTCTTGGTGTGCTCACTTTGATATATGCTGTGGGGTCCATACCCCTTCTGTACGGAAGCCTTCATCAGCTAGTAGCTATGGGCCTTGTTATGTGCTTTCTACATCTGCATTATGCAGTGCGTTATAAGCACCATTCCCAACTATAACTCATTGATAACAGGAGACTCTTTGCTTATGCGGAAGGAAATGCCTTCTTCTTCTAAGCGCTGCATGATAGCTTCCCCAACGGATTTATCTTTTACCTCCACCCCTAGCATGGCACTCGAGTAGCCATTAATGGCTTTTGCGTTGCTGTATCGACTAAAGGATACTAGTCCTTCGTGTTCCTTTTCAATAATCGATAGGATGGAAGCAAAACTCCCTGATATCTGAGGAACTTCTGCGCGTATATAGAATTTTTTACCCTCATAGAGTTTTGCCCGCTCAATGATTTCTTGAATTCGGTAGATATCATTGTTTCCCCCGCTTACAATGCATACTATGGTTTTTCCTGTTAGGTCAATGTCCATTTGATACAGGCCTGTTACGGCCAAGATTCCAGCGGGTTCAGCAATAATACCATCTTCATTATACATTTCGATGAGCGCAGAACATATCGCTCCTTCTGAAGCCGTAAGCATTTGAAGATTAAGCTGTCTACAAATCTCGAAATTGGTTTCCCCAATGGTAGCCACGGAGGCTCCATCGACAAACTTGCTAATAGAGGGTAGCGTAACTACTTTGTTTTGATTGATAGCTTCGGTCATACTTGCTGCTTCCGCAGGTTCAACACCGAAGAGTTGGGCATCAGGTGCTGCCTGGGCCATTACGGAACCTACGCCTGATAGCAAGCCACCACCCCCAACACATATGGAGACAATATCTGGAGTCTTTCCTAACTGCTCGAGAATCTCAAGTCCAATAGTTCCTTGTCCCAAGATTACATCACGATCGTTAAAGGGATGAACAAAAGGAATTTTGTCCTGTTCGGCAAGCCGCAACGCATATCGATATGCCTCGTCATAGGTTTCTCCATGCAACTGAATCTCAACCCACTCGCCTCCAAAACTCTCAACCTTAGAAATTTTTTGTTGAGGCGTTGTCTCGGGCATGATAATTAGTCCTTTAATATGTAATGACGAACAGCTCAGGGCAACACCTTGGGCATGATTTCCTGCACTGGCGCAGATAACGCGTTCAACATTTTCATATTGAGAGAGGGTGAGCAGCTTGTTGTATGCTCCTCGTATTTTATACGATCGTACCTGTTGAAGGTCCTCTCTTTTTAAGTATATATCAGCCTTGAAGTGGTTAGATAGCCTTGTGCTTCGTTCCAAAGGAGTCTCTGCAAGCAGCGCAGCAATTCGTTGTTGGGCCTGTTTAAATTCATCAAGCGTCGGTAGCATCGTTTGGTTTTATAGATACGAGATAGGTGTCGGATGCTGGTGATGCTAAAATAGTGATATGTTGTTCTTGTATGAGCTCAAGGAGGCTAAGAAAATTATAGACCAGTTCTAACCGCGAACCAGCCTGCGATAAAATTTCTTCTATTTCGATAGCCTTTGCTTTATTCGATAGCCATTTCCTTACCCATTGCTTTTTTTCCTTCAGGGTAAAGGCGGCTTCCTTTACCTCATGCTTAGGAGCATTGCGATACTTCTGTTGTTGCAATAGGCGCACATAAGCACGGTGCAAGGCGCTGAGCGAAGGGCTTTCTAAAGGAATGGCCTCTCTTTGTAAGACCTCTGCGAGGCGGCGTCCTTCTTCTGGGTTCTGACCTCGGCGGGCATATAATGCTCTGGTGTCGGCTAATTCTTTTAGCCATTCACTGGCTTCTTTGTATTGCTGATAGACAAGTAACTGATGGGCTAGGCTTTGTCTGGGGTCTTCACCGCCTTCTTCTATTTCTTGATTGTAGCGTGGCAGGAGGGTTTTTGACTTGATGCGAATCAAACTAGCCGCCATTACAATAAAGTCGCTAGCTAGGCTTATATCGAGTCGCTTAGCTTCTTCGATATAGGTTAAAAAGTCTTCAGTGATCTTCGCAATGGGAATGTCGTGTATATCAATTTCATCGCGCTTGATAAAAAATAAAAGAAGGTCAAATGGTCCTTCAAAAATTGGAAGATCAATGGAATACTGCTCCATATTATAAACCGTGCATCGCGTGAAATTGAAGACGAACAAGGCGTAAAATATGCTCAGGAATTTCTTCTTCGTCGAATTCTTCTTCTAAAGGTCCTAGCTGGTCCTCCTCTAAGTCCCTATAAAAGTCCCACATTTCATCATAGAGTTCTTCATCAACTTCTTCGGAAAAAAGATGTTGTACGTTGAGTTTTGTTCCTGCCATAATTATGGTCTCTAACTCATTAATGACATGATCTTTGTCCCCTCCTAGGAAACCTTCTAGTGCGTCGAGGGTCATTTTTTTATCAATCATTTCGATCAACTTCACTTTTTGTGCTGACTTTTTTATTACCCCTTTGGTTTGAATGGATAGGTTAGGTTCAAGGTCGTGGTCCTTGGTAAACTGTTGCACGATAGGAAGTATTGACTGTCCAAACTTACGGTTCTTTCGATCACTGACCCCTTGCACAGCAAGGAAGTTCTCAGGAGTAGTGGGTAAGGAGGTTGCCGTTTCTTTTAATGCAGCATCGGAAAACACCAAAAAGCTGGGGATGTTAAGGGATTCTGCCTTGCGCTTACAAGAAGCTTTTAGTAGGTCATAGAGTTCTTGGTGGAAAGTTGCCTCTTGAGCACTTTGCGGACGGTCAAGGCGTTGTTGCAGGGAGACCGAAAAACTAGATGGCGTTACGTTTTCTTTTGACCATTTTCCGGGAAGAACATTTAGCGGATTGTTAGGGTCTCGCTGCAAAACCCCCGCATTGATGGCCATTTCAATGAGCTCTCGAATACTATTGGGTCGGAGGGTTTTCCCAAGTCCAAAAATGGCAGACTGTTCGAACTTTGCCGTAGTAATGGCAGGAGTTGTGCGTCCTAGCAATAGGGTTTGTATCATTTTCTTTGCGGCTCCATTGGGTGTGTTCTTACTCATCCACACTAGGACTTCCTTTGCCATTTCCTGTAAGTCTGTTGTTTCATGCTTTTGAGCACAGTTATCACAGGTATTATTTTCCATACAGGAATTGTGCTCGGTTTGTTCTCCAAAATATCTTAGGACAAAGGCTCTTCTGCATGTCCCGGACAACACAAAATCGTGCATGCTTTCCAGCAATTGGCTTGCGCGTTGCCGCTCTCCCTCATTAAGGTCTTTAAATCGGCGGGCATAGGACTTTACATCTTTTTCACTGTAAAAACCTAGGCATCGAGAAGGCTTGCCATCTCGCCCGGCTCGCCCAGTTTCCTGATAATAGTTCTCTATGCTTTTTGGAAGATCATGATGGATAACAAAGCGCACATCCGCTTTATCTATACCCATTCCAAAGGCTATAGTCGCTACAATAACATGAGCCTGGCCTGTAGTAAAAGCATTTTGTACTTCCATTCTCGATTTAGTAGGAAGGCCACCGTGATAGGCCATGGCTTTAATCCCATTGTTTTGAAGCATCTCTGCAACTTCCTCCGTAGTTTTCCTGTACATGCAGTAAATGATACCCGTTTCTTGTGGGTGTTGCAGTACTTCTTTGGCTATGGCTTGATGCAGGGCGGCTTGAGGAAGCTTGGGCTGAATAAAATAAGAGAGATTGGGTCGATTAAAAGAGGCCTTAAAGACGCTGACATCCCTAAGCTTTAGGTTGTCAATAATGTCTTGTTGGACAAAAGGAGTAGCTGTAGCGGTAAGACAAATTATCGTGGGCTGTTTACTTAAACGACTTAAGTATTTTCTAATATTTCGGTATTCTGGGCGAAAGTCATGACCCCATTCAGAGACACAATGTGCTTCATCAATCGCAACTAAAGGTGGGTTGATGGATTCAAGAAAGGCTTGGTTGGCATCAACACTTAGCCATTCAGGTGATACATAGACGAGCTTCGTCTCGCCTTCTTGGACTTTAGCCTTTATCTCATGTTGTTTACCAGCAGGGATACTCGAGTTTAGAACATGGGCATAGTGTTCATGCCCGAGCTTTCTATTCACGCTATCCGCCTGATCTTTCATAAGGGCAATAAGGGGCGACACAACGACAGCACACCCATCCAGGGCTAACGAAGGCAATTGATAACAGAGAGATTTGCCACCACCCGTTGGCATAAGAACTAAACAATCATTACCCCTTAAAACGGCAGTAATTGCATCTTTTTGAAGCGGTCGAAATTCTTCAAGTCCGAAACGAGATAACCATCCCGTTAAATCAAGAGAGAAATCAGTGTGTACCTTTGCCTCTAGAGAGGTAATATCCATTTCATTTTGCATAGACATGCTCAATACTTTATTAATTTAACAAATATCTAGGCGAAAAGATGCGTTAGTCCTTAAACAGAAGGCTGAACGCGGGATTTTCATCAACCCTAGAATGAGAAAGACATATGGCAAATCAACCTTACATTGTAATTATGGCCGGTGGCCTAGGGAGTCGATTTTGGCCGATGAGTCGGCAAAAAAAACCAAAGCAGTTTTTAGATGTTTTGGATTCTGGTCAGTCCATGCTCGCCACAACCGTAGAGCGATTCTTATCGATAACTAGACTGGAAAACATCTTTATTGTTACCCATGCGGATTACTTCCAACAGGTTAAGGAGGTATGTCCTGAAATTAGTGATGGCAATATTTTACTGGAGCCCGTTCGGCGTAATACAGCTCCCTGTGTAGCCTTTGCTTCGGCTGTCATTTATGCCAAGGATCCAGAGGCTCGTATTGTGGTGGCCCCTTCGGACCATTGGGTTGCGGACACTAAGTCTTTTGAAACGGCGATTCAAAGTGGTATCGATCATTTAGAGCACGCTAATGACCTTATCACGCTAGGGATTCAGCCTCAAAATCCAAATACAGGGTATGGGTATATCCAATATGATAGTGCTGATCAAGAAGTACACTTAAATAGAAGTGTGTTTGATGTTAGGGCGTTTACCGAAAAGCCTGATGAAGAAACAGCAAAACGTTTTTTGTCTACCGGTGAATTTTTATGGAATTCCGGGCTCTTTTTATGGAAGGCTAAGGATATTAAGGCTGCCTTGGCATCGCACTTGTCTGAAATTCACGATGCATTCTTCAAGGAAATGCAATCTTGGCTCAATGCTAACACCTACGCCATTAACTACGGTGTACTTCGTAGAATCTATGCGCAGTGCGCAAACATTTCCATTGACTATGGTATAATGGAAAAAGTAGGAAATGTTCGGGTGATTCCAAGTGCTTTTGGATGGAGTGATGTGGGAACTTGGAAATCTCTATACGCTCTGTCGGACCAAGATTACATGGGTAATGTAGCCTTGGGTGATTTGGTGAAAATGTATGATAGCCGTGACAACCTCGTTGTGCAAACAAAGGAAGGTAAGGTCGTCATCCTGAATGGACTAAAAAAATTACTTATTGTCGATACAGAAGATGCTCTGGTCGTATCAAAAATTGATCGAGAGCAGGAATTTAGGCAGATTGTAAATGATTTAAAAGGAGAGGGCCTTTCACAGTTTCTTTAGCGAGCAAAATGCTTGTCAATGATGGTAAACAGCTCTTGGGACGCTTGGTCCAAATCATCATTCACAATGGCATAATCAAAAGACGCTTCTTGGCGTATCTCATAGTCATACCGGGCAAGTCGGTCTCGTAAGGTATCAGCACTTTCTGTCTTTCGGTCGATAAGTCGTTGTTCTAGCACAGCCTTAGAAGGCGGTTTGATAAAAATACTGAGCGGTTTAGGATCAATTTTTTGTTGTAGAGAAAGCCCGCCATTGACATCAATATCAAACAAGGGTATGGCCCCATTGTTTTGGATTCGACTGACTTCGCTTCGTAAGGTTCCGTAGAAGAGTCCAGTGTATACTTCTTCCCATTCTAAAAAGGCGTTGTCTGTCTGAGCCGCCTTAAAGGCTTCGCTCGAAAGAAAATGATAGTGCCGTCCATCAACTTCTCCTTGGCGTGGAGGGCGAGTGGTAGCACTGATTGAAAACTGGAAGAGTGCTGGATACTTTTCCATTAGTGCTTTGATAAGCGTTGATTTTCCTGCACCGGATGGCGCAGTAATGATTAAGCATTGACTAGACCTTAAACTCATAGCACGTTGGCAAGTTGCTCCTTTATTTTTTCAAGGTTTTCCTTCATATTGACCACTAGGTGTTGAATGGGAGCAAAGGATGCTTTCGATCCGAGGGTATTGATTTCTCGTCCGATTTCCTGCGTTATAAACTGCAGTTTCTTTCCTGTAATTTTTCCTCCATCCATCGTCGTGCGAAAATAGGCGCAATGCGCTGAAAGCCGCACGAGTTCCTCGGTGACATCCCACTTATCCAAGTAATACAAGACCTCCTGTTCAAAGCGGTTGGCGTCGAGTTCCTTGACCTCTTGCATATGACGCTCTAAACCTTCTCGAAGTAATTGGCTGCGTTCAGTTAATTGTTGTTCAACCTCAGGAATAGCTCCTTCAATACAACCTAACTCTTGATCTAAAAAGGCATGGATTTGTTCTCCCTCTGCTCGTCTAAACTCCATGGTTTGATCAATAGCTGCTTTTAAACTCTTTTGTAACAAAACAACGTCTTCATCTTGCCAAAGCATACCATCCTCGGTGGCATGCCATAATTCTTCTTTTAATAGGAGTTGCCAGGCCATATCCGGCGACAGATCGCCTTTCTTTCCAAGGTGTTTTCCGAGCATCGCCATCATCGTTTCCAATCGTTTGTCAAATGCTTCTTCGACGGAGGTATCTTCTTTTTTACTCCCTATGGGCTCAAGAGCAAGGCTAACATCAACCTTGCCACGAATTAATCCTTCTTGGATGATTTTACGCAGGGTGAGTTCAAAAGGTCTGAGCTGATTATCCAGCTTTATACTAATATCTATGTTTCGACTGTTTAATGTCCGAATCTCCCAATTGGCTTTGTATCCAGCTAGGTTTACATCGGCTTTTCCAAAGCCTGTCATGGAATGTAACTGGTGATTTTTTCTAGAAGTCATAACCTAAGGATAATTGAAAGCGAAGGGGCAGGTGTTCTCCAGAATCCCACCCTCTTGCAAAGTCTGCCCGCATAAAGTAACCAAACGCATTGGCGCGCACGCCTAGACCATAGCCGACGACCACAGGAAACTTGTTGATGTCTAGACGAACTTCACTAACAGCGTTGGTTAGCGTTTGCTGATAAAGTGGGTTGTCCTTCCCAAAAGGACTTGGTCCTTCCCATGCACTCCCTATGTCGCAAAATGCAAGAACTTGAAGGTTTCTTAAGAGAGGGGAATTAGGGATTTTTCGAGAAAACGAAGAAAAAATGGGTACACGAAACTCGGAGTTTAACACCATAAAGCTGTTTCCATTGCGTATGTTTTGCTGAAAGCCACGCATAGAGGATGCCAGGGCTTGATACACATATCCATTGTCCGTGTTGATGGGTGTCTGCTGATTAAACTGAGGAAATAAAATCCCTTGGCTTCCCCCGAGGTAATAGATAAGTTTTTGGCTTCCAACGCTTGAACTATAGGCCAAGCGATTGGCCCAGGTAATGGTTCTCCATATGGGCTGATAGTGCCGCGCATCAAATCCCCAGACAAACAGAATATCGTTATTGAACTGCGGGAACTTAACTTCTCGATTTCCAAAAATGGTATCTAGCCGCACAGGTATTTCCTTGTGGGCCTCAAAAAATGCTACTGCACGCAGCCCGTGCTTAATATTTGGGATGACATCGCGGCTTGCATCATAGCAATATTCCAGCTTTGAAATCACATAATTGTCCGAAGTAATCGTACCATAAGCAGCAAGAACATCAAGAGATTTTGGAATAAATCGATCATTTCGAAATCCTATTCGGAGTCGGATAGAGTTTCGAACGTCCAAGGCATATTTCATGGCATATTCCACATAATTGCTGCGTGTGTTTAATACTCCTGCTTCATCGCCAAAGGGAGAGGTAAAAACAACTTCTTCTTGGAGGCTTTTGCGATAATAGGTATACTGATGATCCATTCGCTTTTTTAGGGCCTCATAGGTGGCAAACATCTCGTTTTGACGAGTTTGAAAGTCGGTTGGAAGCCGAACTCCTCCATAAATCTTGTGGTCTTCCATCAAGTCGGTAATGCCGATGGTAAGTAAGCCGTTGATGCCTGGAACATCAAACACCGGAGATCCAGGATTAAAGGGTTGGTAGGTGTTGTAGAGTAACGAGTTATCCAGCGACGCGCTTACCGATTCGGTCATGAAAGTCGAACTGTAGTTTCTCTTTCGATGAACCTCAAAGGGACTTTCTTCACCCACCCCCTGATTGGGAAACCCATTGCTGAGTTGCAAGGAATAGGATGCACTATCGCTTTCCATAAAATCAAATCGGCTCTGATAAAGGATTGGCGGACTTGAGGGCGGGCCATCATCTTGTAAGAGATCCTCTTGATCATCCTGAATATCTTGGGATGGCAGGCGCTTAAAATATTCAATGATGGATGGTGTCCTGTAGGTTAGTGCAGTAGAGTTGGTCATTGCTATACCTTGCTGAACTGACCAATGGATGAGTTGTTGACGGCCCCCTGAGTAGATGATACCACTCCCCGTCAATTCTTTATCACCTGTCATGGGGTTCAACCTAGGCTGCACGTCGAATTCTTGTAAGAAATCTTGATATTGACTTACAGGACGACTAACTCCATAGGGCTTCGTGGTACTTAGACTATTGGAATCGATAATAACATAGGTGGTGGGGTCTAGGAGTAGGTCTACGTCGAGATGAGCATAGTTAACTACGGAGTCCTTATTCTCGGGGGCACCGATTGGATGATAAATATATTCTGTATGGTGTTGGACCTCTTTTTCTTTGATAATTACCTCATGGAATTGTCGTATCCCTTGCACATCACTACTCACCAAAAAGCTTGAGTCCGAAAGAAAGGCTACAGGAAATTCATCCAAGTCATGGGTATGAGTAAGCTGGATGAGTTGCCAGGCTTCCGGATGATTTGGCCGGATCATAAACACATCTAACTTCTTTTGAGGCAGAAGGCTATCTAGCCGCCCATTGAGCAGGGTATCGTTGGGACGGTTCGAAGCAAACATGATAGCTTCTTGTCCCTGGTATGTTCCCGCAATTGGTGTAAGGTCGTCGTAGAAATCATTTGTAACGAGTTTTCGTCGCGTCTGTCGGGTGTTATAGGACAGAATATTGCTTTGCCCATTTTGCATAACCGACAGTAGCACTTCGTTGGCGTTGACATAGCGAAAGTCATAGATGTTTTGCACTCCTTTAAACTCCATCTTCTCCCATTGACCACGCTCAACATCATAGGATTGCCAAAAGATTTTGTCCCGCTTGCGGTGAATGAGATCCAGTGTGTTGTCTGGCGCGAAGGCAATAAGGGGCATGTGCCTGTCAGGCAGCAAGTTATCTGTGCGAAAGCCTTTTGAAAAGATACGTTTCCTACTTCCATCCTCAACCGTATAGAGATATACTCGACGTCGACCTTCAAGATCATTAACGACCGCAATCAAGCTTCCATCAGGGCTAATGATGGGTTGATGGTTAACCCCATTTTTGGGCAAGATTAATTCCACTTCAGTCTCACTTGGAATAGATTGGTCGAAATATTGAATTTCTTCTTGGTATTGAGCTTTACAGCGAGTGTACCAGTCTCTAAATCCTGTATTTAAATCTACTCCGCGCACCAATTGGATGCCTTGTTCAAAGCTGTGGCTTACCCGTGTCAGATAAATGAGATTGGATAGCGATTCCTTGCCCAAATCACGCTCAACATCCCATAAAAAGGCTCGGGTTATAAAGGCTAGGGTTGGGTCATCTAGCTTAGTCATATCGGAAAATGCTCCGGATAACACGCCATCGCGTAGTCTTCCTTCATCGGCCATTGACCAACCCTGAGCAATATATTCTGTTAGGCCTTCGATATACCACTTTGGAAGCTCTGCTTTGACCGCATTTTGGATAAATTCTTGGAAGTCGCTTCCAAAAAGCATTCTTTCCAGGAGAAGTTGGGTGATTCCACGTCGTATATCGGTGTCCAACTCATCGATGGATCCGTTGTAATCGACAAAGATGGTGTAGTCCATTACCCGTGACTCTCCGGTAAAGGTGGTTTCCTGTTTAATGCCAATGTTGGTTTGTGCCAAGTCGGATGGCGTTGGGAAAACCATGAGGTTTATCTTTTGCGGTAGCCGATAGTCAAGGTAGTCGACAACTTCTTCAAAGCGGTCTTCTACGGTCTGAACGACATAGTTCCCAATCTCTTGGCCTCCATTGGGGAAGTAAACCTCAAAATTATCGGTCGGATAGATTTGCCAACGAAATTCTCTGTACTGCACCCTGTTTTGACCAAATTCTACAGGAGTAGACTGTCCCAAAAGGACGATAGGCATGAAAAAAAGGAAGATAAGACCAGTACTCGCCGTTTGAACCAAGCCGCATTCCCGCATTGCGCTGCGGACCATGAGGGTCAATCGTTGAG
The DNA here is from genome assembly GCA_049890075.1 of Chitinophagales bacterium. Lineage (GTDB taxonomy): Bacteria > Bacteroidota > Bacteroidia > Chitinophagales > UBA8649 > UBA8649. Next base: position 79,178 of record JBMHCE010000024.1, read on the forward strand.
ATAATGGAGCAAATTTTCTCATATTGTGCCAAAATAGGACTTTTGCATGATGCGATTGCTGAAATTTACATTTAACGCCTTTCAGGAGAACACATATATTCTTTATGACGATAAAAGTCAGGGGGTAACTCAAGGGATAATCATTGATCCTGGGATGTCTAATCCAAACGAATGGGAAGAGGTAATGGAGGCTCTAGAGGCTCATTCTATTGATTTACAGTCTATTGTACTTAGTCATGGCCATATCGACCACATATTAGGTATTCACCGGTTATTGGAGTGGAGGCCATCGATGCCAATTTATGGTCATAAGATAACTCAGGAAGTGTTAAATGCCCAGCCAGAATATGCAGCGCTCTTCGGTATTCATCTGCCTTCAGCTCCGGAGATCACGCATTTTCTTGAGCCGGGAGAAAAAGTAAGCGTAGGCGAAGAAACCTTAGACATTCTATACACCCCAGGGCACTGTCCAGGAGAAGTAAGCTTTTATCACGCGCCAAGTAAAACACTGATTGCAGGCGACGTCTTGTTTTATGAGAGCATTGGCCGGACTGACCTTCCGGGTGGTGATTTACCGACCTTGTTAGATGCTATACGTGAGCAGTTTTGGCCTTTGCCCGACGATACGACGGTGTATTGTGGCCATGGCCCAGAGACCACGATTGGATATGAGAAGGTGCACAACCCTTTTTTATAAAACGTGTCGCCAGCTTGCTTAAACTAAGCGCCCATTTTCCATGGTAAACACTTGATCGGCAAGCGCCAGGGTGGAGGGTTTATGGCTTGCAATAATCAAAGTGGATTTCCCCTTACGTTCGCGCAGTAACTGATGCACATGATGCGTATTGGCATCATCTAAGGAGGCAGTAGGTTCGTCCAAGAACAAAAATGGACTCTCTTTATAGAGTGCACGGGCAAGCAGAAGTCGCTGTCGTTGTCCTCCGCTTAAAGATTTTCCATGGGCTGAAAGGCGTGAATTGAGCCCCAGCGGTAGGCTTTGAAGCCATGGGCCTAGGTTGAGTGCTTGAAGCAAAGAGGTAATGCGCTCCTTATCTACGTGGCTTTCACCAAGGGCAATGTTGTAGGCGATGCTTTCGGCAAAAATGAAATCATCTTGCATCATGCTTGATACGGCACTGCGCCAATGGTTAACAGATACTTGGTCTAATTCCGTATGGTCCACCTTGATGCTGCCTTGATGTTTTTTGTACTGTTTTGCTAGAATTTTGAGCAAGGTTGACTTACCGCATCCACTTGGGCCAGCAAAGGCAACGCACTGGCCAAATGCAATATCCATGGAAATTGAAGAAAGGGTCTGTTCATCCTGAGAGGCATTTTTGTTATAGGCAAAGCTCACGTTGGATAGGTGTAACGAAGGATTGGCACTGGGAAGGCTAAGTTTGCCCTGCTCTTCACCCTCCTCTTCGCGCCTTACATCATAAATTTCTTGGGCGCGTTCAAAGGACAGTCTTGCATCTTGTTGTACACGGATAAAGGCGATAAATTCTTGAATTGGGGAGGCCATTTGGCCTAGAATAAATTGTACGGCAAACAAACTACCGAGGGTCAGCTGTCCATTGATAACCATGGTAATCGCCAAGTAGGTAATTAAGAGGTCCTTTCCGTAGTTAATGATGTTACCTCCGAGCATCTGCCACTGATTCAGCCGAAGCACGTGTTCGTTGACTTGAAACTTCCGTAATTGAATGTCATTCCATTGGCTTCGATGCTTGCTTTCTGCACGATACTGCTTTAAATCACGAATACCTAAGATCATCTGGATAACATGTTCTTGATTTTCGGCGTGAATGGCAAAAGCTCGGCGATCAAGCGAAGCTCTACGCTTCATAAAGACCATAATCCACCCTATGTATAAGAGGCTTCCAAGAAGAAAGATGACAAGGAGTTTGCTTGAAAACAGCGTTAACACGAGCCCAAAAATGATGAGGTTGACCCCTGCAAAAAGCATAGTCATTACATTATTGGTCAGCCAGGACTCAATCCGCTTAAAGTCATGCAGTCGCTGAATTAAGTCTCCTAGCTGCCTTGTATCAAAAAAGGCAATGGGAAGGCGAGCTAATTGAACAATGTAGTCTGAGACCATGGTAAAATCAAAGCGACTACGCAGATGGAGTAAAATCCAAGATCTAAAAAAGTCAACCAAGCTCTGGCTCACAAACAACACAACCTGTGCAGCGAGTAAAACATGCACAAAATCCAAATCTTGATAGCTAACTCCCTGGTCGATAAGCGCCTGAGCAACAAAGGGAAGTACCAATTGAATCCCACTAGCCAGTACAAGGCTTAAAAGCAGTTGACTGACGGCTCTTGGGTATTTAGCAAAGGCCTTAACGGCCATAGAAAACAAGCTAGGTGACGAGTCACCTTCTTCTTTTCTAAAGTTTTTGCCTGGACTTAACATAAGAATATGTCCCACTCCTTCTCCTTGATTAAAGCGCGAGGCAAAGGATTTTAGCGATACGGTCTCAAGTCCAGTTGCTGGATCTGCAATCCGCAATTTATTTTTTTTCACCCGATAGACGACCACAAAATGATTGCCATCCACATGGGCAATAAAGGGGCCTGTTAGGTGCCTTAGGTGATCAAGAGAGGTCGCATAGGCAGAGGCCTGGAGGTCGAAGGATTCGGCAGTTTGTTGGATGTCATACAGGGACACACCATCTCGGTCAGGTTGCAGCGTATCGTGGATGGCTTGGCTTGAAAGGGTTTTTCCATAATAGGAAAGCACCATTCTAAGGCAAGCGGGGCCGCAATCCATAGCGTCATGTTGAGGAAAAAAGACGGTGCGCATTCTGTGAATTTAGCGGATTCTATCAGAACAGGACAGATTATAAAAAAAACTAATATGACAAAGGAAAGGGTATGTCAAGTGAAACCCCACCTAAAGGGTGTTGCGTAATAGAGGATGAAAGAAATGTGAGAAAATGAAAAAGTGTGAATCAAACGGGATGCGTCCCGGAACAACCGTAAGACACAATGCCTGGAGCATTGAAGTAATTGATAGCGCGTGGTCTCCTCAGGAGAAGTGGCAGGATTGGCGCGAAGGCTTAGGCGAATAATTCCATTATTCTGGGATTCCTTAAATCAATAGTTTATCAGAAACGTAAATCAGGGTATAGCAGCAAAAGACCTCTCCTTTGCCTTTTGTTGCAACCTACTATGCCCGCTAAACCAAGAATTATGACAACGCATAAGTCCATCTTAATCCGACTCGAAGACGTACTCATTAAACGCCGATCGGAAAAACAAAGTCCAAGAAGCTGGTCCAAACAATACATTCTCGCTCGACCCGTTGTATCTTCGCACTTCGCTTAGTGCGAATTGTTCTCTTAGAATTGGGGCTGAACTGGATTTGACAGGGAGGTATGTAGGCATACTGGCGCGTCGAGCTAATGACGATTACGCTCGAGAATCTCATTCGTTAATCTTTTTTATTTGGCGAGTATAACTACGCCATGGCTGCCTAAGACAAGGTCTTAGCATAGTCATTGCTTTTTACTTGTGATATCTGATAGCGGGATAAAAAGTATCATCATTTCATCAGGTCGTCTGCGTTAAGACGGCTTTCCTTAACGTTTGACGTATTGATTAAGCTACGGTGTTGTTTGGTGGGTTTCTTAACCTGATAACACCCGACAATAAATAAGAAACTACACGCGTAGAAGGTTTGTCAGCATCTCAGCTGGACGGGGGTTCGACTCCCCCCAGCTCCACTTTTTTTATAAAGGCGGTGGTCGTCATACCGCTATTGGTTATATTTATAGCGAATAATGCCCGATCTGATGAATCAACGCGTTTGCCTCCTAATTGCTATTTGCCTTTCAACTTTTTCGTATGCACAACAAGCCAATTTTGAATGGGCAAAATCCTTTGGGGGGACTTTTGATGATCAGGGGTATTCAATTGCATTAGACGCTTCGGGAAATGTCTATACCACAGGATGGTTTGCAGGGACGGTAGATTTCGACCCTGGAGCAGGAACAAACAACCTTACGGCACAAGGATCTGCAGATGTTTTTGTTCAAAAACTAGACCCTTTAGGCAATCTTATCTGGGCAAAATCCTTTGGGGGGACTTCAGCTGATCAGGGGTATTCAATTGCATTAGATGCTTCGGGAAATGTCTATACTACAGGACGCTTTCGAGGGACGGTAGATTTCGACCCTGGAGCAGGATTGGCCACACTAACTTCTGCAGGAAGTGATGATGTCTTTATTCAAAAACTAGACCCTTTAGGCAATCTTATCTGGGCAAAATCCTTTGGGGGGACTTCAGCTGATTATGGGTATTCAATTGCAGTAGATGCTTCGGGAAATGTCTATACTACAGGATACTTTCAAGGGACGGTAGATTTCGACCCTGGAGCAGGAACAAACAACCTTACGGCACAAGGAAATCGTGATGTTTTTATTCAAAAACTAGACCCTTTAGGCAAT
>JBMHCE010000025.1:0-5256 GCA_049890075.1 Chitinophagales bacterium
CATGGAGAAGGCGACAAATTGGTATACGGGAGAACCAAGTCAACCTCAGTTTGCTCCTATTCCATACTATGATGATGAAAAAGTGCTTAATGAGCTCAACTTCTTGCCATCCGTTAACTGGATTTATGAGTTGGCGAGCAATATGAATCTTCGTGCTTCATTTAGCCGTACCGTGGTGCGACCAAGCTTTAAGGAGATTTCGCTTGCTGAGATTTTTGATCCCCTTACAGAAACTACCTTTATTGGCAACATTGATGTTCAACAAACGGACATTGACAACTTTGACTTGCGATGGGAGTCCTTCTTTGGACGCGGTGAGATGATTTCCTTGTCTGGTTTTTATAAGCGATTTACCAATCCTATTGAATTGGTTAGCGTCTCGGAATTTGGTCCGCGTGAGATTACGCCACGAAACGTTGACGAAGCTTTTTTGCTTGGGGCAGAAATTGAGTTACGTAAGAATTTTGCCTTCATTCATCCTGCGTTAGAGAATTTAGCGTTTACAGGAAATGCATCATACATCAAAAGCCAGACATTGTATACCGATGCGGAGTATGCGACACTTTTGGCGAATGCTAAGCCAGGAGAAGATATTTCTCGGGAGCGCGTAATGTTTGGTCAATCCCCCTTCTTGGTAAATGTAGGACTAGGCTACCGCGATACAGAAAAAGGATTTGATGCTATTGTATCCTATAATGTGCAAGGAAAGCGTTTAGTACTTCTCGGTATTGATCGAGTACCCAATGTATACGAGCAGCCGTTTAACAATCTAAAGGTTAAAATCGCACAGAGCTTCGGAGAGGACGATCGCTTTAAGTTAAGCCTAAGTGCTTCCAATCTGCTTAATGACGACCGAGCCCGACAGTACGAGGTCTTTCAAGGTGATCCTGGAATCTTTTCACAAACACGCGCTGGGCGAACGTTTAAGTTGAGCTTCGCGTATACGCTTCAGTAAGGAATAGGTTGTAGCTGAGCTATTTACAATGCAATTTTGTGCTGTAAGTATTCGGCCCAAATTGAGGTGACAATTTCTCCTGCGGGCAGAATCTGATCCATATAGCCACTTACTTGACCAATCTCAAGTTCTCCTTCTTGGAGATCACCAAGCTTCATTCCTTTTTTAGACCGGCCTTTCCCAAGAAGTTGCTCAAGCTCTTCGGGACTCGCTCCCCGCTCTTCGGCTTCTTTGACCTGTTCTTGGAATTTGCTTTTTAATAGCCTTACCGGCGTCACGGCTTTCAGCCTTAATTCGGTATCCCCTTCCGTCGCATTGCATACCGCTTGCTTAAAGTTCATGTGTGCACTTGACTCTTCACTTAAGACAAAGCGCGAACCAATTTGAACGCCACTGGCACCAAGGGCCATCGCGGCAAGCATACCTCGTCCACAACGTATTCCTCCAGCAGATATCACAGGAATGTTCACTGCATCGGCAACAGCAGGCGTTAAGACAAAGGTGGTGGTTTCCTCTCGTCCATTGTGCCCTCCGGCTTCAAATCCTTCCGCGACAATGGCATCGACTCCAGCCGCTTCCGCTTTGAGGGCAAAGCGCACACTGCTCACAACATGGATGACCTTGATCCCGTGGGATTGAAGCTTTTTTGTCCAAGTTTTGGGGTTTCCTGCTGAGGTGATTACAATGGGCACCTTATAGTTTGTAATATGTTGAATATGTTGCTCAATATCGGGATAGAGTAGGGGAAGGTTGACCGCAAAGGGCATTTGAGTAGCTTTTGTGCAGGCCTTCAGGTTTTCTTCAAGTTCATCAGGATACATTCCCCCTGAACCAATTACACCTAAGCCTCCCGCATTGGATACCGCTGCGGCAAGAGGCCAATCCGAGCACCAAATCATGCCGGCTTGGATGATGGGATACTTGATGTTCAATAACTGGGTTAAAGAGTTTTCCATAGGATGGGGCTTGGGATTAACGGCATTGAGGTCCTTTTCTAAGGTATGGCTTTCTGTGGACTTAACGTCTTCTCTTACCTGGGGTAGATAAGGCAACATTTTAAACCATTGGGACGTTGTTTTTAGGAGAATTATTGAATGTAGGTGCTTATGAAACGTTGGAGATTATGGATATTAGGACTACTATGTTTTGCTCAAGGATGTGCTTTTAGTGCGCAAGGGGAAGAGGTGGTCTATGAGGTACAAAAGGATAAGTCAAACAAAGAAATTATGGAGTCAATGAAGGCATTAGATACGGCAACATTTGGAGGAGGTTGTTTTTGGTGTACTGAGGCAATTTTTCAGTCAATAGAAGGGGTAGAGCAAGTAGCTTCTGGATATAGCGGGGGTCGCTCAAAAAATCCTTCGTATGAGGAGGTATGCAGCGGGATGACGGGTCATGCCGAGGTGATTCAAATAGTCTTTGATCCATCCGTTATTCGTTATGAAAAACTCTTAGAAGTCTTTTTTGAAACTCATGACCCTACTACGCTCAATCAACAGGGAGCCGACAAGGGAACCCAGTATAGATCGGTGGTATTTTATCATAGCGAGGATCAAAAACTTGCAACCGAATCGGTAATTAGACAATTAACGGAAGAAGGGATATGGCCCAATCCAATCGTTACGGAAGTGAGTCCCATAACAACTTTTTATAAAGCGGAATCCTATCACCAAGATTATTATCGAATAAATGGACGCTCCAATGGGTATTGTCAGATTGTAATCAACCCCAAACTGGCAAAATTTAGAAAGGTATTTAGTGATATTCTTAAAGAGTAATGTTAACACCGCGTATTTATTAGGCTTTTTAACTGAGTAACCCTATCTTCTGAGTTAATCTATTGGGAAGTGGTACTCGAAGGGAGTCGAATCAACACATTAACTACACTTGAGCTTAAGGAGGGCTTCGGGAGAAATTTCTATTCTGACCTTTCCTTAGCATCAAAATACCTCGATGGTATTCTTGATCAACTCAAAGACCCCAAGGATGCTTTCACCATTTCAGAGCTTCGGTATAACGAAGCATCTTATCATATGATGGCCTTTGATTTTAAGGCGTCAAACAAGGCTTCTCTTCAGGCACTGGAATATGCCATAAAGGATGGCGACAAGGAAATGATAGGGATGTGTTATGGCTTGCGAGGCAGTCTCTTGCGTTACCTAAACCTAGTAGGGCTTTCCATTTCGTCCTATAATCAGAGCTTAGCTTACGCTCAATCCCACCGTAGAAAGGCCTCTTCGTTAAATGGCTTAGGAGTAGTTTGGACCGTACTGGGCGATCATAAGAAAGCAGAGGAAAAGTATAAGGCAACGCTTGACGTCCTAGAGAAGAATGGTGAGGAGTGGAGTCCTTACTACATTTTATGTGCCTTTAATCTTGCTCACCACTACTTAGATCAGGGGCAAGGCACAGCCTTTGCTGAAAAAGTAAGGCAGCACTACATGGAAATGATAAACCTTGACGCATCGAACATTCACACCTTTGCGCGATTCTATCATTTAGTAGCCAAAATCTGCATGCATAACAAAGAATGGCAAGATGCAATTACGTATGCTGAGAGCGCGTTGTATTTGATAGAGGAAGGCAATATGCCGTGGGACAATACAAGGTTTAGGCTGCTAATGGGTAAGGCCGCTATGGCTATGGGCGACATTGATTTTGTTGAAAATACCCTTGCACCGGTGCACGGACGTCAGGAAACAGCCCTACCACACTTCCATTTAGATTACCTAAAACTTTCCATGTATTGTGGTTTTTCTGAAGGAGAAATTTCAGAACGACTTAGCCAAGCCAAGCATAGATTGCAGTTGATTCAAAGTGACGTCTTAGAAACAAGTCAAGCCTTACTTACGGACTTGTCTGCTCCAAGCCAGAGTAAGCCTACTGCCTTCAAAAAATCAGAAGATCTCAAAGTCAATGTTTCCTTTCTTGATACGCACTTTTTAAGTAATGCCCTTGCTTCTGTTCAGCACTTTATTCTAAAGTCAGACTCAATAACTGGAGGAATCTATGTAGGGCAGTTTAGCGAGTATATCCGTCAGTTGATGTATGCAGCAAGGGATGCAGAGATCTACGTTGAGCAGGAGATAGCCCTAATTGAGGCCTACCTTAAGCTTGAGGCCCAACGCCTTGGCTTTACCTACAAGATCCATGTCGACGACGTACAGGAAAGTTTTGCTACTCGCTATATCCCTAGCCTTATTGTTCATCCCATTGTAGAAAACGCAATTAAGCACGCGATGGGTCCTAATGGGGGAAGTCATATTGATGTGCATTTTAGAAGTTGCAATGATCATTCGCTGTATGTACATGTTGTAGACAATGGTCCTGGCTTGAGTAAACTCAGTTTGGAAATCTACGATCAGAGCCGCGGAGTAGGCAATGAGCTGATTCGCGAAAGAATTCGAATCTATGAAGAGCACGGCTCTTGGATTATATCCTTACGCCGAAAAGAACTTGCGCAAGGACTCCACGTAACCTTCAATTTTACCAAAACCTAAATCCATCTTGGAAGAGCACCTAAAAATATTTGTTGTTGAGGACTCAAGAGAAGCTGCTGAGTCGTTGGAGATCTTATCGAAAGTAATTGATGATGATATTGAATTTGTCTATCATGCCATGTCGATTCGCGAGGCCCTACATGAATTACCTAAGCAGTTGTTTAATGTGCTGGTTCTTGATGTTACGCTACCCGATGGGTCAGGGTTTGATTTGCTACAACAATTAGGTCCTATATCTTATCCTGTGATTATCATGACAGGAGATGACACCTCGGCCATTAAAGCTATTAAGCACCAGGTTTTTGACTATTGGGTGAAGCCCGTAAAAATTGATGATTTAAAGCAAACCTATCAAAAGCTTAATGACTCTCTTTTTATCAATCCAATGAAAGGAAAGCTCTTAGTCAAGCATAAAGGGATGAGCGAAATCATTCAACTGCATGACATACATTACGTTAAAGCGGAAAGTAATTATGCTAGAATCGTGCTGAATTCAGGCAAAGAAATTCTAGTGACTCGTACGCTCAAATCCATTGAAGAAAGCCTGCCAAGTCATGCCTTTTTTCGCACACACAATAGCTATATTATTGCAACATCAGCCATCAAGAAGTTTGACTCTGCGCATTCCCAAGTAGAGCTTACCAAGCAAGTCAGAATCCCTGTAAGTCGGAGTAGGAAGAAAGAGCTTCTGGAGGTGTTTAGTAGACTAAAGGGCTAGCAGCCTTCTCCGTAGTCGACGTACTTGATCGCAAAGTCCTCTCCGTAGTCGACGAACTTAATCTTGTAATCCTCCCCATAGTC
>JBMHCE010000026.1:0-7389 GCA_049890075.1 Chitinophagales bacterium
CTGAAGAAGAATTACCCGGGGAAATGGTACAAGTCCTAGCCAATTTAGCTCCTAGAAAAATTCGAGGGGTGGAATCAAAGGGAATGATCTTATTGTCCGAGACATCAGAAGGCAAGCTCTATTTTGTTAAACCGAGTGCTGATGCCACTCCAGGAGATATCGTTGCATAAGATGGCTAATTTTCGTTTATCAAGTAAAGAAGAAGTCGTTCAGGCTCAGCAGGCAGCAATTCAGAACCCTGAAACGTTTTGGTCAACCTATGCAAAGGAATCATTTGAATGGTTTAGGCCTTGGGATAAGGTCCTCGACTATGACTTTCATAAAGCCAAGGTTTCTTGGTTTGAAGGAGGACAGGTTAATATAACCGTCAATTGCCTTGATCGATATGCACAAACCAAGCCCAATGCACGCGCCATTGTTTGGGAACCCAATAATCCAGAAGATGAGGGAATCGTTTACACCTATGCTGAATTACTAAGCGCCGTCAATAAAATGGCCAATACGCTTAAGCAACAGGGTGTGTCAAAGGGTGATAGAGTTTGTCTTTATTTACCGATGATTCCTGAGCTAGCTATAGCTGTTTTAGCTTGTGCAAGGATTGGTGCTATTCACTCTGTAGTATTTGCGGGCTTTTCGGCCCAGGCCCTTGCTGCCCGAATCAATGATGCTTCTTGTTCGCTTGTGATATGCTCCGATGGTGCGAATCGCGGAAGTAAGGTGCTTGACTTGAAGTCCATTGTAGATGAAGCATTACAATCCTGTGATTGCGTCCACCGCGTTCTTGTAGTAAACCATGTGGGCCTCAATTCAAATTGGGTCGAAGGACGTGATATTGATCTAAAGCCGTTGTTAAGCAAAGCATCGGATGTCTGTGAGGCTGAGGTAATGGATGCAGAAGATCCGCTTTTTATCCTATATACTTCAGGATCTACTGGCAAGCCTAAAGGAATGTTGCATACCACTGGAGGGTATATGACCTACACGGCCTACACCTTTCAAAATGTTTTTCAATACCATGAGGGAGATGTCTATTGGTGTACCGCTGATATTGGTTGGATTACAGGTCATAGCTACATTGTCTACGGTCCTCTCTTAAATGGCGCTACGACATTGATGTTTGAAGGCGTCCCTTCCTATCCAGATTACGGCAGGTTTTGGGCAATGATTGAAAAGTATCAAGTTAATCAGTTTTATACTGCGCCAACCGCGATACGAGCGCTTGCCAAGGCAAGTGATTCTTTGGTGGATGACTATGATTTATCCTCGCTCAAAGTTTTGGGTACAGTAGGCGAGCCCATCAATGAAGAAGCTTGGCAATGGTATAACAAGCGGATAGGAAAAGACAAGTGCCCAATTGTCGATACTTGGTGGCAAACGGAAACGGGTGGGATTATGATATCATCCATTCCAGGATCTACGCCAAGCATTCCCACTTTTGCTACTCAGCCTATGCCTGGGATACAAGCTCAGTTAATGGATGACAAGGGTGAACCTATCCAGAACAAAGAAGCTTCAGGAAAACTGTGTATTGGGTTTCCTTGGCCGTCGATGGCACGCACAATCTATGGGGATCACCAGCGCTATATTGACACTTACTTTTCTGCCTACCCTGGCTTTTACTTTACAGGCGATGGGGCTGATCGAGATGCCGAGGGTAACTACCGCATAACAGGTAGGGTAGATGATGTAATCATTGTGTCTGGGCATAATTTGGGAACGGCACCGATTGAAGATGCTATCAATGAGCATGATTCTGTCGCAGAGTCGGCTATTGTTGGCATTCCTCACGATATAAAGGGCAATGCATTGTGTGCCTTTGTGGTGTGTTCCGGCGATAATGAGGAGGTCACCTTATCGGAAGTCAATGCGCTGATCTCCTCTAAAGTTGGACCTATTGCCAAGTTGGATGTTCTGCATGTTGTTAACGGTTTACCTAAGACGCGAAGTGGGAAGATCATGCGCCGCATTTTACGAAAAGTTGCGCAGGGACAGTTCACTAACTTGGGTGATATCTCCACGTTACTGAATCCTGATGTCGTCGATTCAATTATACGTAAGGTTCGCAGTTAATCTAGTGTAGCTTATTGTAAAAGACGGTCTCTTCTCCCTCTGTTGCCACTACATTGATTAGATATTGAGTAGAAGGATAGTCAGACACATTGATGGTTACACTGCCTTGCGGATCGCTACGCAGATCGATGACTTCCTTTGTGCTTCCTAAAATGTCAATAACACAAATTGTTTGGATCTCACTGCCTTGAACCGAGATGGTTACCTCGTCTTTTCTTGGATTTGTATTGAGCTTGATTCTCTTGGAAAGCGGGGCTGAGCGATCATAATTTTCTTCATTTGGATTGGCACTTGTTTCCTGTTCATTAATGCTTGTTGTTTGGTCACAACCCACATTGTAGCCTTTACTTCCGGAGCGGAAAAAGCGCCATATCGTTTTCTCGTAGTTTATCTCATCTTGGAAGCTATTCGACCAAACATGGTCCACGCTATCGATACGAAAATGCTCAAAGACTAGCCCGTCGTTAGAGAAATAACGTCGCGTGGTAACATTTACATTGTTCGAAGGATTTGCATTGGTCAAGATATCCTCAACGTGGTCTACATTGCCACATGCTGCCTTGTCTGCCCAATAGTCGCTAAACTCCTCAGCATAGGCTCCAGCGATCCGCCACAAGTCACCTCCTTGATTAAAGGTCTCGTCATAGGGTACTGTAACATCGGCCGTGCCATGGATATACATCATGGGTACTTTGCTGGCTGAGGTATTGTTGCATGAGACTGACTCGCCAATGGTACCTGCAATAGGAGCAGCTGCGGCAAAGCGATCACCCAATTCACAAACCAGGCGCGTCGTCATAAAAGCCCCCATCGAGAAGCCGGTAACATAGATTTCATCGGTGTTAATCGCATATTGGCTGATCATGCTATCAATAAGCGCATTGATAAAGCCCACATCATCGATGGTTGAGTTGGGATAGGCAACTTGTCCGATAGGAACAATCTCTGCCCCAACGCCCGAATTCCAAATGCGCTCAATCGTATAGATCCCCAAAATATCAAAATCTAGCGCTTGAGGGGCCACTATGATAAAATTGGCTGTGTCAGCAATATCGTCATAGCCCAGTCCAGTAAAGTTTAGCGCATTATCGCTTATACCATGAAGATTAACCACAAGCGGCACTGAATTGGAATCTTGATGATAGATATCGGGGACATAGGTTGCATAGGTTCTCTGCACTCCATCAAACGACATGGTATGGGATGTGCGTTGGGTATAAGCATGAATACTTATACTGAAAAGAAGCAGAGAGATCAGTAAGCGAGTCATAGTTTTAAGATACGCTAAATGCACAAAGAAAGTGCCAAAGTTTACAAAGTCATTACGCACAACAGCGAACGATTTAAAGGCTTACAGGGTTATCTCTTTATGGAACGTTCTGAACGCGACATCGATCGTATAATTGAAATGGCATGGGAAGACCGAACGTCTTTTGATGCCATTAAGGCCCAATTTGGTCTTTCAGAAAAAGAGGTGATACATCTGATGCGGCGTGAAATGAAGCCTTCTTCTTTTCGCATGTGGCGTAAACGCGTTCAAGGGCGAAAAACAAAGCACCGCCAACAATCCGAAGCCCTTCGATTTAAGTGCAGCCGCCAACGAAGCATATCCAATAACAAGATTAGTAAGCGGTAGACTTACATCCGCATTTCGCGCATTCGAAGCTCGGCGGTGTAAACGTCTTTAACCGACATAGGAATGTTTAGGTAGCCCGTGACATAGCGTCCATCAGTACGTTCTTCTGTGGATATATCGGATAGGTAATAGGCAATCCCACCTCCTAAAATCGACCCGTTTGTTCGAATGGTGAGGTATTCTCCATCGAGCAATTCATGCTTTTGTTCGGTGACGTCGAGGTAGGAGAGATTATCGTTGAGTTCTAACGTAGCAAACCCTTCGTTGCTAAATCCATTAAAAACTTGGTGGTCCCATTCAATCACGTTGGCACGCTTGTCCATTTTAAACACAAAGGGAATAGAGATTTCACCTGTACGCGGTGAGGACGACCAATGCTTAAAGCGATTGCTTACATCGCGAAGAAGGCCTACATGCCACGTCTTCTCATGCACGTCAAGCTGGCCTTGATTTCGGTTTACGTCGAGCCACCATAGTACTTCGTAAGGGTGAATCTCCGGATGACATCGGTGGTTGCAGTCGAGTACAAAGTTGCCATATACACCAACACTGGGTTTGGACTCTAAAAAGTTAGGATGCCGTGCAAGGTGCATGGGCGCTACAGTAGGGTAGAAGAAGGCATTCAGCGCATCGCGGCTATCGACATGGGGCGTTAGCTCGCTATGCAGTCTATATCTAGTGAGATCGGTTGTGCTATCGGGCACAACATAGGGTGGATTATCTCGATTGTCTTTTGGAGCTGCTTTGCGGCCTTTAATCGTAGTTAGTCGGGCTCGCCACCCTTCAAGCGCTACATCGATGTAGTGGGGGAGGTGAGGATAGATGTCGTAATTCACATCGTATTCTGTAAAGCGATCACTATCCCTTCCTGGAATCCGCTCTTTATTAATTGTCCCTATAAACTTGATGCGTCGTCGATCGATAGTCTGCCAGCGGTATCCAAAGATTCTGATAATAGCACCCACCATAAAGAGTCTATGGCGTTCAGAACGTCTTTTATAGGTCGAATCCACGAGATAGACGTCGACCAAATCCAACGCAGTTTCATTGAGTACAGGATTCTCCTTTAGCTCTTCATCATCAACAAACAATATATCAAAGGGACTTTGGGCGTGAGCTAGTGTGCCAGTAATGAAGAAAAGAGCGGGTAAAAGCGTTTTGAATAGGTTCATACAGCAAAGGTAAAACCTGAAGGTCATGGTTGAACCTTTTGGCAAAAAAAAAGGCCATCTCATTGAGATGGCCGAAACACGACTATGAAACACTCTAATCTTTGCTACTAGATACTAGTATACTTTGGATACGTAGTAGGTGCTAGTAGCGGCATTGTTTTGGTTTTCGATGTCGAGGGTGTAATGCCCGTCGGCAATCAAACTCATATCGAGGCGCAATGCATTATTTTCTTGGTCAAGGATTTGCTCATGAACGAGATCACCTTTCAGTGTGCGCATTCTTACGAATACTTCATTTTCTTGAGCATCATCCAACTGGATTCTTACGTAATTTGATTCAGGAGCATCAAAGGCAGCGATATCGATTCCTTCATTTTCTCCTCGCACTGCTTCTACGCGAAGATCAACTTCTTGGTAAGCAGGCATGTTAGTGTTTTCAGTAGCTCTGTTTTCTGAAATATCGAAGTAATCAACATCATTAAACTGAGCGTAGCTAACCGTAGTGGCAGCAAGGGCGATTATTGTGATTATTGCTTTCATAACAAAGTGCTTTGGTAGGATATACGACTCCGTTACAAGAAAGGTTACAACAAATACAAAAAAAGTTTTGAGCCCAGATACAACAAAGGGGCGGCAAGCGCCACCCCTCTTTACGTTTTAGGTATTTTGGTTAAAGCTCTGTGCTGTCCTTTAACGCTTAATTACTTGAAGGCTCTGATGCTTACCATCAACAGCAAGGGTAATGCTGTAGACGCCCTCACTCCAAGTCGATGTATTGATTAGCATGCTTTCATTGGACATTCCTTGATACACTACCTGGCCAATCATATCGGTAATCAGTATGTCTAACAATCTTCCTTCCTGATTCAGAATGGATAAATCAGCAATGCTTGGATTAGGGAAAATTTGGATGCCCATAGCGGATAGGTAAGCAATCGAGGTAGACGTATCATTCATTAGCATAACGCAATTGGACACAGCAACACAAGTATCGTTTCCAATCGGGAAAGAACCTTGCACAGAGACTTCAATACTCGTTACATCCGACGGAATGGCATAGCTTCCCATATCTTCTCCTGCAATTGCTGTATTGGATCCACAGTCAAACCACTGCCATAATACGGGAATGCCAATGATTGGGTCAATAGTGGCTTCCGTATTCTCCGCATTGGCTGAAATGGATACCGCTTGTTCGAAGACCATAATGGTATAGGTGACCGTAGAGTCGCACCCTGCACTTGCTGTGTAGGTCCGAACTACCGTAGTATCTGCTGTGAGGTTGGTGAGGTTGATATCAGCAGTGACATAATCACTTCCAAAACAGACTTCCTCCGTCACATCAGAGGTAATGGCAGATAGGGGATTAACAGTTGTGGTAATTAGACTATCGCATCCTGCTCCAGTACTCAGACTGCTTGTATACGTTGTGGAGGCTGTGATGTTTGTTTGTGTGCTGCCATCAGGGAAGGTGTAATCATCTCCGCTACAGATTTGCACGGTCTCGTTGAGATCATAGGTTGGGTTAACGACTAATTCGACTTGAATCACACTATCGCACCCAGCACTATTGGTCTGTGTATCGCGGTAGATCCCTGCTGTGTTTTCGCTATTACCAAAGATTGATGTGGATTCTCCCTGGCAAATTGAAATGGATCCTAAGTCAGTCAGTGCACTTGAGGAGTTGGCGATCACTTCTTGGTATTGGATGACACTATCACACCCTGTGGAAGAGAGAATCGTATCGGTAAACAACCCTGAGAAGTTTACTGAGATGCCAAATACATCCACGGACTGACCGTCACAAATATTTATCACTGGAAGTGTTTCATCTACTGCTGGCGGACATGGCTCGCTAAGTGTAATCACGGTATTGCCTCGATTACCTCCATGATATCCATAGCTTATACTGTTACCATTTGCCCAAATAACAGGGATAGTGCCTGCGGTACTAGGGAAGGTATAATAGTTGTTGCTTGGCCCAACTCGGGGTCTGGTAAAGCTTACGGTTCTGCGACTACCGGAAGTAAAATCACTCGTTACAGCTCCTGAACTAGACAAGCCGGTGCCTGAGCCATTTCCCCCATGGGCGCGCTCATTCATCTGAAAAGGAGTGGCTGAGACATGCATAGTATAAGCCCCAGACATATTGGAACTCCCGAATCCAACACCGAACCACTTACTATTCGGTCCTTCCATAGTGAGGGTTACAGAGTTATTAGCTACATCCACGATAACGGTTAAGTCGATGTTTTCGTTGCCAAGGTTGGAAACGCTACCTGTTAGAATTTGAGCGAGGGCGGTAGTTGTCGTCAAACTCGTGGCAAGTAATAGAGTGATAAGATATCTCATGATAGGGGTTTTAAGATTTTTAAGTTATTCGTCTGATTCTGTACATGGAGTAAACAAACAAATCACACAAGGGTTCTCTAATTTGTCTGCATATTCTCGTGCCGTCATATTGGAATTGTCTTCAATATCATATCGAGCTCCTCTAGCTAAAAGGAATTCAAC
>JBMHCE010000027.1:0-6989 GCA_049890075.1 Chitinophagales bacterium
CAGACGTTATTTACGCCAAAAGATGATTGAAGGGGCGTATACTGATAGAGTTTGTTAAGGATGATATTCGGTATGCCATCACGCTTAACGTCAATCACAACGCGCATTCCCTTTCTGTCGGATTCATCTCGGATATCTGAAATCCCATTGATTTTCTTGTCGTTAACAAGATCGGCGATTTTCTTTACGAGGCTCGATTTATTGACCTGATAAGGAATCTCTGAGATAATGATTTGTTCTCTGGCTCCGTTGGTTACAATTTCTGCCTTTCCTCGAACCACTACTCTACCGCGGCCTGTTTCAAAAGCTTCTTTTACGCCATCATAGCCATAGATAGTTCCTCCTGTTGGAAAGTCTGGGGCCGTTACGTGCTGCATTAGACCTGCCACATCGATTTCCGGATCATCGATGTAAGCACAAACGCCATCACATACCTCGCTGAGGTTATGCGGCAGCATGTTGGTCGCCATACCCACAGCGATACCGTTGGCACCATTTACAAGCAGGTTTGGGATGCGACTCGGTAATACCGTAGGCTCTTCTAATGAATCATCAAAGTTTAACTGGAAATCAACGGTTTCTTTTTCGATATCCTTGAGTACCTCGTCGGCAATCTTTTCCATTTTGGCCTCGGTATATCGCATAGCCGCCGGGCTATCCCCATCGACAGAACCGAAGTTCCCCTGGCCATTCACCAAGGGGTAGCGCAAAGACCAATCTTGGGCCATACGCACCATGGTGTCGTACACGGAAGAATCCCCGTGTGGGTGATACTTACCTAATACCTCCCCTACTATACGAGCAGATTTCTTGTGGGATTTACTGGAAGTTAGTCCGAGTTCCTGCATTCCGTAAAGCACCCTGCGGTGTACGGGCTTCATTCCATCGCGAACATCAGGAATCGCACGAGAGACAATGACCGACATCGAATAATCGATGTATGCGGCCTTCATTTCTTCGGCAATATCTATGTTGACTATCTGAGAAGAACCTTGGTTATTTGACCCTTCTTGCGGATTTAAATTTTCTTGTGGATTCTGGTTATCGTCCATAGTTTCAAATGTAAGGTTTTAGACCGCCATTTTTTACATTAATTCAGGGGCTTTTCCACACATGTTACGAAATCGTTAAACCCTTTATATTTAGGTATGCGCTTTGTGTTTTTCCTCCTATTTACTACCACATCATTGACGGCTCAAAATTTACGTCTCAACGTGAATGCAAATCAAGTGGAAATGGAGGTTTTTATGCTCTACATTGGCCAGGTTTCTGAGCATGGAGATGTAACCTATGATTTACATGATTTATCCGCACAATCTTCCTTCGATTTGCCCTACGCCTCTTCCTTGGTTTTTGGTGTCGATAGTGTGACTCAAGTGCTATCCTCCTATGAAGGTGTTTTTGATCCCTTAAAAGGCATGTATTGGACTTGGCAAAATGGGTATATCGCAGTTAAAATGGAGGGAAATTATATGGGTGAGGACTTTGTCTATCACTTAGGAGGATTTCGTGAACCCTTTGTGTGTTATCATGCCCTTGAAGTAGAAGATTACAGTCTTTTGACCATTGATTTAGATGCATTTTTTGGAAGCCTTCCAAATGATATTTCCAAGCAAATTATGTCTCCTGGAAGTGAGGCTAAAACAGTCTTTGATACTTTTGTAGATCATGTATTGCTGGACTAAACATCGCGGGAAATTTCTAATCATTACGCTTTGCGCCGCATTGATCTATGGTGTTAGTCAGGGAGAACGATGGTTTACTCCCTTAGCACAACCGCAAGCCCACGACCTCAATCCACCGAAATATTTTGGCGACATGGTCTATGATGTATCGTCAAACCCTTTGACGGCAGAAGGCATTGCATTGGGTCGCGCCTTGTTTTACGATCCCATTTTATCCTTGGACTCTACGATATCTTGTGCCAGTTGCCATTCCTCTTACACGGCATTCTCTCACGTGGATCATGCTTTGAGCCATGGTATAGG
Organism: Chitinophagales bacterium; assembly: GCA_049890075.1. GTDB lineage: Bacteria > Bacteroidota > Bacteroidia > Chitinophagales > UBA8649 > UBA8649. Next base: position 1,989 of record JBMHCE010000027.1, read on the forward strand.
CGACACAATAGGTAAGCGTAACGCTCCGCCAATTCAAAATGTGGGATGGCATAAGTCCTTTCGATGGGATGGCGGACTAACGCATCTTGATGCTCAGGTAATGGCACCGCTTCATAATGCTACAGAAATGGCAAGTAATCTGCCTTTAGTCTTTGAACGATTGCGCCGATCTGATCACTACCCCGCTCTGTTTGAAGCTGCTTTTGGGGATACAAGCATTTCTACACGTAGGTTTATTGATGCGCTGGTTCAGTTTCAGCTTATATTGATTTCGGATAATGCCAAATATGATTCCGTACGCCGAGGAGAAGCAAAGTTTACAACACAAGAAAAGAAGGGGTTTAAGCTGTTTAAACGGAATTGTGCCTCTTGTCATAAACCTCCGTTGTTTATGAATAATGATTTTACCAGCAATAATTTGCCTATTGATTCATCCTTAATGGATCTTGGTAGATATCATGTGACGCATAGACCACAGGATAGCTTACTCTTTAAAACACCTTCTTTGCGCAATATTGAATATACCTATCCGTATATGCATGATGGACGCTTCAACACGATTTATGAGGTGCTTGACCATTACAATGAGAACATGATGCCCTTATCTCATGAAGAACAGACCGAGATCTACGCTTTTCTACTGACGTTGAGCGATTACTCCTTTATCCGGAATCCAGACTTTGCCTTTCCACGGTAAAGATTTTCTATTTTAGAAGAAACTAAAACACTACATATGACACGGTTCCCTTTAACGTTTCTATTCACAACCCTTATTGTATGGGCTTCTGCACAGTCCGTTACTCCTCCTGAGATGGCCTATTGGTTGCAAAACACAGATGGAAGTACTGCAAGACAATATGTTCAGGGGAATTCCACACCCATTGCTCAAAATTGGCTCGTTAATGTCCAACAAGTAGAGTACTCTAACGACTTTGTCTATGTCTCCTCTAAGGGTATTCCAGCATACGCCATTGGACCATACCTTGATGGTAATCCTGGAGGAACTGGCGAGGTTGACTACATCTTTCAGATTCCGAGAAACCCTGTGCCAAATACAGGTAATATCACTACTACCCGACTAGGTCAGATCGGTGTATTCATCAATGGAGTTCCTTTATTTGATTGGCAGGATGGTGCTTCATACAGCGTAGCTCAGGGCACGGATGTGCGCGGCGGACCAGGTGGTGGAGGTGATGGAATATGGAATCGCAATGCTATTCTTGCCGAAAACATTGGATTTGATTGCGCCAAAGGGCATCCTGCACGAGATGCTTATCACCATCATCAAAATCCTCAAGCCTTTAATGCAGATTTATCCTTGCTCTCTAATATATGTGATGTATATCCCTCCGACGGCCTATATGTTCTGGATTCTACGATGCATTCACCGTTAATTGGATATTCCTTTGATGGATATCCTATCTATGGAGCCTATGGATATGCAAATGCCATGGATGCTTCATCTGGTGTTCAGCGCATGGAACCGAGCTATCAGCTGCGAGGGGATATTGGCGCTACGCGTAATAATGGGCCAGCAGTAAATGTAGACTTCCCTTTGGGTTGGTATTACGAAGACTTTGAATTTGTGGATGGATTAGGTGATCTTGATGTCCATAACGGACGATTTTGTGTTACGCCAGAATACCCTAATGGCACCTACGCCTATTTTGCTACAGTAGACGAAAATTGGAATAGCAAGTTTCCCTACGTGATTCACTCATACTATGGTGTGGTTGAGGCGGACAACTTCGCTCAAATGGGGCCTGGAAATTCAGGGACCCAGGTAAATATCTCGGAACCTACCACAATTCAAGATCCTGATAGCATTGTATTCCCTGTCGATACAACGACTGGACTTGAGGAGATCAATGGTTTAGATGGGCTTTTAAATATCTATCCTAACCCTTCTTCAGAATTTATCGCTGTGCAATGCGTAGGAGTTAACTACGATGATATTGCACTTAGCTTGTATGATATGCAAGGTAAGTTGGTGGCTCAGGACAATCTCCGCAAAGGATCTACGCTATGGTATTTAGATACACGAAGGTTGTATAATGGCCAGTATGTATTGGAAATGTCGAGTGTTCGAGGGATGATGTGGGAGAAGATTTTGATTCAGCGATAGACAGCAAAAGAATACAGTAATCGTGTTAAACACAGTGGGCGGGGCTCCGCCCCCACCCTCCACCCTTTCAATATAGTGGCACAGGAGCCACCTATCTTCAGCAATTTAGTATTAGGATAGAACGCTGGGTGTATTTTTTCTAATATGCTGTTATGGAATTCTACAAAAATTGGCATCATCTATGCATAATCCCCAATGATCTGTGGAAAGAGACAATGTACATCCATAAAAAAGCGTTTTATATTTCAGAAAATTTTTAATCATGGGCAAAGTTTTTTTAGAGCCTTCTATTCTTTCGTTAGGACCATCATTCATAGCGCAATCATTCAGCGAAATGGGGCTAATTGGTCAAGGAGTTATTGTGGTAATCCTACTGCTAATGATTGTTTCAATTTACATCAGTATTGAGCGATACCTCCTTATCCGAAAGGCTAACAATCTTGAGGACTCATTCATGCATCGAATTAGGGAAAATGTATTAAATGGAAACGTTGCAGCAGCAAAAGACTTGTGCGCACGAAATACATCACCTGTGGCCCATATGATTGGAAAGGGTGTTTCTAGACTTGGTCGCTCCCTTCGTGATATCAAGGAAGCCATTGAGAACCAGGGAAGTCTGGAGGTCTATCGATTGGAAAAGAATCTTAACATTTTAGCGACGATTAGTGGTGCCGCCCCAATGCTCGGATTTTTAGGAACGGTAACAGGGATGATTACAACCTTTGCCAACCTTGCTGAGGGTAATAACGCTGTTGATCAGCTCATGGGAGGTTTACAAGAGTCCATGCTTACAACGGTCTTTGGTCTTATTGCTGGTATTATAGCATACATCTCATACAACCTCTTGTCAAGCATGGTGCAAAAGACAATGTTCCTCATGGAGGACAAAGCCGTTGAGTTTATCGATTTACTTGAATCTCCCTCGAACTAGGTAATATGAAGTTCCGTAAACGTTCAAAGATTAGTGCAGAGTTTAGCATGTCGTCCCTTACGGACGTTATGTTTTTATTACTCTTGGTCTTTATCATTCGCTACGATATAAAGGTTAACCCAGTCATATTGTTATCTCTTGATGAAGCCTCTACCGAGGTTGTGGAAGATGAGTCAGAAAACTACGCATTGTATGTCATGGTTGACGAACAAGGTATCGTAACCATAAATCAAGACACCATTGCATTAAGTGATTTCAAAGATAGCCTTCAAGCCAAGGCTGTATCGCTTGATGTCGACAATAAAGTGGAAAGTCATCCTGATCCAGTGGCTTATGGTACTGCGTATTCCTATTTTCTTGCCGTTGACAGCAATACAAATTGGCATCAGTTTGAACCAGCAATAACTCATGCTAATGCGTTAGGGTTTAAAATCAAAATGCAGTTTAAAGACACTGTTCCGGTTGATGATCAAGGAGATGAATAAATCAATCCCTCAAGGAACGGTTTAACGGTATGTAATGAAAGAATTACGAGAACAAATAGCATTAAGAATTCGTCGAATTTCCTTTGGAAGCACGACTGTTTTGAGCTTTCTATTGCTATTCGTCATCTTTTATATAAACTTCGAAGGTTGTGGTATAAATAAGGTAGATCATACCCAAGAGGAAGGGAAAACAATCGATGCTGAGGAACTTAGAAAGAAGTATCGGTTTCCTATTGATTTCGATACTGCTCGAATACAACAGTTTTACTTTGCACCAACGGATACGAGCGATTTCTTCACCTCCATAGATTACAATCCCGAAGAGGATAGTTTGCGGCTCGATAGTCTCCCTCAAGATAGCTTAGTGAAGTACCAGGTAGTCAAAACAACTCATACGGACTCAACGGATGCATTTTCTGGAACTCGGTTGGCCTTAGATAGCGCTGGGTCTCCCATTGACTTCGTGGATTCAATACCCTTTGTGCCTGAATTTAAGACGAAGCTGGCACTTGATGTATGGTCGCCAAGAAGGCGGGTACCCGTTACCATACGATTGGAAAGTTCTACCAATGATTCCGTCTTTGTCGAAGTCACAGAGCGAACAGGTCGCGCAAATCAGTGGGACAGTCTAACCTTTGATTTTAGTAAACCAGACTCCGGATACTTCAATCCTGATTCCATTAGTTATGACAGAATCTATATCTACTTTGATAAAGGAGCAGAAAAGAGGAACGAGTCATTCTACTGGGACCAATTAGAGCTCGTTGAAACCGCTAAGTTGATTTCTTTTGAAGAAGCCTCGGCATCGCAATCTTCAACAGCAAAAGAAGAAACTCCCGAAAAGCCACAAACTACTGATGAGCGGAGGAATGTGGTTAAGCCGGTGGAGACCAGCGAAGATAAAGTTCCACCTTCTGAGGAAACACAAAATGATCCCAAAGACACGCCAGAAGAAAAACCGAGTGAATCCTTGGTATTTGGTGGAATTAACGGGACCGATTTAAGTGGAACAGAAGACAATAATGGAACGATGGGAGAAGGTCAAGGTGGTGAAGGAGAAACAGGTACGACCTATGGTTTCGGTGGCAGTGGAAATGGTGGTACTCTCCTTTCCAAGGGAAGTTGCTCTCCATTGCGATCTTTTAACGGTACCCAAATTGTTAAACTGAAAGTTTGCATTGATCATAATGGGAATATTGAGTCCATCCGATATGCTGGAGGTACTACTCAAGACGATAACTTCGTAGATGCCGCCAAGTGCGCGGTACGGAAAAGCGAGTTTAGAACAAAGGGTATGACAAACAAGGATGATGCCTGTGGTACCTTTACGTTTACGATTACACCGGGTGGCGTTAGCTTTTAGCTTTGACAGGTAATAGATGAATTACACCGAATGCATAGAGTGGCTTTACAGCCAACTTCCTATGTACCAAAACATAGGTCGGGCAGCAGTTAAAAAA
>JBMHCE010000028.1:0-5153 GCA_049890075.1 Chitinophagales bacterium
TTCTTTGACGCCAACGCCAAACTTTTGTTCTTCATCGACAATAAGAAGCCCTAGATCCTTCCACTGAACCGCTTTACCCACTAAGGAATGAGTTCCAATGCAGATATCAATTTTTCCTTGGGCAAGTTTTTCATAAATCGCCTTTTTCTCTGCCGCACTACGAAAGCGATTAACATATTCGATGGTCACAGGAAAATCACGGAGTCGATCAGAAAGCGTCTTATGATGTTGCGCGGCCAAAATAGTAGTGGGTACGAGAATGGCGACTTGTTTGTTGTCGGTAACCGCCTTAAAGGCTGCCCGTATGGCTACTTCCGTTTTACCAAAGCCTACGTCACCACATAATAAGCGATCCATGGGCACATCGCTCTCCATGTCCTTTTTTACCTCTAAACTGGTTTTTTCTTGGTCGGGAGTATCCTGATAGAAAAAGGAGGCTTCCAACTCATGCTGCAAGTAAGTATCTGGTGAAAAGGCAAATCCTTTTTGGGTTTTTCGCTGGGCGTATAACTTAATTAAGTCATAGGCAATTTGCTTGATTTTCTTTTTGGTTTTGGTTTTGGTTTTCGCCCAAGCATCTGACCCTAGTCGATGAATTTTGGGTTTCTTGCCATCCTTACCCGAATACTTTGAAATTTTATGTAGCGCATTAATACTGACATAGAGCAAATCGTTGTTTTGATATACAATCCGAATGGACTCCTGCACGCGACCTGCAATGTCTAGCTTTTCTAATCCTGAATACACCCCAATTCCGTGGTCTATATGAACAACATAGTCTCCCGGTTTCCACTCCTTGAGTGTTTTCATCAGTTGTGCTCGACTACTGCTTCGGTTTTTTCGAATATTAGCCTTGTGGTAGCGATTAAATATCTGGTGGTCGGTGTATACAAGAATTTTGTTTTGATGGTCTACAAAACCGCCATGCAAGTCCAAATTGAGCGGATGCATGGTGATGTTTGCCTCGACATCTTGTAATATTCCCTGTACCCGATTATAGTGCTTGGCATGTTCTGTGGCCAAAATGAGTTCGTAACCCGCCTCCTTTTTAGCCTGTAGGTCCTCTACAAGCAAGTCTACATTCCGGTTGAAAACAGGTTGGGGATCAATACCAAAGTCGAAGACTCCCATAGCCTTGGAATACATCTTATTACCCCACTCAACAAGGTGAACATCTTCAAGGTATCCCTTGATGCGCGGAGAGGTTTCAAAACGTTCTTGAGGATGGACGCGTATGCTATCCTCTTCATCAAAATCCTCCTCATCAAAATCAAGCTTTTCGTAGCAAGCAATAGCTTTTGCCATCCCCTCATCTACGGTCTCCAAACACATAGCTACATCATTCACCCAAAAGGTTGTGTTACTCGGAATTGCCTGAAAAAGAGAGACCTGCTCCTCTACTGTGAAGTTTTGTTGACCATTAGGCAAAATGGAAATCCGAAGGACCTTTTTCTCTGATCGCTGACTCACCGGATCAAAAAGTCGAATACTCTCTACCTCATTATCAAAAACCTCGATTCGATAAGGGTTTGCATTTGCAAAGGAGTAAATGTCAATGATGTCACCGCGAATAGAAAATTGACCGGGCTCATAGACAAAATCTACCCGCTCAAAATTGTAGGTGATGAGCAACTCTAACATGAAATCAATGTCAAAGGTCTCCCCTACTTCAACATCTAGACGTGTTTCCTTGAGTACTGATTTTTTAACCACTCGCTCGAGTAAGGCATCTGGATAGGAAACAATCAACATGGACTGAATGGCATTACTTGTTAACTGAGTGACAGCCTCTGTGCGCATTTGGATGTTCCCTGAATCCGATTGATGAATTTGACCTAGCTGCTTAAAGGAAGAAGGAAAGCTGTAGATCTCTTTTTTAGGGAGAATAAACTGCAAATCCTGCATCAAAAATGCCGCCTCTTCCCGATCTCTACAAAGAATAATATGGTTCCCCTTATGTGCCTGATAGGACGCCGCAATGACGAAGGCTAAGGAAGAGCCGTGCACGTCGTTAAGATGGATTGCACGCCCTTTGTCTCCCTCGGTTAAATAGGAAACCAAATCTCGCAGCATGGGTGACTGCTGATATTGTCGTATCAATTCCTCTCTTTGCACGTCGACTGGGCTTTACAGTGTATACTTAATAGCCATTGACTGAAGCATCCACAGAAATCTAGTGGATAAAATTCACCGCGTAAATATATTGGGAACCTACATTTATAGTGAGAATTATGTCAGAAAATCCCGTTTCAAATACTCCTATGTCCGATTCAAAAGTAAGCGGGCTATATAAGGACTGGTTTTTAGACTACGCAAGCTATGTGATTTTAGAGCGAGCAGTACCTGCGCTTAAGGATGGGATGAAGCCTGTTCAACGCCGGATACTTCATGCCATGAAAACAATGGATGATGGACGTTACCACAAGGTGGCCAACATCATAGGTCAAACCATGCAATACCATCCACATGGGGATGCAGCGATTGGAGACGCACTAGTTAATCTCGGTCAAAAAGACCTCCTGATTGATTGTCAAGGGAACTGGGGAGATGTCCGTACTGGCGATCCTTCTGCTGCGCCACGGTACATCGAAGCGCGATTGACCAAGTTTGCTCTTGATGTATTATTCAATGGCAATACGACGCATTGGCAACTATCATACGACGGAAGGAAAAAAGAACCCATTCATCTACCCGCTAAGTTTCCTTTACTCCTTGCCCAGGGAGCGGATGGGATTGCAGTAGGGCTTTCCACTAAAATTCTACCCCATAATTTCAATGAGCTTTGTCAAGCCGCCATTCACCACCTAAAGGGTCGATCCTTTAAGCTTGTTCCGGACTTTGCTACAGGTGGACTTATGGATGCTGGCGACTACCAAGCAGGAAAAAGAGGCGGACGGATTAAGGTTAGGGCACGTATTGAAGTCGAGGATAAAAAAACATTACGAATTCGTGAAATCCCTTATGGTACGACGACTCAAGCCATCATTGACTCAATCATTAAGGCCAACGATAAGGGTAAAATTCGCATTAAGAAGGTTGTCGATAATACCGCCAAAGAAGTTGATATAGAAATTGAGTTGCCGACAGGAGTAAGTCCTGATGTAACGATAGATGCTCTGTATGCCTTTACCAATTGTGAAGTTTCACTCGCGCCCAATGCATGCATCATTTATGAGGATAAGCCCCACTTTCTTTCAGTCCACGATATCCTAAAACTCAATGTAGAGGAAACTAAAAACCTTCTTCAATGGGAATTGGAAATTGAAAAGGAACAACTCGAGCAAAAATGGCACTTAGCCTCCTTGGAGAAGATATTTATTGAGCAAAGAATCTATAGAGATATAGAGGAGTGCGAAACATGGGAAGCTGTTATTGAGGCTATAGATCAGGGCATGCATAAACACGTATCAACCCCATCTCGCATCAATAAAAGCGCCTCAGCCTTCAGTCTAATGAGGGACATCACCGAAGAGGACATTCTTAAACTTACCGAAATCAAAATCAAACGGATTTCGAAATTCGATAGCTTCAAGGCAGATGAAATCATCCATGGTTTAGAGGAGAAACTGGCAGAAGTCAAAAACCATCTAGCTCACCTCACCGACTACACCATAGCCTATTTTGAACGCATCAAAAAGACCTACGGAAGTGAAAAGATTCGCCGAACGGAATTGCAAAGTTTCGAAGCGATTAAGATTAAACATGTTGCAGCCAACAATGTAAAACTCTATGCAAATCTCAAGGAAGGCTTTGTAGGCATGGGGCTTAAAAAAGACACCTTTATCACGGACTGCTCTGACATTGATGACGTAATCGCCTTTAAAAAGGATGGGAGCATGATTATCTCTCGCATTGAGGATAAGAAGTTTGTAGGGAAAGACATCTTATATGTCGCGGTATGGAAGAAAAATGAGGATCGTCGGATTTATCATATGATCTATGCAGACCTGACTTCTGGCAAAAACTATGTGAAGCGCTTTGCCGTGACTTCCATGGTGCGTGACAAGGCTTATCAGATTACCAAGAGTGACAAGGCTAAGGTGCTCTATTTTGCCATGCACCCCAACGGGGAATCCGAGACCGTTCGCATCAAACTCAGTCCGAATTGTACAGCACGCCAAAAAGAGTTTGAGTATAACTTCACCGACATCAACGTCAAAGGAAGAATGTCCGCGGGTAATGTGATTACAAAGTACCCTATCCGAAAGATTGACCAAGTCTCAATCGGTCCTTCGACCTTTGGGGGAAAGGCCTTTTTCTTTGATAGTGCAACAGGCCGCATAAATGGCGAAGAACGAGGACAAGCCATTGGTAGTTTTGATACCTCAGACAAGGTACTCGTTGTGCACCAAAATGGCTGCTATGAAACCTTCCATCCGGAGGTAAATAAAAAACTGCCCCTTTCCGGCATTGCTCATATATATAAGTGGCAGCCGTCAGATGTAGTTACAGCGGTCTATCTCGATGGTTCGAGCAAAACAGAATATGTTAAGCGATTCCATATCGAAACAAAGACCGATGACCAGTTATTCAACTTTATTGGTGAACACGCTTCGTCGAAACTCCTCTTTGTTAGCCTTCATCCCGAGCCTCAGGTAAAAATCACCGTGCTAAAAGGCAGTGCAAAAGAGAAGACTGAGGAGGTTGTCGCCTTAAGCAACTTTATCGATGTAAAGGGCTGGAAGTCCCAAGGAAACAAATTTACTAGCGATCCTAGACGAGGAAAAGTTGTTGATGTCAGTCCAGCCTTAGAACGTCCTAAGGAGGAGAAGCCTCTGCCCGAGGAGAAAAAAGCTCCTACTGAAAAGAAATCGCCCCAAGTCGGAGGAAATTTAACCTTGGATTTTTAGCCTAGGGCTTCGCTATGCGCTTGGTTTGAATAATGCGCTGTATCTTACCGTAAAGAATACATCCTATGAAACGATTTTTAACATATGTTGCATTAGTTCTTGTTATAGGGCTTACAGTTACAAGTTGCTACTCATCTAGAAATTGTGGTGGAACCAAAAAGTCAATGGGCCAAGGTATCCATCGATAGTTTATCGTAAGCGTTTTCTATTCCTGATCTGGAATTTGTATCTCAAAGTCGACCCACTCTGGAGGTAAACACTGTATGCTGTCGCATATCATAAATTCGTAGTGTCCCTTTACGG
>JBMHCE010000029.1:0-35295 GCA_049890075.1 Chitinophagales bacterium
AGAGAATACTTCAATGTTCGCTTACTGTATGTTTAGCTCGTTTAATACAAGGATTTAGCCTATATCGGCGGACCCTCGAGAAGTAAAAATACTACTTGGAGCCTATTGAGTAAAGACAACATGTGGATTGATTTCCCCTAGGCATTATGTACCTTTAAAACTCAAGCGAATTTCTATGCATATACTTCAACGAATTCTGCCCTACTTAATCGGTGTACTTACCTTGCTTATGCTGAGTTATATCGTCTCAGGCCCTGAACATGAAGGAAAAGTTATCACAGGATCAGATACGATCTCGTCAATCGCTAAGCGGAAGCAGATTAAAGATTTTGAAAAGGAAACGGGATCGCCAAGCCATTGGAATCCTGCTCAATTCGGTGGAAGCCCAGCCTATCTGCTAAAATTTGGACGGGAAAACAGTGTATTGAACTTCTTTGATAGCGGACTACGAAAGGCCCTTTCTCAGGTATGGTACCACTTTTTTATCACTGGTCTTTTTATGTATATCGCGCTATGTCTGTTACGAATCAATCCCTGGGTCAGCCTAGCCCTTGCCTCGGCAGCCATGCTCACGACCAATGTTTACATATTGCTGGTCACTGGACATTTTGCCAAAGTGGCCACGCTGGCACCCCTACCAATGCTTGTTGCAGGAATCATTGCCGCTTTCCGTAAAGACTACATCGCTGGATTTACCGGTGCATTTTTAGGTTTAGCCTTCGCTATTTTATTGCTGCATCCACAAATGGTATACTACACCGTACTCGGATTAACACTAACAGGATTGGTGTTTCTTGTAAAAACAGGGATGGATAAAGAATGGCCACATCTTGGTAAAGTGGTTGGTATTTTGCTGTTTGCTGGATTACTTAGTGGGCTTGCCAATTACTCGCATTTAAAATCATCTCAAGACTTTGCTAAATCGACAATGCGGGGAGGATCTATTTTAGAAAGCACCTCAGAAAACAGCAATGCCACTTCTAAAGGACTTGCCTGGGATTACGCGATGAGTTGGAGTTATGGAACCTTAGATGTATTTAACCTAATCATCCCAAGAGTGGTGGGAGGATCAAGCCAAGAGGCTATTCTCATAGAATCTTCTGCCTATAAATCATGGAGCAACGACTATCCAGAAATTGCCCAAAGTCTGCAGATTAACCGAGCAAATGAAGCCCAAAAGAATCCATCTATAGACCCTAAAGTAATTGAGCTACCGACGTATTGGGGCCCGATGAATATGAGTACGGCTGGTCCAATGTATTTCGGAGCAGGATTGTGGATTTTACTTGTCTTTTCCATTGTGCTCGCCATTCGTTTCAGGGGTCGTTTTGGCATGGAAGTGCTTGCACTCTGCCTTGGAGCTTTCGTTGTTTTACTTTTTGCCCTCGGTAGCAATGCTGAAGGATTTAACAAGTTTTTCTTTAACAACATGCCGCTGTTTGACAAATGGCGTTCACCAAGTGCTGCACTTGCTATTGTTGCAATGATTTTCACTGTAGTTAGTGGATTAGGGATACAATATTTCTTGGACATCGAGGACAGGAAAATTGTAAAACCAGTACTTATCCGCTCGTCCATTATTGGGTCTGGAATATTGGTCTTGTTTGCAGTTCTTGGTAGTGAGTTCTTCAAATTCACAACCGATATGCCCGGTGCCAGTGAAGCGGGTTACAATGCCCCCCTATTTGTTGACCTTCGCAAAGCTTTAATGACAAGTGACGCATGGAGGTCATTTATGGTTACTATTCCGGTACTGGGCATGTTGGCTTTACTAATTTTCCAGCCTAAACGCAAAGCATTAACCTATGCCTTTGCTGCCGTTGTAGGCCTTGTAATGGTCTTTGACCTATTGGATATAGGCAGTCGTTATCTGAGTGAATACAATTACCTTGAAGAAGAAGCCCTTTATGCGCAATTGGAGCCAAACCGAAATGACAAGGCAATCTATGCTATTGAAGGGGAAGATAATCAAGGGTTTTATCGTGTATTGGATTTAAGCACAAACACCTTCAATGATGCCATACCATCTGCTAAGCACTACCAAATTGGAGGGTATGATCCCGCTAAACTTAGAAGGATTCAAGATGTCATTGAAAGTCGAGCGTTGTTTTCACCCGAAGTTTTAGGGATGTTCAATGTTCGCCATGTAATTCAACAGGATGGGCAGCTACTCTCCTTTGCCAAGGATGCAGGCTTTCGTCAATTTGTTTCAGAACCCAAGCCTGTATGGTTTGTCAACAATTTACGGACCGTGCCAAGTCCTGAAGAAGAAATCGAGGCCCTCACTGAAGCTAGCTTTAGGCACCTCAATACAGCAATTCTTAACACTACCGACTTTGGTAATTCTCTTACGTCTGGCTCGGATACCGCTGGTCATATCGACTTGATAGAAGCTGAGCCCGATCGCTTAGTTTACAAGTCCTCTTCCCCTGAAGATGAGTTTGCCGTGTTTTCAGAAGTGTGGTATGGAGGAAACCCAGATTGGACGGTAACCGTGGATGGTAAGCAAGCTGATTTTGTCCGAGTAAACTATATTTTACGAGGAATGCAAGTACCTGCTGGAGACCATACCATTGTTTTCGAATATAAACCAAGTCCACAAGGCGGGATGATAACGCTTGGTGCTTCACTTCTTGGACTGCTTCTTGTCCTAGGTGGCGGTGGATGGGTATTCTATCAAAACATAAGGGAAAACAAGGAAGAAGTAAGCTAGAGCACTAGTCCTTAAAGCTCCTCTTCAATCAGGTAGTTGTTACGATCAGGGGATGAACGAGCAATAAGTTCGGAAAGATATCCTGCCAGAAAGAGTTGGCTCCCTAAAATCATAGCAAGGATAGCACCGAAGAATAGCGGGTTGTCTGTGACCAGACGGGCTGGCTCGTCCCAGACATAGAGGTGCAGCGCTTTGTCGATGATTAACCAAGAGAACATCACAAAGCCAAGAAAAAAGAAAAACAGCCCCCACGAGCCAAAAAAGTGCATAGGCTTCTTCCGGAACTTCGATATAAAAAGAACGGATAGTAAATCTAACGGACCATTGATAAAGCGTCGTAACCCGAACTTGGATACACCGTACTTCCTGGCTTGGTGTTTAACTACCTTCTCCCCTATATTATCAAAACCTGCTTGCGCAGCCATAACAGGAATGTATCGATGCATATCGCCATACAACTCTACCGACTGAACCACACGGCGTTTGTACGCCTTTAGTCCACAATTCATATCGTGTAGCTTGACACCCGACATCCAGCCGGTAAATCCATTATATATTTTAGTAGGAATTGTCTTAGACAACGGATCATGACGTACTTTTTTCCAGCCGGATACAAGATCATACCCCTCTTCGGTGACCATGCGATACAATTCAGGAATCTCCTCTGGACTGTCCTGCAAATCGGCATCCATGGTTACGACAACGTCACCCTTTACGCGACCAAACCCAATTTGAAGGGCCGCTGACTTCCCGTAATTTCTTTGAAAACGAATTCCTTTAACAATATCCTTGTATTGCTTGTGAAGCTCTTCAATTATTTGCCAAGAGTCATCCGAACTGCCGTCATCAATAAACAGCACTTCATAGGTAAAATCGCTCGACAAGGAGTTGTGAATCCATTCCATGAGCTCCTTCAAGGATTCCTCCTCATTAAGTAACGGAATTACAATTGAGATATTTACGCTTGATGTATCAGCCATTACTATGGTATTCTGCATTTACAAAAACTCCAGGAACATACCAGGATGGTGCCGACGAAGCTCGATGAGTATTATACGCTATAGAGCGTGCATTTCGTTGGAGATTAAAGGAATCGTTCGTTGCCGCAAGAAAGGTGAAATCCGCTTGATTTCCCTCTGCGATAACAGCAGCATCTAAATCGAACATTGAACGCGCATTGCGGCTAACAATATTAACAAGATGATCAAAATCTATTGTCTCCAATTGAGTAAGCCAGTCGACTACACCAAAGTCTAATGTTGCCATACCAGGAGCAGCATAACCAAACTCTACTTCTTTGTCCTCTATGGATCGTGGCTGGTGGTAGGATGTAATCATTCCTTTGAAACCCTTTGCCATTACCTGTTCACAAAGCGCTTTTTGCGTTTCTGCATCTTGCCAAGGTGGCGAAATTTTATACTGGCTATCGAAATCACGCAAACATTCCTCATTGTAGAGCAGATAGGGAATACCCACAGAAAAACTCAATTCAGCCGTTGACTCCATAGCATTTTGCCAAAGGTTAATCGCATTGGGACTTGTAAGACACATAAGGTGTAACATACCACTAGTGTAGTTGTGGAGCTCCAAAAGCCTCTTCACCGCATAGGTCTCGGCAATATTAGGAAGTGTCGGCAATCCAAGTCCTGCTGAGAAGGCAGTTTCGTATACTAGGCCATCTTGGCGCAGGGAAGGTATGTCCGTTGAACAGCCAATACGCACCCCAGCGGCCTTACCATATTGCATGGCGGTAATCATAGGACCTTCTTGAAGATGAGTATCAAAACCGTTGGTAAAAAGTTTAGCTCCTGCATCTCGCATTTCATATACAGCGGTTGGACCACCATCATCATCAGTAACCGCAACATGGGGAATGATTCGAACCGGCAGATTACCACTTAACTGTTGAAGAGAGCGAAGATGTTCAACAGTTTGGGTAACCGGCTGTAAGCTAGGCATTAAACCCAACGTAGTGAAGCCTCCTTGTACTGCACTTTGACTTAGACTAAGTAATGTCTCTCTTGCCTCGAAACCGGGCTCACCACCTTCTACGTGGGGATCTACCCATCCAGGCATAAGATTAACTTCAGAAAAAGCGTCTTGATCAAAAAAGACCTCTGTGTTGGGGTCATGTCCTGATAAATCAGGTGCAATCTTAGAAATACAGCCATCCTCAACTCGGATGTCTACTGTTTGATTATGCCAAGTTGACTGGGGGTCGCGAATTACGACCTTTTTAAAGACATATGCTCTTTGCTCTCTCACTAACTGAGATCAAAGGTACAAAAGCCTTTTTCAATTTGCCTTACGACCTTGAAAACAATCGTACGATTAGCGTTTCACCGAGAAGACTGATTAACACAATTAGCAAAATCCATCGCCACAGTGCACTTTCATGATGAGAGGATTCAGAGCGCTTTACCATTTCGTCCCCACTACGTAACGTGATGCCTGAGGAGGCTACCCACTTCGCCAATTCGTCCCTTGTCCAAAAAGATGAATCCGCCTCTGCCCTTGACAACGCGCATCCTAAAACAAAGCGTTTCGAAGCGCTTTGGTAGCCTGATAAATGGCCTTGGTCTACTCCATCCATTGAACAGACTAGACCATTGCTAGATTTAGCTTGTCTAGGTATCCACGTTTTAGTGAGCGTTCTAAACTCCACTGGCGATGAATCGCCCGCCATAGTATTAGGCACTATGCACTTTGCATCATAGTCAAGACGGACATACGAAGGGAAAATCGAAGCATCCACCATGGCCATCCGGTATAGCATAGGGGCAAACAAGGGATCTTCCAAAAGGTTACTTGCCTCGGAGTTAATCGATGATGTGTAGACGTAGGATGCACCTTTAGTGCTTTGACATGCATACAACACGGCTTCACCTCGTAAGGTAGAATAGATTGGCGTAGTGCGCTCAAAATCAGTACTGCGCCATGACACGCCTTCGTATACCTCTGGAAATCTTGACCGAATTGGCTCCCCTTTAAGTACACCTTCCAATAGATAATGCGCAGCATTTAGCTCATTGACCTTACCTCTGTATGAATAGGGATCACTAAGCGGAATATCCCACTGTTGAAAGGCATCTTCGTAGCTTTCAATATCAAACACTGTATGAGGCAAAATGATCAATCGAAGGCCCTTATTTCTAAGCGCTACTATTTGTTCTATCACGTCTGGGCTAAAGGCCTTTACCGATTCGAACACCACAACCTCATATTCCAAATAATGAGAGGGATTTTTCGTCATAAAAGAGGGCAACAACATCTCATCCGCCACAAAATCACTTGAAGATTGAAACGCCTTAACACTCTTAGGAGAAGGCGCATCAGAAACCACTAAAACATCGATAACCTCAGGTAGATAAATCCCTAACGGAATCGAGTTGTTATATTGATTAACATCATTTCTCAACGCGAAAGTTAAACTAAGCCAGCCTGTATCTGTGATTTCAATCTGCAATGTATCGACATATACTCCTAGGGTATCCATTGGAATAAACATAGAATCCAATGTAACGCTACCATAACGCATAACCGCTTCACTAGCCACATCGTCTCTATGGATTTGCAATGCAAATGCCAAGGATCCCAAGCCATTATCGACAGTAGGACGACGAACCCACCACACACTATCGATGGTAGCAGCATCTACAGCATCCATGCCTCTATCTTGAACTATAAGCTCTACAGAAAGAGAATCTATTCCCTTAAATGTATCAAGAAAATTGCGCTGACCATCAGTTAAAATCTTTACAGAAAGGTCAAGCGAATCATTAAAAGGAAGGAATTCTTGTACGTATTCATCCAAAGGTTTCGAAAACGGAACGGGCTGAATTGATCGCAACAGAGTAAGTGCAGAATCCTTACCATACCATAGATTAGGATCAAAAGATACACCATGGTGTAGGATCTGAAATAGCTGGTCAGAACTACTTTTCTCTAAATAATCTGTAAGCTGATTAACCACTTGGTCATAGGCCGAAGCTTCTCCTTCGAACATGCTTACCGAATTGTCAACCAATAAGACTTCATGACGATTAGCATCATCAATAAGTAATCGATCTTGGTTAAACACAGGCTGTGCAAAGGCCATTACCACAAAAAAGATGGCAGCCATGCGTAAGAAGAGCAACAATAATTGTTTCAGATTACTCCGTGTGGAGCGCTGCTCCTCCATTTGTGAAAGCAAACGCACATCGGAGAAGTATACCGTAGTATATCTTCGAAAATGAAACAAGTGAACCAAGATTGGAACACTTAACGCCAATAGCCCCCATAATGCCGTTGGATTAATGAAGGTCATCGATCTTACGCTTCTGCAGTAGGCCCTAAGTTGATATCAGGTGTAACCGATCCGCTATCTATTGTACCATGTTGATTCTCATAGCGGCTTACATTTTCAGCCAGTGCATGGGCTAATCGTTTAGCATGCTCAGGCGTCATGATAACTCTCGACTTTACCTTAGCCTTCGGAAGACCCGGTAAGATTCTAATGAAATCGAACACAAAGTCTGATTTAGAGTGCGCAATCATAGCGAGATTAGCATATTCACCATCAGCGACCTCTTCAGGCACTTCGATGTTGATTCGATTGTTACCCATCTCCAAGGTGCGATCCTCCTGGTCTTTTGCCATCATAGTACCGTGGTCTAGCTATTTTCCGTTTGCGTTTCTTCAGAAACCTCTTCTGGCTGTGCCTCTGCAGCTTTCATTTTAGCCAACTCCTCCTTTGAACCAACGATCAAGTTTTGGAAGGCTGGAAGACCTGTACCTGCTGGAATCTTATGACCAACAATTACATTTTCCTTCAAACCAATCAACTTATCTGATTTCGCCTCGATAGAAGCCGAACTTAGAACTTTAGTTGTTTCTTGGAAGGACGCTGCTGAAATCCAACTGTACGCGCTCAATGAAGACCTTGTGATACCCTGAAGTATAGGTGTAGCTGTAGCAGGTACAGTATCTCTAAATTCAGCAGGCGTTTTGTCTTCACGCTTAAGCTTGGAGTTTTCTTCACGAATTTTTCGAAGCGTTAAGATTTGACCACGCTTAAGAACCTCAGAATCACCAGCATCAGTGACATACTTCAATCCGAAGACCTTATCATTAGACGCTAGGAAATCAAAACGATTCACAACCTCGCCCTCTAGCAAATTACTATCGCCTTGATCATTGATGATCACCTTGCTCATCATTTGACGAACAATGACTTCAATGTGCTTATCGCTGATCTTAATTCCCTGGAGTCGGTAGACATCCTGAATCTCATTCACTAAGTACTCCTGAACGGCTTTTGGTCCTTTGATATTTAAGATATCTGAAGGAGTAATAGAGCCATCGCTTAATGGAGAACCAGCGCGGATATAATCCTGATCCTGAACAAGAATCTGCTTAGTAAGTTTTACTAGATACTTCTTCACTACACCATCAGCTGACTCAACTTTAATCTCGCGGTTACCTCGCTTGATCGACCCGAAGCTCACTATACCGTCAATCTCAGACACGACAGCCGGATCAGAAGGATTACGAGCTTCGAAAAGCTCTGTAACTCTTGGAAGACCTCCGGTGATATCCTTAATCTTACCCGCCGAACGTGGAATCTTAGCCAATACTTGACCTGATTTCACATCACTTCCTTCAGGAACTACGATATGCGCAGCTACAGGAAGGTTGTACTCCTTAATTGCGGCTGACTTGCTTTTAGACACAACATGAAGGGAAGGAATCATTTTCTTATCCTTGGACTGGATAACAACTTTCTCTTTGAAACCTGTTTTCTCATCCATTTCTTCACGTGCTGTGATGTTATCTACGATATCTACGTATTCGAGTTTACCCGGTGTTGTCGCAACGATTACATTGTTGAATGCATCCCAGTTACAGATCAAGTCACCAGCCTTAACCTTATCACCATCCTTAACATAAAGCATTGCTCCATAAGGAATATGGTGAGTGTTAAGTACTCGTTCGCCGTCCTCACGCATCAAGCGTAATTCACCCGTACGACCGATAACTACGGCAACTTTCTTACCCTGGTCATCCTTGGAGGATACGGTACGAAGACCATCAAATTCAATGACTCCATCAAATTTTGCATTGATCTTAGATTCAGACTCACTTACTGAGGCAACCCCCCCTACGTGGAAGGTACGGAGTGTTAGCTGCGTTCCTGGCTCACCGATGGATTGTGCGGCAAGAATACCTACGGCATCTCCCATCTCAACCACTCGATTCGAAGCAAGGTTTCGGCCATAACACTTCACACAAATCCCTCTGCGAGCCTCACAGGTCAATGGCGAGCGTACATCAACAGTATCGATATTTGCCTCAGTTATACGTTTAGCATCATGCTCCATGATCATGCTACCCGCCTCAAGAATGACTTCATCATTTTGTGGATTGACCACATCATTAAGCGCAACACGCCCAACAATTCGATCTTCAAGTCCTTCAACCACTTCATCATTTTGAATCAAGGCAGTAACGCTCAATCCACGAAGTGTATGACAATCTTCCTCAGTAACTACTACATCCTGAGCAACATCCACTAGACGACGTGTCAAGTATCCTGCATCCGCCGTTTTAAGTGCTGTATCGGCAAGACCCTTTCGAGCACCGTGCGTTGAGATGAAGTACTCAAGTACAGAAAGACCTTCTTTAAAGTTGGCAAGAATTGGATTTTCAATAATCTCATTTCCTCCGCCACCAGTAGATTTTCTTGGCTTCGCCATGAGTCCCCTGAAGGCTCCTAACTGCTTAATCTGTTGCTTCGATCCACGAGCACCTGAATCAAGCATCATGTAGATTGAGTTAAATCCTTGCTTGTGCGTAGCCAATTGCTTCATCAAGGTATTGGTAAGTCGATTATCGACCCTTGTCCATATATCAATGATTTGATTGTAACGCTCACGGTCCGTGATTAGTCCCATGTTGTAGTTTTCAACCACTTCATCAACTTCTCCCCGCGCATCAGCAAGCATTTCAACTTTTTCAGCTGGAATCAAAACATCTTCTAGATTGAAGGATAGACCTCCTTTAAATGCCCAGATAAATCCTAAATCTTTCAAATCATCTAAGAATGCCACTGTTCGTGGAACATCAGTTGCTTTGATGATATTGGAGATAACCGTTTTGAGGTTGCGCTTAGTCAAAAGGTAATTGATGTAAGGAACACCTTCTGGTACAATCTCATTGAAAAGAATACGACCAACCGTTGTTTCAGTCAACTCCTTTTTATTCGTTTCATGATTTAGAATCGGCATTTTCACAAAAGCGTGAAGATCAACTTTACCTTCATTCCATGCGATTTTTGCATCATCCGCATTGTAGAAAGTAAGTCCCTCACCTTTTACTACTTCCTCCTCTGTACTGCGCTTTCCGTTGGAGATGTAATAAAGACCCAATACCATATCCTGCGTAGGAAGTGTAATTGGAGATCCATTCTGAGGATTAAGAATGTTGTGCGAAGACAACATAAGCATTTGAGCCTCAAGAATTGCCTCATTTCCTAATGGTACGTGGACGGCCATTTGGTCACCGTCGAAATCCGCATTAAATGCCGTACAAACCAATGGGTGAAGACGAATTGCCTTTCCTTCAATAAGCTTTGGTATAAACGCCTGAATCGATAGACGGTGAAGGGTTGGAGCCCGGTTTAGTAAAACAGGATGTCCTTTCAGAATCCCTTCAAGGATATCCCAAATCACTGGCTCTTTTAAATCGACAAGCTTTTTAGCGCTCTTAACTGTCTTTACAATACCTCGCTCGATCAGCTTGCGAATGATAAATGGCTTGAAAAGCTCGGCAGCCATATCCTTAGGAAGACCACACTCATGAAGCTTCAAGGTTGGACCTACAACAATGACAGAACGACCAGAATAATCAACCCGCTTACCTAATAGGTTTTGACGAAAACGACCTTGCTTTCCTTTGAGTACATCACTTAAAGACTTAAGCGCACGACCACCTTCTGCCTTAACAGCACTCGATTTACGTGAGTTGTCAAATAGTGAATCGACTGACTCCTGAAGCATTCGCTTCTCATTTCGAAGAATAACCTCTGGTGCCTTAATCTCTACAAGACGTTGTAAACGATTGTTTCGAATAATCACACGACGATACAAGTCATTCAGGTCTGACGATGCAAAACGACCACCGTCCAATGGAACTAACGGACGTAATTCTGGTGGAATAACCGGTAGATATTGAATAACCATCCATTCCGGACGATTTTCAACCTCTGTATTTCCAGCACGGAATAGCTCAACTACTTTCAAACGCTTAAGCGCTTCAGCTTTTCGCTGACGAGATGTTTCATTAGCTGCCTGATCACGTAACTGATAACTTAATTCGTCTAAATCGATGCGCTTAAGAAGCTCATACACGGCTTCAGCACCCATTAACGCGATAAACTTATTTGGATCATCGTTTGCTAATCGTGCATTATCTCTAAAGTCATCATGGCTGAGTATCGAGAGATACTCTTCCTCAGTAATCAAGTCCATCTTCGCAGGAGTAATTGTTTCCTCCTCATCTTTTTCATTGATGATTGGAACTCCTTCAGAAGCTTTACCAGGTTGAATAACTACATAACGCTCGTAATAGATGATTGACTCTAACGTCTTAGAAGAAACTCCGAGCAAGTAACCGATTTTGTTAGGCAATGAACGGAAGTACCAGATATGTACGACAGGAATCGCGAGCTTAATGTGGCCCATGCGATCACGTCGAACTTTCTTCTCGGTAACTTCTACACCACAACGATCACAAACAATCCCCTTATATCGGATACGCTTGTATTTTCCGCAGTAACATTCGAAGTTTTTGGTAGGTCCAAAAATTCGCTCACAGAACAGACCCTCCATTTCTGGCTTGTACGTTCTGTAGTTAATGGTCTCGGGCTTCTTTACCTCTCCATAGGAACGGCTTAGAATATCATCCGGAGACGTTAGACTAATTCGAACGCTTGAAAACGATGAAGTGCTTTTATCTTTTTTTAATGGCGCCATTATGATGCTATTTGTAAATGTTTGTTATTACTCAAATTTCAAGTCAACTGCGAGACCGCGTAACTCATGTACTAATACATTGAATGATTCAGGAACGTTTGGTTCAGGCATCGCCTCACCTTTTACGATAGACTCGTAAGCCTTCGAACGTCCAATAATATCATCCGACTTCACAGTGAGAAGCTCACGCAAGATGTTGGAAGCTCCAAAGGCCTCAAGAGCCCAAACCTCCATCTCACCTAAACGCTGACCACCAAACTGAGCCTTACCTCCAAGAGGCTGCTGCGTAATAAGACTGTATGGTCCGATAGAACGTGCGTGCATCTTATCATCAATCATGTGACTCAACTTAAGCATGTAGATTACTCCTACAGTTGTCTTCTGGTGGAAACGCTCTCCAGTTTCTCCATCGTAGAGATACGTCTGTCCCAATCGAGGTAATCCAGCCTTGTTCATCTCCTCATCGATTTGGGCAATAGAGGCTCCATCAAAGATTGGAGTCGCATACTTCTTACCAAGTTTTTCACCAGCCCAACCAAGAACAGTCTCATAAATCTGACCGATGTTCATACGAGAAGGTACCCCAAGTGGATTCAATACGATATCTACTGGACTTCCATCCTCGAGGAATGGCATATCTTCTTCGCGTACGATTTTTGCAACGATACCTTTGTTACCGTGGCGTCCGGCCATCTTATCACCAACTTTCAGTTTACGTTTCTTCACCACATAAACCTTAGCTAGCTTAAGAACACCAGCAGGTAGTTCATCCCCAACAGTAACGTTAAACTTCTCACGTCCAAGGCGTCCAATCTCTTTGTTATGCTCAATGGTGAAGTTGTGAATCAATCGCTTAACCAACTCATTTAGCTTAGCATCCGATGTCCAATTTTGTGGGTGGATGTTAAGGAAGTCAATAGTCTTGATCAATTTTTGCGTGTACTTCGTACCCTTAGCAATGATGGTCTCCTTGTAAACGTTTTCAACGCCTGCAGAAGTCTTACCTGAAAGCAGTTCAAAGATCTTCTTGTACATGCGATCTTTAATCGACGCAATGCGCTCTTCGTGTGCTGTAACAAGCGTTTCAATCACGGCTTTTTCCTGAGACTTTTTACGCTTGTCCTTACGAAGTCGTGCAAAAAGATTCGTCTTCATAACGACACCATAGCTTGATGGTGGCGCTTTCAAAGAAGCATCCTTAACATCACCGGCTTTATCTCCGAAGATGGCGCGAAGTAGCTTCTCTTCTGGAGTAGGATCGCTCTCCCCTTTCGGAGTAATCTTTCCGATGAGAATATCCCCTTCGTCAATTTTTGCTCCTACACGGATGATACCGTTTTCATCAAGGTTAGCTGTTGCTTCTTCACTGACGTTTGGAATATCTGAAGTAAGTTCCTCTTCACCAAGCTTCGTATCACGAACCTCCATTTCGAATTCTGTGATATGAATTGATGTAAAGACATCATCTTTTACGATGCGGTCAGAGATTACAATAGCATCCTCGAAATTGTATCCTTTCCATGGCATGAAGGCCACTTTTAAGTTCTGTCCTAGAGCAAGCTCACCGTCTTGTGTTGCAAAACCATCACAAAGTACTTGACCGAGTTCAACACGATCACCCTTACGTACAATTGGTTTTAGGTTAACACAAGTTCCTTGATTAGTACGACGGAACTTAGGCAATTCATAAGTCGTTAAATCATCTTCAAACGAGACGAGACGGTCATCATCTGAACGATCGTAACGAACGACTACTTTGTTTGCATCTACATATTCAACCACTCCATTGCCTTCAGCATTGATAAGATTCATTGAATCCTGTGCCACCTTGCGCTCAAGCCCCGTTCCTACGATAGGCGAATTCGGCTTGAGTAATGGAACAGCCTGACGCTGCATGTTTGACCCCATCAAAGCACGGTTTGCATCATCATGCTCAAGGAAAGGAATCATGGACGCACTCACCCCAACAATTTGGTTTGGCGCAACGTCGATGTAGGCAATTTTTTCAGGTTCCTCCAATAAGAAATCTCCAGTTTCCCGAACAGAAACACGCTCATTGACAAAACTACCATCCTCTGCAAGTCTGGAGTTTGCCTGCGCAATGAGCTTCTCTTCCTCATCATTAGCTGACAGGTATAATCCCTGACCCTCAAGGATTACTTTACCATTTTCAACCTGACGGTAAGGAGTCTCAATGAATCCCATTTTATTAATCTTAGCATGCACGCAAAGCGTTGAGATAAGACCAATGTTTGGACCTTCCGGCGTCTCAATCGTACATAGACGACCGTAATGCGAGTAGTGAACATCACGTACCTCGAATCCAGCGCGCTCCCTAGAAAGACCTCCAGGTCCCAGAGCTGAAATTCGTCGCTTATTGGTGATTTCAGAAAGTGGATTGGTTTGATCCAAGAACTGAGATAACTGACTTGTTCCGAAGAACGAGTTAATTACTGAAGAAAGCGTTCGAGCGTTGATTAGATCGATTGGCGCAAACACCTCATTGTCACGGACGTTCATACGCTCGCGAATTGTTCTAGCCATTCGAGCAAGACCGACACCAAACTGAGCATAAAGCTGCTCTCCAACCGTTCTAACGCGTCGATTACTCAAATGATCGATATCATCAATCTCCGCTTTCTGGTTCGTTAAGCGAACAAGATATTTAACGATTTCAATGATGTCATCTTTGGTTAGAACACGCATGTCCTTATCCGCATCATTTTTCAATTTGAGGTTAATCTTGTAGCGGCCCACTTCTCCTAAGTCATAGCGCTTATCAGAGAAGAAGAGCTTGTCGATAATTCCACGAGCCGTTTCGTTATCCGGTGGATCAGTACCACGAAGTTGGCGATAGATGTGCGCCAAGGCCTCTTGCTCACTATTAGCTGAGTCCTTCTGCAGTGTGTTGTAGATGATCGCGTAATCACCACTTTGTTCCTCACGCTGAAGGATAACTGATTCAATATTTAAGTCTAGAATTTGAAGGAAGGCCTCTTCGTCGAGCAACACATCGCGTTCATAGATAATTTCATTTCGTTCGATAGACACTACCTCACCTGTGTCTTCATCTACGAAATCTTCTACCCAAGTATTCAGAACACGCGCAGCAAGCTTACGTCCTACAATCTTGGATTTATTTCTTTTGGTGACTTTAACGGAATCCGCGAGACCGAATAACTCAAGAATCTCCTTATCCGAATCGAAGCCTATGGCTCGAAGCAAGGTTGTAACTGGAAACTTCTTTTTACGATCAATGTAAGCGTGCATGACATTGTTAATGTCAGTGGCAAATTCCATCCAAGCTCCTTTAAACGGGATAATCCGTGCCGAATAGATTTTAGAACCGTTCGGGTGGAAACTCTGACCAAAGAACACACCAGGTGATCTGTGAAGCTGAGAAACGATAACCCGCTCAGCACCATTGATAATAAAGGTACCTTTCGGCGTCATGTAAGGAATATTGCCCAAGAAAACGTCTTGTACAGATGTCTTGAAGTCAATATGCTCTTCATCATTACAAGAAAGACGAAGCTTTGCTTTTAATGGTACGCTATACGTTAATCCACGCTCCATACACTCGTCAATCGAGTAACGCGGTGGATCCACGAAATAGTCAATAAACTCTAATACGAAGATGTTTCTGGCATCTGTAATAGGAAAGTTTTCCTGAAAAACGCGAAAAAGTCCCTCATTCACGCGATTTTCTGCTGTGGTTTCAAGCTGGATGAATTTCTGGTAAGAACCAACTTGAATGTCTAGCAACGCGGGGGATGGGACTTTTAAATCTATTTCACCGAAGTTGTGCCGAATTTGAGCCATTATTGGGTTTAAAGTTTGTGAGGCTAAAAAAAAACTACAAAGCCATGAGCGGGAATACACCCGCTCATGGCATTAAAATATATTGTGGAACTACTTAAGCTCTACATCAGCTCCTGCTTCTTGGAGCTTAGCTAGCATAGCTTCCGCGTCAGCTTTTGGAAGAGCCTCTTTCACTGGTCCAGGAGCTCCATCTACAATTGCTTTCGCTTCTTTGAGGCCTAATCCAGTTAATTCTTTAACTGTCTTAACCACTTGAAGTTTTGAACCACCGGCACCGTTCATAAATACGGTGAACTCAGTTTGCTCAGCACCACCGTCGCCGCCTTCTCCGCCAGCACCCGGTCCTGCTGCCATCATTACAGCACCTCCTGCTGCAGGCTCAATGCCGTACTCATCCTTAAGGATATCAGCAAGTTCTTTTACTTCTTTGATTGTTAGGTTGACTAACTGTTCTGCTAATTCTTTCATTTCTGCCATTATTTCTAAGATTAAATTTTTACTAATTATTCACTGCCCTTTTCCTCGAGCGTTTTTATGATACCTGCAAGGTTTGAACCTCCAGAAGATAGAGCTCCTACTAAGTTGGACATTGGTGATTGTAACAATGTTATTACCTCACCAAGAAGATCCTCTTTAGACTTGAGCGCTGCTAATTCATCAAGATGCTCGTCACCGATAAAGAAATCGGTATCGATGTAAGCACCTTTGAGAATTGGCTTCTCCTGGTTTTCATCCTTACGAAAATCCTTAATCAGCTTAGCAGGTGCACTTGCCGTTTCCGACAACATAACACTTGATCCGCCTTTAAGAATGTCATACAAGGGAGAATAGTCCTGCTCCAATGCGTCCAATGCTTTGATAAGAAGTGTATTCTTAACAACCTTGAATTCCACATTACGCTCGTGACATAATCCCCGTAGCTTGTTAACGGTTGCAACATCTAGCTCCGAAGAATCCGCAATGTAAAAACTGCTTGCTCCTTCTAGCTGATTCTGCAAATCCGCAACGACCTGTTGTTTTTCTTGTCTAGTCATTATTTCTTATAAGCCGCGTATGGATTTGATTTCAATATTTAGACCTGGACTCATCGTCGATGCCAAAGATATCGACTTAAAGTAGGCCCCTTTCACAGAGGTGGGTTTGAGCTTATGTATGTTTTGAATAAGCTCAGTCGCATTGTCTTCGATTTGCTTTGGCTCGAAGCTTATACGACCAATGGAAGCGTGAATAATACCAAACTTGTCCACCTTGAATGCAATCTTCCCCTTCTTCACCTCCTCAACTGCTTTCACAAGATCAGTAGTAACAGTGCCTGACTTCGGGTTTGGCATTAAGCCACGAGGACCTAATGTTCGCCCAAGCCTTGCGATTTTAGGCATGACAGCAGGTGTCGCGATAATTACATCAACATCTGTCCATCCGCCGGATATTTTTTGAATGTATTCATCCATTCCGTAGTAGTCTGCACCAGCAGCTGCTACAGCAGATTCCTCTGATGAATCGCAGAAAACAAGAACTGTTTTTGTCTTACCTGTTCCATGCGGCAGAGAGACCGTGCCACGGATAGCCTGATCCGCTTTCTTCGGATCTACTCCTAAATGAATGTGTAAATCAACAGAAGCATCAAATTTTGCCGTGTTGACCTTTTTAATGAGGTCTGAAGCCTCATTCATAGAATACAGCTTCTTTGGATCAACCAAAGCATCTGCTGCCTTTCTTTTCTTACCTAATGTTGCCATTTTTTTCAATTTTGAGGTACAAACGTCTCATCGACTCCCTCGGTGATTACAATTACGCAGCAGTTTCTTCTGTGCCTGCTGTTTCCCATGGAGGAGTACCTTTTACTAAAAGACCCATTGATCGTGCTGTACCAGCTACCATTTTCATGGCAGACTCAATAGTAAACGCATTAAGATCGGGCATCTTAGTTTCAGCGATTTCCTTCACTTGATCCCAGTTTACAGAACCAACCTTATCACGATTTGGTTCTTTACTACCGCTTTTGAGCTTGGCAGCTTCAAGTAGTAAGACTGGAGCTGGAGGAGTTTTAATGATAAAACTGAAGCTCTTGTCTGAGTAAACAGTGATTACAACAGGAAGAACCTTCCCCTGCATTTCTTGACTTCGTGCATTGAATGCCTTACAGAACTCCATGATATTGAGTCCCTTAGCACCAAGTGCAGGACCAACTGGTGGAGCAGGGTTTGCTTGACCACCTCGTACTTGAAGTTTAACGTATCCAGTAATTTCCTTTGCCATTATCTATGCTATTTTTTCAACTTGCATGTAGTTCACCTCTACCGGAGTTCGACGTCCAAAGATTTTCACTACAACCTTAAGTTTCTTTTTCTCATCCATTATTTCTTCTACCGATCCGGTGAAGTCATTGAATGGACCATCAATAATTTTTACTGTTTCATTGATCATGAACGGCTCAACCATTTCTTCATCACGCTGCTCGAATTCGTCGACTTTTCCTAAAAGTCTTCGTACTTCTGCCTCACGAATTGGCTCAGGACGACGTCCACCGATAAAGTTGATCACATTCGTAGTGCCTGCAATCATCATTAAGACGTCTCCATTATTGACCGCTTTATCAGTCATTTCAACGTAAATGTATCCAGGGAACATGTTACGCTCCTTGATCACCTTTTTTCCAGCCTTAATCTTGTAGACCTTCTCAAGAGGAACAAGAATTTGCCGTACCTCATCTTGGTAACCAATTCGCTCGATTTCTCGAGTAACGTACTGTTGGATTTTACGTTCTTGACCGCTAATTACGCGAAGAACATACCATTTTGTATCCTGCATTGCGTATTAGGTCAAGATTGAATAAATAATACCAGTAACTCCTTTCCAACCCCCTTCAGCACCTGTTGGACGTACACCAAGTACGTAGTCCATACCGAAAACGATTAGCGCAGTCATCAACGTGGCAATCAGCACAACTACGGCACTATTTTGTAGTTCCGAAGATGTCGGCCAAGTAACCTTGTAAAATAACTCTGCGTAAGCAGACTGGCAATATGAAATAAGTCGCTTCATCATCAATTGTTGCACGGGAGGAGGGACTCGAACCCCCAACCAATGGTTTTGGAGACCACTACTCTACCAATTGAGCTACACCCGTAGGCCTTCGAATTATTATGCAATAATCTCAGTAACCTGACCTGCACCAACCGTACGACCACCTTCGCGAATCGCGAAACGTAGACCGAGGTCAAGAGCAACAGGGTAAATCAACTCTACTTCAAGAGTTACATTATCCCCAGGCATAACCATTTCAACATTTTCTGGAAGCTTAACTTCTCCTGTAACGTCTGTCGTTCTCATGTAGAACTGAGGACGGTACTTGTTAAAGAATGGAGTGTGACGTCCACCTTCTTCTTTAGAGAGTACGTAAACCTCGCACTTAAACTTCGTGTGTGGAGTGATAGAACCTGGCTTACAGATAACCATTCCTCGCTTGATGTCAGTTTTTTCAACACCACGAAGAAGAAGTCCAACATTCTCTCCAGCCTCTCCTGTATCGAGAATCTTACGGAACATCTCAACTCCTGTTACTGTAGACGTCATTTTCTCAGCGCCAAGACCGATGATTTCAACACCATCACCACTGTTGATCACACCTTTTTCGATACGACCTGTAGCAACAGTACCACGACCTGTGATTGAGAATACGTCCTCAACTGGCATCAAGAAATCCTTATCTACATCACGTGGAGGTAATGGAATCGTTGTATCAACAGCTTCCATCAACTCTTCGATAGCTTTTACACCGTCTGCTTCTCCGTTAAGACCAGAAAGTGCAGAACCTTGAATAACAGGTACATCATCACCTGGGAAATCGTAAAAGCTAAGAAGCTCACGAATCTCCATCTCAGCAAGCTCGAGGAATTCAGGATCGTCAACTAAGTCTACTTTGTTCATGAAAACAACAATAGCAGGTACACCTACCTGTCGAGCAAGAAGGATGTGCTCACGTGTTTGTGGCATAGGACCATCCGTAGCACTTACTACAAGGATAGCACCGTCCATCTGAGCAGCACCCGTAACCATATTCTTGATGTAATCCGCGTGACCTGGGCAATCAACGTGAGCGTAGTGACGAGCAGCTGTTTCATACTCTACGTGTGCAGTGTTGATTGTGATTCCGCGCTCTTTCTCTTCCGGAGCACCGTCAATCGCATCATAATCCATCTTGTCAGCAAATCCTTTGTTCGCGAGAACTGTAGTAATTGCTGCAGTCAACGTTGTCTTTCCGTGATCAACGTGTCCAATCGTTCCCACGTTCACGTGGGGTTTCGACTTGTCAAACTTTTCTTTAGCCATGGTAAAAAATTAAAATTCGAATTAAATAATGTTAACAAAATAAAACTGAGCCGATGCCGGGAATTGAACCCGGGACCTCATCCTTACCAAGGATGCGCTCTACCCCTGAGCTACAACGGCTTAAAGGTTACCCGGTTTCGACTCAACTTCGAGCGGGAGACGAGACTCGAACCCGCGACCCTCAGCTTGGAAGGCTGATGCTCTACCAACTGAGCTACTCCCGCTTATACTCTTTATAAAACCTAAACAAAAACTTCCTTTCTCTTTATCCTTTTGATTGTACATCATGTAATCAAAAATGTGGGGATGATAGGATTCGAACCTATTCAGCCTAAGCAACAGATTTACAGTCTGCCCCGACTCTCCAACTTCGGCGCATCCCCTCCTTTTATAACACCATGTAAACCATGATTAAAAAGAGCCAGTGGAGGGATTCGAACCCCCGACCAACTGATTACAAATCAGTCGCTCTGGCCAACTGAGCTACACTGGCAGTTTTTGTTCTTTATACTACTCTTAAACAACAATTTCCTTTACGTTTTTGCTTCTGAAAAAGACATAACTCTTCCTCAGCTTCGCCGAAAAGGACTGCAAATATAATGAAGATGTGTGAAGTTCAGACCCTATTTTGCAAAAAAATATGAGCAAAAAGGAAAACAATGAAAAACAAGTAGACTAACTTCTTGGATGAGCGGCCTTGTGGCTCGATTTCAAATGCTCTATACTCTGGTGTGCATAGATTTGAGTTGAAGCCAAACTAGCATGCCCCAATAGAGACTGAATCGTCTGTATATCGACGCCACGATTTAACAGATGGGTAGCAATTGAATGCCTCAGCACATGGGGACTTTTGCGCTCTGTAGAACTTATCGCATGAAGGACTCGATTTACCGCCGTATAGACCTTCTTTGGATAGAGCGCTTTCCCATTACTTAACGTAAATACATGGTTCGATTCTATGCGCTCTTTTTTTCGTAGCGCTTTCAACGCAAAGCAGGCTTCCATGATTTCTTGTCGTACAGGTATAATTCTTTCCTTGTTACGCTTACCCAAAACCCGCAATGTCAAAGCACGTTGATCTAACCGATCATAGGTTAATGCAATCAACTCCGCCCTACGCATACCCGTCTCATATAAAAGCACAAAGAGCAAGGCCTCCTGAAAGTCACACCAATCATCATATCCTTCTAAACGGGGCATTACAAGATCCAATTCTGATTCTTGAACGTATGTTGGTAATCGATGAGGGACTTTTACACTTTGCACAGCCAGTGCTGGGTTTGAGGATATCACTTCTCGGTCGGCCAAAAACGTAAACATCCCCTTGAGTGCAGAGATTTTTCGATTAGTGGTCCTTGGCTCCCATCCATTTGACATGCCATCCAAAACAAACCGCCTGATCTGTCGAGTTTTAATTTGACCGATTTCAGACAAACCATGATTGTTTAGAAAAACTTGAAAATCGAGCAAATCCCTTTGATACGCTATAAGGGTATTCTTACTTAATCGTTTCTCATGTTTCAGATAATCCAAAAACTGATGAACCTCCTGCTGCATTAGAACGAATGTAACACGGTTTGAACTAGAAGAATAGCTCCATTTTTAACAGTTTCTATTTATATGTATAGTAAAGCAAAATATTTCACTACCTTAGACCTTAGCTCAATACAAGCCAAATATGTTTACTCGATTACTGAAATCTTTTGGAATCATTTCACTTTTATCCATGACGGCAACTCCATGCATTGGGCAGTTTTATGTTAATGGGACTGATGTCATTGTTACAGCAAATGGCACCATGAGTGTGATTACCGATTCAGTTGTTATTGACAATATTGGAAACCTAGAGAACGAGGGTTTACTCTATGTTCAGCGAGACTTAGTCATCGAGAGTGGTGTCTTTGACAACCGGGAGGAGGCTGACATTGACAACACAGTGATCAACCAAGACAATCTCACCGCCGACGCCGACCCGACGACTATCTTTCGCGTTGGACAAGACTGGGAAAATAACGGTGTTTTTACCGCGGGTAACAGCACGGTTGAGCTAAAAGGTGGGGATCAAGAGATTCGCGGAACATCCCTTAGTTCCTTTTATGACCTTGTATGCCTCGGGTCTTTTCCCGACATCAAAAGCCTCAATGCCATCGATGCTGATGTAACAAACTCCTTAGACCTTGGAAATATTGAGTTTGCTACGAATACACAAAACTTAAACGTCACCAATCCAGATTTCCTTGCCATCCAACGCACAGATGGTTTTGTAAGTAGTTTGGATATAGGAAGATTAAATCGAGCAACGAATTCAACCAATACTTACCTCTTCCCTACTGGATCCTCTGCCGGAGCAATTCGCTATCGTCCAATTGAATTCACTCCAGACGGTAATGACAATCGTGTTTATGGCGCTCGACTTGCCAATGTTGATGCCACAACAGAAGGATTTGATGTGAGCTTGTTCGACGATGTGCTTTGTGCAGTAAATCCACAATTTTACCACAGATTGTATGGCAATGCCGCAGCCAACCTAAAAATGTTCTACAATCCATTAGATGACGGGACTTGGGATGCCATGGCACACTGGGAGGGTGCACCCCTTTGGACGGATATGGGTAATCCAACAGAGATCAATGGTGTTCCCTTTGTCTCTCTTGAAATACCTAACTGGAACAACTACACCGACCCTGCATTTGCTCTAGCAGTTCGCCAACCTCAACTCGAAGTTGGGCCAGATATATACATCGAGCCGGGAAATTTTACCATTATCCCTGGAGCTTATTCGGGACAGGCGCCTTCAGACATTGTTTGGGACCCTCCGTTTGATTTAAGCTGTGATGACTGTTTTGACCCAACAGCTACACCTCTTACAACAACATTTTACACGCTTGCGGTAACTCTAAATGACTATTGCGCTATCTCTGATAGCTTGACCATTTATGTTCTTGATGAGTTAGTCTATCTGCCTACTGCCTTTTCTCCAAACGGAGATGGCAACAACGATGGCTTTAGACCCATTGTTGTGGATGACAATATAGATTTCGACAGCTGGGAATTCTCGATCTATAATCGTTGGGGAGAGTTAGTTTTCAAAACGAATGATGTCAACGAAGCTTGGGACGGGACCTACAACGGCGAGAAGTCCCCGCTATCAGTATATACATGGTATACCACCTACCGCTATGCTGACCAACAAGAAATCAAAAATCAAAAAGGTAACGTTACCCTGATTCGATAGTCCCGTTCATTTTTCGAGGAATCACCTTGTTTCGAGCACTGGAGTTTTGTATTGTGTTCAGTCCACTATTTAAGGTGCGTAAGTCAAGTCGCTCTTGTCGTGCTTAACCATAGCATTTATGCGTATTTTAGGAAGAGAAAGGTAGGATTATGCGCAATCAATATTTAGTTTTCATTTTTAGTCTAGTGACCTTAGGCCTTCATGCCCAAAATAATGTAGGTGTAGGTACGCTCACGCCCAATGCTAATGCCGCATTGGATATAGAAGCCAACGACAAAGGAATTCTTATTCCTAGAGTAGATGCTACGCAGCGCGCGGGTATGGCCGCCACGCTAACAGCAACCGAACGCGGATTACTCGTTTTTGACCCTAATGATGTTCTATTTTATTATTGGGATGGCCTTACGTGGATTAGCTTTCCTTCTATAGGTGCAAGTGATGCTGATTGGTATGATATAATTACCAACGATGTTACCCCAGATATCAGTGCAGACATCTACACTTTAGGAAGCGTTGGTATAGGAAACTCCTCTCCTGTTTCATCGCTTCAGGTTACCGGGGTAACAACCTCAGACAACTACGATATCATAGACTCAGATGGTGGTTATGTTCGTGCAATGCAAGGCGGAACAACTGGTATTCCAGCCCCAAACTTTCATTTTCATCTTTTACCGGACTACAATGCCCAAGCCGGAGCCACAGAAATTAAAATGCATTATGGATTTAATAGCGATGTAAATGACCACTCTTTCTATTCAAAAAATTCAGGAGCTAATGTGGAAATTTTCAGAATCGATGATAATGGAAATACTTTTCTGTTAGGCGATTTCCGACCGAACGACTTGCCAGGCAATGCCGGACAAGTGCTTCAAAGTCAAGGCGCTAACACAAGCCCAGTATGGATTGATTTGCCTGATAATAGCGTAACCAATGAGTTACTGGTCTCTGCTGCACTGAACGGGACGAATCTTGAACTAACCGATGGAGGGGGAACTATTTCAGTCGACCTAAGCTCCTTAACAAGCAGTGCGGGGACGGATGATCAAAACCTTACAGCCGCTACCCTAACGGGAACTACACTCCAAATTGACATTGAAAATGGAAACTCCGTTAATGTCGACTTAGCATCTATTGCCGGACTTGATGGTGCAGTAGGACCACAAGGTCCTGCCGGTGCAGACGGTGCTGATGGCGCGGTTGGTCCCGCCGGCCCACAAGGTCCTGCCGGTGCAGACGGTGCTGATGGCGCGGTTGGTCCCGCTGGTCCACAAGGTCCTGCAGGTGCAGATGGTGCCGATGGAGCGATTGGTCCCGCTGGCCCACAAGGTCCTGCCGGTGCAGACGGTGCTGATGGCGCGGTTGGTCCCGCCGGCCCACAAGGTCCTGCAGGCGCAGACGGTACGAATGGTGCAAATGGCGCGGTTGGTCCCGCTGGCCCACAAGGTCCTGCAGGTGCAGACGGTGCTGATGGCGCGGTTGGTCCCGCTGGCCCACAAGGTCCTGCAGGTGCGAATGGTGCAGATGGAGCGGTTGGTCCCGCTGGCCCACAAGGTCCTGCAGGTGCAGACGGTGCAGATGGCGCGGTTGGTCCTGCCGGCCCACAAGGCCCCGCTGGCCCTGCCGGTGCGAATGGTGCAGATGGAGCGGTTGGCCCCGCTGGTCCTGCCGGTCCACAAGGTCCCGCCGGTCCTGATGACCAAAACTTAACATCGGCTACGTTGGCTGGTTCCGTCCTAACCATCAATATTGAGAATGGAAATTCAACAAGCGTTGATCTATCAGGCCTAACAGGATCTACAACATCGCCATGGACAGATGCCGGGGCTTGGGTATACCCGACAAACTCCACACAACAAGTAGTTACAGGGAATACCATTCCCTTAACTGGAGCCGCTCTACACGCCTATAACCTATCTGAAAACCACCCCAGCGGCATGTTTATTGATCATGGATACAATGGAAACAATAACAATTTTGGCTTGCAGGTCATTGCCAATCCAATTACACCCTCAGGGATATCATACGGAGTGAGCAGTACGCTGACCAAGGCCAACGCCGAACTTATCGGAATTTTCTCAGGAGTATCTAAACTGGGTGCAAGCACAGTAACTGGCCCAATCAGAGGATTACAAGTCGATGTAGTGAATAATTCAGCCTTGAATGGAGAAGATACACGAGGCTTGGTATCTCAAGTCACCAATTTTTCACCAAATGGAAACGTATATGGAGCCTACCTTAATACAATCAACAATGGAACAGGAGGTAATATCTATGGATTATATAGTCAAGTAAGCCCAGGAACTAATAACATAGCGGGTCAGTTTGAAGGACAAGTTGTTATTCATGACAACAATACAACGCCTGCATCTGCTCTTCTGACGGTAGAGGACTTCGGAGGTCTGCCCGCCCTGTATGTTGAGGACAGTCGTTTTGTAGGAATTTCCACTGCTACTCTATCACCCGAAGCGAACCTAACCGTTGGTGGACTAGGCGCATTGGAAGGTGGTCATATCGTACTAAACGGAGGAAGCAATCACACGAACAGTGCATTTCATATCGACAACTTTGAAGGAAGAATGCGTGTACTCTATGGCGTCAATAACACGATTTCGACTAATGAAATCATAAACATTAAAGGACCAAATGCAAACTCTGTAGGTCAACTAGGCATTGGACCGATCGGCGGCAATCTCTGGCCTGATGAATCCGGTTTGATTGTTGGAGCGACTGACCAAAGTGTTCCTGGCGATGAAGGTGGACAGATTCAACTCAATGCTGCAGCAAGTGCAGCTTACAACGTGGCATGGTTTATCGACAACTTCCAAAATGAATTCCGCATAATGCATGGAAACGACATTACCGGTTCTGTGGGTGGAGTTGCAATGGTCGTGAATAATGGTGGCAACTTAACCGTTGCTAATCAAGGATTTAAGCCTGGAGGAGGTGTATGGGTGGCCACCTCAGATTTGCGGTTAAAGACCAATATCAACGACTACAAGGCAGGTCTACATGAAGTGTTACAAATCAGGCCTGTGACATATCAATACAATTCAACATCAGGTTTTCAGCAGGAAGTTCTAGACAAAACCTACCATGGAATCATAGCACAAGAAATGCAAGAAATTGCTCCCTACATGGTGGGAGAGTTTGAACTTGATGGTGCAACGTACCTCAACTACGATGGGAATGCCTTGATCTACATGCTCGTTAATGCGATACAAGAACAGCAACAACAAATAGAAAAACTAGAAGAACGTTTAGAAAACCTTAAGTAAACGCCTCATATTCAATAACTTTTACACCCTTAGGGTTTACGAAATTTTCAGTTATCGCAGGACGTAATCTGAATTGTTAATCTCACTTCTACGCCTTATCTTAGAAGACTGAAATTTTCATAACTATGCGTTCACTTTATCTAATTCTTTTAGTATTAGTTTGTTCATCAGTCACTTTGTTCGCTCAGGACAATGTGGGTATAGGAACTCTAACACCAAATCCAAATGCTGCCCTTGACATTGAGAGTAATGACAAAGGACTCTTAATTCCCCGACTCGATCCAGCACAACGTGCAGCGATACAACTTGGTTTAGGTGCAGCCGAAACAGGCCTCCTTGTTTTTGACCCTGTCGATGAGTTATTCTACTACTGGGATAATACGCAAGCCGTTTGGATACCATTTTCAGATGACCAAAACATTGATTCAGTAGTTCTCAATGCGGATACTACGCTCACGGTCTACATTGAAAATGGGGCGTCTGCTACAGTAGATGTTAGACCATTAATCAATGACCCCGATTTTGATCCAACCAATGAGATTCAAGATTTAGCGATGAACGCAACGCTAGATAGCTTGCTTATCTCCTTAGGAGGAACGGGTGTTGCCCTAACTGATCTTGATAGACAGGATTTGATTTATGACGCAATTTCAGATAGTTTGTTAATTACAAATGGAGCCGGAATCGATCTTGATAGCATTGATAATCAAGGGATTGACTCCTTTAGTATCAGTGGTACGGTGCTTACTGTTCACATTGAAAATGGAAGCCCGGCATCCATTGACCTTGCTGGGTTACCCACGATACAGGACTTAGACTCAGCCATCTTAAACCCAGATTCAACACTTACCATTTACATAGAGGCAGCCCTACCAACCACTGTCGATTTATCCTCGTTGTTTGACAATACAGATGCGCAAACATTAAGCCTAAATGCTACAGGGACGGAATTATCCATTTCAAATGGCAATACAGTCACCCTGGTCGATGCAGATTCTACCAATGAATTGCAAGACTTAAGCTTAAACCCTGCTGGAGATTCTTTACTTATCTCAAACGGACAAGGAATTCTTCTAACGGGAATCGATAATCAAAACATCGACTCCTTTATCTTAAATTCAGACTCTACTCTCACTGTATTTATTCAAGATGGTAGCTCAGCTACTGTAGATGTTAGCTCTCTATTTGATAATACAGATAATCAAAACATTACATCTGTTGTACTCAATGCAGATTCTACAGTTACTGTTAATATTGAAAATGGCACGTCGGCTTCAGTAGACCTCAGTTCCCTATTTGACAATACAGATGATCAGGATATAACCTCGGTTGTACTCAATGCAGATTCAACACTTACCGTAAATATTGAAAATGGCGCCTCAGCTACCGCTGATCTATCTAGCATTTTTGATAATACAGATAATCAGAACATTGATTCTGTTGTACTCAATGGAACAGTTGCTACCGTCTTTATCGAAGATGGAAGTTCTGCTTCGGTAGATTTAGCTTCGCTGATTGATGATGCCGACGCTGATCCTACCAACGAGTTTCAAAACTTAAGCTTTAACGGTACAGGAGACTCCTTGCTTATATCCAATGGCACAGGCGTTGAGCTCACAGGAATCGACAATCAAAACATAGATTCAGTAATCCTGAACGCTGATTCAACAATTACAGTCTTTATCGAAGATGGACTTCCTGCTACGGTAGACGTCTCAAGCCTTTTTGATAATACGGATGCACAAACATTAAGCCTCAACGCTACGGGTACTGAGTTATCGATTTCAAATGGCAACACCGTGACATTAGTCGATGCTGACTCCACAAATGAGCTTCAGTCACTTCTTGTCGATCGTATCACAGACTCACTTTACATCTCAGGATTAAATGGAGATACCCTTATGGGTATTGACCTTAATGATGTGATTACCTGTGTTATTCCGCCACAAAATCTGACCTATGCCATAATGGACGGTGACACGCTCGAAATTGATATTGAAGGCGGAGATAGTGTACGAGTTGACTTATCTCAATTCTTAGATAACACAGACAACCAAGACATCACCTCTGTTGTACTCAATGCAGATTCAACGATTACCGTGAATATTGAAAATGGCGCATCTGCAACGGTTGATGTTGCGGCAATCTTTGATAATACAGACGATCAAAACCTTGATTCAATTAGTCTAGCAGGCACTGTAGCTACTGTATTTATTGAAGGTGGTGCTTCTGCATCTATTGATCTTGCATCCCTTGTAGATGATGCTGATGCTGATCCAACCAACGAGCTTCAAGACCTTAGCTTTAATGGGACGGGCGACTCTCTTCTCATTTCCAATGGGCTAGGTGTCGCGCTATCTGGAATTGACAACCAGGATATAACCTCTATTGTTCTTAACGGAGATTCTAGTTTGACCGTGAATATTGAGGATGGTGCTTCAGCCACTGTGGACTTAACTAGCCTCTTTGATAATACAGACGATCAGAACATAACATCGGTTGTGCTCAATGCGGATTCAACAATTACCGTAAACATTGAAAATGGGACTTCTGCCACTGTTGACATTAGTTCAGCATTTGATAACACGGATGACCAAGACATTACATCGGTTGTGCTCAATGCAGATTCAACGATTACTGTGAATATTGAAAATGGCGCATCTGCAACGGTT
Source organism: Chitinophagales bacterium (assembly GCA_049890075.1). Taxonomy (GTDB): domain Bacteria; phylum Bacteroidota; class Bacteroidia; order Chitinophagales; family UBA8649; genus UBA8649. Next base: position 29,064 of record JBMHCE010000029.1, read on the forward strand.
GACATTAGCTCAGCATTCGACAACACAGATGATCAAGATATCACATCGGTTGTACTTAATGCAGATTCTACTATTACCGTGAATATTGAAAATGGCGCATCTGCTACGGTTGACATTAGCTCAGCATTCGATAATACGGACGATCAAAACATTACATCTGTTGTACTTAATGCGGATTCGACACTGACCGTAAATATCGAGAATGGAATTTCTGCCACGGTAGACCTCACTTCAGCCTTTGACAATACAGATGACCAAAACATTGATTCAGTCGTGCTGAATGGCACGGTAGCCACCGTGTATATTGAAGGAGGAAGCGCTGCTTCTGTTGACCTGGCTTCGTTGATTGATGATGCGGATGCTGACCCAACCAACGAGTTAAACACAAGCGTTGCACTTAATGGAACAGACTTGGAAGTAACTGATGCTGGAGGAACCATCACTACCGACTTGTCCTCTCTTGTCGATGACGCCGATGCCGACCCTACAAATGAACTACAGGACTTGAGCCTCAATGCAGCTAATGATTCTATTCTTATTTCTAACGGACAAGGTATTTCGTTGGGAAGCATAGACACAGATGACCAAAACCTAGATTCAGCTGTTCTTAATAGCGACTCTACCCTATCGATCTTTATTCAAGATGGTGCCTCGACTTCAGTTGATCTTTCATCTGTTTTTGACAATACAGATGCTCAAACGCTAAGCCTAAACGCTACAGGCACTGAATTATCGATTTCAAATGGTAATACAGTGACTTTAGTCGATGCCGACTCAACCAATGAGTTACAGTCACTACTTGTAGATCGTATCACAGACTCTCTGTATATCTCCGGATTGAATGGCGACACCCTTATGGGTATTGATCTCAATGATGTAATTACTTGTGTTATTCCGCCACAAAATCTGACCTATGCTATAATGGATGGGGATACTCTAGAAATTGACATTGAAGGAGGTGATAGTGTCCGAGTTGATTTGTCTCAATTCCTAGATAATACAGATAACCAAGATATCACATCAGTGGTACTGAATCCGGATTCTACTATTACCGTGAATATCCAAAACGGTGCTTCAGCTACAGTTGATGTCGCCGCAATTTTTGATAATACCGATGACCAAAATCTTGACTCCATAAGCCTAGCAGGTACCGTGGCTACAGTATTTATTGAAGGAGGTTCTTCCGCCTCAATTGATCTTGCCTCCCTAGTAGATGATGCAGATGCTGATCCTACAAACGAGCTCAACACAGGTGTCGTACTCAATGGTACTGATCTTGAAGTCACCGAAGCAGGGGGAACCATTACGACAGAACTCTCCTCACTAGTAGATGATGCAGATGCTGATCCTACAAATGAATTGACTACTGGTGTCGTACTTAATGGTACTGACCTTGAAGTCACCGATGCAGGGGGAACCATCACGACAGATCTCTCCTCACTCGTAGATGATGCAGATGCTGATCCTACAAACGAATTGACTACTGGTGTCGTACTCAATGGCACTGATCTTTAAGTCAAATATGCAGGGGGAACCATCACTACAGATCTCTCCTCGCTCTTAGATGATTCAGATGCTGATCCTACAAACGAATTGACTACTGGTGTCCTACTTAATGGTACTGACCTTGAACTCACGGATGCAGGGGGAACCATCACGACAGATCTCTCCTCGCTCGTAGATGATGCAGATGCTGATCCTACAAATGAATTCAATACGAGTGTGGTGCTAAACGGAACCAACCTTGAAACCAGTGATGCAGGAGGAACGATTATTACGGATCTTTCATCGCTTGTAGATGATGCAGATGCCGATCCTACTAACGAATTGCAAGACTTAAGCATCAATGCAACTAATGACTCCATATTAATATCGAATGGTCTTGGTATACCTGCCGGTGGTATTCCGCTTTCCGCGTTAGATACCGATGAGCAAAACATAGATTCTGCAGTGCTTAACGGAACAGTGCTTACTGTATATATTGAGGATGGCAGCTCAGCTTCTGTGGATTTAACTTCCCTCATCGATGATGCTGATGCAGACCCAACCAATGAACTTCAAACACTTATTGTAGATCGTGTTACAGACTCATTGTACATCTCAGGAGCAACAGGTGATACACTTATGGGTATTGACCTTAATGATGTAATCACTTGTGTGATTCCACCACAGAACTTGACCTATGCGACATTGATTGGCGACATATTGGAAATCGATATTGAAGGAGGAGATAGCGTACGCGTTGATTTGTCTTCATTAGGTAGTAATGACCTTGATGACGCCTATGACGAAGGGGGACCTGGTGTAGGTCGGATTATAACAGCCTCTGACGGACCAGTAGAAATACAGGGTGGAGATGGACTCATGGTCAGTGCAACAGGAGTGGGTATAAGCTCACCACTTCCAAATATTCCTAATGGAACCTCTATCATGTACTACAGCCCAACCAAGGGTGCATTCAGAGCAGGTAGTGCAGGTAACAACAGATGGGATGACGCCTCCGTAGGTAGCTATTCATGGGCAGGGGGAAGTAACTCTCTAGCATCCGGAAGTTATTCATTTGCCTTCGGTAATACCGCTGTTGCATCAGGCCTAAATGCTATTGCCTTCGGACCTAATGTTAATGTGTTTAGACCTAGTGCTATTGGTATTGGTGGAAACACTCAAGTTGGTGGAACTAACGCCATTAGTATTGGAACAAACAATCGTATCGACAATGATAACTCATTCACTATTGGAACAAACAATATTGCAAGAAGTACAAGGAGTGTACTTATCGGAGACGACAATGAGGGTACAGCCTCTCAAAATTTTGCAATAGGTTTAAGAAACTTTGTACGAGGATTCAATGCGATAGCAATTGGAAATGATAATGATCTTGGAGGAAATCAAAGCATAACCTTAGGAAGAGACAACATTATCAATACAAACTCGCAGTTTACTTACAGTATCGGAAATAATCTCCGAATAAATGGAAGTAACGAAATAGTAATTGGACAGTATAACAACATAAATACTCCCTTCTCCCAATCATGGGATGTACGGGACCGATTATTTACTGTTGGAAATGGACAGACCGCTGGTACTCGATCAAATGCTATGACTATTTTAAAGAGCGGAAATGTTGGTCTTGGTAACACAGCAGAAGGTCTTAATCCACCTAACCTGCTTACACTTGACAATGGGGCAATTGATCCGTTAAAAATCAATAACCTTGCAACAGACAACTCCTTAAACCAAATCCTAGTCATTGACGGGAATGGTGTGGTACATGTTCGTGATATCGGGACACTTCCTATTCCTGCACCTGGACCTGGAAGCCCAGGTGGATTGGGCATGGTAGATATCAATGCCTTGCAGCAGACTGTCATTGACCAACAAGGGCAAATTGATGCTCTCATGCAACAAAATCAAGACCTACTCTTCCGTCTTGAACAGCTTGAGTTAGGGAACAATCCAACTAACCCATAGCAAGTTAATTCTTCATCCTTTGATGGGTGATATGGATAAAAAAAGGCGCATCATATGATGCGCCTTTTTTGTTTCTAGATTACTTGCTTCACTTGGTTAAATTTCGTGAGATGACAAGCTTTTGTATCTCACTTGTACCCTCACCAATAGTCATAAGTTTTGAATCACGAAGAAACTTCTCTGCAGGGTATTCCATAGTATATCCATTACCACCCATGATTTGTATTGCTTCATTCGCACAATACACACACGCCTCAGAGGCGTACAACTTGGCATAAGACGATTTCAACGTAACGGGCATACCATTATTCTTTAAATAAGCAGCCTGTGAGGTTAACAACTCCGCAGCCTCGCATCGGGTATGCATATCCGCTAACTTGAAACCAATTGCTTGAAAGGAAGAGATAGGCTTGCCAAATTGCTCCCTCTGCTTTGCATAGGCCAAGGCTGCTTTAGTAGCACCCTTTGCGATACCTAACGAAAGAGCGGCTATCGATATACGCCCTCCATCAAGAATTTTCATTGCCTGCTTGAAGCCTTCACCGACATTACCCAGGACATTTTCCTTGGGTATCTCCACATTATCAAAGTAAAGCTCAGCGGTTTCGCTAGCACGAACCCCCATCTTCTTATCAATCTTATTGGCAGTGAAACCCTTCATACCTTTTTCTACAATAAAGGCAGTGATCCCATTAGAATCTAATAAGTCACCTGTTCGGATTAAAACAACAGCGATATCCCCAGATAAACCATGCGTTATCCAAGTTTTCATTCCATTGACAAGGAAGTGGTCTCCCTTATCCTCAGCTGTACACTGCATACGCATAGCATCTGACCCCGTGTTTGGCTCAGTTAATCCCCAGGCACCTATATACTCACCTGTTGCAAGCTTAGGCAGATATTTCTTTTTCTGTTCTTCATTACCGAAGGCAAGAATATGACCTGTGCATAAGGAATTATGCGCTGCAACTGAAAGACCAAATCCTCCACATACCTGACCAAGCTCATCTAGCGTACTCATGTATTCGAAATAGCCCATACCACTTCCACCATATACCTCAGGGACTAAAATCCCCAAAAGTCCAAGACCACCTGCTTTCTTTAGGGTATCCACTGGGAAAAACTCCTCAGCATCCCACTGTGAGAAATGTGGTCTGACCTCTTTTTCAGCAAAGTCACGTACCATTTGTGCAATCATTTCTTGTTGCTCTGTCCGTGCAAAATTCATACAGTATTGTTTAATATTCTATCTCTGATAACACCGAGGAGGCAAAATTACCTAACCGTGTACTTCCGCCCAAAAATCCCAGTGTCACAATAAAATGAAATCCCGCAACAAGACCACCTTCTGATTCAACTAGTTTGACAGCTGCCTCTGCAGTGCCCCCAGTTGCGAGGAGATCGTCATGAATAAGTACTCTTGATCCAGCCTTCAGATGCCCCTTATGCATTTCAATGGAAGCTTCTCCATACTCTAAGGCGTACGATATCTCAACCTTATCTCCTGGGAGCTTACCTTTTTTTCGAATCGGAATAAAAGGAACATTTAACTTATCGGCAATAGCAATTCCAAACCAATAGCCTCTACTTTCAATACCCGCAACATAATCAATATTCATATCCGACCATTTAGCCGCAGAAGAATCAATTATTTTTCGCATTAAATGGACATCTAATAAAACAGGTGTCAGGTCTTTAAACACGATACCAGGCTTGGGAAAATCTACGATATCACGAATAGCATTATCCAGTTCAATTTGATATGGTGACATCGATTTGTTCATTACCGTTGTGGTAAAGATACGGCTTGATCTTTAAGAATGGAAGCCGTAGTGAATCCTCTAACACAGTCTCCATGCTATCAATCGCTATCCCATCTCCATTTCGATCAAACAAGGCTTTAGTTAGGTGATAACTAGCATAGGGGTGACGCAAAAGATCTCGAAAGGCAACAGAATCCAAGTCGATTGTCGCTACTTCATCTGCTAGAACGTAAAGGTGATCTACCGCAAGGTTATAATGGGACTCCCTCAAACCATAAACCTCTAACAACTGGTTGATGTCTACAAATCCCCCGAGTAACTCACGATATCGAATAATTCGTTGTGATAAGACGGGACCCAGTCCTGGCAACGCCTCAAGGCTCAATGAATTCGCTTGATTGAGGTTTACTTGCTGCAACTCCTCCTCCTTCTTTACGCCATACCCTTCATAATACGATGGTGTATTGTTTTCTTGGGTATAATCATTGCTTACTTGAGGGTCATCGGCTTGGTTATGCCAAACAAGATGAGGCATCACCATCTCCAATTCCTGAGATGAAATACCACGCACTGACTCAATATCCTGGGTGCAACGAAAAACTTTGCCTGCCTTTCTCCATGCTAACCAGGATGAAGCCACTTGCTCTCGCAATCCCATTTGTGTTAGCTCGTGCCATGTAACAGTATTCGGGTCATACACTACAATCGAGTCTAGATGAACATCATGTGTCATTTGTACTTCATCACACGATGACGCCTTGGCTACTTCATTTTCATAGACGATGGATACGTCAGGTGGCATTCTAAGATAAAGTCCTACAGCACTCAAAACCGCTAGGATAAACCAAACACCCAGTATACCGTGTAGTTCTCGTTTGGAAAGCTTAAAGTGACGCTGTATTCCTTTCATGGTCGCAAGGTGCAAACCATCTTGAAATCAATCGTATTGAAATGAGCGACTAAGCTTTAGGAGACAGAATTAGCTCTTCTCCTTGATT
>JBMHCE010000030.1:0-86574 GCA_049890075.1 Chitinophagales bacterium
CAGTTTGGTGAAGATGGCGAAGATGGGGGCGATGCAATCAATCTAACCACAAGAGCAACCTTTGACCTTGGTGGTGAAATCTATGCCGGTGGTGGCGGTGGAGCCGGAGTGGGTGTGGGGCTAACGATTCCTTTAAGCCAAATTCCTATCATTAGTTTTCCTGATCTTTTCCTTGGCTTTGGTTTTGGTGGAGGAGGTGGGTCTGAGTCCGGTATCGGTGGGCAGATTCCTGCAGGAGTGACTGTCATAGGTCAGCTTGATCCAGGGCAGGATGCCACGGCTTCAGTCTTTTCCATTCCCGGAGATGGCGCCAACTTTACGGTTAACCTTGATTTGCTTAATCTCTTAGGTATACCGAGTTCGATAAACGCTGGAGTAGGGTCGATTAACTTTACAGCAGCTATTGGTGGTCAAGTCAATGCTGGTGATGGTGGAGCCTTTGGTCAGGCAGGACAGGCGTCTAGTGCAAACGTTTCAGCTACCTTGGCGGCGGAGTTATGTGTGATTTTTATCGGTTGTACTGATATATTCAACTTCAACCCGACCTTCCCGATTGGTATAGCTAACGGCGGCCAAAGTGGTCTTGCGGTTAGAACAAACGGAAACACGGTGAATAACTTACAAGTCCCCAACCTCTTCATTTTAGGAAACATACAATAACATGAAAACAGTATTTACGAGTTGCTTTTTATTCATAGCTGGGTCGATCCTAGCGCAGTTTACAGGCCAAATTGATTTTGATTTGAAGGGGGTAAGTCCTAATTCTGGAGAATTAGAGTCTAGTCACTGGTCGATGCATGTTGGATCGAAGAATGTAGTTATGGAATTACATAATGCCGACGAAAACGGTGAAGGCTTGGTCTTTGTTCCTAACACAGGTAATGGAGATCTACATCTTTACAGTACCGCAGCGGGTACGGAAGTCTACTTTACCTCAAAGGCAGGTCAACGAAGTGCAACATCATCAATAATGAATCGCGGTTTTCGAATGACGAAGACCGGTGTAACGGATAATGTGCTTGGCATCCCTTGTAATGTTTGGGCGGTGGTTAATGAAAACCTTGAAGGGGAGTTTTGCATTGCCTCTGACATAGCAATCGATTATGCACCATACATCGATATGTATATTGACAATGTTTTTATGCGTTCGATGGAGTCCAATGGTATTCAGGGCTTTCCTATGTCATGGGAAGTAGTTGATCGATACGATGGGTCGATTTACAGAAAAGGAAGCGTAACCATGGTTTCCGAAGAAGTCAACCAAGATTTACTTGTTCTTCCTGCTCATCTAAAGTCTATTGAAACAATGATGGAATAATATTTTCTAATCAGTTTCAATTACCATTTATTTTTTCGATATTTGCATCCCGTAAGAAAAGTCTTTTGACTTTGAATCGGTAAATCGGTTAGCAATAACCAAAACTTTAGAGGATAAAACTATGGCACGATTTTGTGAACTTACTGGCAAGGGTCCTTTAGTAGGAAATCACGTTTCGCACTCGAACAGAAAGACGAAGCGACGATTCCTTCCAAACTTGCAAACAAAGAAATTCTATATCCCAGAACTCGACCGTTGGGTAACATTGCGTGTTGCGGCAAGCACGATACGTACCATCGATAAAATTGGTATCTACAAATACCTTACGGACCTAGAGAAGAAGGGGTTGATAACGATAGTTGAAGAAAACGATTAATCATGGCGAAGAAAAGTAAAGAGGCCAGAGGCCAAGTCATTCTCGAATGCACAGAGCACAAAGCATCAGGTATGCCTGGTACTTCACGCTACGTGACTCAGAAAAATCGCAGAAATACTCCTGATCGATTAGAGCTTAAGAAGTATAATCCTATTCTTAAGAAGTACACGGTCCACAAGGAGATTAAATAATCTATTAACTAGAAAGATAATATCATGGGTAAAGTTTCGAAAAACGCCAAAACAAACCGTAAAGCACAGGAAGGTTCTAAGGACTATGTTCGCGTAATCAAAGCGGTTAAGACAAAGAAAAGTAGTAGCTACAGCTTTGCTGAAAAAATCGTTCACAAGGATAAGGTGAAGGATTTCTTGGCGAAAGACTAACTAGAAAAATTACCAATCAATATAAAGGGCTTTTCACAAAAGCCCTTTTTTTGTTAAAAGCAACAGGGTGGAACGACAGAAGAAAACGGGATTTTTTAGTAAGCTTAAGCGAGTTATTGCTGGCCGTAAAAAGGTTGATGATGATTTTCTAGACAGCGTAGAAGAAGTTTTGCTAACAAGTGATGTAGGACTTGATACTACGGTAAAGATTGTCGAAGCGATCGAGCAAAAGGCGGAGGCCAGTAGAGCGAGCACGGAAGATGAGCTAATGGCAATTGTAAAGGATTCGGTTAGTTCTGTTTTTGATCATCAAGAGACCTATGACCCCAATCGATTTTTACCGTCGGATAGACCATCTCCTTATGTCTTAATGGTTGTTGGTGTCAATGGTGTAGGGAAGACGACTACAATAGGAAAGCTTGCCTACCGTTTGCAAAAACAAGGGCTGTCAGTTGTTTTAGGTGCTGCAGATACCTTTCGAGCAGCAGCAGTTGCCCAACTACGCATTTGGGCGGAACGCTCTGGTGCTGATTTTGTAGAGAAAGGTCAGAATGCGGATCCTGCTAGCGTTGCTTTTGATGCGATCAATGCGGGTAAGGCGCGAAATGCTGATGTAATTATCATTGATACAGCTGGAAGACTACATAATCAAGTTGGCTTGATGAACGAGTTAACGAAGATTCGAAAGGTCATGGATAGAGGTATTCCTGGCGCTCCTCATGATGTGATGCTCGTTCTCGATGCTTCTACTGGGCAAAACGCTTTTGAACAGGCTAAGCAGTTTACTAAAGCTACTGATGTCTCGTGCTTAGCGCTAACCAAAATGGACGGGACTGCGAAAGGCGGTGTTGCCCTTGGCATTACCGATCAGTTTAATATACCTATTCGATATATGGGGCTAGGTGAGGGAGAAGAGGATCTTAAGCCTTTTGATGTCAATTATTTTATTGAATCCATGTTTAAAGAAATGCTATGACGCGTTTGTCGATAAATATCAATAAAGTGGCGCTTATGCGCAACGCAAGGGGAGGTAACCTGCCTAATCTAGAGACCTTTGCTAAGCATCTTATGGATTTTAATGTTGATGGGATTACGGTTCATCCACGGCCTGATGCCCGTCATATCCGTTGGTCTGATGTTGAAATGCTTAAACAGACTATGCGCGATTATCATGGTGAACTAAATATCGAGGGGTATCCGACGGATGATTTCATTCAGTTTGTCTGTGATATCCAACCAGAGCAATGTACCCTTGTTCCCGATGCACCTGATCAATTGACCAGTAATCATGGTTGGGACATAGCAACTCATCGAGATCAACTTAAGGAAGTGACGTTAAAACTCCATACCTATGGCATTCGGGTCAGCCTTTTTATGGATGCAGATGTATCCAAGTTTGACGGGCTTAGCGAGATAGGAGTAGACGCTGTAGAGATTTACACGGGGCCATATGCCGAAGATTTTGCCAAGGAAGGGGCAGCAGCGCTCGACAAGCTCAGTGAAGCGATGAAAAAATTACGCAGTCTCAATCTTTCCATTCATGCTGGCCACGACTTGAATCTTCAAAATTTAGGTCCCTTAATTCAGGCTTTTCCCGACATCAAGGAGGTTTCCATTGGTCAGGCCTTTGTAGCGGATTGTTTGTATTATGGATTGGAAAATACTCATGGACTCTATAAGCGAGCCATTGCTATGATATGATGGTTCTTCGCCGTATATGGGGATACTGGGGATTTATCTGGTTTGGCTTCATCTGCGGTCTTGCGCTAATCCTCATTTTACCCTTCCATCTTGTATGTCCTGCCTCTTATGATAAGTACTTTCAGCGCTACTGGTATCAGGTGCTAGGAAGATTTGTATTATATGGTTCGGGCATCTTTGTCCGGCGTCATGGCACCACTCACTATGAGGATAAGGCCTATATGATTTTGGCTAATCACACGACGGCAATGGATATTCCCATTCAAGCTATCGGAATCCCTGGTGGCATGCCCTTTAAGTTTCTTGCCAAATCAAGTGTATCTAATATTCCTGTATTGGCTTCTATTGCGGCTCGCTGTGCTATTCTGGTTGATCGCCACTCCCATGAAAGCAGGCAAAAAGCAAAAGTAGAGGTAGCGAATGCTATACAAAGCGGTCAATCGGTGCTGATCTATCCCGAGGGTGGTCGTAATCGCACGGCATCGCCTCTAGCGCCTTTCAAAATGGGAAGTTTGGCTCTGGCCTATGAGCATAATTTTCCTGTAGTGGTGAATACTGTAGTGGGCGCTCATCGCTTAAATCCAGTAGGAAAGTATTTAGAGCTACGTCCTGGTATAGTAGATAGTTATTGGAGTGAAGTCATCGAACCGCAGCGTTACTCTTCACCCGTTGCATTTTGTCAAGGGATTGAGGAGATTATGATGAATGTTTTAGAAAAGCAGGTTGAACGCTAGTTTGCGAATCGAAGAATTCTATACCCTCTTAAGCCATTGATACATGCTATGAGGTATACCATGGGTGCCATGTGCTGCCAACCCATAAGCCCTACTACTAAGACGAATAAAGGTGACCAAAGGAGTGCGCTTCCCAGAACTCGCGCAAAGGATGTTCTCAATGCGAAAAGGCCCAGAAGGGCAAGCGGATTGGCCCAAAGCATATTGAGGTTTGCATACGTCGACCAGTGTGTAGTGCCAACCCACATAAAAAGGAATAGGCATCCGATACATCCTGTGAGAATAAGCCAAACAACATCTACTGCCCAAAGCCACTTACCGTATCGATACTCTATGATAAATATGCTGAGCATGACAATGAGAAGGAGAGTGATTGTAACAGTAGGTCCCGATATACCTGAGGCTTCTACAAGGCGTTTGCCGGGATTGAGTATCCTTGTTTCTTTTATCAATGGAGTATTGTCGAATTCGCCTAGGATATACGTTTTTTGATAGGCCTTCATCATATGGTCTGGTAAAAACATTCGATCTCTAAAGGTGGCAGCTTGCGATGCGGAATAACCTAAGATGATATCTGTTCCAAACTGTAGCCAAGGCTTTCTTCTGACAAATGGCTCAATCAAATCAACAAAGGATTCTTCAGAATACGCTACCTCATTTGACATCCCCCAAGGATATAGTAAGCTGTCGGGGTAGCATGATTCAATCAAATCTCGAATTCGCGTGGCGCAATTGTCCTTAAAATGGTCATATCGATAGACTCGATTCTCCGGAAGCAGATTGGTATTGATGAGTACCAATAGAGTGTCTTTTTTTGCTATGCTTAGGTTGAGTATCTGTTCAATCAGTTGCTGGTCGCGCTGGAGGTAATTTACCATAAAGGCATCAAAGGGTTCAATGCCCAGTGAATAGGGGAGGACTCCGCGTATAAATTTGGATACGAAGTGCTCTGTTTGATAATCAAACATGCCATAGTTAATCACAAGGTCTTGGCGAGATGTACCATTTATTGAACGTAGACGAAGCGCAGAGTGTCCCCACGTTCCATACACAAGATCTGAGGGTGCTGCTGTAATAAGGGATACCTCAAGTTCTTCAAGATTGTTAAAGTAATTACGGAGATCAATGGCTTGTCCGTAGGAGGAAGAACCTAAGCTAAGCATGATGCATGAGAGAATAGCGATAAACTTCTTCATAGGATTCAGTTGAGGGATGGGTCAATCGGCAACTTAGCCATTGCGCGATATGGGTCGCCCATTGAGACCATGATAGACTTCCACATCTGACCGCTGGCGTAATCAAATGGATTTATAGTGTCTAAGTGATTGACAACCCATGAGTTTTCTATGATTTCTTTTCGGAGTTGGCCTGCATCCCATCCTGAGTAGCCCAAAAACAGTCTTACACAATTTGGATCTGTACTATCTTCTTGTAAGACGGATAATAACTGCTCGTGGGATCCCCCATATTGCCATCCATTGGCAATGGGCACCGTTCCTTCAATCTCAGGGATGTCTTTGTGAATAAACAACAGGGTGTCTTGCGCTACAGGCCCTCCGCTGTACAATGGAAAGGTATGGGGAGTCTCAATATCCAAGATGTCTTGCAATTGGACTTCGAGTGGGCGATTTAGAATAAAACCCAGCGAGCCTTCTTGTTTGTCATGAAAACAGAGAAGATTAACACTTCTTGCGAATTCACTATCCCGTAAGAATGGCTCGGATAGCAACAATGCACCTGCATGTAACGGTTTCCTGATTTCTTTTCTGTAGTCCCACATAATCGACCTACAATATACAGAAGCAATCCCAAGACAAGGTGGTGTATTGTTTTTTCCACACAATTTTTAGAAAACGACAAAAAATGATAATTAAGTCTTAAAAGAATTGCTTACCAAGTCTTAGTTTTGCGATGTTTCTTAATAGACCGAACCCTATGAAGCGAACCCTTAGAAATATCCTAACGCTTGTGTTGTTTAACCTAGTTGCAACACCCATGTTTGCCGCCGATGACAGTGTATCCACTGTTATTGTTTTTTCCTCTTTAGCCTTTGTTATTGTTCTGCTTATCTTCTTAGCGCTCATAATGGGTGATCAATCCATTCGAATTAGTCGATCGACGCTTGCTAAGGAAGAACAGGATCTACCTCCATCGTTTATCCCTTCGAAAAAAGAGATTTTTGGTATCAATGATGATCCGATTGCAGGGGATGCTAAGATTCACGTACTACAGCGAGGCCATGAGATAAAGCTTGACGGTCGTGCAGATGCTACACTTCAACACCCTGAAATCAAGTTGGTAAGCGTTCGTCCAACGGATTATGTAGGCATGCAGCCTATTCCAAAAATGTTGGTTTCAGAGGGCGACTCGGTCAAAATTGGTCAAAAGCTTTTCCATGATCGCAAACGAGATAGCTTCTATTTCACTTCACCAGTGGCTGGAAAGGTTAAAGAGATTCGCCGTGGTGCGAAGAGGGCCATTACTGATGTTATTATCGAGGTTTCTAAGAAAAACGCTTACGTTGACTTTGGTAGTGGTGATCCGAAATCAATGGATCGCGAAGGTGTAGTTGAAAAGCTCATTGAAAGTGGTCTATGGGTAAACTTTATTGAGCGGCCATTTGGGATTGTGCCTGATCGCAGTGCTCAACCGGACGCTATTTACATTTCAACTTTTGATACGGCGCCTTTGGCACCGGATTATAACCAGATTCTTGCTTGGCAAGGGAAGGAAGGAAAGGCTCACTTCCAAAAAGGTCTTGATGCCTTAAATGTCCTTGCTCCCGAACAAGTTCATCTAGGACTTAATGCAGCTGAGCAGCCACATGCTGCATTTACAGAGGCTGAAGGTGCAACAAAACATTGGTTTAAGGGAATACATCCTGCGGGTAATCCAGGAATTCAGTTACACCATGTTCGTCCGATTGGCCCAAATGATAAAGTTTGGACTCTACGCCCTGATGATGTCATTATGATTGGTCGATTGTTTGAAACAGGTAAACTACATTCTAAACGTATTGTGGCGCTAACTGGCGATTGTCTCTCAGATAAAGCCTACATCGAGGTTCCATCAGGGTCTGCAATCGGTGATTTAGTTAAGGATCGATTTGATTCTTACATGGCAGCTGATGATCGCGATGCTGAAGAAAAGGCGGAAACAAGTTATCGTATGGTAAGTGGTAATGTGTTATCGGGCTTGCAAATTGAGGGTGAAGGCTTCATCCGAAACAATGATGCGCATGTCACTGTGCTCGAAGAAGGCGATAAGCACGAGATGTTTGGTTGGCTTCTACCATCCTATCCACGGCCATCGATCAATCCTACAATTCCTTGGTCGTTGTTCTCCTTTATGACCTTTAAGGCCAACACCAATACCCACGGTGAGCGAAGAGCTTTCGTGGTGTCAGGTCAGTATGAGTCGGTGACTCCAATGGATTTGTATCCTCAGCATTTGTTAAAGTCCATACTTGCAGAGGACTTTGAAAGTATTGAAGGTCTTGGAATATATGAAGTCTTGGAAGAGGATTTAGCCTTATGTGAATTCGTTTGTACTTCCAAGCAACCTGTACAAGAAACCCTGCGTCAGGGATTGAATTTTATCATGTCCCAACGATAATTAGAGATTATGAAATTGATTAGAAATTTTCTTGATCGTATTGAACCAGACAAAAAGTCAAGTCCCTTTCTACACACACTTTGGGACGGTTTTGATACATTTTTATATGCTCCTGCGTCCGTAACGAAAAACGGTGTACATATCCGTGATGGAATGGACCTAAAGCGGACCATGATTCACGTGGTGTTGGCTATGCAACTCGCTTTTATTGCAGGAGTAGTTAATATTGGCCACCAACACTATACTGCCTTTGGGATGTATGGTGGTGCCTTCCAAGGAATAGGATGGAAGTTTGCCTATGGCTTGCTACAAATGCTACCACTGATTGTCGTTGTTCATGTAGTTGGTCTCGGAATTGAGTTCTTCTTTGCAGCGAAAAAAGGCCATTCCATTGAAGAAGGCTTTTTGGTGAGTGCCTTTTTGATTCCGATGATTATGCCTCCAGATGTTCCGCTTTGGATGGTTGCTATCGCAACAGCCTTCGCTGTTATTGTCGCAAAAGAAGCCTTTGGGGGTACGGGAATGAATATTCTGAACATTGCGTTAACTGCGAGAGTCTTCGTATTCTTTGCCTATCCATCAGAAATTTCAGGTGAGATTTGTTGGATATCTTACGATTACAATGTTCTGCATAGCCTCTTCGGCATTAAAGCACATACTGTAGATTATCTAGCCAATCTCCCCAATGGTGGAGTAGCCTTTGATTCGATGTTTGATGAGGCGGGGCAGTTTATTGCGAATTCATCCGTATTGATTGATGGTTGGTCGGGTGCAACGCCATTAGGCTTAGCGGCAAATGGTGGTTGGTCTGCCGTGCAGGAAGCGAGTTACACGATTATCGATCCTGTAACGAATAAAGCAGAAGTCTTTCAACAGTACTCAACGACAAACTTGTTAATGGGTGTAATGCCTGGTTCCATTGGCGAAATGAATAAGCTAGCGGTTATTGCTGGAGCGCTCATTCTTGCGGTATCAGGTATTGGTAGTTGGAGAATCATGTTGTCTATGGTTTTAGGGGCTGTCGCTGTTGCTATTCTTATGAATATTCTAGGCGAAACGCTATATCCAAATCAAGATCACTTCATCAAAGTGCCTTGGTACTATCAGTTGTTCATGGGAAGTTTCTTGTTTGCCATGGCCTTTATGGCGACCGATCCGGTAACAGCAAGTGGTACAGACTTAGGTAAGTTATTTTATGGATTCGGTATCGGAGCTGTAGGGATGGTAGTCCGTGTGCTTAATCCAGCCTATCCTGAAGGATGGATGTTGGCTATTCTATTTATGAATGTTTTCGCGCCACTCATCGATTACTTCGTATTACAATCAAACATCAAAAGAAGAGAAGCTCGTGTCCAAGTTCAATAAAGATTCCAATGTATACACCATAGGCTTTCTAGCGGTTTTAGCCTTGGTTGTTGCCCTCGTACTCGGTGTGCTTAGTCAATCGCTCAAGCCGTTGTCTGATGCTAATATCAAGTTAGATACTCGCAAAAAGATTCTTATGTCTTGTGTGAGTGATCCCAATATGGTTGCAACTAAGGATGAAGCATGGATTAATAGTACCTATGAAACGTCAATTTCGGGTATTCTTATCGACATTAATGGAGATACTGTAGCCGATGTTGTTCCCGAAGGTTCCTACGATTTTAGAAATGAGGTAAAGAATAAAGGGGAAGGGCGTCAAATCCCTATCTATTCCTACACGGATGAAAAGGATTCAACCTATTACATCGTTCAAATGATTGGTATGGGGCTATGGGATGAGATTAATGGCTACCTCTGTGTTGGTTCTGACTGGAATACAATCAAAGGTGTGGCCTTTGACCACAAAGGAGAAACTCCCGGCCTCGGAGCTGAATTGGTAAAGCCTTGGTTTACGAGTCAATTTATCAATAAGAAACTCTTTGATGAAGAGGGTAACTATGCCTTTAAAGTCTACAAGGCAGGAAAGTATACCTCTGGTGAAAATGGCGTTGACGGTATGTCAGGAGCCACATTAACTACTGAGGGCGTCGATATGATGGTACAAGCTACTGTTGAAATGTACGCCTCTAAATTCAACCCTGTAAACCTTTAATCATGGCAGAAGTAGCATCAAGAAAGCCTTTGTTAAGCAAGCAGGATCGAAAACTAGTATCCGATCCTTTAAATGATAACAACCCAATTACCGTTCAGGTACTCGGTGTTTGTTCTGCCCTTGCCGTAACATCCAATTTGGCGAATTCTATTGTAATGGCCGTCGCAGTTATCTTGGTAACCGCAGCGGCTAATGTTACGATTTCTTCTATTCGGAACTTTATTCCAACACGTGTTCGAATGATTGTACAACTTGTTGTAATTGCCGCATTGGTGATTGCCGTGCGTGAAGCACTTCAAGCTTTTGCCTTTCCAGTCTACAAAGAATTAGCGGTATATGTAGGGCTGATTATTACAAACTGTATTGTAATGGGACGTCTAGAGGCCTTTGCTATGGCGAATCGCCCATTTCCTGCCTTGCTTGATGGTATCGGTAATGGGTTGGGCTATGGTGTTATTCTTATTGCTGTAGGGTTCTTCAGAGAGCTTTTCGGTGCAGGAAAACTCCTCGGGTATGAAGTCATTCCAAGTGCAGTCTATGATTTTGGCTACACGGATAATGGAATCATGATTTTGCCGATTGCTTCAATCTTTCTCATTGGAATCTTTATTTGGGTTCAGAGAAGCTTTAACAAAGACCTAATTGATATTTCTTAAACCGGACCTATGGATTTGATTAACATTTTTATAAAAGCAGCCTTTGTCGAAAATATGGTGCTCATATACTTCTTAGGTATGTGTTCATTTCTTGCGGTGTCCAAAACAGTTAAGACCGCGCTTGGACTCGGTGCTGCAGTAGTTTTCGTTTTAGGAATTACAGCACCTATCAACTGGCTTATTCGTGAGTACATTCTTGTACCAAATGAATTGTTATTCCTTGATTTGATCGTCTATATCGCGGTCATTGCCTCTATGGTACAGGTCGTAGAAATGGTGGTTGAGAAGTTCTCTCCGTCATTGTATATGGCACTTGGTATCTTCTTACCTCTTATCACGGTAAACTGCTCTATTCTTGGGGGAACGCTCTTTATGATAACTAAGGAGTACAATCTAGCGGAGAGTACGGTCTTTGGTATCGGTTCTGGATTTGGATTTTTCTTGGCGATCATTGCATTAGCAGCGATTCGAGAAAAGATCAAGTATTCAGCGGTTCCACCAGCACTTCGTGGACTAGGAATGGCTTTTATTATCACAGGACTTATGGGCTTAGCCTTTATGAGCCTAATGGGATTAAAACTCTAAAATCTAACTAACTATGACCTTTATGTTGGCAATGAATATTGGAAATCTTATGATGGGGGTCGTCCTTTTTGCTGCGATCCTTTTTGCCCTTGCTGGAATTCTACTTTACCTAAAGTCGGTTTTGATTCCTGCAGGAAACGTTAAGATTGTTGTAAATGGAGATACGGAAAACCCAATTGAGGTT
This sequence comes from Chitinophagales bacterium, assembly GCA_049890075.1. GTDB lineage: Bacteria > Bacteroidota > Bacteroidia > Chitinophagales > UBA8649 > UBA8649. Next base: position 11,630 of record JBMHCE010000030.1, read on the forward strand.
GCTCCAGGTGCATCGCTTTTAACAGCACTGTCTACAAAGAACATCTTTCTTCCTTCGGCATGTGGTGGTGGTGGTACTTGTGCCATGTGTACCTGTCAGGTAACGGAAGGGGGAGGTGATATTCTTCCGACTGAGCTAAACCATATCAGCAGAAAAGATGCTAAGGATAACTGGCGTTTGAGCTGCCAGGTCAAAGTTAAAAATGATATGGAGGTTCATGTTCCTGAGGAGATTTTCGGTATTAAGAAGTGGGAATGCGAAGTCGTATCAAATTATAACGTATCATCCTTTATTAAAGAGTTTGTGGTAAAACTTCCAGAAGGGGAGAGCCTAGACTTTGAAGCAGGTGGATATATTCAAATTGATGTACCGGAAACAGTAGTAGAATACAAGGATATTGATATTGCTGCACACCCTGACCACCACGGGGATGATCCGATGAAGTTCCAAGAAGAGTGGGATAAGTTTGGGTTATGGCAGTTTAAGATGGTCAATGATGAGCCTATTTTCCGTGCCTACTCAATGGCTAACCACCCTGCAGAAGGAAATATCATCATGCTAACGATTCGTGTAGCCACACCACCATGGGATCGTAAGGCGAACAAGTATATGGATGTAAATCCGGGTATATGCTCGAGTTATGTCTTCGGGTGTAAGCCAGGTGATAAGGTAACTATATCTGGACCTTATGGTGAGTTCTTTATCAAAGAAACTGAGCGTGAAATGCTATACATAGGAGGTGGAGCGGGCATGGCCCCAATGCGCTCTCATTTATTCCATTTGTTTCATACCTTGAAAACAGGTCGTAAAGTAAACTATTGGTATGGAGGCCGCTCGAAAAGAGAGTTGTTCTATATCGATGACTTCAGACAAATCGAGAAGAAGTTTCCAAATTTCAAATTTCATATTGCCCTTAGTGAACCTTTAGAAGAGGATAACTGGGTAACTAAAGATGATGTAAATGATAGCAAGGGAGACGGATTTATAGGATTTGTTCACCAATGTGTCATCGACCAATACCTTAGCAAGCACGAGGAGCCAGAAGAAATCGAAGTGTATTTCTGTGGACCACCGCTTATGAACCAGGCCGTTATCAAAATGTGCGATGATTGGGGTATTCCAGAGGATCAGGTATCCTTTGACGACTTTGGAGGATAGATAGTTCCAATGAACTTATCACGTCTTGTAAACATCGTATGTTTTTTAGGCATTACGCTGCTTACCCAGTGTAGTACTCGTGTTGAGGAAGGTACAGGTACAACATGGACCTACACTTTTCCAACAATGGGTACCATGGGGCATGTCAGCATAGTAGTTGACTCGAGTCTTGATATAGATACTTTAGTTATAATCGATGCTATTCAGGCAGAGCTTCTGGCAATCAATCAATCAGTGAACACATGGGATCCGACGTCCTACCTCAGCCGATATAATGCAGGAGATACCACATTAAATCCTTTTAAGGATAAGGAATACGTCTTCATAGATAATATTCTTGCTAGCAAACGCTTTCACAAATTGTCCTTTGGTGCCTTTAATCCTGCAGTAATGGATTTAGTCTCATTTTACAAGGGACGAGACGTCCATGAATTGCTCAATGAGGACGATCAGTTAATTGTGGATTCGATAGTGGAGGCAATTGCTAGTTTCCCATTAGCTTTTGAAGATCAAGACAATGTCTTTCTTCCCTTAGATTTTTCGGCCATTGCCAAGGGGTATGGGGTGGATGCCATTGCCGGAGCGCTCAATACGCTTGGACTAGAAAACTATCTTGTTGAAGTAGGTGGTGAAGTGGTCACCAAAGGGCTTAATGCACGAAAAACGCAATGGGTACTTGGCATTGAGACACCAAATACTTCTCTTGCAACCGATATCTATGCGAAAGTGTCGCTTAGCAACTTTGCCATGGCTACTTCTGGTAATTACCACAATTACAGAGAGGGAGCTGATGGTAGTAAGTGGGTACATATTATAGACCCTAGAGATGGAAAAAACAAACAAAGGGCGGTCTTGAGTGCTACGATTGTGGCAAGAGATTGTATGACAGCCGACGCATTAGCTACTGCGAGTATGGTGCTTGGTGAGAAGGATGCACTCAGCATGGTTGAACAACTGCCTAATACTGAAGCTTTTCTAATTCTTTCTGCTCCAGATGGTGAATATCGAAGGGTAATGTCTTCAGGCTTTGAGGCCTTTTTAGCTGAGTAGATGGGTTTTACCCAATTTTAGGAAGACTTCCTTCTTCAGGGTTGTCGCAGTCTTCTGGTGTCTTACCACATAACGTGCATTCACCGAGTTCGTTGCGAAGCATAGGGTTGTTTGAAGCACATCCTCCACGAAACTCTCCATTCTTCTGAAAAACGATGCGTATGGCCATCCCAAAGATTACTAAGGATAAGACAATGAAGCTCCCTACAATTGTTTGTAACATAAAGTGAAGTTACGGGCTTTCACCATATATCTTTCCTAGTATTGAGTAAAATACATTTCTGATGCAGGATAAGGCTAAGGCGTTTTTGCGATTACTTGAGATAATGGATGATTTACGGGCTAAGTGTCCGTGGGACATGAAGCAGACAAAAGAAAGTTTACGTCTCCTTACCATTGAAGAAACCTATGAGTTAAGTGATGCGATTCTGAAAAACGATTTACAAGCTGTTAAGGAAGAATTGGGAGACCTTATGCTCCACATGGTCTTTTATAGTAAGATAGGCGAAGAAGAGAAGGCCTTTGACGTAGCAGACGTGCTACACGCTGTATGTGATAAACTTATTCGCAGGCATCCTCATATCTATGGAGATGTTACGGTAGATGGCGAAGAAGACGTTAAGGCCAATTGGGAAGAGATAAAACGAAAAGAGAAGCTTGCCAAAGGCGAAGGTGCAGACAACGAAGTTAAATCTGTCTTAGCAGGGGTTCCTGATGCGATGCCGTCCCTGATAAAAGCATATCGCTTACAGGAAAAGACCGCTCAATTTGGTTTTGAATGGGATGATATAGCCGATGTCAAGGCTAAAGTTGATGAAGAGTTATCCGAGCTTGATGAGGCCATTCGAATGGGAGTCAAGGAAGACATCGAGGCGGAGTATGGCGATGTTCTTTTTGCCTTGGTAAACTATAGTAGGTACTTAAAACTTGACCCTGAGGCGGCCCTCGAACAAAGTAACCGAAAGTTTAAGCATCGCTTTCAATATATCGAAGAGCAAGCCAAATTTCAAGGCAAGGATCTTAAGGATATGACGCTGGCAGAAATGGATGCCCTCTGGAATGAGGCAAAAAAAAAGGCGGTCAAAACTGACCGCCCTTAAACTTAAGTGAGAGTGAATTAGAATCCAATTACACCATCAAGGATGTGGATTGCACCGTTTCCAGCACATACATCAAGACCACCAGCATTAAGTGCTGCTCCACCTACAGTTAGAGCCATAGCATCAAAAGTCTGATCTGTTCCTGAGGCCATTCCAATGGCTTGACCGTCAGTTAACTCACTGCTGAGTACCATTGATCCAAGAACAAAGTGATTGGCTAATACACCGAATACGGCGTCAGCACCAAGCGTGTTGAGATCATCTCCGTCTACATCACCATCCATGTCAACATCAACTGCTGCTAAGAAAGCGGCATTAGTCGGTGCGAATAATGTGAAAGCTGCATCTGGATTAGAAAGAGCAACTACTAAGTCGCCATAAGGGTTAAGGGAAGATGTTGATCCAAACTCCAATGCTGCAACTAGTGTTGCAAATTCAGGGTTAGCCGTTAACATCTGACCGATACCACCAGGTACAACTACATTGTCTACAATGTGAATTACTCCGTTGTCGCACTGGATATCTGCCACTACTACATTAGCTGCTGCGAATGGAATTCTTGAAAAACCACCCATAGCATCAGGAAGAATAACTTCTCCTGCATTCGCTACTGAAGGTGCGCTTGCATCGATGAAGATATCTAGGAAAGAGTTAGGTGTCCAGTCAGTACTCACAGGGCGAGAAGACTTAACATACCCAGTCATCAAATCTGTTGACATTACTTCAGCTCCGCCAATCACGTGAGAAAGAAGTACACTTTGTAGTGTATCCGCACCAACTTGTGTTGGATCCGTTGCACCAAAAAGTCCGATAGCTGCAGTAATTGCATCGTTAGCTGGAACGAATACTGTGAATGGACCGTCACCATTCAAAACGTCAGTTAATCCTGCTGCATCGATCGCTGCAACAAAGGCTGTGTAGCCTCGATCAGTAGCCTCACCTAAGATGCTATTGTCTTCTACTGGTGGTGGGGGAGTTGTCCCTCCGCCGTCATCTTCGCCACAAGACGTTAATGAAATTGCCATGACAGCAAAGCCGCCAAAGAAAAGAGTTGATAAATATTTCATGTGTTTTATTTTATGAGGAGTAAACATACTAAATCTTAAGTTTGTTTAATCAGATCTTCATTTTTTCATAATTTCTTCAACAAGTGTTGCCCATGTTGCGACCCAAGTCATTGCTTGGATATTATACACGGCAGTTTGTTGCCCATTTGACCATCCCACAAATCGGCTTCCTACAAGCGATTGGTAGTTGAGTAGTTGGTCAACAGCTTGTGAGTTAATCATTACCTCTGGGCTTTTGCACTCCATAAGGAGTTGGGGAATTCCATGAGCGGTTATTAAAATATCAAATCGGAATTTTTTTTCAGCATTTGTAATGCTTCCTTCAAGTTGAAATTTGCTCTTGGAAATCTTCCAATCTTCCACCAAGAGATGTATGATATGTTGGCGCACCATCTCTTCTTTTGTCCATGCCACCCATTTTTTTCGAATGATGTCGAAAACCTCGCGGTAATTTTCATTTGTGCGAAAGCGAAAGGCTCTTTCTTTAGGTTCTAGTGGTAGAAAGTGTATTTTACGATTCATGGCTGTGACCCTCACAACAATACAAAATGATGTGCAGAATGGAAAGTTTGCACCGATTTACTTGCTCTACGGCGATGAACCATTTTTTATAGATAGAGCGGTATCCGCTATTCATGAGCATGTTTTAACTGAGGCAGAACGGGGCTTTAATCAGGCAGTGTTTTATGGGGCGGATATTGAAGGCCAAAAACTCAACGAGGTTTGTGCCCGTCTTCCTATGATGGCCACCCGTAGTTATGTTCTAGTAAAGGAGGCACAGGATATACCAACCGAATCCCTGACGCATTTGTTGGATTATATGCTCAAGCCCAATCCGCAAACCGTTTTAGTACTAGCATGGAAACGAAAGATTGATAAGCGTCGTGAATTCTACACGAAAGGCGTAAAGAAAAGTGAGCATCTATGCATCTTGGAATCCCAAGCAATCAAGGACTATAAGTTGGAAGAGTGGCTTGCCGGTTATGCGCAATCTGAGGGCTTCCGTATAGACAATAAATCGGTATCTCTTCTGGCCGAGTTTCTAGGCAATGATCTAAGTACCATCCATCAAGCTTTTGAGAAACTCAAGCTTGTGCTACCCGATAATGCTCACATAAATGCCGATATCATTGAGCAATACATTGGAGTATCAAAAGAGTACAACAATTTTGAATTAAAAGACGCTCTTGGACATCGTGATACAGAGCGGATTTTGCGCATTCTTGCGTATTACCGGGGCAATAGTAAGGCCTTGTATCTTCCGTTGATTCTAGCAACGATATATAATCATATGGTTGTCTTATACCAGCTTAAAATGGTTTCATCTCCTACAGTTCAAGATGTCAAAGCCATTGCTAATATCCATGCCTTTCCAGTACAAAAGGCCATTTTACGTCAGGTTGCGAATTACACATTACCTGAATTGTCCAGAGTGCTCATGCTGTTATCTTCCTATGAACCAAAAGCCAAAGGTATTGGAGTACGCAATAGTCCTGCAAAGTCCATTGAGCTGCTTACAGAGTTATGTATGGTTATCGCTAACCCTGCGTTATTGGCGGCTTCCAAGAACCTCAGTGTAGCGCGCACGGCATAACTTTTCGTCAGCCTGTAATTGTGCTTTAAGTGCATTGGAGTTGGTAAATGGGCGCTCATCACGTAAGCGTTCCATAAAGGAAACGCGTAGGTTCGATCCATAGAGATCTCCCTCCCAATCAAGAATATGAACTTCTACCTTTAACGCTCCGTTATCATAGGTGGGACGGTGGCCGATGTTTACCATGGAGCAATATTCCTCGTTGTCGACAGTTGATATCCCCCAATACACACCTGGCTTGGGGATTAGTTTTTTTGCGTCTCGTAAAAGGAGATTAGCTGTAGGATAGTCTAATTCTCTTCCTCTCTTTTCTCCATGTACAACGACACCTTCTAATTCAAAAGCATAGCCCAATAAGCTATTGGCCTCGGATATCGCACCATGAGCTAAGGCTTCACGTATTCTCGTAGAGCTAATTTTAAGTTCGGTAACTTTTTGTGCATCGATAACCTCAACTTCAAAGGAATACGCCTTGCCAAGACGAGCTAAAAGCGCGGCATCACCACTGCGTTGGTATCCAAATCGATGATCGAATCCAATGACAACTCGCTTGGGTTTAAAAGCGTTTGCTATATACTGCTCAACATAGGCTAGAGGTTGCATCTCCGATAGATCGCGTGTGAAGGGAATGATGGCGAGGTGGTCTAATCCAAGTTGCTCTAAGCGTCTGACTCTTTCTTTCATCGTGGTAATCAGCTCTACCGGTTTGCCATCCCTTCCCAAAACAGATCGTGGATGAGGATGGAAGGTGAGCATGGCTGAGTCCGTCTTCGATGCCTTGGCCAATTCCGTAACTTTTCTAATCAAGGCTTGATGTCCTAAGTGTAAGCCATCAAAGCTCCCAATGGTCAGGATACAATGCTCAAGGTTATTGAGCTCCTCAAGTTTTGTGTAAACCTTCACGATGCCAAGGTATTGTTTCTCTCTAACATCGCAATGCAATCTTCAATAGCAAAGCAGTCTTCGAGTTGTACGTTTCCTACTGCGGTTCTCGTCAGTTGAATCAAGTGAGCACCATTGCCCAGACTCGTACCCATATCTCTTGCTAAACTGCGTATATAGGTTCCCTTGGTGCAGGTTAATGAAAAGGCTAAGCAATCAATATCATGCGGCGTTAGTTCTAGATTCTGTACTTCAACTGGGCGAGGTTCTAATTCAAAGACTTCGCCTTTTCTTGCCTGTTTATAAGCGCGCTGACCCCCTATCTGAATGGCTGAATGACGGGGAGGCCGTTGTAGAAACTCTCCTGTAAATTTCTCGGTTAACTCGGTAATGCGTTCTTGAGATAGCTCCGGTATTGAATAGGTTCTATCAATGTCAGTCTCTAAATCGAAACTTGGTGTGGTAGCTCCAAATCGAATAATCCCAGTGTATCCCTTTGACGTAGCCATCCAAGACTCTATGGTTTTGGTTGCCTTTCCAACGCACAAAACAAGAACTCCTGTGGCAAGAGGGTCAAGAGTCCCAGCATGACCTACCTTAAATTTTTTAACGCCCAATCGTTTGCGAATAACCCATCGTATTTTATTTACTACATCAAATGATGTCCAGCCGATAGGCTTATTGATGGCTAAGACCACGCCATTTCTCAAAGCCTCCTCAGACAGATGGGGGGTGGATTTAGATGTTAAAGTAGTTGCCATAACATAGTGGCGATTCCAATAATTGCGCAGTAGGCTGCGAAGTATACTAATTTGTTCCGGAGAACGAGTTGGACCATAAGGCGACATGCAATGACACCAACAAAAAATGCACTCAGTCCACCTGCGATAAGCATAGTCCATGGGACATCATCAATTGCATCAAGTTGAACAAGTTCAATTGCTTCGAGTATAGATGCACCAAGTATGGGTGGAATGGCCATGAGAAATGAGAAGCTTGCTACCTTTTTTCGGTCAGTTCCTAAGGCAAGGCCTGTGGATATAGTGGCACCTGAACGCGAAATTCCTGGTAACACAGCTAGGGCTTGGGCAATTCCCATGATAAATGCTCCAACATAACTCAGGTTTCCATTATAGGGACTTGTCTTTATGGTAACAAGAAGAAGGAGGGCTGTTACACAGAGCATGGCACCTACCAACAGTAAGTTTCCATTAAAAATTGCTTCTACTTGGTCTTTTAGAAAAATTCCTACGAATAAAACGGGTAGCATACTTATGATAATGAGCGTTGCATATTGAATATCAATAGTATTTCCCTTTACAACTCCTCGTATTCTACCTGATATCTCCTCCCAAAAGACAACTATAGTACTTAGCACCGTTCCTAAATGAACAGCTATTGAAAAGGCAAGGTCATAAGATCCTATGTCTACACCTAATAGCGCTTGACCAATTTCAATGTGGCCACTACTTGATATAGGAAGAAATTCGGCAATTCCTTGAAGGATACCTAAGAGTATTGCTTTAAGGGTTTCAGCCAAGGGGATAGATCAGGTTAAGCCTTTGATTTAGGGGCTTTGTAAAATATGGCAAAAACTTCTACAATAAAGCCTGCCACAACAAGGATTGGAGCAAGAATGATGCGCTGCATACTGTAAATCGAAGAATCAAAGGTTTCGGCAGTGTTTGCTTCTCCTGATAACTCTGCACCCCCTCCAGACATGAGTAAAAATCCAGCGGTAATAAGAAATGCACCTAGGATCATGAGTTTATAATTCATGGAACCAAATAGTAAAACATTCGAAGATGATTTAGTCGAAGATCGCTTGGTAGAGTTAGCCATAATATGAATATAAATTTTCTAATCGCATACGAAGATAACGATTAACTGAACGATAGGTACTAATTAATGAGACGAATATGCTAAATGACAATATACCCGCTACAAGTAAGCCCAGTTTGTCATGGGTATGCAGTAGTTGAATAGGGTAGTTGGATTGTTCGATAGCATACAACGTGCCTATTAGTAATCCAGTACCTAAAACTGCACTAAAGAAACCCCGTAACAGACCTCTCCAAAGGAAGGGTCTTTTGATAAATGAGCTTGTTGCACCCACCAATTGCATTGATCGAATAAGAAATCTTCGACTGTAAAGCGATAGACGTATGGAGTGGTCTAGCAAAACAAGGGATACAAACAGAAAAAGTAATCCCATGCCCCCTGTTATCAAAGCTCCGCGCTTAAGGTTAGCATTAACGACATCCAAGTTGACCTCGGGAATAAAGACATAGGACACACCATCAATAGCTTCTAAGCTTCCTTTAATCGAGCTCAACTGGTCGTTGCTGACAAACTGATGGTGGAGGTGAACCGTGAACGTTGGATACAAAGAATCACCGATTAGCTCCCCAATGTCATCCCCTAAATCGGCACGCACGACTTCTGCCGCTTCAGCCCGTGATACAAAAATGGCTTCTTTTATCTCTTGCTGGTCCATTAATCGCTGTCGCATCGATGGCGCATTGGACTCATTAAAGGTTGGCGTGAGCTCAACAATAAGCGGTAGTCTTTCTTTTAGCGTTTGAGTAAAAGGGGTGTATTCAAGGTATACGGAAAAGCTTATACCAAGAAGCCACAACATCAGCGACATACTAATCACCGAGGACAGGCCTCGAATCTGCCATCTTTTTTTCTGACTGGAATGTTGCTTACCCACGAGATAAAGGTACTGATTGTATCCGTGCGATTTGAGTTTTTACCTCATCCTGTGGACAATAACCTTTATTTTGTCTAATTACTTTTTAATTTTTGCAGAAATCTAAGTGAAAGCTTATTAATCCATACTGAATGCATTATCCATTTAACGAAGCACAACAGGCGGTGAGAGCCTCATGGGAAAAGGCCGGGATTTACCGATGTACAGAAGATGCTTCAAAACCCAAATACTATGTCTTAGATATGTTTCCCTATCCTTCGGGATCTGGACTTCATGTGGGGCATCCACTGGGATATATTGCATCAGATATCTATGCACGATACAAAAGACAAAAAGGTTTTAATGTGCTTCACCCAATGGGTTTTGACTCTTTTGGTCTTCCTGCTGAGCAGTACGCCATTCAAACAGGCAAGCATCCTAGGGATACCACCAAAGAGAATAAAGCACGATTCAAAGATCAATTGGCGAATCTTGATTTAAGTTATGATTGGTCAAGAGAAGTGACTACATCTTCTCCATCCTATTATCGCTGGACTCAATCTATATTCCTAAAGCTCTTTAATCATTATTACTGTGCTTCCTTGGATAGGGCATTGCCGGTTGATGGACTGGTAGCTATGTTTGAGCAAAAAGGAAACAAGGATGTAGTTGCTGCATGTGATGAGGATACACCTCATTTTACTGCTGACGAATGGCAGTCAATGAATGCAAAGCAAAAGGCGGACATGCTAATGAAGTACCGTTTAGCATATCGCAAAGAATCCATGGTGAATTGGTGCGAGGCGCTTGGTACGGTTCTAGCGAATGATGAAGTCGTGCAGGGGGTTTCTGAGCGAGGTGGACACCCTGTGGTTAAGAAACCTATGGTTCAATGGACGCTGCGGATAACGGCCTATGCCGAGCGGTTATACCAAGCTATTGATGATTTGGAATGGACCGATGCATTAAAAGCAATGCAAAGAAACTGGATTGGGAAATCCATTGGAGCGAACGTAACCTTCGAAATAGAGGGTAGTCAGGAGGGTATTGAGGTGTTTACAACACGACCGGATACACTTTATGGTGTTACGTTTATGGTATTAGCTCCAGAACATTCTTTGGTTACTGAATTGACTACCGCTGAACATCGTGACGAAGTTGAATCATATATCGATGCCGTCAGTCGTAAATCGAGTATTGAACGTCAGCAGGATAAATCAGTAGATGGGCGCTTTACGGGAAGTTATGCTATTCATCCACTCACTGGAGATAAGATCCCTATTTATATCAGCGCTTATGTGCTTATTGATTATGGAACAGGAGCGGTAATGGCCGTGCCTGCTGAGGATGCTAGGGACAATGCCTTTGCCAAACATTACAGTCTTCCGATTAAAGAAGTAATTGATCGGACAGATTCTGGCGGCGAACGGGGGGATAAGCAAGGGAAAATGATGAATTCAGCATCATTGGATGGTCTAGCGCCAACAGAGGCAATACAGCATGCTATTGAAGTAATAAAGGATAAAGAGATAGGTGATGCTGCATCTACATGGAAGCTACGTGATGCAAATTTTAGTCGCCAACGCTATTGGGGAGAGCCATTCCCAATCTATTACAAGGAAGGAATAGCTTGTCCTGTAGATGAAGAAGATTTGCCCATAGAGTTGCCCGATACAGAGGATTTTACCCCCAAGGGTGGGGAAGGCCCTCTGTCGAGAGTAGAGGATTGGACCTATAAAGGATATCCTCTGGAGACGGACACGATGCCGGGCTATGCCGGGTCGAGTTGGTATTTTCTTCGGTTTATGGATCCTACCAATACAACATCTTTTCTGGCTAAGGATAAGTCTGACTATTGGAAAGATGTGGATTTTTATGTTGGAGGAACTGAGCACGCAGTGGGGCATCTATTGTATGCGCGCTTTTGGCATAAGTTCCTGTTTGATCTAGGCTTAGTATCTACTGAAGAACCCTTTAAACGACTGTTTAATCAGGGAATGATCCAAGGGCAAACATGTTTTATTTATCGAGATGGACAAGAATCAAAAACCTACTATAGTGCTGACCATCCATCGGTGAGTGATAGTTGTCAGCGGATCCGAATCCTTACGAGCTTAGCCAACGAGAAGGCTGAAGTAAATACCAATGAGCTGTCCGCTTGGAGACCGGAGTTTCACGATGCTACATTTCACACAAATGACAAGGGATTGTTCCTTGGAGAATTTGAGACGGAAAAAATGTCTAAGTCTAAACACAATGTGGTCAATCCTGATGATATTGTTACTCGTTACGGAAGCGACTGTTTTCGGCTTTACTCTATGTTTCTCGGACCAATAGAGGAGCATAAGCCTTGGAATAACCAAGGAATTGATGGGGTATATCGATTTATGAATAAGTTTTGGAGGCTTATCGAGGCTTCTAAAGATCAAATGCTCAATCCTTCTGAATCTAAGGCAAGTCTTCAGATACTACATACATTAATTGAGAAGGTTGATCGTGACTTACCCAAATTGAGTTTGAATACTTGTGTTAGTGGTTTTATGATTGCGGTAAATGATTGGCAAAAGCTTGACAAAATTCCTCAAGAGACAATGAAGGAAGCTTTACGTCTATTAGCTCCTTTCGCTCCCGTTTATGCACAGTATGGATGGAAACTGCTTGGTGGAGAAGGTTACGTGCTTGATCAGGGATGGCCGAAATTTGATGCATCGCATCTTCAAAAAGATTCAATAATACTTGCCTTGAGTTTTAACGGGAAACGTCGAGGTGAAATTGAGGTTGACGCGAAAGCTGATAATCAAGCGATAGAAACGGTAGCTCTTTCTTCAGACATTGCAAAGAAATGGACCGAAGGAAAAGAGATTGTAAAAGTAATTGTCGTTCCAGGGCGTATGGTCAATGTCGTTTTGCGCTAGTAGTGCATCATACAAAGAAGTTGCTTCACTACTAATTAGTATAACGAGTAAAGGGGACCGAAGTCCCCTGTAAATTTTAATATTGGTTTATCCCTTAAGAGTTTTTCTTAGCGCGGAATACGCGGCTACCTACAAAGGTGATAATTCCAGCAAGTAATGCTAAGATACCTCCATCTAATGGAACACCTGCTGCTGGTGGCGGCGGTGGTGGTGGTGGCGGCTGAGCGCTTGCGATAGAAACTAAGGTTGCTAGTACAACCGTTACGAAGATTGTTATTTTGGCGTTTTTGGAAGAATTCATAATTCTTGTTTAAGTCTCTAATATATAAATAATTAACGTACGATGAATCTAAAATTTAACTTCTTGTCGAAATTTTATTGATCCCCCTTCATATTGTACGTCGAAATTCACGAATGGTAACAGTTTTCCAGTGATACTTTGAGTATTGATATGACTTACTAAATCCGCAAGTTCACTTTGATACATATTGTGCTCATTTAAAATACCTTTTATCCAACGTTGATTTGACAGATTATCTACGTTTTGATGCACAAGTGTAAGAGTTGTAGCACTTCGAGATACTTGGAGAACATTTATGCCTAGCTTATCAAATTGCTCTAGAATTTCCTTAAGTGCGGCAAGAGATATATAGCTGTAATCCTTGGTTTCGAGTTGAGTTACTACGATGTTGTCAGTCCGCGCTTCCATCGTCGACGGCATTGTTTTCGCGTTTACTTCCTTAGTGTGGACAATTTTACTTCCATCTTTTTCGGGCGATAAAAAGGAGCGTACATGGAGTTCGATGTCTAGATCGGCTAGGGGTTGAATGGTTTTAGAGTGCAGGACTTTGGCTCCGAAGTAGGTGAACTCAACCGCTTCTCGAAAACTTACTTCAGGAAGCTGCACTGCGTCCTCAAACGCATTGGGATCTTTGCTCCAGATTCCGTCAACATCCTTCCAAAAGGTAAGTTTATGGGCTTGTAGCATATTCGCAAACAGTGCGGCACTGTAATCACTTCCTTCTCTCCCCAATGTGGTTGAAATTCCCTCTTCGCTTCCGCCGATAAATCCTTGGGTGACAAAGCAGGAGTAACTGTATTTGTCTAAGACATTTTGGAGATTGTCTTTCGATGTTCTTAAATCTACTTTTGCAGACCGATAGTCGTTGTTTGTGGTGATGATACGTCGTGCATCAAGCCACTGATTATGAATTCCTCGTGCATTTAAAAAATCACTGAGAATTCGGCTTGAGGCCAATTCGCCCAATACTACAACCTGGTCATAAATATAGTCGTGATGATGAACCGGCACATGTTGCATAAAGCTCAGCGTTTGATCAAAAAGGGCATGGATCTTATGAAAGACCGTATCGTTTTTTTGAAACAGCTGGTCAGCAACCATAAGATGGTATTGTCGGACTTGCTCAAAAAGTTCAAGATAGTGGTCATCTCCATCTAGAAAGGTTTTGAGTACCTCTTCTAGCGCATTGGTTGTCTTACCCATGGCTGAAACGACAATCATACGCTGTTCAGAAGGAAACTTTTCCATAAGAAAAGCCACATTCATTAACCGCTTAGCGTCCTTCACGGAGGCTCCTCCAAACTTATCGACTTCCCATTGTGCCATAATAGCTCATTTACGTGGTAAGATAACGCGGTTTGTGGTTAGAAGTTGCTTATTCGGTGCGCTAATTTTAGAATGAATGATTCTATTCTAAATATCCATGATCCTCTTGGAGATTACTGCCATGGCTGGCCTCTACTGCGAGCTCATCACAACGCTCGTTTTCAGGATGACCATTATGTCCTTTAATCCATTGAAAAGTAATGGAATGCTTTGCGTGAATGGATAGATATCTTCTCCATAAGTCTGGATTCTTCTTATCCTTAAAATTCTTTTTCACCCAGTTAAAGACCCATCCCTTGGACACCGCATCGACGACATACTTACTATCACTTACTACGGTAACCTGAGCGCCTTCTACCTTAATCGCCTCAAGTCCAACAATGACGGCTAACAATTCCATACGGTTGTTCGTCGTATGCTTAAATCCCTCGGATAGCTCCTTATAATGGGGACCACTTTTTAGCACTACGCCATAACCCCCTGGACCAGGATTACCTCGAGCTGCGCCATCCGTATAGAGATAAATCATAGTGTGAAGGTATTGAATACTTCTGCATACCTTTAATGGCATGGACATTTCCTTTGATAAGTCACCTAAGGCCTTGCGTATTTATGTCACCTTAGTCGGTGTGTTTATCGCAGCATTAGTATTGACAAATCTCATTGCAGGGCGCTTTTTTACCATAGGTTCATGGACCTTATCCTCCGGCGTTATTGCCTATCCTGTAACCTTTTTAGTCACTGATTTAATCTCGGAAATCTATGGAAGAAAACGAGCGGATTTAGCGGTTAAAGTAGGTTTTGTGGCCAGTATTTTTGTAACGATTGTCCTACTCATTGCTCTACAAACGCAAATTGCCGAGGACTCCTATGTTACAGAAGAATCCTTTCTCAATGTCTTTGGTCTTGCACCGGGAATTGTCTTTGGATCGATGTGCGCCTACCTCACCGCTCAATTTGTCGACGTGCGTATCTATGAGTTTTGGAAGAAACTTACAGGAGGGAAATATCTATGGTTGAGAAACAATGGCTCAACCATACTTAGTCAACTTTTAGATACTTCTATTGTCGTTGTTGTTGCGTTAATCATCTACCCATTATTGGATGGTATAACTAGTACTGAGCCCATCACCTGGACGTTAGCCGGGGAGTTAATCATTGCTCAATATGGATTTAAAGCACTTCTCGCCCTTATCGACACGCCGCTTATGTATTTATTTACATGGCGCATCTCAAAGGTGATTCAAGACGATGTGGGCGAAAAGGCCTAAATAATCCGTCTCGATTTGATTTAAAACAACTTAGGGAAGAGACGCCCTGTACGCTTCATGTATTCATCAAAGCCTGGTCGTCGTTCAAGAGAACGTCGGTCCATCCACGGAATGGAAACGCCGTAAAACATAACGAGAATGGCGATGGCTCCACATCCTGTCCACCAATAACTTGGATTGTAGGCAAGAATCAAAATCCATAGACCCACCCAGGTTAAGCATTCTCCAAGGTAATTGGGATGGCGATTGCGACTCCAAAGGCCTTGGTCCATGGTTTTGCCTTTGTTTTCTGGGTTTCTACGGAAATTCCGCATTTGTTCATCAGCGACAAAAGCAAGTAAAACAGAGCCATAGAGAACAACCCATCCCAAAATGGAAAGGATCAAATAGCTATCACCTCCAGTGTTTTCAGCTGCAAAGAGATAGAATGCAGGTAGACAGCCCATAAATACTTGAACGGTAGGGAAGAAGTGGATTCCAGAAAGACTTACGAGCCAATAGGCTTTTCCGCTTTTTTCGGCCAAATCCTTGTACCGCCAATCCTCGTGGGATAATCCAGGCCAATCGCGATAGAAATTGGAGGTGAGGCGAAGACCATACAATTGCATACCGATCACGGTAATCCATTGATGGGTAGTTACATTTTCAATGCCATAGGCTGCCACAAGACCTGCTCCAAAGACCATGGGTTGTACACTCCAAAATGGGTCATACATGCTTGAATTTTTAAGCAGATAGCTCATGATAAATATGAAGAAGGTCGCAATGGCGGCGGCTACCATAAACTTGGGCATCATTTCCCAGTGCTCAGGCATTCGCATATAGCTTACAAAACATAAAACGGTGGCGGCGATATAAGAGGATAGACTAACAATGATGCTATCTCTTCGTCCTAATTGTGCTGATTTACTCATACTATTTCTTTTCTATTTCCAATCTAGAGGTGTGAGATTATTCTTCGGTGTATTCCATAAAAGTCTTGCGTATAATGGCAAGGCAGGCATCGATTTCTTGTTTTGTGATGACAAGAGGTGGCGCTAAGCGAATAATGGTATCATGTGTGGGCTTAGCCAGTAATCCATTATCTCTCAGTTTCATACAGATATTCCACGCCGTCTCCTTTGATTTTGCATTGACTAAGATGGCATTCAGCAGTCCTGCGCCTCGAACTCCTTCGATCCACGGGCTATCAATCTTGTTTAACTCTAATCTTAAGTAGCGTCCAAGAAGTTGAGCGTTGTCTGTAAGTGACTCATCTTTTAGGATTTGTAAGGCCTCCATAGCAACTCGACAAGCCAAAGGATTTCCTCCATAGGTCGAACCGTGCTCTCCTGGACGAATGCAAAGCATGACCTCATCATCCGCTAAAACAGCAGATACAGGCATCATTCCACCGCTAAGTGCTTTTCCTAAAATCAAAATGTCAGGGCGTGTTTCATAGTTGTTTTCGCACCAGCCATTACATGAGCAGTTTCCGCAGGTCGCTAAGAGCTTGCCCGTTCGAGCCAAGCCGGTTTGCACTTCATCCGCCATAAAGAGGACATTCTTTTGCTTGCATAGCGCGTGTGCCTTAACGAGGTAGTCTTCGTCGGGCACGACAACACCAGCTTCTCCCTGAATGGGCTCGACAAGAAAGCCAGCTACGTTGGGATCTTCCAAGGCTTTCTCTAAAGCAGGATAGTCGTTGTAAGGAATCACCTCAATTCCCGGCAGGTATGGACCGAACTCCGCCTTGCTATCCGGATCGGTAGAAGCAGAGATGATACCAAGTGTTCGTCCATGGAAGTTGTTTTCTACAAAAATGATTTTGGCTTGATTGTCTGCGATACCTTTTTTGCGATAGGCCCACTTTCGACAGAGTTTTATCGCGGTTTCTACCGCTTCTACACCTGTATTCATGGCCAGTACTTTGTCAAAACCGAAGTAACCTGTAATGTATTCCTCGAATTCGCCTAATAATGAATTATAAAACGCCCGAGAGGTAAGGGTTAGTTCTTGGATTTGATCCTGCATGACGTCGATAAGTCTTGGATGACAGTGTCCTTGGTTTACCGCGGAGTAGGCACTTAAAAAGTCAAAGTATTCTTTGCCTTCTACATCCCAAACACGCGTCCCTTTACCCTTTTTTAGGACAACTGGCAGAGGGTGGTAGTTGTGAGCGCCATATTTATCTTCTTTGGCGATGGCACGTTGACTTGCAGTGAGATCTGGAGTATTCATACGGATACTAATTCAAGAGTTAGATGAGATTGCTTTTACTAAATCCAAGAGGGAGTAAGTCTCTAATAGAGTTAAACAGGTAGATAGAAGAATCGTTGCATTGGGCTATGATTCGCATCGTTTGGTCAAATCGATCGGCGTATTCGAGTAAGGCTTGGCGGCAGACTCCACATGGAGTGGCTACAGGTTTAGTTACCGCAGTACCTCGGGCATAGACTGCGACTTCCACCACGGCAACGTTGGGATACTTTGCAGAAGCATATCCTAATGCACCACGTTCCGCGCATTGGCATACAGTGTAGGCAGCATTTTCTTGGTTTGAGCCATTGATGACCTCGCCGTTGGCAAGACGTAGGGCGCATCCCACATGAAAATTGGAATAGGGCGCATAGGCTAATTTGGAGGCTTCAATCGCTTGATTTAACAGGCTTTGATCATCTTGAGTTAGATCAACAAATTGAGAAACGACTTGATAGTCTATGTGAATACTACGCGATTCTGACATAGGTTAAAGGTAAGGATTTGTGCCGTTTTATACCGTAAAAACTTCAGGAAGTGTGGAATGGTAGTTCGGTGATTATGAATGAGATAGCGTGGGATTTTGTGTGTTGGCACCCCATTCGGCCCCCTTCCGTGGGCAAAATACAAACCTCCATCCTAGGGTTATCCACCAATTACGCTACACCCTCTCTCCGCGAGTGTAGGTAAGCCATGAAATATTAAGTACTTTCAACGCCATGAAGGATTTAACGTCAATGGCCAAGATATTACTTCTTGGAGCTGGGAAAAGCGCTACCGTACTTATCGAGGAATTAGCGAAGTGGGAAAAAGATGGCCGAATTAAGCTCACGCTTTGTGATCCAAACTATGAACAGCTCAAGCCCCAATTTGAGCAAATCATTCAGCACAGCCTTCATTGGAATGACTTGGATGTAACCAATGAAAAGGCGCTCAGCGAGGCCATTATGGCTAATGATTTGGTGATTTCCATGGTGCCGGCGCGATTTCATCCCATTGTCGCTCGATGGTGTTTACACCACCGTTGCCACCTTATAACGCCATCCTACACCTCGCAGGACATGAAAGACATGCATGAGGAGGTAATGGCAAATGACCTCATTTTTATCAATGAAATGGGCCTTGATCCGGGAATCGATCATATGAGTGCCATGGAAATGCTCGATGATTTGCGCTCAGAAGGAGGAAAAATCAAAGGGTTTCGATCTTTTACTGGAGGGCTTGTAGCTCCCGAATCCGATACGAATCCTTGGCATTATAAGTTTACCTGGAATCCGCGCAACGTCGTACTGGCAGGGCAGGGACCTGCTGTTGCATTCAAGCAAGAAGGCCGCTTAAAATATATCCCGTACCACAAATTATTTGATCGTACGGAACGCATTGATATTGAAGGATATGGCGCCTTTGAGGGATATGCGAATCGCGATTCACTATCCTACAGATCAATTTATGGATTAGAAGATATTGATACGATGTATCGCGGTACCTTCCGAAGACCGCCGTTTTGTTCAGGGTGGCACATGCTTGTGCAGTTAGGTATGACCGATGATTCCTATGAGATGCTTATCGAGGAGGGCATGACCTACAGAGACTTTATCAATCTCTTCTTAAAGTACCGTGACTATGACTCCGTCGAGCTAAAAATGGCGCATTATCTCGATACCAAGGTAAATTCAGAGCCCATGCAATTGCTTGAATGGTTAGGCCTGTTTTCCGATCAACTCGTACAACGTAAGAAGGCTTCTCCAGCCAGAATACTGCAAGATTTGTTAGAGGAAAAGTGGCGCTTAGAGCCAGAAGATAAGGATATGATCGTAATGTGGCATGATGTACGCTACACCAAAGACAATACAGGAGATATCGAGCAACGCATGACAAGCAGTCTCGTAGTGATTGGCGAAGACCAAATGCGCACTGCTATGGCAAAAACCGTAGGCTTACCCATTGTCATTGCTGCCAAGCTAATAATTGACAATCAGTTAACGGAGCGCGGTGTCTTAATGCCAACCCTTCCAAGTATCTACAAACCCTCTTTACAATACCTTGAATCCAAGGGAATATCCTTTAATCACAAGGTAGAGTAGAATCTTATCTACTTGATTCCATTTTGCTCCAATAAGGCCTTAACTTCTTTGAGCTCTGTCTTTAGGGATTCAATAATCTCTTGTTGCTCTTGAATGGCTTTGATGGATATTATTGAAAACAAATCATAGGCTAGGCCGGGTGTTCCATCCTCTGAATAGCGGACAATATCTGGGAAAACCTCCCCAACCTCTTGCGCAAGAAATCCAAGGGTGTTGGCACTTGGGTCTGACGAACTTTTGTAAACATAACTCACTGGATTAAGGCGAAGCACGCCTTCCATGACACTGGGTAACGCGGCAATGTTTGTTTTAAGGTTTTTATCTGAGGGTATCACGTAGTTACCTGTATTGTCTTCAACATAGGCATATCGCGTGCCCTCATTGGCAAAACTGAAGTGTAATCCACTGTGATACGTCTTCCAGTTATCACCGAGTCGATCAACAAAGATTCCACTAGGACCTCCTGATGCTGTGCTGGTTTGCTGAACAAAAAGTTGACCTTCTGGATCCGAATTTCCGATTCCGACATTTCCATTCTTCAATATCACCATAGCATCACTTCGCAAGGTTGAGTTTGTTCCATTACCTACAACAAACAAGCGGTCAGTTGGATCAATGGTAGTAGTGCTTGCGGGTGTGTAGGTTGTGTTAAACATGCCAACAGTCGTCTCAAATGCAGAAGGTGCAATCGTCCATCCGCCCATTGCTGTTGACTTCTCGCCTGATGCAATGGATATATACCCTAATGCGGTAGAGTAATCTCCAATTGCGTCTGTTCTCCAACCTGATGCCGTAGAGGAAATACCTATTGCTTCGGTTTCATTACCCATAGCGGTGGAGTTTTCACCTGATGCTTCTGTCTCGTAACCCATTGCTGTGGAAAACATACCCGTAGCATCTGTCTGTCGACCCATAGCGGTGGAGTTTTCACCTGATGCTTCTGTCTCGTAACCCATTGCGGTGGTATTGAAACCCGATGCAATTGTATTCTGCCCCAATGCAATGGAGTAATTCCCTATGTTCGCATCATCCCATTGCGTTCCCCAAACGGCTCCTGATCGAAATGCATACTTTCTTGGGTAGAAAAACATTCTACCTCCTGCACCTGCAGGAATCCCTCCAGGATCTCCAATTGCAAGACCACTAAAAGATGCTCCCGTAATGTAAAATCCATCAGTACCATTTATGGCTACCGCACCATCTGTAGCGTCTATTGAGCGACCTGCACCTGGTCCACCCTGGTCATAGGCTTCGTCTAAGGTGTTTCCGCCACCAAGACCGAGTGTACTTGGATCTACCCAACTCATAACCCCATTGGCATCGCCTTGGACTATGTAACCGTTCGTGGCCCCCGTGCGCATTCTTATCTGACCATCCACATCCAATTTGTTGGTTGGTGTAGAGTTGCCGATTCCGGTATTTCCATTTTTTAGGATGACCATGGCATCGCTTAGCGCAGAAATGCTTGTTCCGTTACCCACTACAAACAAGCGATCGGCAGCATCCCAACCTGTATAGCTCGCTGGTGTATAGTTGGTATTGTGCCGACCTATCACTGTTTCGTATCCAGATCTTGCATATGTATTAGAACCCATTGCGGTGGAGTAGTCACCCCAAGCATGTGTAGTATAACCCATTGCGGTGGAGTAGTCACGGGATGCTCTGGTATTAACACCCATTGCGGTGGACCCATCACCCGAAGCAATTGTAGAAGAACCAAATGCGGTAGAAGAGGAACCCGAAGCACGTGTAGAAGAACCAAATGCGGTAGAAGAGGAACCCGAAGCGGTTGTATTGTAACCCATTGCGCTAGAATAATTACCAACGTTGGCATTGTTCCAGTTCGTTCCGGAGGTAAACGTTCCGTTAAAAATATGTCCAGCTCTAAAAGCGGCCTTAGCAGGGTTGAAGAACATTCTGGTTCCAGCACCTTCTGGTATACCACCCGCAGCGCCAATAGCCAACCCACTGCCGTATGTTCCCGTAACCAATAGCCCGTCTTCCCCATTTATGGCTACCGCACCATCTGTAGCGTCTACTGAGCGACCTGCACCTGGCCCGCCCTGGTCATAAGCATCGTCTAAGGTGCCGCCACCAAGACCGAGTGTACTTGGATCTACCCAGGTCATAACCCCATTGGCATCGCCTTGGACTATGTAGCCATTCGTGGCTCCCGTTCGCATTCTGATTTGACCATCAATATCAAATTCAGTAGATGGGTTGGTGGTCCAAACACCGATTCGTTTGCGCGAATCCCGTGAGAAATGCATGAATACTTCGCCTTGAAGATCTGTATTTGCTGTACTTGTTCCATAGTCATAGGATGCTCCATCATACTTTATCTGTAGAGCTAATTCCGAATTGTTAAATGGAGGCCCCAAATCAGAAATACCTATTCCATAACGAACTCCACCGGTTTTATCCAATGTTATCATATTCTCGTCACCTGATAGCCCATTTTCTCGGATATAAACTTCTGCTCCATTTGTTATAATTGTGCTTGTACTTGTCTCGGTGTTAGGGCCTAGGATAATGTGGTCAGATTTTACTCCTGCATTTACCTGAAGGTTTGTGGCTGGATTACTAACGCTCATACCCACATTTCCATTTTTAAGAATGACCATGGCATCGCTTCTTGTAGAAGGACTAGTTCCATTCCCCACAACAAAAAGACGGTCCGAAACACCCCAACCTGTAGTGCTCGCTGGTGTATAGGTGGTATTGTATAGACCAATTGATGTTTCGTATCCTGATGGTGCAGTTGTATTATTTCCCATTGCGGTGGAACCATAACCCGAAGCGGTTGTATAATAACCCATTGCGGTGGAGTAGTCACCCGAAGCCGTTGTGTTCTGTCCCATTGCGGTGGAACGTGCCCCTGAGGCGATGGTTAAGACTCCCATAGCAGTAGAAAAATCACCAGAAGCCGTTGTGCTTTTACCCATTGAGGTTGACCCCTCCCCAGAGGCAGTGGTTAAGTCGCCCATTGCGGTAGAACTCTCCCCTGAGGCGATGGTTAAGGCTCCCATAGCAGTAGAATACCGTCCTGTGGCATCGGTAGAAGAACCCATAGCTGTTGATTCGTCTCCAATGGCATCAGTAGCGGCACCCAAAGCTGTAGATTTAATGCCTGAGGCTTCTGCCCTGAAGCCTAATGCGGTAGAGCCAGTACCTTGAGCAATGCTTTCTTGTCCCATCGCAACAGAGCTATATCCCATAGCTTCTGATTTGAAACCGAATGCCGTAGAGGCATTACCTTGTGCGATGGTTCTTTGTCCCATTGCTGTAGAATAGAGTCCTACGCTAACATCGTTCCATTGTGCTCCATTAACGGTTCCGGCTCTAATAGCGCCTTTGGCGGGATTAAAGAACATTCTGGTACCCGGTCCTTCTGGTATTCCATCCGCCGCACCAATAGCCAATCCGCTGTTGATTGTTCCGGTAACAAATAGCCCGTCCTCTCCATTTATGGCTACCGCACCATCTGTAGCGTCTATTGAGCGACCTGCACCTGGTCCACCCTGGTCATAGGCTTCGTCTAAAGTATTGCCGCTTGCCGCAGAACCTTGAGGGCCGGTTAAATCAATTGTTGTGAAGCTTGAGCCATCAGAGTAATTAAAGGTGAAGGTACCATCACCATTATCAATAGTTGAATCAATGCCTACGCCATTAGTTCCATCCTGTCCGTCTGCACCAGCAGGACCGGCAGGACCAGCAGGACCTTGCGCTCCATCAGCTCCATCAGCACCGTCTGCACCGGCAGGACCAGCGGGACCTTGCGCACCGTCGATTCCATCTGCGCCAGCGGGACCTTGCGCACCGTCAGCTCCGTCAGCTCCGTCTGCACCGGCAGGACCTTGTGGGCCAGCGGGACCAGCAGGACCTTGTGCTCCGTCAATTCCGTCTTGTCCATCGGCACCATCTGCACCAGCAGGGCCTTGTGGACCAGCAGGACCTTGAGCTCCGTCTACACCATCAGCTCCGTCAGCACCGTCTGCACCGGCAGGACCAGCGGGACCTTGTGGACCGGCTGGGCCTTGAGCACCATCAGCTCCATCTTGTCCATCAGCGCCAGCAGGACCTTGAGGGCCTTGTGGACCAGCGGGACCGGGAGCACCATCGAGTCCATCAGCACCGTCAGCACCGGCAGGACCAGCGGGACCTTGTGGACCGGCAGGGCCTTGAGCACCGTCAACTCCGTCGGCTCCATCTGCACCGGCAGGGCCTTGAGGACCGGCAGGGCCTTGGGTACCTCCAATAGAGGAAAGATCAACAGTTACGGAATTTCCGTTTTCAATATCAATTTGTAGTGTATTTCCTGAAAGGGTAGCGGCCGTTAAATTTTGATCGTCACTACCTCCTGGACCGGCAGGACCTTGAGGGCCTTGTGGACCAGCAGGACCTTGCGCACCGTCAGCACCGTCAGCTCCAGCGGGACCTTGTGGACCAGCAGCACCTTGTGGACCAGCAGGGCCTTGAGCACCATCAACTCCGTCTTGCCCGTCTGCACCAGCGGGACCTTGTATTCCTTGAGGGCCTTGGGTCCCATCTGCACCGGCAGGGCCAGCGGGACCTTGTGGACCGGCAGGGCCTTGGGCTCCGTCAACACCATCTTGTCCGTCTGCACCAGCGGGACCAGCAGGACCTTGTGGACCAGCGGGACCTTGCGCACCGTCGACTCCATCTGCGCCAGCAGGACCTTGTGGACCGGCAGGACCTGGAGCACCATCGACTCCATCTTGTCCATCTGCACCAGCGGGACCTTGTGGACCAGCGGGGCCTTGTGCACCGTCGACACCATCAGCTCCATCTGCGCCATCCGCGCCGGCAGGACCAGCGGGACCTTGAGGACCAACAGGGCCTTGCGCTGCAAGTGGACCGAGGTCAACGGTTGCTGAGTTACCATTACTTATAAATACTTCAAGAATACTTCCTGTAAGGACTACAGAATCGATATCCTGCTCATCTAGGTCAATAGGCATTGGGAGCCACACATTGCCATCCCAGTAATAAAAGAGATTATCTGTTTGATCAAAGACAAGGAGACCACTCTCTAGATTAGTCAAACCAACAATTGCCGCTCGTTGGGCTGCATCTAAACGTGGAATCAAAAGACCCTTATCATTGGATTCAATATCAAGGGCAGCATTGGGGTTGGGGTTAAGGGTTCCAATTCCAACATTATCCTGTGCTGATAGTGAAAACGAGATGAAAAGTAAAGCTAGAGCTATAAAATATCGCATAGTCTTGGTGTTCTTATTCCTCTTAAGATAAGATTAAAAGCTTTTTTGGAGGTTGCGATGTTAATTACTCGTTGGTAAATCCCTTGAGACCTTAAGTAAGCTTGCAACGCTTAGGGCATCCTTGATCTCACCGCGGTCAATCATGGATAGCGCATCATCCAGTGGAATACACTGTTGTGTTAGGTTTTCAGTGTCTTCAGGTCTTGCCTCGGATTGAGTAAGTCCGGTGGCAAGATAGGTGATGGATAGCTCGTCGGTGACTGAATTAGAAGTCGCCATACGAAGTATTTCTTTCCATTGTCTTGCCTCAAGTCCGCATTCTTCCAGTAATTCTCGTTTGGCTGCTGCTAATGGTGCTTCATTTGCAGGACATCCTCCTTCAGGAATCTCCCATTCATAGCTGTCCAATGTAAAGCGAAACTGTCCTACAAGATGCACGTTCTGAGCTTCATCTAAGGCGACTATGGCCACCGCTATGTTTTTAAAATGCACAACTCCATAGATTCCCTCACTTCCCGATGGATTTGTTACCTCATAATGGCCAACCTCAATCCATGCATTCTCATAGGCAGTGTTCCGATGATTGATTTTCCAATCGCCATGAGGTTTAGGAGGGTCAAATCTTCCATTGTCCTTAAACGATGGTTTATCCATGGATTGATTGTCTTTCATGATAAATTACTTCGCTTGCTTTAGTTGATTGATCCATTGTTGAATTCCCTCGCACGCCTTCATGGGGTAGACCGTAAGTCGAGGAATGGTAAGGTGTTGAGGAGGGTAGGGGTCAATTAAAATATGTTCAGTATGGGAGGCGGTATAGTAAATAAGATTGGCGGCAGGATAAACTTGGAGAGAGGTTCCGATTACCACAAAATAATCAGCTTTTCTTGTCCATTCAATAGCTGTTGGAATGGCGGGAACATCCTCTCCAAACCATACAATATGTGGCCTCAAAGGAAGACCGTCATCTCCAAGATCGGCTAAATCTAAATCTCCATCCCACGGACGAATACCATCTCCTCGTTGATTGCGCACTTTACGTAATTCACCATGGAGGTGTAGGATATTTTGTGAACCAGCGCGCTCGTGCAAATCATCAACATTTTGTGTGATAATCTGCACATCATAGTCATTTTCGAGTTGGGCTAAGGCCTTATGTCCATCATTAGGCATTACCTCAAGAAGTTGTTTTCTGCGCGCGTTGTAAAAAGTATTAACCAACTCCGGGTTAGTCTGCCAGCCCTCAGGAGATGCCACTTCTGTAATCTCATGGCCTTCCCAAAGTCCATCCGCACCACGAAAGGTAGAAAGGCCGCTTTCTTCGCTCATTCCGGCCCCAGTCAGTATGACGATTAAGGGTTTGGCCATACATCGATGATTCGCTGAATATTGGTGAGGAAATAGGTGTATTGGCCAGAGGATGCATGGTAGATGCCGTTGTGATCAACTTGGTCAATTTGAGCTACACTATCTACATGAAGCACCTGCTGGTTACCCCAATAGAGGCCGATATGATCTACAGGACCTCCTTTTGCCGAAGAAAATCCTAGAAGATCACCAAGCTGAGCTTCTTGGATAAAATGTAGTGGATGACCTATTGTAGATTGTTTATCTGCACTTCTTGGCAAGCTTTTGCCCAAAAAACTGTAGAGGATATGCACAAGCCCAGAATCGTCGATCCCAAAGGGTGAACGTCCCCCTTTTCTGTATGGAGCACCTATATATTTTTGGCCAAGACGTTTGAAGCGCTCCATACCGAGATCTTTAGAGTGGATGGATTGGCCGGAAAAATTCCATTGATAGTCGCCATAATGCAGTCGTATACCATCATAATTTGGGAGCTGACACCCAATAAATATGGGAATTCTACGTTCTTCATGGTGTACAAATTCAGTAAAATCGATGCAACGTATTGGACTGTCACTTACTTCAACGGAATGAGCAAAATGTGCAGTGTGAACCCATCCTTTACATTGGTTGTTATGTACAAGAACTTGAGACCATTTTTGTGAGAAATCAATTACCTTTACACTCTCTCCAAAAAGGACCATTGAGACCACATCGCTTGAGTCATTTGGCTCGGTATATACGGTTGAATTGGAAACATGACATATTGAAAGGTTCGGCATGAGAGATTTGCGTATGTGGGATAATGTGCATTATAAAAGTATCAAGCTTTACAGGCCATCAGCTAAGATGTTTTGGTCATTGTTGATAAGCCTTTGTTTATTGTCATTAGCCCAACCAACTCTTGCTCAAATCAACGCGGATTTTACGGTATCTCGTAGTCAAGGGTGTCCCGAACCTTTGGTCACGCAATTACAAGACGCCTCCACATCAGCTAATCCCATTCAGAGTTACGTTTGGACGGTAATTGGACCCAATGGCGTACTTCCAAATAGTCCATTTTTCTCTACCAATCCGTTTATCGCGTTAAGCGATCCAGGGTTTTACACCGTTAGCCTAACGATTACAGACAATCAGGGAAATTCAAGTACGCTGACTCAAAATGATGTAATCGAAGTCTTTGAACTACCGAGTGCTACAATCACCGCAAATACTGAGTTTTTATGTATCGGGGATTCCATTACGGTCAACTTATCCTGCGACCCTGGATGTGGGAGCATTGCTTCTTCCTTTTTTCAGCCGATTCCTGGTTTACTCATACAAGATGCATGTGATACTTCGGTTACATTTCCTTATACGTCGTCTAGTGCTTTTTCACCCAACGCCATTCTTACCAACTCATGTGGTTGTACGACCCAGGATACCGCATCTTTTGTCGTAACACCTACCCAGACTCCCAACGCCCAGTTCAGTCTACCTGAAACCGATTTTTGTATTGTACCTGCAGCGGTGACGGTCACGAACTTGTCTTCTGCCACAAGCACTGCGACAAACTATACTTGGAATTTTATTGATGCCTTAGGCAATGTGGTTTCCACGCAAACCGGGTTTGAGCCAGTCACCACGCTTCCCGAAGGTTTGTACAGCCTGGAATTAATCGCTGAGACGAATGGATGCGCTGATACCTTTTTGCAAAGCGACGTGATACGAGTGTTCAATGCGGTTATTGATTTTTCTGTATCTACCGATACTGCTTGTGCTCTAGAAACGGTTGTCTTTACCGATTTATCCGTTCCAACACCTGATTTTTGGGCATGGACCATTACCGGTGCTAATCCTTCTAGTGCGTCCACATCTGTAGTTAATGCGAATTTCTCCAACGCAGGAAGTTATGATGCGACATTGACTGTCACGTTTCCCGGTGGATGCTCTCTAACACAGATTCAGACTAGTGCGGTTGACATTCTATCTATTCCTGTACCGAGTGCGACATTTACGGTCAACCAAGATTGTAAAATACCTGCTACACTGAATGTTCAATCGACTTCGGTAAATTCGGTACAAACTGAATGGACCTTTCCTAATGGCACGCCGTCGAGCGCAACGGGGGTAGGCCCAGTTTTTGTCACATACGATGGTTTTGGTTCTTATGAGGTTGTCGTAACTGAAACGGCTTCTAACGGATGCCAAGTGACCGAGACATTCAATAATTTTCATGTAGTTGAACCATATACCTCTTCAATTGTACCTGACATACTCGATGGATGTGTACCATTAAATGTCAACTACACGGCCTTGTTTAACAATCTGCCAACAGGGGAGAGTATTCAGTCCTATGAATGGAATTTTCCAGGCGCAGCTTCGGTCTCAAGTACCAATAGTCCGGGCCCCTCTGTAACATATGCTGATACAGGCTGTTTTGATGTAGAGTTGATAACCGTTACGACAACGGGTTGCACTGATACCGTCTTATTGGAAGATGCTGTATGTGCGGGTAGTCCACCCGTCGGAATGGGGATGACAGACACGTTAGAAGCATGCTTGCAAACCGAACAAGTATGTTTCTTTTACAATGGTCTTGATGCGGATACAATATTTTGGGACTTTGGCGATGGCGTGACAACAAGTGCCTCACCCTTTGATACAGTTTGTCACAGCTACACCAATGGCATTGGTCCATCAATACCTTCTTTTACTGCCTTGCTGTATAACTGTCCTAGCGATATCAATCCAACATTACTGCCGGCTATTAATGTGTTAGGTCCGTTTGCCGAATTTACGGATAGTATTGGCTGTGATAATGAAAATACGGTCTTCTTTGACGCATCAAACTCCTCGGCATACACCTCTATAAGTTGGGATTTCGGTGATCCAAGTACAGCGACAGATGTTTCTTCGAATCTTATTGATAGTTATACCTATCCAGCGGTCTCAGTGCCCACGGATTTTGTAGTTAGCCTTTCTGTTATTAATGATTCAACAGGATGCGTTCAGGATATATCAAGGACAGTTACAATCTATCCTGACACCATCATTGCTGGATTGAGTGATGATTCTATTTGTGCAGGTGAGGTCATCTCGTTATTCCAGAATTCTCCAGACGCTACAGGGGCACAAGGTAATACGAGATGGACCTTTAACGGTACATTTGACTTTACCAGTGGTCTAGGTAGTGGTCCGGTTCCTCCAAGAGCCATAGCACAAGGGCAGGCTCTAACGGTTCAGTTTGTGGATCCAGGTATTTATCCGATTAACATGCGCTATGTTAACCTTAATGGATGTGCTGATACATTAACTACCTCGCTGTACGTTGCGGGGACCTCAACGGGTGCAGTAGCCGATGTGATAAGCGGTTGCGCACCTTTAACAGTGAACTTTTCGGATACTTCAACGGCACCTTTTTCTGGAATTGAAAGCTACTTCTGGGATTTTGGCTTGAGTAACAATACAGCAGATACGAGTGATCAAGCGGTTACATCCTTTGTTTACGACACCTTTGGTGTATTTCAAGTAAGCTTAACCCTAACGGATTCTGCTGGTTGTGTGATTAGTGATAACTCTATTGTTATTGATGTGTCTGACCCTGTAATTGATTTGACGTTGTCAGATACTTTCATTTGCCAAGATGCTTGTGTAGCCTTTACGGATAACTCGACGGGCTCAAACGTTACCAACTATTCTTGGAATTTTGACCAAGGATTGCCGGGTACGATTTCAGGTGCCAATGAATCAAACGTAACGGCATGTTTTCCTTTGGAAGGTAACCAAACCATCCAATACCAGATCTCAGATGGTAATGGTTGCGTAGCAGACACCATTCTAGTTTTGCCGGTATTTGACGTTGTTGCGGATTATGCTATTTCACAAACAGCGTTGCCTTGTCCATTCCCTGTTCAGGTCGTTCAATTCACTAATCTTTCTCAGAATAATGTAGACACGAATTCTTTATTATGGGATTTTGGAAATGGGTTCTTATCGACTGAAGTAAATCCTGAACAGATCTATGTGCGAGCAGGAAGCTATCCGATCTCACTAACGGTTTCCTCCAATACAGGATGCTCTGATACAATCATACGCGATACGGTGACCGTAGGAGGTCCGTGGGCTAACCTTCGTGTTTTAGGCAATACCACGGGGTGTGTATGTGATTCTTTTGATATTGAGTATTCTCTCTATGGTACACCAACGGCTAGTTTTGTGTTAGGTGATGGAACAGAAATTCCGTTGTCAGCCACAGGAAGCCTCACCGATACCATCACTGATACTTTGTTTGATGTCGCTTTTTGTAACCTTGGTGTCTTTGCACCTGGAGTTTTTGTCGATGATGTAAACTGTTCTTACACCTATTTCCTTCCGGATTCTTCAATCATTATAGACAGCTTTGATTTTGATTACACGCTGAATGATTCAGCATTTTGTGGGTCAGGTGAAGTCGAATTGGTAAGTAATACAGTATCATTCCCAGGTAACTTTCCAATAACAGATATTTTTTGGGACTTTGGCGATTTAAATGTTACAACGGATACTTCTTCTTTGGACTCACCAAGTTATACTTATCCAAGTCCAGGATTTTATGAGTTAGCCCTTTCTGCGACGAGCTCTATTGGTTGTACTGAGTCCTTTAGGGATTCCATATATCTGCCAGAGCCTCCTACAATCAGTCTATCTGGCGATAGTACAGGGTGTGTAAATGGTAGTGGTTTTATCGCGTCCTTCGAGTATTCGGCATCAACCGATACTGTGATTGGTACGACGATTGTTCAAAGTATTTGGGATTTTGGAGATGGCAGTCCACTTGAGGTGGCGGGTGATTCTGTTCAACATGTATTTACAAGTCCTGGATTATTCTGGGTCGAAGTAAGCCTTACGGATTCACGGGGTTGCTCAGGTATCGACAGCATGCTTATTGAAATTTATGCAGACCCAGTGATTGGCATTCCAAATGATACTACAATTTGTCGTGGTGATTCTATCAATCTCTTTGCTACGGATATTGAAACGGTAGTTTGGTCACCCAATTATGCAATTGATGACACCTTATCCTTAACACCTGTCGTTTATCCAGATACCACAACGACCTATGTGGTCTTCGGTGTTGATAGTAATGGTTGCTCTAGTCAATTAGGTGGCTTTGTACAGATAACTGTCGATCGACTAATTGCTGATTTCAGTGTAGGCCAAGCATGTGCTGGAAGTCCAGTTGCCTTTACCGATGAGAGTAGTGGTGGGCTAGGGACAATCACTCAATGGGATTGGAATTTCGGAGATATTGCATCCGGTGCAAACAATACAAGCACACTACAAAATCCGCAACACAATTATGCCGTGGATAGCATATATGTTGCATCGCTTACTATACAGAATGACAATGGATGCTCGTATGATACGCTAGCTGATGTATTGGTAGGTCAAGGACCCCAAGCAAGCTTTACTTTTAACGACACTTGTCAAAATGAGCCGGCCTCATTTGATGCCAGTGCTTCACTGGGCGGAACGGGAATTATCACGGACTATACATGGATTTTTAATGATCCTAACAGCATACAGGATACGTTAACTGGTGTCAATGCTGCTTATGCCTTTACGGTTTCTGGAGATTACACGGTATGCCTAATTGTAGAATCTGACCTTAATTGTGCTGGTAATCAAGACACGCTATGTCAGTCCGTTCACATTCGTTCGCTTCCAACGGTGGATGTGGTTGTGGATTCAGTTTGTTTAGGAAGGCCAACGTCCTACAATCAGTTCTCCACAGTAGCGGAGGCTCCATTTACTTCCTATACATGGAACCTTGGTATATCCCCATTTGACCTACTGACAATTACGGCACCTACGAACCCTGATACGTCAAGAGTCAACCCTAATGCGGGAATATATCTTGTATCCTTAGCCGTTACGGATAGCTTAGGATGTGTAGGTATAGGAAGGGATACGGCTGTCGTCTATGATTTACCTCAGGCTGACTTTGAAATATTGGCGACGTGTACGGAGACGATTGCAACGATCAATGATTTAAGTCAACCCACTAATGCTACGCAGGTTATAGAAACTTGGATATGGGATTTTGACGAGGGGAGCGGTGATGAAAATATAACCCCTCCATTAACTACGATTTTTAATCAGTCGGGTATTCATACCGTTCAGCTTGTGGTTGAAGATGTCGTGGGTTGTCGGGATACTGCGTTTGAAACCATAGACCTTGTTCCTGCGCCGATAGCAGTAATTACACCAAGTGATAGTGCAGCTTGCGAAGGTCTTACTTCCATAATCCTCGGTGGATCAAGCCAAGTATTTACTCCAACAGCTACTTATTCATGGGATTATGATTTTAACATTCAGCCTGGCATTGACCAAGTGGATATCGTCAATCCTGGCTATACACAGATTTATCCTGTTGGTACCTATACGATCTTACTTGAGATAGTAGATGAAAATGGATGTATAGATTCAGCTTTTCAGGATATAGTTGTGTTTGAAAACCCTGAGGCCATTATCGAATTTGGCCCAGCATGTGAGGACTTCCCTGTTGATTTCACCTCAGCATCTTTAGAAGGGGATGCCCCAATCTCCTCAGCCAATTGGATTTTTGATGATGTTGTAGGTGTGAGCGGTTTTAGTGCTGTCTATAATTCTCCCAATGATATTACGGCTGAATTATATATTGAGGATGCTAACGGATGTGTAGATAGAGATTCAATACAGGTAATTCAGGATGTACTACCTCAGATCGCCCTTGATCCACTATCTGATACAGTTTGTTTCGGAGATGTTGCCGTGTTTACGGCGAATGGTTTTGATTCTTTGCAATACATAACCAATCCTGATTTGCAAGTATCATTTAACGAAAGCACTAATCAGTTATCATTACAACCTTTGGTTGAAGGTCTTAGTATGTTCTCCTTTGAGGGTATGAGCGCAAATGACTACTGCCCACGCGACACTTCACCATCTCTGTCCGTTCTTGTTCCTTTCATTCCTATAGCCTCTCCACAGGCTCAACCAGACACCATATTACAAGGAAGCTCATCTTTATTATCAGTGGAAATCAGTGGGTTATATGATACAATACTTTGGGATTTGAGTGTGAATTCTGGCATAGTAGAGAATGAAACGTTGCTAGTTTCTCCCTCAGAATCAACGATTTATGAATTTGAAATTGAATATAGTGTCAATTCTGTAACCTGTACCCTAGATTCTTTCGTATTAGTAGGTGTGGAGAATAGCTGTGCCGATGGGTATATCTTTCTTCCGAATGCGTTCTCTCCAAATGGTGACTTATTGCACGATAACTTTTATCTGCAGGGTTCGGGCTTGATCAATGTCAACTCGTTTGCTGTATATGATCGATGGGGTATTCTTTTATTTGAATCGCTCAATACTCTACCAAACAATGAAATGAATGGTTGGGATGGACGAAGTAAAAATGGAGAACGGTGTAATGAGGGAGTTTATATTTATAGATATGAAGTCCAGTGTTCCAATGGAGATCGCGTTCAAGGTAGTGGAAACGTAACATTGATACGATGAGAAATGTATTAAAATCAATAGGAATTTGGCTTTACATCCTTGGATGTCTAGTGGTGGGATCTGTTTTTGCGCAAGATGTACACTTTACACAATACACAGCAACGCCTGTTTATGTAAATCCAGCCATGAGTGGATTTCACGGCTCAAATTATAGAGCAGGAGCTAACTTCAGAACCCAGTGGAACGCTGTGTCAACTGGAAACACATATCGGACATTCAACATGTTTTCCGATTTTGCCCTTGGAAAGCCTACCTATTACAGCAATTACGCTGGTGTCGGAATCAACTTTTATTCAGATCAAGCAGGTGACCTAAACTACAGTACGAACAAAGTAGATCTTAACGTTGCGTATCATTTCATTTTAGATAACAAGGGGACCAATTCTATTTCTGCCGGAATCCAAAGTGGTTTTGGTATGCGAAGTATCGACCTCACAAATGCCGTTTTTGCTAATCAAGGTGGGGGAATTGACCCATTGGGAGGAGAGGCTATTGATCGCGATCGTTATGCAATGTTTGATGTGGGTATGGGCTTCTTATGGAGTTATTCTCCCAATAAAGACCGTAGCGTCTATCTTGGTACGGCAATGCACCACTTGAATCAGCCTGAGCTATCTCAGTTTACTTCTATTGGTGCAAGTGATCGCATGTATGCAAAGTTTTCTGTAATGGGAGGAATGCAGGTTCCAGTAGGAGAGCGTATGCATCTACAGCCTAGTTTTATAATTAACAAACAAGGACCTTCTACGGAAATCAATGTATCGACCTTAATGTCGTATTCCTTTAACCGTGAGCCTTTTGACCAAAACTCTGTAGCTTTTGGTGTTATGTACAGGGGGCCGCTTGACGCAATTGCCCTAATATCTCGAATAAACCTAGAGACGCTGGCTATCGGTTTTAGTTATGACGTAAACATTTCAAGCTTATCGTCTGCCTCTCGAAGTAATGGTGGGCCGGAAATCAGTTTGGTATATGTTGGGAAGCCAAAAAACCGAGGTAGTGAACGGTATTGCGTTCCTTTTTAATGAGCTAATACCGACTGCTTCTTATTGAAGAATCCAGAATGGTAAACTATGCTTTTGGTTGACTTGATGCCATTCATTCTCTGAAATACTCAATCCAACGCGATAGTACGTGCCATTATACTTGTACTCAATATCCTGAGTTAGATTAAGTTCTTCAAAATTCTTTATCGCACGATATGCATTTTCCTTTTGACTGAACGAGCCCAAAACAACGTAAACTACAGGCTCATTGATATTGATGCTTTCAATTGCACTATTTCCTTCTTCTTCTGTCACAACCTCTTTCTCAATCCTTGATTTCTCCGTTTCGTTTTCCGTTGTGGCTTTCACTGTCGGTTCCCATGTTTCTGAGTTGACCGGAACACTTTGATCATTGGATGACTCAGGGATTGGATTGACAAGTTCATTTTCGATAGGTTTAGCTTCGATGTTTTCAACTTGTAAAGGTTGTGACGCTTGATGCACAGGATGCAGCATGTTATAGACTGGACTACCTACTCGATTCCCCTCGAAACTAAATAGACTTAGTGTTATCACACCTAGGATAAAGCTTGCAGCAAGAGCTCGTGCGGAGGTTCGTACGGGTTGATTTGTTTTCTTGGCTACAACTACTTTCTCATTGTCTTCAGCTTCTGAAGTTTTCTGACTATCAATTGGGATAATTTTTGTCTCAGAAGATTCAGTATCCTCTTCCGATACTATATTCTTATCTGTGGTTTGGTCTTTGATCCCTAGTTTTTGAGGAATCGCTACATTGGCAAATCCAAAGTATTGGTGGTCATCTTCAGTAAATGGACTATCTGCTAGTTCAACTTGTATGCCTTGAGAAGTTGAAGAAATTTCTCCAAAATTCTGCGAAGACCACATAGCGTTTGTTCTTAAATCACTTTTGATGGAACCCAGCCATCGGTTTAGAACTACCTTGCTCTCAAACTCGCTGAGTTTAAGATGATCTGCAATGGTTTTAATCTGATCTTCCTTGGCCGTTCTATTGGCATCGGATGTAAAGGTCACCCGATGTCGGTTTAGGACGAGGTGTTCTTTGGTATAGTCAATTGACGTAGGACAATATTGAAGGCTTCCAAAATAGGGAAGAGCAAGTTCACCATCCTTAACAAGGACTTCTTGTAAAACTTCTTCGAGTTCTCTGTATATGTCAGAATTGAAAGGTTGCACCTACTAGACCATTTACTCCATAGCTTGGATAACTGTAGAATTGCTGGTACTGATAGTTTTCTACGAATCCAAACGCATTATTAAGGTAGGCAAATATTATAAAATTCTTGTTGAACCGGTACTCACTTTTCAGGTTTATATCAACAGGAACTGGAATGGTTTGAAGTTCACCTGATTCATCAATTCCTTGCGACCCTGCAAAGATGTTTAACTCACCTCGCATGAGTAGTTTGCCATCTATGGCGGATACTTTTACGCCTGTGAATGTCTTGAGTTTTGGCAGATTGAATGCAGCCTCGTTGTTGTTGACTTGGTAGGTGAAATAGTCAGCACCAAAATAGAGGTGAATATTGTCCTTGATTTTTACACCTAAGTCAACATGGGCGTTATAGGTAATCATCAAGGAGTCATACACTACTTCAAACTCACTGAGATTCTGTCGATTAACGTCATATATGTTCTTGTACAAGGCCTGATTTCGAGTCGCTCTCATACCAAAGTGGATGTCATAGTCAAATCGTTTGATTCCCCCTTGAAAACCACTTGTTAGGTGATCATATCCCGCATGTTGAACGTCAATACTATCCAGTATCATCCACGGATTGTCCCGTTGGAGTCGGTCAAGGCTGATCAAATCAATATCTCGATCATACCTTGCAAAAAATTGCAGCTTATTATTGATTATTTCTCTGCGTGCTTCAAGCTTTGGGAAAAAGTCAAACTTGCTTTGATTGTTTTTCTTTCTCGGAGAAACATCGCCTATCCCAAAACCCATTGTCGCATCGAGTAACCAGTCATTTGTCCGATAATGATAGTGAGCACCTAGTTTAAAGACGGAACGTTTTAGATCTCCATAGGGCTGATCTGCATTGCGGACTATATAGTTAAATCGCGTAATGATCTCAAAGTGTTGAAATTTATCGATTTCTTTACCTATACGGCTGTCGAGATTGATAATGTTTTCATTGTTTGACCAGTTATCTTGATATCGATTGTAACCCAATGTATTGTTAAATGTTATATCAAGGTTATTTGCTTCGTGATTGATCAACTGGACGTTTCCACCATATCGAGTGGCTCGTTGTCTAATGTCTTCGTCCATAAATTCACCTTGTGTTGTATCATACACATAGTTATGGTCAATATCATGTTCGAAATTGCCTTCAATATGCATGGAAATGTACCGTGAATGATAATTGAGAAACGAGTTTACTCGCGAATCCATGAAGGTCATGTTGGGCAGCCTTCCCCAATTAGAAGAAAAATGGCTCCCCATAATACCTAGCTGACTTTTTTTCTTTTTCCCTAGATCTTCGTAAAAGCCTAGTTCTCCAAGTGCAGAGAGTTGCGATCCAAAGCCAAAGCGTAGAAAATTATCTTGTGTTTCAAATAAGGCCTCTAAGTCAACACGAGTGGGGCGTGTTTCTGGTGGTGGTAGTTCGACATCAAACTTAACTTTAGGCATGGTATAGTTATGACTGATGTCATCTGCCTCAGGTGGACTAACGTCTAATTGAAGTTGGAGTTTATCCGCATCTTCAATAGAGCCCTCGTAATCTCTGACAAGATTAAAATCAGCATCATTGAGTCCATTGTTTTGGGCAAACAAGCTGTTGCCAATTAAAACGAGCAGTACAGGGAATATGTATTGTGTATTGTATCGCATAAGATTAATCTTGTGTTTGACTATTATCTTCATCTTCTAAGTCTTTTTGGCGCTCTAATGTTCTTGCCCGCTCTAGCTTTTGGCTGGCTTCATCAATAAGTCCTTGGTCGCCTTGGTAATTGTTTACAATCGATTCTAAGGTTAGGATGGCCTCATTGTAATTCTCAAGCCCGATCCAGCAGTCTCCAATTAAGATATATGCTTTAACCACCCAATAGCTATATGAACCATAACTGCTTATTACACCTTTACTAGCTTCCTTAGCTTCGTCAAATCGTCCATCGTCATAGGTGATTTTTGCAAGATGCCATGCGGATTCCGCTTTGTTAGAACTCATATGAAGTCGCTGAATACAGTCTTCAAACATCGTTTGAGCGGTTTGGATATTTCCTTGTTGGTAGTAGGCCTTTGCACCTGAAAACAAGGCTAGATCTTGTATGTCTTTGGACATAGTAGGGGTCGCCTGTATTCTTTCGAAAGCTGTCACAATGCCAACATTATCTTGTAACTCAATACTGGATCGTAAAAAGCCTTCAAGTGCAAGTTCAATGTTGCTTTGTATGCTGCCCATCTCCGAGAGTTGCTTATAATATTGTTGGGCAAGGCCATAGCGTTTTTGGTGATTAAAGGTTATAAATCCTGCTCGGACTAGAGCGGTCTCAAGTTGAGATCCTGAACCCTCGGATATTACAGTTTGATAAAAGGGTAGTGCTCGATCAAAGTAACTTGGGTTATTCTCCGCCTTTGCCATTTCAAAGTAGCATTCGGCTGCATAAGAATTTACTTCTAAATGGTGAAATCCTCGGCTGAACTCCTTTAAGTAATCTTCGAATTCACGAGCAGCTTTCGGATAGTCATTTGCTTTGTAGAAGTTCATCGCATTGGTAAACAAGAGACTATCTTTTTTGCTTTCGTTGAGTGTGATTCCCGATTGTGAATTGATAAAATCGACAAAGGCTTGGGGTTGTCCCATAGCGAGATATACTCTTTCAAGTGCTTTTACAGCTCCGTTTGCTGAAGGGGTGCCCGGAAACTCAGATATGGTTTTCTTGTACCAGTTGGCAGCTTCGTTGTATTGGTTTTGTGTTTCATAGATAAGGCCTAGCTTGCTGTAAACAACAGGATTGTAAGGGCTTGATTTATGGTTGCTGACAAAATCTAAAAATCCTCTCTTGGCATTGTCCAACTCGCCTAGTGCAAAATATGAGTCACTGCTTTCAAAGGCAGCGTCATCCCGATAAGTCGATTGGGGAAAATCTATGGCCAGCTTATCCATGCGCATAATCTTCGAAGAAAGATTGTTGTTAAATCCATCAATCAGACCGGCTTGGTACAAAGCGTAATCATCTTTTGGAAAATTCCTGTTGTATACTTCCAAATAGAGATCTTGTGATGTGCTGTACTCATGCTCCATAAACAAACAATCAGCTCTGCGCAGGATGGCATCTCGATAAAACGCTTGTGCCTTCGGAAACTGAGCTTGCTCTAGCTGGTCATACGCAACTTTTAATTTATTCGCTGCGTTGTTGTAGTCCTTTTCCTTGAAATAGGTATAGGCTATTCCATAGGAAGCATAGGCATTCACTGCCCAAGGAAATTCTGAATTATCGACATTGGTCATTGAAAACTGAGCGTAATGGCCTCTTGCTTCAGGATATAGCCCTTGTAAGTGTTTTGCATCTCCCATAATGAGATGTGCAATTTGAAAGAGTGAGTTGTCTATGTTTCGAGATTGCGATTTGAGTGCATAGCCTATTGCTTCGTCGTAGGCTTTGCTATTTAATGCTTCTACAGCGGAATATAGTGTCAAGCGCTGATAAATCTCTTGAAAGGCTGCTGAGTTGAGCTCTAAATCTTCAATGACTTGAATACCTTTGGTATAATCTTGGGAATGAAGCGTTGCATTGAGCAATAATTCTAGCAATTCATCCCGATAGGCCGAGGTAGGGTAGAGTTCTAAGAATGTTTCGATTAATGCAATGGACTGACTGTGATCACCTAAGTCATCCGATAGTCGAATGTATTGTACGGTAGCTAATTCCTTTAAGCGCTCATCTGGACCCGTACCTGCGGCATTCTGAAAATATGCTTTGGCATTCTCTTTATCGTCCATTTCGAGATAACTATTGGCAATGGTATACATCGCATGTTGCCTCATTGAATCTGAATTGGCAGAGGTGAGTTCTTTAAGGTAGGTTATGGCTTTTTCGTACTGTCCGCTTTTGTAACTGCAATATCCTACCTGGT
Organism: Chitinophagales bacterium; assembly: GCA_049890075.1. Lineage (GTDB taxonomy): Bacteria > Bacteroidota > Bacteroidia > Chitinophagales > UBA8649 > UBA8649. Next base: position 51,542 of record JBMHCE010000030.1, read on the forward strand.
AGAACAATGCATATTCTGGATCTCTTAGCGATTCGATGTATTCTTCTAAAAGGGGAGTGGCTCGTTCACAATCCTCTGCACAGAAATAGGCTTGTCCAAGTGTTCCTTTGATAGCAGCTTGCTTGTTACGAGGCGCAGCGTCTATAAGAGGCTCAAGATGACGTGTGACTTGCGTACAACGACCTTCCATTAAGTCAATTTGTGTCAAGTAAAGGGCAACGTCTTCTCGAAACTCGGGTTCATCAACAATCATTAGGAAGTAGTCCTTTGCCGCCGCCATATTACCCTCCTTAAGCTCAACAAATCCCATGTAATAGACAGAGGGAACTTGGTATGGGTTGGAATAGTTTGCCGTTTTTTCAAGATTCGTTCGAGCGGCAATGTAGTTTTCACGCTGAAAATGAGCATAACCTGATAGAAAGTAAAATTCATCGAGTTCTTCTTCACTCAAACCGTTCGGGTCAACTTCATTGAAGTGAATTATTGCGTTGTTTTTGTTGTTATTATCCATGTAGACCATTCCCAAAAGGTGTGAGACGTTGGCGGAAAACGTATTGCTGGGATAATCAATTTTAAACTGTTGGAGTAATTCAATGGCATTACTGTGCTTTAGTCGTGCTGCTGCGGTCGCATAGTAAAAATCTGCGCGCATTCTCCATAACATAAACTCGTCGTCCCATCTTGGAATTGGGTCGCTACGGTACATGTCAATTCGTTGTTGACAGGAGGCCCAAAGTTTGTTATCCGCATCCTCAATAGCGTCGGCAATGAGCTTGGTTTGCTTACTATACTTTATGGTGGCTTGGGCAAGTACACTGGAATTGACTTGATTTAAGAACAAGGCCAACAGGAATACGCATAATTTTTTCATATATCAGATTATGTATAGGGTATATAACGTCAATTGAGGGGAAAGTTATTCTCTAAACCTTGATTATCAAGATTCATGCCTTATTAATTGTAAACAAATAATTGCCTGTGGTAAAGGAATCTAGACAGGTGTATATTTGCCCACTAATTATAGCAATGGACAACGTTTCAAACAATTATAAAGTAAAAGATATAAGTCTTGCAGAGTGGGGACGCAAAGAAATCACGTTAGCCGAAGCAGAGATGCCAGGATTAATGGCGCTTCGTGATGAATATGGCGCGTCCAAGCCGCTGAAAGGCGCTCGAATCGCTGGCTGTCTTCATATGACGGTTCAAACCGCAGTGCTCATTGAGACATTGGTTGAATTAGGGGCTCAAGTCACGTGGTCCAGCTGTAACATATTTTCCACTCAAGACCATGCTGCTGCTGCTATCGCTGCTGCAGGTATTCCAGTTTTTGCATGGAAGGGTCAGACGGATGAAGAATTCTGGTGGTGTATCGAACAAACGCTCTTCGCTTTTGAAGATGGCGAAGGACTAAATCTTATCCTTGATGATGGTGGTGATTTGACCAATGTGGTGTTGGATAACCATCCTGAGCTCGTTAAAGATATTCTCGGTCTCTCTGAAGAAACTACAACAGGGGTGCATCGCCTCTATGAGCGCGCACGCAAAGGGACGCTGCCCATTCCTGCAATCAATGTGAATGATTCGGTTACCAAATCAAAGTTTGATAACAAATACGGATGTCAAGAGTCTCTTGTCGATGCATTACGCCGAGGAACGGATATTATGCTAGCTGGGAAAACAGCTGTAGTTGCAGGATATGGAGATGTTGGCAAGGGGTCAGCCGCATCTTTGCGAGGTGCAGGTGTACGAGTAACCGTAACAGAGATTGATCCGATTTGCGCGCTGCAGGCGGCAATGGATGGCTTTGCGGTGAAGCGTCTTGATACAGTAATTGGTGAGGTCGATATCGTGGTAACAGCTACTGGAAACAAGGACATTGTACGTGGGGAACATTTTGAACAAATGAAAGACAAAACTATTGTCTGTAACATTGGTCATTTCGATAATGAAATTGATATGGCATGGCTCAATAAGACGCATGGTGCGTCGAAATCCACCATCAAGCCGCAAGTAGACATGTATACTATCAATGGAAAGGATATCATCGTCCTTGCCGAAGGACGTCTTGTCAATTTAGGGGTTGCCATGGGGCATCCATCCTTTGTGATGTCTAACTCATTTACTAACCAGGTATTAGCTCAAATGGAGCTGTGGAAGCATCACGAGAAGTATAACAATGAAGTATACGTCTTACCGAAGCATTTGGATGAAAAGGTAGCTAAGTTGCACTTGGCCAAAATTGGTGTGGAGCTCGAAACACTTCGTGAAGATCAAGCAGACTACATCGGAGTAAAGGTTGAAGGGCCTTACAAGCCAGAATACTATCGATACTAGATTCGAGTAGGGTTTATCCGATTAACTTTTTAGCGGGTTATGTGTTCATTAAAAAAAATGCACATGGCCCGTTTCTATTTCTTGCTTGTTCTAATTGGTAGTTATTTTATAGCTCCTAGCATTCTGGCTCAATCTACGGGACAGATTTACGGAACAGTTTATGACGATATCAATGGTGAGGTTTTGCCTTTCGCAGAAGTCCTTGTCGACGGTGGTCCCTCTGCGATTAGTGATGTAAATGGAGATTACCGCATTGAGGAAGTACCCGTAGGTCTTGTCAATGTATCGGTAATGTTTATTGGATATGAAGGGCAAACGCTTACAGAAGTGCGCATACTGGGAGATAAAGCGACACGGCTCGATGTCTATCTCACAGCCTCTACTAAGGAATTAGAAGAGGTAATCATTCAGGGAAAGCCTTTTGAAAAAATAGAGGAATCTCCACTATCGGTTCGGGTTATTGGCACAGATGAAATTGAGCGTTTTCCCGGTGGAAACAGAGATGTTTCGAGGGTCATCCAAAGTTTGCCTGGTGTTTCGACCGGCGTTTCGTACCGTAATGATATAATAGTTCGAGGAGGAAGTCCAAATGAAAACAGATTCTACATTGATGGAATCGAGATTCCTACGATAAATCACTTTACGACACAAGGTGCATCAGGTGGTTCGAATGGATATATCAATGTCGATTTCATCAAAGGGGTGGACTTTTATTCTGGAGCGTTTCCTGCAAGCAGGGGGAATGCATTGAGCAGTATAATGGCATTTACCTTTAAAGAGGGGAGTACAGAGCGCTTTCGAAGCCGTTTTACCCTGGGAGCCACAGAGGCTGGAATCAGTTTTGAAGGGCCATTATCGAAAAGTAAGAATGGAAGTTTTATCATGAGCTACCGCAGGAGCTATCAGCAGCTTCTTTTTAAAGCCTTTGGCTTGCCCTTTCTACCAACCTACAACGATTTACAGTTTAAAATCTATCAACGTTGGCCGAGTGGTCACGATTTGACGGTGATCGGCTTGGGGGCGCTGGATCAATTTGATTTAAATCTAGATGCCAATGAAACGGAGGAACAGCGCTATCTATTGGGAAGCTTGCCGTATTTCCGTCAGGCGAACTATACCTTAGGTGCGCGCTACAGGAAGTTTTTAAAACAAGGTAACCTTGCGGTAGTCTTAAGTCAGACCCAAGTCAATAACAACAACTTTAAATATCAGGATAACGCGAATGATGACCCTACCGCCCTAGTGTTTGATCTACGCTCTAAGGAGATCGAACAGCGTCTTCGTATTGAACACAACTTGCGAACGAAGGGTTGGAAAATTGTGTATGGCATTAATGCGGAAGGATCGAATTACCAAAATGATGTAATCTATCCAACCTATACGGCCGCAGGGCTGGGAAGTAGCTTTTATAATGCGTCCTATTATACGTTTTACTATGGCGCATTTGCACAATCTAGCCGACGATTTTTGGATAACCGCCTATTGATATCCTTAGGACTTCGATTGGATGGATCTTCGTTTAACTCATCAATGAGTAATCCGTTAAATCAGATATCTCCAAGGGCTGCGCTTTCTTATGCGGTAACCGATAAGTTCAATGTTAATCTAAGCGGAGGTCGATTCACGCAGCGTCCTCCAAATACGACGATGGGATATGAGGATTCGTTGGGTAATCGGGTAAATCAAGATCGACTTCGATTTATCCTATGTGATCAGGTAGGCTTCGGTTGGGATCTTGAATTGCCGGGTAAGACCTTATTCGCGGTTGAAGGGTTTTACAAATCCTATTCACGATATCCCTTTCTACTTCAAGAAGGAATCTCTCTTGCAAATCTTGGAGCGGAGTATGGTATAGTTGGTGATGCTCCTGCTGATGCTTCATCAAAAGGACGTGCCTACGGAATGGAGATATCTATTCAACGCAAATTGCATAAGAGGTTATTCGGACAGGTTTCCTATACCCTTGCGCGAAGTGAGTTTACCGATGGTTCTGGGGCTTATCGTCCCTCGTCTTGGGATAGACGTCACGTAGCAAGTGTCAATGTAGGGTGGAAGTTGCCAAAATCATGGGACATTGGCGGTCGTATTGGGTATGCCTCAGGAAGTCCCTACACTCCATATGACGTAGCGACCTCCTCTCTGATTGATGTTTATGATGCCTTGGGTGAGGGAGTGCTTGATTATACTCAGCTTAATGCTTCGCGGATTGCTTCTGGCTACCAGCTAGATATTAGAATCGATAAGCGTTGGTACTTTACATCATGGAGTATGAATCTCTACTTCGATATCCGAAATGCCACCAATGCGGTGGTCGCTCGTGAACCTGACTTATTATTGCAGCTTGATGCTAATGGAAATGCCTTGGTTGATCCGAATGATCCTAATCGTTATCTGCTAAAGTCCGTAGCTGAAGAAGACGGTTTTTTACAGCCATCAATCGGTCTAATCTTAGATTTCTAACTCGGCAAGAAATTTCTTAGAAGGGTAAGTCGTCGAAGGCATCATTACCTTCTTGGTTTGCTGGTTGATCCTGTTGTGTCGGTGGTGGTGGAATGAAATTGGCATCACCTGTTGGACTGCTTGGTGAGGAATCCGCCTGTCCATATTCGAGCTTCCATGCCTGTAGATTAGTAAAATACTTTCCTTGCCATTCTCGACCTCTAAGGTCAAAATACACCTTAATGGTTTCTCCTTCTTGCATGGCATCCATGGCTTCGCACTTGTCTTGTACTAACTGAAACTTGACGTATTGAGGGTATTGTCCATCGGTTTCAATAACAAACTCTCTTGCTTTGAACGATTCAGTCTTTTGTTCAGTTGGAAAAATCTTGTGTAGACGTCCGGCAATCTCGAAACTCATAGGGAATTATTTAAATGCAAATAAAAGAGGGTATAAGGGGATAAACAAGCAAGGACTTAATCTATTTATTCACAACTTGGGATTATCTCCTTCGTTGGTTCGCCCAGTTGCTAGAACCTTGAGCCAAAGAAACATTTTGGATTGGTTTAGCGGTAGATTTCCCAATCAACGTGGCTCCCAATTTTCCAAGATCTTCTAACCATGGTTCGTTTTGATGATTTGCTTGGTCTTTAAGCGATTGAACCTGGGGCGTAAAGTGCTCATCCACAAAGTGTGTAGTGAAATTTCCTTTGATAAATTCTGGATGGTCCATAACAAACGATCCAAAGAGTAAGGTGTTTTTAACTCCGGTAATTCGATATTCTTTGATGGCTCTTTTCATGCGGCGAATAGCCTCCTCTCTAGAATTCCCGTAAACAATAAGTTTGGAAATCATAGGATCATAAAAGATCGGGATCTCCATTCCTTCCTCAAATCCATCATCTACCCGAACACCGGGGCCTTCCGGTTTTTCATAGTGTTCTAAGGTTCCTATGTCAGGCAGAAAGTTGTTTAATGGATCTTCTGCATAGACCCTTAATTCTATGGCATGTCCTTGCAGTAATACGTCCTCTTGGGTCAAGCTTAAGGCTTCTCCACGAGCGACTTTTACCTGTTCCTTAACGAGGTCTAATCCCGTAATTAGTTCGGTTACAGGGTGTTCAACTTGAAGACGTGTATTCATCTCAAGAAAGTAGAAGTTCATATCACGGTCTACCAGGTATTCTACGGTTCCGGCACCGATATAATTACATGACTCGGCAACACGCACAGCGCTCTCTCCCATAGCCTTTCTAAGTTCAGGTGTCAATAGTGCACTGGGTGCTTCTTCGACAACCTTTTGATGCCGTCGTTGGATGGAGCATTCTCTTTCGTGTAGGTAAAGGCGATTGCCATGTTGGTCACATAAGACTTGGATTTCGATGTGTCTTGGGTCAAGGACGAATTTTTCTAAGAAAACTGAAGCATCTCCGAAGGCATTTTGTGCTTCACTCATGGCCATTTCGATTTGCTCGTCAAAGTCTGCTTCTTTTTCTACGACACGCATTCCTTTTCCTCCTCCTCCGGCAGATGCTTTTATCAAGACGGGATAGCCAATTTCTGCAGCAATGCGTTTTGCATCCTCTTTATCGGTGATGGCTTCGGCGGTTCCTGGAACAAGAGGAGTGTTGTAGGCTGCAACGGCTTCCTTTGCGGCTAATTTTGACCCCATGGTACGAATACTATCTGGGGACGGGCCAATAAAGATGATTCCTGCTTGCGTTACTTTTTCAGCGAAAACTGCATTTTCTGATAAAAAGCCATAGCCTGGATGGATGCCCTCAACATGAAGTTTTTTGGCTCCTTCGATGATTGCATCCATGCGTAGGTAGGATTCGGTACTTGGACCAGGCCCCAATCCAATGGCAAAATCCGCAGCATTCACATGGGGGGCATGTTGATCGGCGTCGGAGTAGACGGCTACCGTTTCAATGTCCATTTCACGCAACGAGCGGATAATGCGTAAAGCAATTTCTCCTCGATTAGCAATTAGGATTCTTTTCATCTAAGCAAAGTTTAATGTTCTATTGAGGGTTTTCCTTCTTGAATCTCCTTAGCTATCAGCTGATCAATTTTTGGATGCATGACCCAGAAAAACAAGGGCGGAAACAAGGAGAGTAGCATAGATCCTGGATAGCCCGCTGGTAATTGAGGGCTTTCGTCAAAATGTCGAAGGATTTGATATTTACGGCTTGGTATATAGTGATGGTCAGAATGACGTGTAAGTTCAAAAAGTAAAATTCGACCTAAGGGGTGATTGCTATTCCAAGAATGCACTGGACGGGTCTTTTCATAACTACCGTGCTCATTGCGTGCTCGTCTAAGGCCATAATGCTCAATGTATTGAATGGTTTCAAGAAGAAGAATACCAATTATGGCTGCAATGATAAAATATATCATGGTCCATAGTCCAAAATACCAAGCTATGCCTGAGCATAAAATCACTTGAATGATTTGATATTGTGCCATGGCGTTCGACCAATGAAGCGGATGTTTACCTTCTTTTTTAAGGCGACTAAACTCTAGTTTCCAGGCATTAATCCATTCTCCAATCATAGACCGAAACCAAAAGAAATAGAGCCATTCGCCACGTCGCGCTGAGGCAGGGTCTTCGTGGGTTGAGACATGTAAGTGATGCCCTCGATTATGCTCAATGAAAAAGTGCGTGTTAAGCGATGTAAGGAGCAGGGCTTTAGACATCCATTGCTCGTACCATGTTTTTCGATGACCTAATTCATGGGCAACATTGATTCCAAAGGCACCACATGCTATACCGAAGGCCAGAATACAGCCAATCAACTCTACCGGATTCATTATCCGCTCGGTAACAATCCATAAGAAATAAAAGAGCAAACCATATTGCAAAGGAACAATCAAATACAGCAAGCCGTCATAGAAAGAATCCTCCTTCGAAACAGCTTCTTCAAGTTTCGTCATATTTGCCGTGGACATCGGGAGCACAAGCTCTAAAAGTGGCAGAAGTACAAAAGTGAAACAAACTACGTTAAATGGCCAATAGCCTCCAGCATATAGGCTTCCGAATACCAATAATGGCATAAACAGTGCTCCTATATATTTCAGTTTATTCATCTTGACAAGGTTTCTTCTGTTAAATTAGGGTTTTGGATTGATTTCTAAAGCAATGGCGAATCGGTAACTTATGGAATCCTTACAAGCATACGGTGGAAACATGAAACGTCCGGATACTGAAAATATATCTCTTGGTGAACATGCTCAGCAGATCCTGCTAGGAGTGACCGGTACCAATGGCGCAGGAAAGGGTGTTTTTGTTGCCTATTTGAAAGAACATTTCGGTGCAAGCCATTATTCTGTTCGAAACTATCTTATTCAAGCGCTTAAGGCGCAAGGATTGGCCACAGATCGTCCTGCTATGCGCGCTCTTGCCAACTCCATACGCAATAATCAACACGGAGCCTTCATCATAGAAGCTCTATGTAAACAAGCCCTGCAAGATCCTGGAATCGTGATTATTGAGAGTATTCGAAATCCTATGGAGATTGACTTTCTCAAGCAATGGAATGCGAAAAGTATGTTAGTTGCTATTGATGCTCCTCAAGAACTTCGTTACCAAAGGGCTGTAGAACGCTCTTCGTCCACTGACGCGATCGATTTTGAAACCTTTCAAGCTCAGGAGGCCTCGGAATGGGTAAATGATGATCCTAGGGCACAACAAGTAGGGGTATGCATGGAACGTGCCGATGTAACACTAACCAATGCTAGCGATCTCTGTTCTTTTCAAAAAGATGTAGATGATTGGCTCTTTTCTACCTATCAAATACGACCTATTCAATCGTAAGTGTCTGTCCTGGGAAAATCCGATCTGGATTATGGATTCCGTTGAGAAACAGTAAATCTTCAACGGACATTTTCGTGGATGAAGCTATACTATATAACGTTTCACCATCTTTTACCGTATACGTTGTTTCCTTTGGAGAAGTGTACCGACTTGGGCCACTATATCCTGAGTCACCTTTCCAACGCAAGGTGTGAAAGTCTTCGCGACTCAAAACCAGAGTGTCCGTCTTGAGTTCAAAGGTGTTTTGGTCAATAAATAGCATAGGGTCAAAGGCAAACTCATGATATCGGACTTCGAAGTGGAGGTGAGGCCCACTTGAACGTCCTGTCGTTCCGCCAAGACCGATAAGTTGACCTGATGAAACCATCTCGTTGGGTTGAACCGATATTTTATCAAGATGGGCATAATAGGTTTCAAGACCATTACAATGCCTTATTACTACTAGGTTTCCATACCCACCCGTATTAAAACGTGCATAGCGCACCTTGCCATCAAAAGCTGCATAGATTGGGGCTCCTATTTGCAAGCTTAGGTCAATTCCCATATGCATCTTGCCACCCCATCGTGGGCCAAATCCAGAGTTAAAGGAGTTGTAATACGATGCTTTAAAGGGGCCAAGAGGTATAACAAGTTGCTCAGGAAGATTGGTGTACGACTCGTAGGATAGAAACAATCCATTGTTATTCCAATTTCTAGAAAAATACTCGCTCTCTGCACAAGCCGCTAATCGAAGCTGCTCGGCTTCTGTATGCTCTGTATATGCATTGGGTGGACTTGTGTTTAGGTTCTCGCTCTCTGAGTGAGTGTCAAGGGAACTATCCGTGAAGAAATCATGGTCATGGCCAAAGTGATCAAAAAAATCACCAACTGATCCATCATTGGTATGGTCTTCGATGTATTGCTGTAGGTATTCTGTGAGCTTTTGAGTGTTGTTAAGTAGTTCAAGGACTTCTGCTTCACTATTTGGAGGGCGTCTAATACCTCTTCTTGCATTATTCAGAATCTCTAAAAACTCTTTGTTCTTACTTAAATCTTGAAAAGGGTCTTGTCCAAAACTTGAAAAACATGTTGCAAAGACAAGCAGTATGCAAGGGACAATGTTGTTTCTCAACTTGCTATGGATCGCTTTGCTCATATTCATCACCTAATTCAAAGTATGCTTGTTGAATATACCCATTCTTATAGTCACCTGTTCTGCCTAATTGAACATGTTTTGCATAATAAGGGTATTCGTTATTTACCCATTCACGAAATGCATCTCCGTCCTCTTGAGAATGGATAGGGTACAAGTCCTTTATGTCAACATCCCATGTTCTGTAATGGTATCGATGGGGTTGGTAGGCAACAAAAAAGTTGCAGTCTTGAGGCACCCACCACCTGAGGTATTTCGCGATGTAGTCGGAAACTCGTACACACCCCACACTGTTGCATGTGCCCAGCATGTTTCTTGGGATTTGCCGTAAACTCACCTCATGAATTCCATTATTCATCATGGCTTCAGGATAGGATGTTGAGGGATGCATGGTCAAGAAATTGGGTAGTTCAATTTTTCCTTTGTACCGCACGACGCGGTTATGCCCGCCACCCATTAAGGTGTCATGGACGCGATCCAAGCTATCATAGGATCGTCTGTATTCCCAATGTTTGGATGAAATAGTATATAATGCACCGTAATAGTTTCTCATTCTTCCTAGTGGAAAATGATCATATGTAGTGGTCGTTTCCGTGCTATCAGGCTCATTGATTGTTTGAATGCCATGTTTTTTTGATGAGACGGCTACCGAACCTACCCAATGCAATGTATCCCAATACGCTTCACACATGCATAATCGTTGACCGCTAGCGTACACTGCATTGCCAGCAAAACTGTAGGTTTTTTTGATCGGGCGTCCATAAAATCGCCACACTTTATTGAAAAAGTTGATTTGACTCTCTGCCGTGAAAACCGGGTGATTGTGATTGACATAATGGGTAATACTATCCTTCAGTCGATCGATGACCTCGTCGGATTGATACAAAGGATACCGCATGTGTTCTTCCATCCATTGACTTTGGTATGGAAGCCAGTCAAACAATTCTTCAATTCTTGGATAAAATTCTTCGCTTCCTCGAATGGAGGAGTCAGCGTTGAGCACCATGAAATCACCAACTAAATATCGTCGTGCAAACAGTAAAGAATCTGGTAAATGGGGGGTTCCTGATAGAGTGGCATTATACAAGTCACGGTAATATATATGTTTGGTGCTATCATATTCTGGTGACCAGTACGATGGGTCTTGAATAAGGGGTAAGTAACATGGATTGTCCTGTGCTAGCCTAACGATACGCTCTTGACTGTAGCTCTGAATGGAATCTCTTGGAGGTCTTTCATCTACCTCGAGTATGCCGCAATTGATACATTGGTCATAGTCACCAATGAAGATTTTTTGACCATAGGTGTCGTACACTTTGTTGCTTTGGAAAACACTGTAGCCAATTGCACCGATTAGAAGAATACATCCCGCAATAAGTGCAATTGTTTGTGGTTTTCGGTTCATTTAGTAGGCTCAGGGTTTATCGTATCGCTTACCTTGCTGTCGGTGGTTTCTGGTACCTCTTTCATACGTTTCTGTTCGGGTTTCACCGTTTGTGTACCAATCCACCAACCGAGAAACAACATACTGATAAACAAAATGAGATAAAATATAGGCTTACGTTTCATTGGAATTAGGATATATAGTTTCTGTAGACTGGTTTCTGTTTAATCGAGCATAAAGGTATAAGCTAACTAAAAGCATTACAAGGCTTGCCTGCATACCTTGTTGTCGTACAATAAGGATGAGCATGCCGATATTTAACAGGATAAAAAGAATGTGAATCCATGGGAAATAGACAGAGCGTTCAACATGGGGATGCTTAACACTATGCTCAACGTAACTCAAGACAGTTAGGGTCGCCATTATAGAAAGGGAAGATCCTACAGACATAACGAGATGCTGTATCGGTAAAAGAATCAGTAAACAGGCTATTCCTGTTTGAATCCAAACGGCGCGCAAAGGCAACTGACTCTTGATATCGGTTTTTGCGAAATATTGCAGCATACGATTGTCTTCTCCCATCGCTTTTAATACTCGGGGGCCAATAATCACCATTCCACTTAATGTGGCTAACAAACTGATTGAAACAAGAAGGGAAAGATTGGAGGCCATGCTCTGACCAAAGAGGTGTTTTCCCGATTCATAGATTACGGTTAACTCAAGATCGTTACCCGTGAAAAATGCTTCACTAGGAATACTTCTCATAAAGGCCAATGTCAACAAAACATAAAGAACAGTAACAAAGCTGGCTCCAATAACCAAGGCTCTGGGTATCAATCGTTTGGCGTCAGGTATCTCGGAGGCAACATAGACCGCGGCATTCCATCCTGAATAGGCAAGCCAAACCCAAACCAATTGCTCAGCAAAACCGATATCCAAGGTCTTATCCCAAAAAGCAGCGTCCAAGGATAGATTTATTGGTTCCTCTCCTTGAGTAAATGCACCAATCAGGATAACTGATAGAATACCAAGTTTGACCACCGTGAGGCTATTTTGCAGTTTTCCGCCGATTCGAAGGGAGATACTGTGGCACGCGGATAGGGTTAGTAGGGTAAGGAGACCTATGCATTGAGCTGGGCCTAACACAAAGACACCCATTGAAAAGGCCTCAAAATCTAATCCAGAGAAAGCGTTAGACTTTAGAGCATATTCGCCTAAGGTGATTGAGGCAATTGCCAAAGGCCCTGCAAAGCCAGCAAAGACGGAGATAAAGCCGGCACTAAATCCAAATGATGGGTGCAATAATTTATCCAAAAAGGCATACTCTCCGCCCGATCGCGGAATCAAACGAGATATATCACTGTAGGATAGCGCGCCAGTCAAGGCAATCAATCCCCCTACAATCCATAAGGCAAGGATGGTTGGTTGATTTTGAACGTAGGCGGCTTGAAAGGAAAAGCTAATGAAGATTCCTGTGCCCACCATGCTTGAGATCACAAGAGAAACAAGCGTCCAAAAACCATATCCTGACTTCATGGACTATTTCTTTACGATCAATTGGTAGTTAAAACAAGGTGCACATGCTCCTTGTCGTTTTTGATAGCCAAACTTAAACGGCGGTTCCTCTAGAATCAACGCTTTATTGTTTTTGTAGTAATCGATGAGGCAGTCAAAACTAATCCAATCGAAGTGACTCAGTGGCTTACATCCTTCTTTCATTGTACCCATGATATACATGATGCGATCCTTGTCCTTGGTTACCATAGAGCAGCTCAACCCTGTAGGATCTTGGAAAATCGATTCACTCTGTGCAATAACGTCAATGGCATAACTAAAGTCTTGGGTCATATGGGGTATGTAAGACGCTGCTTTTACAAAACTGTTGTACTTCGGAAATTTGTTGAGATAACTTCGTAGCGCTTGGTTGGAATCCAGTCCCATCATTGTGCCATATGCTTCGTCTCCTAGGTTTCCTGAGTAATATATGTATTGTTGAACCTTGTTGTCAGGATACCTGACTTTCATGCTAACGCCACTGGCAGTATCACTGCTTGCCGTATCTATTTGTCCCTCATTGTTGGGTTCAAAGAAAAATACTTCCTCTATAGTGCCTCCTTTGATTTTTGCTGTAACCAACATCATGGGTAATACACCTCTAACTTCAGATCGTAATTCTGAGGTCATAAAACTTGTTATGTAATATGAATCACCAACGATATTTTCAAAGGCTGCTTTCATATCCTGCTGGTACTGAGCAATTCTAGCGGAGCTAAATGTGGTATAATCGGGTAGAGGGTCAACTGGCTCTAAGGCACACATGTACACATTCTTTGCATCAGGGAAAAATAGGCGGGGGTAGAGGACGTCAGGCCCCGAGAATAAATACACTAAATCCAAGGATTGATCAATTTTGGTATTGAGTACACTATCTCTCCATCGATCAACGCCCTTTCGTATGGCATTATCTGCCTTGATAAAGTCAGCTCGAAAGGTTTTACTGTATTCTAACCACATTGGCCATTCAGCGGTGTCAATTACCTGCTTGATAGTATTGGTGTCTCCGGCATAGAGCCCCGCGAAATTATCGTAGAATGTGTCGACAAGATTAACCGGAGGCTTTGATAAAATGCTATCCGTACTCTGATCATTGGTAAATGTTGAGTCTTCGGCTTCAGCTTGCTCAGTTGATGTTGTGCTAGATTCTGTTGGTCTTTCTTTTGAATCACACCCAAAGAAAATCACACCACATAGTATGCTAAAAACAATGATTGATTTTCTCATAGTAGTTTGTTTCGGTTCCGCTAGCCTAATATAACAGCAACGCCTGAATTGCCCATATATTTTAACCTTAATCCTGTCTGATATTCAGAGAGGTATTGCCTACCACTCTGAATGTCGTCCGTCGATTGAGCTGATGCTCTTCTTCACTGCATGGTTGACCATCATCGCATGGGTTGAGAAGCATGGATTCACCATAGCCTTTTGGTTGTAAACTATTGGTAGGAATTCCTTGGGATAGGAAGTAATCAACAACACTTTGCGCTCTACGTTGGCTTAGGTCTAAATTGTATTCATCAGAACCACGACTATCGGTATGTGAACCGATTTCGAACAAAAGGGTGGGATTATCTCTAAAAAGAAGGATTAAGGTATCCAAAACAGGAAAGGATTCAGGTAGAAGGCTTGCGCTGTCATAGGCATAGTAGATATTGGGAATCACTATTTCCTTTTCTTCAATGATTCGTTCGAGGCGAATGGTATCATACAACGTAATATAGGCTTCGTCAAGAGATTCTACTCCGTGGGTATTTCCTTCAACTCTAGCCGTAAAAAATCCATTCTTACTCACTTTGAACGTATAGGTGCTGTTCCTTGACACATCACTGATGTAAGGCCCGTGCTTGATGCTGTCGTTGAATAATGAACTGTTGTTTACCTCGTAGGATAGCAATGTGTTTGATGCTGGAATGTATTCTTCTATGTCCTGGTTGTCTTCTCTTTCCGTTTCCTCAAGAATGGTGAGGTGAACTTGGATCTGATTAATGTAAAACTGCTCGAAAAGGAAGATGTCATCTTTTCCGATGCTCCCTTTTCGATTTGAGACGATGTAATGTTGCTCTCCTACTTCTCCATAGGATATTTCCTGAGGAGTATTATATACAGAAACAATTTGTAAATCATCCCACGAGCTATTCATAGGATAGGGTAGTAAGGTGGCTTCATCGAATCCGCGGGCTGTGGGCATTGCTTCATACACATCAAAGCCTCCGTAACCGATGCGACCATTGGTGCTGAACCGTAAGCTCCCGTCAGCTTGTGGATTTGGAAAATAATCGTCCAGAGGTGAATTTATCTTTATTCCTAGGTTGGAGGGTAAACCAAACTCGCCATTGAGGTAGGATACTCGATAGATGTCTCTTCCACCGAATCCTCCGATTTTGTCTGAAACAAAATATAGAAATTGTCCTTGAGCGTCCCAATGCCCTTGTCCAAGATTGATACTATCCTGGTCTTCAAAAAGGACTAATTCTTCTGGGGTGGACCAAGACATATAATCTTTGCTCGATAGATAAAGCTTGCAATAGGAGGATAGTGAGCCATCCTCTGGAATTCCACAGCGTGTAAAAACGGCTAGAGAGTCATTTGGATGGAAGCTAGGGCAGTCTTCGGAGGCATTGCTCGTCCAAGATTCTGCATAGAGTTTTGGCTGACTTAGATTCAGCGAAGTAGAAAAAATATTGGATGAACCTCCGCTTGTAAATGGATGGATTGAGTTCGCATCTTGTCTATCCGAGCTAACAAAAAGCTGATTCTCATGGATTGCTATGCCATATTCATAGTTCTTGGTATTGATGGATTGAAGGTTGCTCAGTTTGGAGCGGCCAAGTGCAGTTAAGCTGTCATGTCGACTCTTTTCTTCCTGTAAGCTTTCCAACACGCCAATTTGCTTAGTGGTTACAAACGTTTCATCGGGAGCGAGTCTTTGATAGATGGATAAGAATCGAATGGCTGAGTCGATGGCATCAGTCGTAATCAACGTCTGTATATAGAAGGATAAGTCCTCTTTTCTATCCGTCATTTGGTATAGCAAAGCGCTGGTACTCTTGGCCTTGTCATGGAATCCTAGCTGTTGATAGCTCTGCGCCAGCTGTCTAGCTTTGACAATTTTTTCATCTCTATTTTTTGACTCTCTTACTTCTGTTTCTAGAAGAGGAATTGCTTCACCATAGCGCTGTAGATTAAAGGCAATGCTTCCATCATTAATCGGTTTTAACCTCTTTTGGCAAGAGGGTAATAGGCTAATTGCAAGAATAGATATTAAAGCATATGACGCAAATACTCGACTCATGGTAGATGTAAATATACGGCCTATCTTTCGTGGAATTTTAGTTTATACTTGCTCCACCAGCTTTAATAAAATCAAGAGATGAGAATGGCACGAGCCAGATTATACGTGGTAATATCACCCTGATTAAGAAATATGGCGTTAGACACAAAGAGACGTTGAAATTTAACTTTTGATGTTTATTCGTTTTCTAACGATTAATAAGTTATCTTTGCCGTCCGTTTATACGACATTATGGAGAAATTAACTATTGAAACTAAAAAAGCCATCATTAAAGAATTTGGTGGCGACGAAGCCAATACCGGCTCGACTGAGGCACAGATTGCCATTTTCACTCATCGCATCAAGCATTTAACAGAACATGCTAAGCGAAACCGCAAGGACTTCAGCAATATCCGTTCATTAACGCGTTTAGTTGCAAAGCGACGTCACCTTCTTTCTTATTTGCGGGACAAAGACATTGAGCGATACCGTTCAATCATTAAACAACTCGGTTTACGACACTAAGAGTCGCTAAACCACCAATTTTTTACGATGAATTATCAGCACTTTACTCAAGTCATGGACTTGGGAGACGGGCGTAATGTGACGCTCGAGACAGGGAAACTTGCAAAACAAGCTGACGGATCTGTAGTGGTTCGTCTTGGAGATACTATGGTTATGGCCACGGTCGTATCCGATAAAAATGCCGATGATGGCATAGATTTTTTACCACTAATGGTCGATTACCGCGAGATGTATGCCGGTGCCGGTCGATTCCCAGGTGGATTCTTTAAGCGAGAAGCGCGTCCTAGCGAGAGCGAAATTTTAACTTGCCGATTGGTAGACAGAGCACTAAGACCTTTGTTTCCGGATGATTATCATGCCAATACGGTTATTCAGATTCAAATGATTTCTTCTGATGGCGAGAACATGCCGGATGCCTTAGCCTGTTTGGCAGCGTCAGCGGCAATCTCAGTATCGGATATTCCATTTAACGGACCTGTAAGTGAGGTACGTGTTGCACGAATCGATGGAGCATTCGTTATTAATCCTACCATTTCTCAGTTGGATGAAGCCGATTTAGAGATGGTGATTGCGGGTACTTCGGACAGTATTGTCATGGTTGAGGGCGAGATGTTTGAAATCAGTGAAGAAGAAATGCTTGAGGCAATTAAAACGGCTCATGAAGTAATCAAACGTCAAATAGACGCTCAAAACGCATTAGCATCAAATATTGAAAAGGCTAAAACTAAGCGTGAGTACAGCCACGAAGTAGATGATGAAGCCATTCTTGCTACAGTAAAAGAGGTTGTGTATGCTCCTGCTTCGGCTATGGCTAAGGAAGGTATTGCTAATAAATCCATTCGTGGTGAGCGACTAGATGCCATGAAAAAAGAGTTAATTGAAAAATTAGGCGAAGAGGTTTACGAAGAAAATAAGCCAATGATTGCCCGATATTTCAAGGCAACTCAGAAAAAGGCTGTTCGTGACGCGGTTCTCGATACGCGCAAGCGATTGGATGGACGTGATTTAGATGAGATTCGCCCAATTTGGTCGGAAGTAAATTATCTTCCTGGAGCGCATGGCTCGGCAATCTTTACTAGAGGGGAGACTCAATCATTGACGACCTGTACGCTTGGTGCGGCACGTGATGAGCAAATGATCGATGGTGCATTCGTACAAGGGACAAGTGCCTTTTTACTCCATTATAACTTCCCAGCATTCTCAACGGGTGAAGCTCGTATGCCAAGAAGTACTTCTCGTCGAGAGATTGGACACGGTAACCTTGCCTTTAGAGCCTTAAAAGGGATGATTTCTCCTGATAACCCATATACCATTCGTGTGGTTTCAGATATCCTAGAATCCAATGGATCGTCTTCAATGGCGACTGTATGTGCCGGGAGTTTGGCTATGATGGATGCGGGTGTTCAGTTAGAAAAGCCTGTAGCGGGTATTGCCATGGGACTGATAACGGATGCTGAGACAAATCGGTCAGCCGTATTGTCTGATATCCTTGGAGATGAAGATTTCTTAGGTGATATGGATTTCAAAGTAGCAGGTACTAAAGATGGAATTACTGCTGTTCAAATGGACATCAAGATTGATGGACTCCCGTACGACATCCTTGAGCAGGCATTAAAACAAGCTAAAGAAGGTCGTCTTCACATCCTTGGAGAAATGGCGAAAACGCTTGAGACTCCAAGAGAGGAAATGAAGCCGAATGCTCCAAGACTTATGCGCTTCTCTATCGATAAAGAGTTTATTGGTGCTGTAATTGGTAGTGGTGGTAAAGTCATCCAAGAAATGCAGGCTGTTACCGGCACAACGATTAGCATCGAGGAAGTAGATAATGTTGGAGAGGTTGAAATCTTTGGCCCTACTGGGGATGCTGTTGATCAAGCTTTCCAGAAAATTAAGCAAATCACGGCTACTCCTGAGGTAGGTGAGGAATATGAAGCGACAGTCAAGTCTATTATGGATTATGGTATGTTCGTTGAGTTCTTGCCAAGTAAAGAGGGACTTCTACATATCTCTGAAATCTCTCATGCTCGCATAGAGAAGATGGAAGATGCAGGCTTCTCCAAAGGTGATAAAGTGCAGGTGAAACTGGTGGGTATCGATAACAAAGGTCGATTTAAACTGTCTCGCAAAGTATTGCTACCTGCTCCCGAAAAGGAGGAGGGATCTGAAGAGTAGGATTCCACTTAGCGATGTCAAGGATAGAAATCTAAGACACATACATGTTCCCATGCTGAATGATTGGCAAGAGATACGCCTACTTCAGCGTATCGATTAGAGAGACATATTTTTCTGTGACCAAGGTCTGGTACACCGCGGTCTATAAGTAATTGCAGTACGATGGAAATGGCCTTATTGTGTCCATACGAGCAGCATTCTGCGAAAAAGCCATCATTGCATTGGAGACGTTTGTGGCCGGTAAGACCTAACTCGCCGGATTCTTTAGCCCAACAATGCGCAAGGTCATACATTGACTGACT
The DNA here is from genome assembly GCA_049890075.1 of Chitinophagales bacterium. GTDB lineage: Bacteria > Bacteroidota > Bacteroidia > Chitinophagales > UBA8649 > UBA8649. Next base: position 70,476 of record JBMHCE010000030.1, read on the forward strand.
AGGTATTAAGGCGTTTAAAGGCTCCATGGCCATCATGTGTTGAACAAGTGAGCGCTTGTATTCATTGTTGTGGTTTTCCTGGTCTTTTGTCAGCTCAAGTTCGACAAAGCGTCTGGGGTAAAGCCTTGCTAAGTTGAGTATGGTGATAATGTCTCTTTCTGTGGAATTCATGTAGTGGCGTGCTGCCTTTGTTGTATTCGCACTGCGCAGCTCCACTTGACTCCAGTGGGGACTTACCCCGTCAATCTGTCCGTGTGCCAGGGAGGCAGTGACTAAAGAAAGAAGCCATAAAACCTGATAGTGGAACGCTAAGGCTTTCATGTAAGTCGCATTTACTACTATAAACTTGTTTATTGAAAAAAATATTTTATCTCTTGTAACCCAATAGAAGTTTTTATCGTATGTCCAAAATAGGGTATCGTCCTGCATCCGTTGAAAACCATGAAAAATGATAGGCGTTATTGGAAAAAGTGTATTTCAAAATCTTGAGACTGGGAGATCAAAGAATCTTTCAAGGCTAGCTAGTGGAGTGTCACAATTTTCGAGGCGTCTACCTCAACAGAATAGCAGTGTAGAGGTCAATGCTCAAAACACCCTTGTTAAGCAATTGTCATTGCATCGCAGAAAAAGTCACCATGAAATGAATGATTTGTACTAATGTGCATTGATTTTCTGATGAACATGATTAAATCGTACTGACGTAGTCTTACCTTTAAGATATGTCAGTAGTTATTTCTCCCTCGATTTTAGCAGGAAATTTCCTCAACTTACAAGAAAGCCTTGATATCATTAACTCTTCGGAGGCAGATTGGGTACACGTAGATGTGATGGATGGTGTGTTTGTTCCCAATATATCCTTTGGTTTTCCTATCCTTAAAGCAGTGTCAGCCTATTGCACGAAATTCATCGATGTTCACTTGATGATTGAGCAGCCGAACCGGTATTTTTCAATGTTACAAGAGGCAGGGGCACAGGGTCTAAGTATTCATTTTGAGGGAAGTCATCATCTCCACAGAGACTTGTCAGAAATCAAACGGTTGGGTATGAAGGCGGGGCTTGCCCTCAATCCGCAAACATCATTAGAGACGGTAAAAGAACTTTTGCCTTCTATTGATTATCTGCTCCTCATGTCGGTTAATCCAGGATTTGGTGGTCAACGGTTTATTGAGGATACCGTGAACAAAGTCAAACAGGCATCCATTTTGAGAGATTCGCTGTCATTGGACTTCTCTATTCAAGTCGATGGTGGGGTAAACTTGGATAACTGTGGACGATTAATCTCTGCTGGAGCGGACAATTTAGTTGCTGGTAGTGCCGTTTTCAAATCAACTAATCCAGTGGAAACCATAGCTAAGCTAAAATCCTCTCTATGAAATCTCATATCCTAGTTGATATGAGTTTTCGTACAGTCATTTTATTTGGCTGCTTAATGTTGATTGGTATTGCCAATTCATATGGTCAATATACCATTCAAGGTGAGGTTCATGCTAAGGATGGAAGGCCACTTTCTGATATTCTTGTTGCTGCTCCTGCATACACTACAAATACAACGTTCACTGATAAAGATGGCGGTTTTCGTCTCGATCTTAATGAAAAGCCCAAGCGTTTGGTGCTTGTATTGCAAAGTCTCTTTGAAGGGGATACGACATGGGAATGGAATGGCGTGACATCCCTGAGCTCTATTTCTATAACCTATGGTGAGCGTGGAGCTAAAATTGATACAGTTGTAATCGAGGGTAGTCAAGGGGATAAAGGGGTAACTGATGTAAGTACGACAATAATTGATATTGACGCTAAACGTTCTTTACCCAATCCCTTTCCCGATGTATCTGATTTTCTGAGAGGTGAGTTAGGATTTAGTAAGACAAATGAGTTAAGTACTGCCTACAGCATTCGTGGAGGAAATTTTGATGAGAATCTCGTGTATGTCAATGATTTTGAAGTGTATCGACCATTTTTGATTCGGTCGGGTCAGCAAGAAGGACTGAGTTTTGTAAATGTCGACATGGTGCGCGAAGTGAGTTTTTCAGCGGGTGGTTTTGCTCCGAAATATGGAGATAAAATGGCTTCGGTTTTAGACGTTACTTACAATAGACCGAATGCATTTCGCTCGAGTGCCGAAACGAGCCTTCTTGGTGGGTCATTAATGGTCCAGGATGTTGGGTTAAATCATCGACTAGCGTGGAGTGTGGGAATACGCCATAAAAACTCTCAATATCTTCTTGGGTCAACTAATACGAACGGACAATATAGCCCTTCATTTACTGATGTACAGTATTATGTTAGTGCCTTGTTGCAGCCCAAATGGAGGTTAGAATGGATTGGGCAGTACGCTAAGAACCGCTTCTATTTTGTACCAACGGATAGGGTTACTGATTTTGGTTTGTTTAACCAGCAAAATAGGTTCCAAGTCTATTATTCGGGTCAAGAAAATGATCGATATCAAAATGTGATGAATGGATTGGCGCTGATTTATAATCCAAAACCACGTCTCAATATGAAGTGGATGGTCAGCCATTACTCAATGATTGAGAATGAGGCCTTTGACCTTATTGGAGATTATCTGTTAGGAGAGGTCGAAACAGATCCCAGTCAATCTAATGTGGGTGAGATAAGGCTGTCTCTGGGTTCTGGTACGTTTCATGATTGGGCGAGAAATCAGCTTAACACAGAAATTTTTTCGACGGCCTATCGCGGAAATGCCTATTGGGCAAATCATACACTGCGATGGGGAATGACGTATAAGAATGAGAATATTCAAGATCGACTTAGTGAATGGGGGAGGCAGGATAGTGTAGGTTACAGCTTGCCGTACTCAGTGGATTCTGTCTTGCTCTACAGTCAGCTGCGTTCGACGGTTGACTTATCTAGCCATCGATTAACCGCCTTTGTTCAGCATCGCTGGGAGGGAAAAGGAAAAGCAAAACCAAGCTTGTTGCTCGGATGTAGAAGTCAGTGGTGGAGTGTTAATAAAGAGTTTGTTTTGAGTCCACGTGCGCAGTTTCAGCTTCAGCCTACCTTGCGAAAAGATAGTCTAGGACGTACGCTTAAAATCTCATGGGCAGCCGGTCTCTATGCGCAACCGCCATTCTACCGGGAGATGCGAAACCTTCAAGGAACAGTAAATACTGATCTTTTAGCTCAAAAGTCAGCGCATGCCATATGGGGATTGGACTATCGATTCAAAGCATGGGACGATCGAGACTTTGCCTTTACAACAGAAGCCTACTACAAGTACATGTGGGATCTTGTGCCCTATGAGTTTGATAATGTTTTGATTCGGTATTTCGGAGAAAACAAGGCACGAGGGTATACGGCTGGAATTGATTTAAGATTAGCCGGTCAATTGGCGGAAGGCTTGGAAAGTTGGGTTACGTTGGGCTATATGCACGCTCGAGAGGATATAGATGGCGATAGCTATACGGTTATTGATTATTACAAGGAATACGTAGAAGAGGATGGCGTTATTGTTGAGGATATTACTGTTGCAGATACTTCAACAGTGTACCCTGGATTTATTCCACGGCCTACCGATAGAAGGGTATCCTTTTCGTTGAGTTTTCAAGATTATATTCCACGGTATCCATTTTTTAGAGTGCAAATGAATCTTGTGGTTGCGACAGGGCTTCCTTTTGGCCCTCCAGACGGTCAGCGCTACAATGATGTCTTTCGAATTTCAACCTATAAGCGATTCGATATAGGATTTAGTGCAAGGCTCTATGACCGCGAACAGCGCATTAAAAAGCGTGGTATTGCAAAGAAGGCAATCAAAAATGCATGGCTCAGTCTTGAGGTGCTAAATCTTTTCGGTATTGAAAATGCAGTATCCTATTTATGGGTTAGAGGGCTTGATGTTCGAAATGGTGGCTTAGGACAGTTTGCGGTGCCAAACTACCTTACCAATCGTCGGGTAAACTTGAGGTTTCGTATTGATTTCTAACATGGCTAAACCAACGATTCTTGTTTCGGCCTTCGTACTTCTATTGAGTCAATCTGTTTACGCCCAGCCGTCGCCTGCTAAACTATTTTTAGTCGAAGAGACCACGATGTCAAAGGATGAAACCTCGACCATAGCGAGTCTACAAGGTCTCTTGGCCAAGGATGATCCGTCTATAATGTTTTCGATGCGTGGTCGGAGTGTAGAGTCAATGCTGCATGATATGATGTCACGAGAAGTTGTTTCCTTGGACTCAAGCTATCTAGCTAATCCAATGGGTTTGGTAAACGAATTTCAAGATCGAATAGGAGGATACATTCTCTATAGCGACGAGCCCTATTCTTCCTATGCTGCCACCTGCTTTGCTGGACCATTACATTCCATCATTATCTCAGAATCGATGGAATACGTGGCTATTGAAGCTGGATTGCCTTTATTGAAGGACTGCCGGACATTGTCTATGGCAGATGTTTGGACTGAGTTAAAGGATTCGGTATCCAAAGAGGGCATAATTATTCAACCTCAAAAATCTTCTCACTTTCTAATCGATCTTGCGGTTAGAGATAATCTTTTTTACTACGAAGTGGATTTGGAGGATCCATTACTGGATACTCTGTTTACTGCATTAAATCCTGGAGCTGTAGCATTGGGGTGGAGTCGCTATCATGAAAGTGAATTGATCGGATTAGCTTCATCCTATGATGTAGGAGTGATCCCAGCGGATTGGGCGCTAAACTTATCGGTCTTGGATGTACTCTATTCTTCAGGCATTCATTCCATTTTTGATTCTGAAGCTGCAGAAAAGGCAACCTTAGATACAACAAAGGACTATGTAGCCTTTCTTATGTCTGATGGAGATAATCTTCAGTTTATTTTAAATGATTTAATCTACCAAGGCCAATACTTAGATAACGGTAATACTGAGAGCTATCCCTTATCATGGACCATAGCTCCGTCTACGACCTCATACATTCCATTTATTGGCTCAAAAATCACTAATTGGCATAATGGCATGGAGAATATGGACTGTATTGCTGCCCCGAGCGGATGGGCTTACGTATTCCCCGAGGCATTGCCATTTTGCAAGGCATATATAGAAAAGACAGTTGAGGAAATGAAATCTATGGGGCTTACAATTCTTAACGTTATTGGAAATGATCCTAATTGCCCTTGTATAGACAGCCTTTTACAACATGAAGCAATTGAAGGGCTGGTTTTTTACTACTACGAAAATTATTCCAAAGGCGAGGGTATAGTCGAATTTCGGTATGGTAAGCCTGTTGTTCATGGATACAGCAATCTTTGGAGTGGATTTAATACGCCTGCTCAATTAGCTCGAAGACTAAATCGCTTGGCAAGAAGTGAAGAAGGACCTTCTTTTTCCTTAATTCCTGTGCATGTTTGGTCGTACGGCAAGGAGGACGTGGAGCAATGCATTAATAAGTTGAATGAATCAACTGAAGTCGTTACCGTCTCGCAATTGGTTGACTTGATTCGGCAGAATGCCATTCGTTAAGTAATTCTAACTGATGTAAGGTCTAGCTCATAGGAACCTGCTGTTTGCTTACTTTTCTAATCTGAAAATTGGAAAGGGTGGTAGATTGGTGGGTGGAGTGGGTGGGGGAGGCCCCACCTAACTTAGAGTAAAGAGCATGTTAAACACAAGAGCGACAAATTCCTCGACCAATCAGTACAAGCTATCTACCTCCTCTCTGCATGCACGATAAATCCATTTTCCACATCTCCAAATGATACAACCTCAGCTTGACCGCGATCCATCAAGTATAAGCCGTATGCACAGAGAAAGCCATCAATAGCATCCTCAATATGTTTATGATTCTTTTTATTGATTTCTTTTCTCCATTCTTCAACCTGTTCAATAACAGAAGAGGGATTCTTAAGCTCCTTCAAAATGCTATCAATAAAACTCAGCAATCTTCTCATATCGTTTTGATAGTGCGCATAAGGCTTCTTACTCTTGACTTTATGTTCGATTGGGGTGAGCTCAGGAAAGAGTCCGTAAACTAATGCGGTAGGGAAGGTCTCTATAATCCAAGATTCGTTGTTCGTGGGAGTTGCTGTCAGGCTGCTTTGAGGAAAATTATCAAGTAGCGTTTGGGTTAAGTGTTCACCGCGAATCATCCCATAGGTCTTATTTAGAAATGCACGGTTTGAGACAAAGATTCCTAATGCATGTCCATGTACTCTATGTTTTCGAAAAAGCCTATCACAAGGTCTCGATCCATTTTCATTGGGTACGACCAATGGCGCATCAATAGCGATTTGCAGTGTCCCATCATTATACTTTTCAATGACATCTACAATATCCTTGTCTCCTAGAAGAGCGGTTTCCCAGAAGAGAATTTGTCCTGAATCATTGAGAATACAAAGGCCACTTGGTCTCTTTTTTGTCCAAGCTAAGTCAATGCCTACATAAATCACAATTACGTACTAAGGATGGTGAAGCGGAATATAGATCCTCCTGTCGGGTTAGGGAGTGCTTCGATTTTACCATCGTGGAGTTCTACGATCTTTTTACACCGTGCAAGGCCAATACCTTGTCCCTCAAAACCATGGTCAATGTGCGCTCTTGAATACAGCTCAAAAACGTTCTCGATTTTATCTTCCGGAATTCCGAGGCCATTATCCTTCACATCAAAGGTTTGATATACAGAGTTTTCGTCGGTAGTACAGGAAATCTCTATGACAGGTGGCACCGAGGAATCAGTATACTTAATCGCATTATTGATAAGGTTTTGAAAAAGCTGTCCCAACTCAACTCCATAACCTTGAATGGTAGGCAATTCTTTGCATGTAACTTGGGCATTGGCTTGTTGAATTTGATTAGCTAAATCATGAGTAACATGCTGTACAATCTCATTTAGATTGACTTCAGACTTTTGAGAACCCTTACCAATTTTACTGTAGTCTAGTAGGGTGTCAATCATTGCAGTCATTCGCTTAGAGGCACTTGCGATAAATTTAAGGGATTGCAAACGGCGTTCCTGACTCATCGTGCTGTTCGCCTCATCCGCATTTGACAGTAAAAGGCTTGCGTAGCTACCCATAGTACGTAAAGGCTCCTTAAGATCATGGGATGCAATAGCCGTAAATTGCTCTAACGCTACATTTTTTGATTTTTGTTTACGCAATTCTTCAAAGAGAGTCTGTGATCTGCGCGCTTGCATTTGAGCTCGTTGCTCATTGGTCTTTGATTCAGTGATATCTGCGTGGGTTCCAATCATCCGGAGGGGTTTTCCCTCATCGCTCCAGCTTACAACTCGACCGTTACAATTCACATAAACGATAGACCCATCCTTATGTCTAAAGCGCAGAACTTCTTGGTAGGGTATTTGGCCTTGGGATTCCATATGAGCGCCGATGGCCTTATTGGCACAAGTATGGTCTTCTTCAAGTAAAAGACTGAAGACTGTGTTAATATGGTTTTCAAGCTCCTCAGGCTGATAGCCAAACATAGCCTTAAACGATGGGCTCATATAGGTTTCGCCAGAGACCACATCCCAATCCCAATAGCCAGCAAGGGAGTGGTGAAACAGGAATTCAAATTCGCTGTGGCCTAATTTGGGTAAGCTTTTTTCGAGATCAGGTTTTAAATCAACTCGTATCATCAAAAAGGATTTATCGTAAGGTACTGCCCCTCGTTTGATAAAATGTGAATTCCCGGATTTAGATGTCAAGAAAAAAATCTGAAGTGTCCAATCGAACCTTGGGACTGCGTTGCGCGCTTTCACCGCCTTGGGCGTATCCAATAGCTAGAACCACATTTGGGGTTAGGCCTTTGTCCGATAACTTGAGAATCTGGCTATACTTCGCTGCATCAAATCCTTCAATAGGACATGAGTCGATGGATAGGCTAGCGCAGGCCATCATAGCAAAGCCAAGAGCTATGTAAGTTTGTTTGGCATTCCAATGCATGAGCTCTTCCTGAGGCTTTTTTTTAACCAATTCTTGCAAAAACTCAACATACCCTTGGTAATGATCTCTTTCCTTTTCTTCTATATCCTCCCGTAAATGGTTGACTCGTCGAATGTATTCTGAGGATATTTCAGTTAACGAACAAAACACAAAAAGATGAGAGGCATCTGTGATCTGATCTTGATTAAACGAAGCAGCCTTTAGCTCGTGGCGAACTTCTCTGTCTTGCACATCAATAACTCTGCAAGGCATTAGGTTATAACTTGACGGACTGAGTCGAACGCTCTCCTTTATTCTATCAATATCCTTTGCGTTAACAGTTAGTGCTGTGTTAAAATGCTTTGTAGCATGTCGCTTTTGAAGGGCATTAAAGAAATCAGTCATAGTATTTGCAATTTGTAAGGGTTGTCTTTCAGATAACAATGGTTAATCAGAAGAGTTTAAAGGAATTTGCCTTCATGAGATTGACTTAAGTCAAATGTAATTTATTGACGAATTACTTCGTATACAGGGAAACTATCGGCTCGGATCATCGTATCAATTGGAAAAAGATAATATCTTCCCAACGCCTAAACGACAACCCATGACACATAAATCCATACTATTTTTTGTTTTTTCAGCGATTCTATCGCTGGCTTCTGCTCAAAACCTCGCATTGAATATGCCGGTCACGGTAACCAGTACTGAGGGTGGCTTAATAGGAGAAAATGCGGTAGATGGTAGTATGTCTACTCGCTGGTCTTCGGCTTTTTCAGAGCCTCATTCTATTTCGGTGGATCTTGGTGATATCTATGATTTAGATCGCGTAGTTATCCATTGGGAGGCTGCTTTTGCTGTAGCATACGATGTCGAAGTTTCCATGGACGGCGTACAATGGACGACAGTAAACACAGTCAATACAGGTAATGGTAACGAGGATGTTGTGAACTTAGCGGGAAGTACTGGGCGTTATGTGCGTATTCAATGCTTACAGCGTGTATTTATTGGTGGAGCTCAATATGGCTTCAGTATCTATGAATTAGAGGTATATGGTTTGGCTCCTGCAAATAGCGCACTGCTTGAAGAGATTTATGTTGATGGTGCGCCTCTTCCTGGCTTTGACGCTGAAACCTACAGTTATGTTTATGACATAACGGATACATCAGCGGGTATTCCATCGTTGACGGCAATCGCAGCGAATGCCCAGGCCTCTGTTGCCATTAACAATGTGACGTCGCTTCCAGGTGATGCAACGATAGTTGTTACCTCAGCGGATCAGTCGACGACGGCAACATACACCATCTTGTTTCAACGCGTTGCCTACAATTTGGTATGGAATGATGAGTTTGATTACAGTGGTGCTGTTGATCCAAGCAAGTGGTTTCACCAAACCTATCCTCCTTTTAATGGAGGTTGGGCTAACGCTGAGGAGCAGCACTACACGAATCGTCTGAGTAATTCATTTGTAGATAATGGGACTTTGAAAATTGTGGCAAAGAGAGAACAGTATCAAGATCCTGTGGTTGGAAGCATTAAATCCTTTACCTCGGCTCGTCTAAACTCAAAGTATGCTTTTCAATATGGAAGGGTAGTGGTACGCGCAAAACTTCCTGCAGAACTTGGAACATGGCCTGCTATTTGGACGCTTGGCCAAAATGTCAATGAGCAAGGTGCGTATTGGCAGACGCAAGGATATGGGCAAGTTTCTTGGCCATTTTGTGGGGAGATTGACATTATGGAGCAGGATGCCAATAAAAATCTGACGTCAGGCGCCTTCCATTTTCCGGATGCTAACGGAAACCATACCTACACTTACGACAATACGCCAGTGGCCAATTCAGCAACAACATGGCATGACTATGCTATGGAATGGACGGAGGATTCTATCATTCTTATGGTGGATGATGTAGTCTTCCATTCGTTAGATAATGCTGCGAACCCATACTTCGATAATCCTCATTTTCTTTTGCTAAATGTAGCGATGGGAGGAGCCCTTGGTGGTGCCATTCCTCCAAGTTTTACGTCTTCTACAATGGAAATTGACTTTGTTCGTGTGTATGAGAAGGGAATACTTCCTCCCGATACGACAAACAACGACACGACCAATAATGACACAACAACGACATCTATTACCGATATCGAGAATCTCATGGTTTCGCTCTATCCCAACCCAAGTAATGGATACTTTACGATCCAGTCTTCTTCCGCAATACAGTCTGTCGAAATCTTTGATGTCTACGGTCAGAAGGTTGTCTACTTTGAGGGACTTGGATACCACGCAGAAGTGGATATGATACAACCCAAAGGCTTGTACATTGTCAAAGTCAGACATCAAGAGGGTGATGTTATACTGCGACATATGTTGGAATAGACAAGACGTATTGTCTTGATTCAATAAGGCTTTTTATCACTCAGATATACGCCATAGAGCGTATATCTATGCCCTCTATTTATGGTTACCTTGAAGGCCAATCCATCTTATGAAACCAATTCAAACCATTTTAATTTTAGTTTTCCTGTTGTTTTTGGGGAATACTACTGCTAATGCCCAAAATTTAGCGCTAAATAAAACGGTCACTGTAAGTAGTGTAGAGGGAGCCTTTACAGGAGATCTTGCTGTCGATGGTGATCTCAATACGCGGTGGGGAAGTGCATTTAACGAGCCAGAATACATTCAAGTGGATCTCGGAGATGTTTATGCATTAGATGACTTAACGCTCTATTGGGAAGGGGCTTACGCTGTGCGTTATACGGTTGAGGTGTCAGAGAATGGTGCAAACTATGTTACGGTGGATGATATCGTTAATGGAAATGGTGGTACGGATGTGATTTCTCTCACCGGAAATAATGGTCGTTACGTCCGTATTATCTGCACAGAGCGCGTAGTAATTGGTGGTGCTCAGTATGGATTTAGTCTTTATGAGATAGAGGTTACAGGGAGTGCTTCACCTAGTAGTGCCCTGCTTCAAGATATTACTGTAGATGGAGTGTCTTTACCTACCTTCTCTGGCACAACATTTTACTATGTTCAAGATTTGTGGGATTCATTAGCAGTTATTCCTGTGGTAGATGCGGTGCCTGCCAACCCTTCGGCTACCTATACTGTTACAGATGCAACGTCGCTTCCAGGCGAAACTGTTATCGAAGTTACTTCGGCGGATATGTCTTCAATGGAAACCTACACCATTTACTTTCAGCAAAGCCGCTATAACATAGTTTGGCAGGATGAATTTGACTACACTGGGCCAGTCGATTCTACAAAATGGCATCATCAGACCTTTCCACCGGCTAACGGGAGTTGGTTTAATGGTGAAGAGCAACATTATACTGATAGAGATGAGAATTCTTATGTAGAAAACGGTACGCTTAAAATCACAGCAATTCGAGAAAACTATGTGCATCCGACAGAAGGAACGCTTAAGTCCTTTACATCGGCTCGGCTAAACTCAAAGTTTACGTTTCGCTATGGGAAAGTGGTGGTGCGTGCGAAGCTACCTAAGCCAAAATTCGATGGGACGTGGCCTGCCATTTGGACGCTTTGCAAAGACTTTATAGAGCCCGGAGCGTATTGGAATGATCAGGGTTTTGGACAAACAGCTTGGCCTTATTGTGGTTATGTCGATATTATGGAGCAAGGTTCAAACAAGGAGGTAGTAACCGGTGCCTTTCACTATGCGGATAACACAGGTGCTCATACTTATGTAACCGATACGATTTCTGTACTTAATGTCAATACAGAATGGCATGAGTATTCTATGGAATGGGATACCAATACCATTACGTTAAGTGTGGATAGTGTTGTGTTTCATTCAATGAATAATGCAGAGAATCCCTACTTCGATACAGAACAATATCTGTTGTTAAATATCGCTATGGGCGGTTTCCTAGGAGGGCCGGTCGATCCATTGTTCCAATCGGGTGACTTAGAAGTAGACTATGTCCGTATATATGAAAAGGAGATTCTTGCAGGGGATACAACCAATAACGACACAACCATTGTCGATACTACAGGTGATACGACATCTACTTCGATTTCGACGCTTACCCTGCCTACTGTTTCATTACACCCAAATCCAAGTAATGGAACCTTTACCGTGCATTCCACTCAGCCCATCTTACAGGTAGAAGTGTATAATCTATTGGGTAAGCAAGTGGCTACTGAGGTAGGCGAAGGAAGACACGTGGCACTTTCTATGGTTCAACCAACAGGGCTCTACTTCGTTAAGGTCTTACATAATGAGGGTGATGTGACCTTGCCCTACCTTTTAGAGTAAAGTCTGTCTTTAGTATCGCGCGCCTTCTACTCGAGAATCACCAATCGGCAGAAGTGTAATTGACTGAGGTGCAGGAATCAACTGGACAATAGCGTCTTTATATTGATTTGCAACAAATGTTGCCCCTTCTTGATTATAGTGCGTGGCATCTGCAAAGTAGTCTTCGATAAAGTCCGTTGACATATCGACCAATACAACTTCTGACTGAGGCGTGGATAGATTGGTAACAAGACTTTCGAGTTCTTGATAAAAGGATTGGAGGGTGTCGCTAAGTTCTGCTGTCATAAAGGATTCGGATGCTGGGGCAATCCGCTCCACTAAAAATTCAACGTCTGGATAGCTTGCTCGCAATTCCATAATGATTAGCTCAATGTTGTTGACCACTGTAGAAACGGGTTGTTGACCATCGGTTAAATCGTTTCCTCCAATGCCAAGTAAGATGATATCTGGTGTAGCCGAGGCGGCAACTATCTCATCGAGTCGTTCGAGCACCCCACTTGTTTCAATTCCTCCAATACCTGCATGATCACGGTCAAAGGGTTGGCCATTATAATCAGCATATCTTCCCTCATCCACTTGATCTCCAACAAAATCCACGCTATAGCCTAAGTCGATTAGCCCTGTCCAAAGAGGATACCGATAGCTCTCATAGTCTCCTTCGTTCCCGATATTTGAGTCGTCATCCGTACTGCATTGTACAGCGAGGGTCAGTAGTGCAAGCGAAAGAAGGTGAATAGGTTTCATAGGAGTCATCGTCTGTTCTAACGCTTAAAATACTACAACATAATATGTCTCCGTCTCTAAAAGCTATCTTTAGACCAATCCTTTCCTTTATGCATAAGCTTTCCATTCACTACTTTTTTCCATTAGTGCTATCCTTGTTGTCATTCTACAGCTGTGAGAATGACATGGTTTCTTCTGAGTGTGATGCCTTAGAGCATTCAGTAATGATTGATAGCTCAAAACATGGTAACAAGGTGATTGTCATAGGTATTGATGGGTTTCGAAGTGATGCGTTGACCCAGGAGACTACACCGTTTCTCTATGCGCTTTCGCAAAGAAATGCCTACGTCAACCTATCGCATCTTACGGAAGAAGATACCTACAGTGGTCCCAATTGGTCGAGTATACTGACAGGGGTGCATTACAATAAGCATAACGTTACGGACAATAGTTTTGATGGAAGGGGCTTTCATGTTTTTCCGACAATGTTCAACTATATCGAGCGTCACGCTGATTCATTGAATACAAGCTCTATTGTAAACTGGCTTCCGATCAACCAATATGCCTTATCTCAAGATGTGGACTTCAGTATAAATAGTCAACTGAATGACTCCCTAGTCTTGCAAGAAGCGAGCAACGTGCTCTTAAATGATGATCCCCTTAGTGCAGATGTTCTGTTTCTGCATTTTGATCAGCTTGATGCTGCAGGTCATAGTTTTGGATTTTCTTCCAGTGTCGCGGAGTATAGAGAAGCACTAAGTATTCTCGATTTATATGTAGACAGCTTGGTAGGTATTATTGATTCTAAAAGGTCATCTGGTGAAAATTGGTTGTGTATCGTTGTGTCTGATCATGGCGGTGATGGGGATGGCCATGGTGATTATAACAACATCCACATCAGAGAAACCATCTTTATTGCCGAAAATCCATCCTTACCGTTTAAAGTAAATCATGAAAGCAATATGACCGATATTGCTCCGACGGTACTTGATTTTCTTGGGATTACGAGTACGGAGTTTGATTGTAAAACAGATGGCCAGTCAGTTCTTGATTAAAGATTGCAAAACACCCTTAAGTTGAGATTATATCCGTTACCTTTCATTTCGGATAGGACTTGTGCCAAACTATAAACAACATTACCATGCAAAAGCTTTTCACAATAGTTTTCTCTCTTTTGGTAGTTACGGCTAGTAGCCAGGACTACACCTCATATTTTACTGGTTCAACAGAAGATACGGTTACTTCACCCTTGGGTGGGGTTTGCCTAATGGGAGGGGCTACAGAGGATGATAACGCCATGCAATGGTTTTTAGAACAAGCCAATGGAGGAGACGTCTTAGTGTTGAGAGCAAGTGGTTCAGATGGCTATAATCAATATCTATATAATGACTTGGGAGTAAATGTGAATTCAGTGGAAAGTATAGTCTTTAACAATGCTAATGCTTCAAGCGATTCGTATATCCATACAAGAATCTTACAGGCAGAAGCTATTTGGTTTGCGGGAGGAGATCAATGGAACTATGTATCCTATTGGAGAAATACAGCTATCGATAGCTTAATACGACAAGTTGTACGTACTCGAAATGTTGTACTTGGTGGAACAAGTGCAGGTATGGCCATTATGGGAGAATACTATTTTTCGGCTCAAAATGGCACGGTTACTTCATCTACTGCCTTAGATGATCCCTTTGATAGTAACATTACTATTGATTCGGCTCGATTTCTAGAGGTGGATGTATTGCGCGATGTGATTACAGATACTCACTATGATGACCCTGATAGAAAAGGCAGACATGTTGTGTTTTTGGCGAGGATGCTTACGGACTATGGATCAGATGCTAAAGGAATTGCCTGTGATGAGTATACGGCTGTGTGTATCGACAATACGGGAATGGCCCATGTATATGGTGGATTCCCGACCTATGATGACAATGCGTACTTCATACAAAGGAATTGTGAGGTAGTAGACAACATTCCTGAAACTGTATCGGCTAATGTTCCGTTGACATGGGACAAATTGGGTTTGGCTTTAACGGTTTACAAAGTAAAAGGGACATCCAATGGCGAGAATTCCTTTGACCTTAATACATGGGATAATGGATATGGCGGAACTTGGGAGAATTGGTCAGTATCGGATGGACAGCTCTTTGAATCTGTGGGGAGTTTGCCAAACTGTGATACGACGGCGACCAACTTGGAAAACCCATTGTATCCAAAGAGGCTCTTACGTGTTGTTGATTTTTATGGAAGGGAATCTACACCTGTAAGTCAACCATTGATTTATATCTACGAAAATGGGTCAGTAGAGCAAAAAGTGGTTCTTAAGTAAGTTTTTGCTCTGAAACAGATGACTTTGTAGCGGAATGGCAGAATCCTCCAAAAATGGAATTTTATATTTGTATCGCATAAAAAATTAGATTGATTTGAGTTTTCCAGATTTATCAAAAACCCCAGCAATTGACAAGTTGGGTGTAGAAGAACGAGTGAATCGTTTTTGCAAAAGAAGCATTAAGAATGCGGCCAAAAAGCAAGGGCTGCACCTCGCGTTAAGCATGATTGATTTAACGACGTTAGAGGGTAAGGATACTGAAGAGAAAGTAAAACGCTTGTGTTATAAGGCCGGTCATTTGCACAGTTCTTTGGAAGGCCTACCTAATGTTGCCGCAGTCTGCGTCTATCCAAATTTTGTTCGAGTTGCTAAAAAGGAACTGGAAGGAAGCGGCATTAATGTTGCTTCCGTATCCACAGCCTTCCCAAGCGGTCAATCCACACTTGAAGTAAAACTATCAGATACCAAGTTTGCGGTAGAGGAAGGCGCTGATGAGGTCGATATGGTGATTTCAAGAGGAAAGTTTTTATCTGGAGAATACAACTTTGTCTATGACGAAATTGCTGCAGTTAAAGAAGTCTGTGGTAAAGCCCATTTAAAGGTTATTCTAGAAACAGGCGAGTTGGATACCTTAGACAATGTTCGAAAGGCTAGCGATATTGCGATGTATGCAGGAGCGGACTTTATCAAAACTTCTACTGGAAAGATAAGTCCCGCATCAACTATGCCTGTGACCTTCGTTATGTTAAATGCGATCAAGGATTTCCATAAAGCGACAGGTATAAAAATAGGGATGAAACCAGCCGGAGGTATTTCTACAGCTAAAATTGCCTTACAATATCTGGTGATGCTAAATGAAACCTTAGGAGATGAGTGGATGAATAAAGATTTGTTTAGGTTTGGCGCGAGTAGTTTAGCCAA
>JBMHCE010000031.1:0-4390 GCA_049890075.1 Chitinophagales bacterium
TGTGCTGGAAAACCTGGAAGTCTTTGTCCAAGCTGCTTCTAAGCGTGCTGAGGCAATGGATCACGTGCTATTACACGGTCCTCCGGGACTTGGAAAAACAACATTGTCTCATATCATAGCCAATGAACTTGGTGTAGGAATAAAAGTTACATCTGGGCCCGTACTTGAGAAGCCGGGTGATTTAGCAGGTTTGTTAACGAATTTATCTCCGCGTGATGTCTTGTTTATTGATGAGATTCACCGCTTGAGTTCTGTGATCGAAGAATATCTATATTCTGCAATGGAGGACTACACGATTGATATAATGATCGATCAGGGACCCAATGCACGAAGTGTCCAAATCGCAGTAGAGCCCTTTACCCTAATTGGAGCAACTACGCGTTCGGGTCTTCTTACAGCTCCTCTTCGTAGTCGCTTTGGTATCAACATGCGTTTGCAGTATTACGATCATGAAACACTGCGCGATATAATCATACGTAGTGCGGGTATTCTCAATACACCGATTGAAAAGGAAGCGGCCCTAGAAATTAGCCGTCGAAGTAGGGGTACTCCTCGAATCGCCAATCTCTTACTACGTCGAGTACGAGACTTTGCAGATGTTAAAGGGGATGGTCATATACGATTAGATATTGCAAAGCATGCCCTCGACGCACTAAACGTTGATGAAAATGGTCTCGATGAAATGGATGCGCGAATTTTGCGAGCTATCCTGACCAAGTTTAAAGGTGGTCCTGTCGGATTAAACACTATTGCTACAGCCATCGGCGAGGATAGTGGTACTATAGAAGAGGTCTACGAGCCCTATCTGATTCAGCAGGGTTTTCTACAACGCACACCACGTGGTAGGGAGTGCACAGCAAAGGCTTGGGAATATTTTGGAGAAGGCCAGTCTGGGCCGATGAAAGGTCTATTTGGCTAACACACTGGACAAAGTCTAGCAAAGGATAGATCTAGAGTAGCACGCTATGTTACTTCAAAAATCGATAGGTATATCGAAGGCTTATCGCTTGGTGATATAGCCCGGATTTACGCGCACGGCTCTGGCCCGCTGCAAATTCTCCATTAGAAGTACCTACGGGCGCAAGGTTGCCATAGTAATTGAAATAGGGTCCATCTGGAAAAGCATTAGATAACGAATACTGTGTTCTGAAGGTCAATCCATGCTTAGGCTTGAGGAGAAAAGTGATGCCAGCGATAATAGACCAATCTTGTCCATTAAAGATGTTTTGATTTGTATTGATTTCGGTTTTATTAATACCTGCTTTGTATGATGAACGAACCAACTGACTATATCCTACACCTAAGTGGAACATGGTAACGCGCTGGTCGAAGTATGTAAATAGGACGTTTGCTTGAGCATAATCCATGGTAAACTTTCTAAACTGACTAGCATCAAGGGTATAGTTACTTTGGCTTCCACGCATAGCATAGCCCAATTCGACAGCGTTATGAAAATTTTCTGTCCAATGAAGCTCGGTTCCCACAAAGACATCTGCCCCAAGCTTACGAAAACCGGCCATTAAGTCTCCCGATATCTGTCCGACAGCCACTCCACCACTGAGGTAACCGGTGAATAGACTTTCATTTCGTTGTCCATAGCTTGAGGTCAAACAAATTGTGCAGAAGATTATCCATAGAATAAGCCTTGGATATCTAGATATTGTTGATTTTTGAATAGTATGAAGCGTACCAAACATAATCTTGCCAAGATAGAGGATTTACTTCAGTCTTTGGGCTATCGGATACGATATGAAAAAGGAAGTTTTGCACCAGGAGCTTGTCGCTTGGAAGCAAATCATGTAATCGTAGTGAACCGTTTCTATGATACGGGGGCTAGGATGGATAGTATTGCTGATATTTTAGATCAATTGGTCATTGATGAATCCAAACTTAACGAGGAGGAATTGCTTTTTCTACAAAAGGTTCTTGCCATGGATCGAGCTTCATTATGAGAATTAGAATTTTAGGAAGCGGAACATCGAGTGGGATTCCATTAGTGGGTAGTGATGACCCTGTATGCAGGTCCTCAGACTCCAGAGACCATAGGCTCAGAGTATCTGCACTATTCGAAGTTGGAGGACGTAGAATCCTAATTGACGCTGGTCCCGACTTTCGGGAACAAATGTTACGGGAGAATATCGACCAGGTAGATGCACTCTTGTTGACTCATGGTCATAAAGATCATACTGGGGGACTTGACGAGTTAAGAGCATTTAATTTCAGAACGCGCAAAGCTCTTCCCATTTATGCCGATCAAAAGACCATGAAGGATGTAAAGGGTCAATATCATTATCTGTTTGCTGAAGAACGCTATCCAGGTACGGCAAGCCTCGATACTTATGAGATTGATAAAGAAGCGTTTCATGTGGCAGGAATCGAAGTTTTACCGGTAGAAGTCTTTCATGGAGATATGCCTATCAGAGGGTTTCGTATTGGAAATGCTGCCTACTTGACGGATGTGAAACGCATCGATCCCGAGGAGGTGTCCAAACTAAAAGACCTCGATGTATTGATCGTCAATGCCATACGGCATGAAGCGCATTGGTCGCATTTTAACTTAGAAGAGGCTCTAGCCTTTATTGAAACGATTCAACCCAAAAAGACCTTTTTATCACATATCAGTTACAAGCTGGGCTTTCATGCAGCGGTTTCGGCCACGTTACCCGAAAATGTCTTTTTAGCCTATGATGGGCTACGCGTCACGATCTAATTATCAATACCCTCCTTAATTTCCTATTTTTAGCACTATGAACCTACACTCAAAATCAATTGCACGATATCTTTTTCTTGTCCTGTTTTCCCTTCTTGTTTTGCCAAGTACATCGCTTGCTCAAACAGAAAAGGGGTTGGATGATACGATTAACGAGGCAGTTGAACCCCTTACGTCTTTTGTTGAGTCTATTGTGTTCTTTACCGTGCCAATTACTTCTGAGATAGACGTCCCTTTTGTCTTGATTCTTTTACTCTTCGGAGCCCTTTTCTGTACGCTTTATTTTGGATTTCCAAATCTGCGATACTTTAGAACAAGTATTGATATTGTTCGCGGTAAATATGATGATCCAGACGATATAGGGGAAGTAAGTCACTTTCAGGCATTAACTGCTGCGCTATCCGGTACGGTGGGGCTTGGAAACATTGCGGGAGTGGCTGTGGCAATTGGATTAGGTGGTCCTGGAGCTACATTTTGGATGATACTGGCTGGTCTTTTTGGGATGTCATCAAAGTTCGCGGAATGTACGCTTGGAGTAAAGTATAGAGATGTAGATGAAAATGGCACGGTATACGGCGGTCCTATGTATTATTTGACTAAGGGGCTTAAGGATTTAGGATATGCAGGGTTTGGTAAGTTTTTAGCGATTTTCTTTGCTGTTATGTGTGTTGGTGGATCATTTGGTGGAGGTAACATGTTTCAGGTGAACCAAGCGGCAGCACAAGTTAAGTCTCTGTTAGCTATAGAATCAGGCGCTTTCGGTGTAATCTTTGGTTCTGTAGTAGCTGTTCTTGTGGGTCTCGTTATTCTGGGCGGTATAAAGCGAATTGCTAAGGTTACCGATAAGTTAGTGCCATTTATGGTAGGGGTCTATCTTTTGGTTTCTATCATAATTCTCGTAATGTTTGGTGAATTCATTCCAAGTGCATTTCAAGCGATTTGGGATGGAGCCTTTTCAGGGGATTCGGTTGCAGGAGGAATTATTGGGGTTATGATTCAGGGATTTCGTCGCGCGGCTTTTTCCAATGAAGCAGGAGTTGGATCAGCGGCAATAGCACATTCTGCGGTGAAAACAAATGATCCTGCAAGTGAAGGACTTGTAGCCTTACTAGAACCGTTTATTGATACGGTTGTAGTATGCACGATGACAGCCTTAGTGTTGATTATAACCCAAGGTCAGATGGATATCGATGCAGGATTGGAAGGGGTTGATTTGACCTCTGCAGTATGGGCTTCCGCTATTCCTGGCTCGCAATATATCCTTACACTCGCCGTAGTTCTTTTTGCCTTTTCAACCATGATTTCATGGTCATATTATGGATTGCAATCTTGGAAGTTTCTATTTGGGCGTGGTAAACTGGCGGATAGAGTGTATAAATTTTTGTTTTGTGGTTTTGTAATCATAGGTGCTGCTGTAAGTCTAGGAGCGGTTATCGGGTTTTCTGATGCTATGATTTTTGCTATGGTCTTCCCGAACATGATTGGTTTATTTATCCTTGCGCCGGTCGTCCGAAAGGAGTTGACCTCTTACATCCAAAGAATCAAGGAGAAGAGCTAATTCTGTCTCCTAAAGCTTAGTCGCTCATTTCAATACGATTGATTTCAAGATGGTTTGCACCTTGCGACCATGAAAGGAATACAGCGTCACTTTAAGCTTTCCAAACGAGAACTACACGGTAT
>JBMHCE010000032.1:0-25658 GCA_049890075.1 Chitinophagales bacterium
CTTTTGATCTTAGCAACATTGCTAAAGGTATCTACGTAATGCAGATTATCTCTAACAATGCACAGGCTACTCAGCGATTCATCGTTGAATAATCATTAGTCAAACGCACAATGAATAAGGCGGCTACCTTCGGGTGGCCGCCTTTTTTATGCCCAAAACCTTCGTCTTACCGTCACATCTCTTTCTTTATTTAATAGCACATGTGGTTTCTGAACGCATACCTACTTGGTGGTGGCCTATACTCCTACTATTCGCTACGTGTATATTTTTTCTGATCTATTCTAGAAACGGAATGTTTAGCTTGATTCTGTTTGTGCTTCTTCCTTTTTGGTTTACATCAGACAATGTTATCTATCCTAGTCACTTTCTCAAACACAACAGCCGCTACTCCGCACAGGCAGTAATTCAAGAGAACACATTAACACATAAAGGGAGTCGGTTTGTTCTAGATGTTTGGCAATGCACCAAGGGCAACACAAATATGTACACAACCTTTCAGCTCGATTGGACGCCTAAAGAGCGTATAATATTATCTAAAGGCGATAGTATTCAGTTACAAGGAAAGCTGTTTACCTATACCACAGAAAGCCCATACGAGTCATCATATGAAGCCTACCGACTTCGTCATGGAGTGCTTGGTAGCCTATCCCCTTACGCCAATCTAGTACACCATATTCCAAGCCAACATGAACCAAGTCTTGATGAAAAGATAAAAAGCTATATATGGAATAGACCCAAGACCTATTCCTTCCAGCACGAAATTGGGGTAATTGAAGCACTACTTACCGGCACGCGTTCAAGTATTTCTCAAGAGATGCTCAAACTATATCAATCGACTGGTACCATACATGTCATGAGTATCTCAGGATTACACGTTGGGCTACTTATTGCCTTACTTCTGCCCTTTAGGCCAAAGACTTCTACTAGTAATCGTTGGATTTGGGCTGTATTCAGCGGTGTAAGTCTACTTCTCTTTGCGGCCTACTTTGGCCATAAACCCTCCGTCATACGTGCAACCTTGATGACTGGCATCCTGATTTTCTCAAAGGCATGCTTACGGAGTTTTCCTATGTGGAATGCGTTACTGTTGGCTGCAGCCCTACAATGTGCTCTTGATCCTACCTTAGTATATGACATTGGATTTCAGCTCTCTTTTGGTGCGGTACTAGGTATTGTTGTTTATCTGCCGAAGTTTCTGACCTATGCTCCAAAGAATACCATGCTCAAAGCCTTATATAGTTTGGTAATGGTATCAGTCAGTGCACAACTGTTTACCTGGCCGATTCTTCTATCATCCTTTGGTAACCTTTCTTGGATTAGTCCACTTACCAATCTCGTGATTGTTCCCTTTCTTCCCTTCCATATTGCGCTAAACGTCTTATACTATATATTGGCCGTGGAATGGATTAGACTTCCCTCCCTTATTCTTTTGCAATGGCAACATGGGATTCTGAAACTATTCAGCCATTGGACGTGGGGACAATACAGTATCTCAAAGGAAGAAAGTAATCTTGTCCTCAGCTATGGAATGGCGTTGATGATTAATATAGGTATCTGGGGTGCACTCCAACGTTCAATCCGTATTTTCATGGCTGGACTTATTGGAATTACCTTATTACTATGGCTGTAGAACAATATCAATACCTTAAGACATCAACACAAGACCGGATACTAACCATTCGATTAAATAGACCCGATAAACGAAATGCATTTCATCCTGAGTTGGTGAAGGAGATCACTGAAGTGTATACTACGTGTTCTGATGATGATTCGTTGAGAGCAGTCATTTTAGAAGCTGAAGGAGAGGTGTTTAGCGCGGGTGCTGATTTAGGCTATCTACGATCGCTTAAGGATAATGACTATAACACAAATCTCGAGGATTCTCAAGCGATTCGGGCCATGTTTGAAGCAATCTATACCTGTCCACTGCTCACTATTGCCAAAGTAGAAGGGCATGCTATTGCAGGTGGTGCAGGATTAGCCACTGCCTGTGATAGGTTGTATATAACAGAAGAAGCCAAGCTTGGCTACAGTGAAGTATCCATTGGGTTTGTACCAGCCATCGTCATGGTCTTTTTATTGAGAAAGGTAACAGGTAATGTAGCTCATGAATTATTGACGAGTGGTCGTTTGTTTACTGCGGACAAGCTAGATACTATGGGACTTGTTTATCAAGTTTGTACAAAAGATAGTATCTCTTCTACGATTGAGAATCACACTACGCGCTGGATGAAAAAGGTAAGCGGAATGGCCTATTCTTCGACCAAAGCATTGATGCAAGAAGTGCAAAGTCATTCCATTCAAGCCGGACTTGAAATGGCTGAAGAAATCAATGCGCGAGCACGTCAGTTTGAAGACTGCCAACAAGGTATACAGGCCTTTTTAGATAAGCAATCTATTGAGTGGTAAGTTAGAGTGTAGGCTTATTCAATTTTTTGATTAGAGCTTATTGATAGCCCGTTCTACCGCCTTCCATGATCCACCGTTAATCACATCAAGACCAGCATCATGTAATATTGATCTTGCTTGCTCACTTCGTGCGCCTGACCGGCAACAGGTGATCACGGGCTTACCAGATGCTTTGATTTCCTCTGTTCGGCTCTCTAGAGTATTTAAGGGGATGTTTTTAGCCCCTAAGGCACTCCCCGTGTCAAACTCTGCACCCGAACGAACGTCAATGACGATTGCTCCTGCTTTCAAATAACTTGAAAGCTTTTTATTGCCAAATAGAAAAGTAAACATCTTGTTATTGCTTAAATAGAAGAATTAGAGATTCTAAATGTAATGGCAAATCATCATATTCTAGATGTCATACACCAACATTCACGAGAGTTTTCAACGCACACAAGCCCAGATAAAGACAAATATTATCTAGCTTTAAGCCATAAATGAACCAAATATGAAAGCCTTATATACCTTACTTTTTTCTGTTACTCTTATTTCTCTCCATGCACAAAGCATCACAGACCCTAACCTTCCTGCGGAGGGTAAGGTGATGAACTTTGATCAAATTGATGATACTATTGCTGTTAGCAATGCAGGTCCATGGGATTTCTCGACAATAAATCCTACGGCTTCTTACACGATGTCTGTGTTTTCAATCGACTCTTCGTCCAATGCAGCTAACTATCCTGCAGCGAGTCATGTCCTAGTTAGTGCGACTGGAGAGTTTTTTATGGGCTACGACCAGAACGGTATTACTAACCATGGAAGAATTTCTTCAGATGTTACTACGAGTTATGCTTCACCAATAACATTGATACCTTTTCCTTTTGATGCCAATACCACACACGTGGATAGCATTGTCTCTACGGTTTCCGTAGGTCCATTAACCGCTGGATTTACCGATAAAGCTGAAGTAACAGGAATCGCAGCAGGAGAAGTAACCATGCCCAACGGAAATACCTACCAGAATGCTGTTGTGGCAAGAGCCAAGCGCACAACGGTTGCAGGTCCCTCTCCTTTTTCTGGGAGCTTCCTTGTACTTGAAGAAAACTCTACTATTTTCTGGCTGCAAGGCTATCCTCTACCTGTAGTAGAGATACTTCATGTATTCCAAAACGACAGCTTAATCTTCCAACGATCGCTTTTCCTACGGGAGAATATGATCCAACCTCCAGTAGGAATCGCTTCTCTTGAGAACATGTCGATTGAGCTTTTCCCTAATCCTGTAGGCAACACGCTAAAAGTCAATACGGAGCACGCAGCTTCAATGAGCCTGTACAACACCAAAGGTGAACTTGTAATCTCACGAGATGTCGCCGCAGGTACCACCTCGATAGAAGTGTCCAACTTGACGAACGGTATATACATTTACCACATCGTAGACGACAAAGGAAATGTATCGATGAATCAACTCGTAAAAGAGTAAGATTTTGCCAAGAATATTTTTGGGCCTACCTACTGTTTAACAAACTGTAGGTAGTGCTCTTTCTCTCCAAAGATCTTTACAACATATACTCCCTGAGCTAAGGATGCCACATCTATGGCCTCATCCGAATTGGATAGATTGCCTTCGATGTAGGTAGACCCTTTAAGATCCTGTATTGCGTAATATATATCTGTGCTACTGCGGGCAGACAAGTACAATTTATCCTGAACTGGGTTAGGATAAGCTATAATATTACTTGTCTCTAAATCATCAATGGATGTCGGAGGATTCATTGGATCTCCCACAAGAAATTTAGATTGACGATATCCAACACCGGGGGGACAAGAGCCTGTCGTGGACAACTCAAGCGTTTGAGCAACTGGAAGAGGATATCCTGACACCCACCATTGCCATTGCTCTAAAAACAGATTACAGGTAGGCGATCCAATTTGACCGTCATTCCATGTTCGAGTATTATAGACTAGTGTTGCGGTGCTATGAACTGTATTGTCAGGCATAGTGAGCTGACCCGTAGAAATGGATTCGGTATATACTGCATCGTCGCGCTCCATAGCTGGAGGACATCCATTACAGGTAAAAGAGATATTCGACTCTGAATCTGTATGCACGTCACCAACAGCCAATGGATAAGGCTGAATGACTAAAGGATTAGTATATGAGGTTGTGATAACAGACATTTCACCATGAAAAGTATATTGGTTTGTATCAAAGCCTATAAAAAACATATCGCCTCCTTCATGCTTTATATGCGTTGCATTTGGATAGGTGCTTGTAAAGGAAGTCAGTGAAATGGGCTCAAATTCTATGGTTCCCACGGTATCGGTAGTTACCGATGAAAAATCCCAGTCCCCCTGGCTTGAATGGGCTACTGTGTCTTGCTTAATGGTTATATCATAAGTAATAGATTCCCAAGGAAGCAAAGGCATGGTAAGTACGATTTCATCAACTTTAGATTGTTGTGCCTGCGCAAAATGCATCACAAATAGGCAGATAGCAAAGAATACTTTTTTGATCATGATTATAGCGGTTTTGGTTTAATGTGTCATAAAATAACATATACTTCACTTAGAATTATCACTTGCAAGGCTTACACATAAAACATTTTGTTAACTGATATCGCACATCATTTTATCGTTTCCCTTTGATGTTCAACAGTATATAAATCCATTTGTGTCGAAATATCTACGCTATTTTCGCGTCTAACGAAGCCTTAGTCAACAAAAATCCAAACGTTTTTATCGCATCCTTCAAAGTTCCCAGTTAAACGAGCACCTAATTCTTCGATTAAAGAACAAGTAAAGACGATCTTCTCTATCTTACACTTGAGATGAAAAATGGCTTGATCAAAAAGGTTTACATCCCTGCACTCATTCTGCTACTTACATGTCTAGGATGCTCCAGTGATGAAGGGATTGCTCCTTCCACTGCTTGTTATTATAATATTGGTGCAGATGCATTTATTCATAACGGAATAGAAAGGGAATACATGCTCTATGTACCTGATTCCTACGATGGATCTGTAGAAGTACCGCTTATGATGGTGTTTCATGGATTTGGGGGGAGCGCTAGCGACTTTATGATGGATGCTGATCTTCGTAGTCTTGCCGAAAGGGACACCTTTTTACTAGTCTATCCCCAAGGAAGCTGTATTGAAGGTTATTCCCATTGGAATACGTGTCCTACAGGAGGAGATAACAAAAGCACTGCAGAAGACTTCGACTTTGTAGAGACGCTAATTGATCGAATCGATGACACGTATAATCTTAATCGTGAGCGCATCTATGCAGCGGGGTATTCTAACGGGGGTATGATGTCGTATGGACTAGCCCACTACAAGAGTGATTTAATTGCTGCCATAGGGTCAGTTTCAGGCGCCATGCTAGATTGTTACGGCTCTACAACCCACCCCATGCCTGTAGTGCTTTTACATGGCACACAGGACGACGTCCTACCCTATGATGGCAATATGGAGTTAGCTTCTGTTCAAACCACCTTAGACTATTGGATAAACTTCAACAACACATCAACTAGCCCTAGTGTAACAACAGACAACAGCGGACCACTTTATGTGCAACATTCAGTGTATTCTGGTGGCGATAACGGCGTGAGCGTAGAACACTATCGATACCAAGAAGGAGGACACGTATGGTTTGACGCCACTTACCAAGGCCAAAATGCCTCTGAACTCGTCTGGAACTTTGTTTCTCGCTATGATATTAATGGATTACGATGATGTTTGGCTATTTTAACGCCTATACAATACGTTAGATTATATGCCAAAATGATGAGGACAACGAGTTTATCAGCATTCCTAATTCTGTTATCCATTACACTGTATTCTTGTAAGGAGGACGACAGGACAGACGTGCCCACTCCAACAGCTTTCAGGCAGACTCAAACCATTACCTATGATTCGGTCAGCCTCGATGTTGTCATCGATAAACCTGCAAAAGACGACCTAGATGTCTTACTGGTGTTTCACGGAACGGTAGCCTCTGACAGTGAAATTCTATCTGCTGCAAACAATACCTTAGATCGATTCAAAGCCATCTTAGACCGAAATGACATGATGATTGTAAGTGTAGCCTATCCGCAAGAAAATTTGTTGTTTGGTGATAACATTGTTCAATGCGAAGCGGCCTTATTATGGTTGAAAAATATAGCAAGTCAAGAATTAGGAATAACGGTGAATAAGATTTTCTTAGGAGGACATTCACAAGGAGGTTACATGGTGACAAGACTTAACACGATGCATCAAACTCATGGAGTTATCGCTAATGCACCGGGGCCTTTAAATCTTGTTTACAGATGTCAATTAGAGGAAAATGGGCAAATTCAACCAAGTAGTCAATGTGCGTTACTGAATAATGTATATGGACCTACCTCAAGCAATCCGAATCCATATTTTCAAAGGTCGCTACTCAATTTTTCCAATGGATTTTTGTCCGACATTATATTTTTTCAAGGGTTAAGTGACGCACCAATTCAACTCTACAGCTGGCCAACCTTTAAGCAAGATGTACAGAGCTGTACTACCTGTCAAAACAGCCAATTTGTTGAGATTGCAGGTGGTGGACACGCGGCATTGTTTGAAAGCACAACGGGAAAGACCGAGTTGAACAACTTTATCAATAGCCATTGAGGATAGCTCTGAGACCAATCAAATCAACCAATGATTATCTCGCCAGCTTAAGTATTCTAAATGCTCCTCGAAGAACGATTACAAAGACTACAGAACCAATGATTAGGTCTGGAAGTCTGTCTGATAAAACACTCACCAAAATACCCGCGAGAATAACTCCCGCATTAATAATGATGTCGTTGCTTGTGAAAATCATACTTGCCTTCATATGAGCTTCTTCTGATTTGGATTTCTGCAATAGTAATAGACACAACCAGTTCGCAATAAGGGCGAATACTGAAATTATTATCATGGTGAGGTAATCAGGCACATCATCCTCAAAAAAATATCGTCTAAAGACCTCCGTGATTCCGATTAGAGCCAAAAGAATCTGAACATAACCGCTGAACTTAGCTAATCTTTTCTTCTTTGCTACAACTGCCCCAACAGCAAAAAGACTAAGTCCATAGACAAATGAATCGGAGAGCATGTCCAGACTATCAGCAACCAAGCCCATAGAGTTAGACACTAATCCAAAGGTCATTTCCAGCACGAAGAAGACGAAATTAATGATGAGTACCTTCCAAAGTAATTTAGACTGAAGCTTAGAATCACTTTCAACTATCTCATTGGTCTCTTCAGTTTTCACCAGCTCTGTATCCAGAGCCAATGAGTCAAGAGAACCCCGAATGTCTAGGTCGCTTTCGTCATGGTAGACAGTAAGTTCTCTGTCTTCTATCTTGAAGTCAAGCTTTACAATTGTCTCATGACCATCAAGCTTCATACGAATGAGATTCTCCTCAGAGGGACAATCCATTTTCTTGATAAGAAAAAGGCTTTTTTTCACTGTTTCAAAATACCGAGAAATGTCGAACCACGAAAACGTAGTTGTGATAAAGGATAGAAAGAATTTAGTACCGTTGCCCCAATTTGATCCAAAACCAACAAAAAAGCCCCGTATCGAATGATACAGGGCTTTTTGTTTTGAGTGTACCCGGGACGGGACTTGAACCCGTACGGCCGCGATGGCCACTGGATTTTAAGTCCAGCGTGTCTACCAATTCCACCACCCGGGCCAATCATTGTACACGTTTCATTTAATGATACACTAGGCAACATAAAGAGAAATGTGTACAATCCTTGAGGAGAGATCGAATGAGCGAGAGACGGGATTCGAACCCGCGACCCCGACCTTGGCAAGGTCGTGCTCTACCAGCTGAGCTACTCTCGCTTTTCCCCCGAAATCGGGCTTACAAAAATAGAAATCTTTTCAAGAAATCCTAAAGTTTTCCATTTTCTTGATAGTAGGCAATCGTTGGGCCTATACCTTGCTGAAATGGATAGTCATGGCTGAACCCTAATGCACGTATTTTATCATCATTACATACCCAAGCAGACTGCACCCCTTCGCGCGCTTTTTCAATATCTAGCACAGAACGTCGGCTTCGAAATCGATTCATAAATCCCGATATACGGCCTACTAGATATAGCACCATATGAGGTATAGTTAGCGTGATATACTTTTTATTCAGCGTTTGACCTGTTGCCTTGGCAATCTCTGTCCAAGAAATGGCGGCATCACTATAGGCATAATACACTCCTTCGGCGGCATCATGTTCAGCAAGGAGCATAAGTGCTTTGCATAAATCCCTGACATAGATTAGGCTCACATGCTTTTCTTGTCGTCCAACTTTTGGAAATAGACCCTGCCCTATGCTCTTAAAGAAGGCATACATTTCTGTATCTCTTGGGCCATATACAATTGGCGCTCTCAACAGAGCAATTGGACATAAATCGGCGTGACGCTCAACATAGGCCTGCGTCATGGATTCCATTTCCATCTTACTTCTGCCATACGTAGATACGGGTGATGATGGGTCGGATTCCTTATGCGGTGCCTCAAGCGACGAGGGAGCTCCTGCTGCGATACTACTTGTTACAATAATCTTTTTGGGAGGATTCTTGCATAGTTTAACCCCATCATAGACTCCTTGAGTCAGCGCAACATTACCTTGATAGTATCCATCGTAGTCTTTAGCGTTGGTTACGCCGGCAATATGAAATACATAGTCACATCCTTCAAATACCTTCGATAAAGCATTAGGGTCTTTTAACCCGATACGGTGGCATTGTATATCAAGGTGGTCAATCCATGCTGTTGAGCTTGTCGAACGAATGATACCATGCACCTCACACCCTGATTCTAACGCAAATTCCGCAAGATGACTCCCTACAAATCCATTGATTCCAGTAATGGCAATTTTTGGCTTTGTTTTCATGACTTGAATGTAAGGATTTACTCATTATCCACGATTCTTACTACAATCCTTAGGTTGCAAGTGATAACAATCCTTAAATTCAAGCTATAATCAAGAAGACCAAGATTATGGGAGTATTTGACAAGTGTTACAATTTCAACCGATCCGACGACATGAAGAGTCGTGGAGTGTACCCTTACTTCAGAGAGATTCAAGATAGTGAAGGGCCCGTTGTAACCATGGAAGGCAGATCCGTCATTATGGCCGGATCAAACAATTACCTCGGCCTTACCACCCATCCTCATGTAAAAGAAGCAGCCATTAAAGCGATTGAGAAGTACGGTACAAGTTGTTCTGGATCTCGCTTTCTCACGGGCACTATAGACCTTCATAATGAGATGGAACATCGCATTGCCAAGTTTATGGGCAAAGAAGCTGCATTACTTTTTTCCACAGGCTTTCAGGCTGGACAAGGAGTTATCGCCCCATTGATGGCACGCGGAGAACATATCCTTAGTGATCGGGATAATCATGCGAGTATTGTTGCAGGAAATATGCTGGCCTCATCCATCAATATCAAAGTAGTTCGATACAAGCACAATGATTTAGAGGACATTGAGCGTAGGTTAAAAGCAATTCCGCTCGAAGAAAACAAAATCATTGCTACAGATGGAGTATTCTCAACCTTTGGTACCGTAGCCCACTTGGATAAGATTACAGGACTTGCCAAGCAATACAATGCACAAATCCTCGTCGATGATGCCCATGCCTTTGGAGTTATTGGCGATGGAGGTCGAGGAACAGCCCATAAATTTGGTGTTCAAGATGATGTTGATCTCGTTGTTTGCACATTCTCTAAGACGCTCGCCAGTATTGGTGGCTTTGTCGTGGGCGAAGAGCGTGTAATCAATTATTTAAAGCATAAAAGTCCAGCACTGATCTTTAGTGCGTCTCCTACTCCAGCTTCTGTAGCCTCAGCCATTGCTGCTCTTGATGTATTGGAAAAAGAGCCGGAACGCGTAGAAAAACTCGCTTGGAACGCCAACTATGTGCGTGAAGGACTCAAGAAGTCAGGATTTAATGTAATGGATGGTGAGACAGCCATCGTTCCGATTATTATCGGAGATGATGAGAAGTGTTTCTCTATCTGGCGTATGCTCTATGATGAAGGCATATTTGTCAACGCCTTTATATCTCCTGCGACCCCTCCAGGTATGGCTATGCTGAGAACAAGTTACATGGCAACTCATGAGGAAGAACATCTTGCAAAAATTGTTACCGTGTTTGAAAAGCTTGGAAAAAAACTTGGGCTGCTCGACGGGGTAAATTCCGCTCACTAAAACAACATCACTATGGCAAAACAGCGTCAATTTCATTACGTACGTCAAGCCAATGGTAAAGAATGGTTTGAAGCTGACCAGAAACTCATCTTTGATACCCACGATTTCTTAGCCCTTGATCGATTTAAGGATGAACTTGTCCTTATTGCTATCCAGGTTAAGCTTCTTCCTCGAATCAATGAAGTACTTGATCAGCTTGGTTTAGACAGTAGCTTAGACTACTTTCAGAGTGAGTGTCGAGAAGTAATTTCCGTCCCTGAGAAACATATCAACGAAAAAACCGGAAAAGGAAATCTATCATTCCAAGTCTATTTTAAGAACGTTCCGGAATCCATGGCATCCATTAACGAAGGCGCATGCGTTGTCGTTGCCTTACATCCATTGGATGAAGTATCAAACTCGGGTGGGAAATCCTATCGTTTGGCGGGCTATGTGCATGCCAACCGTTTTTATTTCCGCGACCATACAGACAATTCCATCCAAGAGGGTTATTACTACAATCTCCTTAGAATATCATCTTACACTTCAAAAGAAGGTCGAAATATCTATCGTCAATGCGGAATGTTTTCCTCCATTTTCGCCATTTTAAGCAAGATGTGTGATCTCAATGGCATATCATGTACTTATGCCAATTTTGGTCGTGAGAATCGAGGTATGCAGCGCTCAATCAAGATTCTTACTGATCGCTTGAACAAGGGATATGACCGATACCCTGTAGATAGCTACACTCATATCAACTGGGTTTTCCGAAGAAGAAGCCAAGCGAAATACCTTGTGAACATTAGCCAAGACGAAGCGGCACTTAAATCCTTCTACAATGAGTCAATGGCTATACGTGAAAAATATCTATTCAATCAATATCCAAGATTTGAGGATTTCAAGAAGATGCTTGATCAAGTATTGGCTTACTCCAAGTCGAGCGGAGTTTATTCGTATGTCGACAAGGACGGAGTAACTCGGGCATCATGTTTGGCTATGAATTGGGGAGACTATTTTGATATGACCTTAGATAACCCAAAGGGTTTGTTTAAGCTCATTGCAAAACTAAAACTCACGGATAAGATCCTTTTTCCTGTCCATAACGTAGGTGAACTTAACTACGTGAAAAAATTGTGGCAAGGCTTGGCCTACAAGTTTGAAAAGGAAGAGAAAGTTCATATTACGTTGCTTAACACAATGGATGGTGATCCCTATAAGTCACTCAAAAAGAGTCCATTACACGATCCTTTTGTATATTTTTCAATCAATAATACCCAAGAGGAATACGATCGGTTTAAAAATGCTTCTACTCTGGAAGATGGTTCCTGCCCTGTCTTTATGGATACTCCGCTTCTCTAGGATTTGCTTGGAAATTTTGCTTTTTGACCCCTTATCAAACAAACGTTTGGTAAAGTTAATTTCATGGGTTATTTTTAGGAAAACCCCGTACCATGAATCAAGGTGGAAGTTGGCTTGCTCAACGCATCGCGAAAGGAGACGTATTTGTCCCAGAAGAATTTTCAGAAGAACAGCGAATGATACGAGACTCTGTGATTGAGTTTTGTGTCAAAGAAGTTCAAGAACCTATCAAGAAGCGAGGACGTGAACTCTCTGCTTCAAAAGATCTGCCTGAAATTATCGCACTCTTGGAAAAGGCTGGCGAATATGGTTTCTGTGGTGTATCGATTGCTGAGCAGTATGGTGGAATGGATCTTGACTTTAACACAGGAGTTCTTTTTGCCGAAGCTAATGCCCACGGTTTTTCATTTGCCACTACCCTAGGCTGTCAAACGTCTATTGGTTCGCTACCGATTGTCTTCTATGGAAATGATGAGCAAAAAGCTAAATACCTGCCAGGTATCGCCTCAGGTCAACTAAAAGCAAGCTATTGCCTTACAGAGCCTGGAGCGGGTT
Source organism: Chitinophagales bacterium (assembly GCA_049890075.1). GTDB lineage: Bacteria > Bacteroidota > Bacteroidia > Chitinophagales > UBA8649 > UBA8649. The sequence goes on from JBMHCE010000032.1 coordinate 12,505, forward strand.
CAGATGCGAATAGCGGTAAAACCACAGCAGTACTTACTGAAGACGGTGAGTCTTACGTTATCAATGGACAAAAAATGTGGATCACCAATGGTGGTTTTGCCGACGTATTTATTGTTTTTGCCAAGATTGATGATGACAAAAATCTTTCTGCCTTCATTGTAGAAAAGAGCTACCCTGGCCTTTCCACGGGAGCAGAAGAAGAAAAACTAGGTATCAAAGGATCTTCTACGGTTCAGGTATTCTTCAATGATTGCCTTGTACCTAAAGAGAACTTGTTAGGCGAGCGTGGAGGTGGATTTAAAATGGCCCTTAACATCCTAAACACAGGCCGCATGAAGCTTGCCGCTGGAGGAATTGGAGGATCCAAGTTTGCCCACACCAAGGCTATTGAATATGCTAATCAACGAGTACAGTTTCGCGAACCCATAGCCAACTTTGGTGCAATTAAGCACAAGCTCGGTGAAATCGCGGTAAAAACATGGATGCATGAGTCTGCGCTATACAGAACAGGAAAGCAGATTGATATAAAAACTCAAGAGCTGATCGCAGAAGGACAATCTGCCTCTGAGGCTAAAATCAATGCCGTACGAGAATATGCCATTGAAGCGGCATTACTCAAGTTTACCTGTAGTGAGGTGATGGACTATTCCATTGATGAAGCATTACAGATCTATGGAGGTATGGGATATGCTGTAGAAACAGGTATTGAAATGGGATACCGCGATTCCCGTATTCTTCGAATCTACGAGGGTACCAACGAAATCAACCGCATGTTGTCACAGGCTGAACTCGGTCGACGTATCGCAAAAACAAAAGAGCTTAGTTTACGACCAGCGACTAAAATGGTCCGAGACCACATCATTAAGCGAATCTTCTTTAGAGGGGCTGATGATGAAGCCACAGCAGTATTTAACCTCAAAGTTGCCTTTCTCTATCTCTCAGGTGTTGTAGGACGCTCTATGGGCAAAGAACTGGTGCGAGAACAAGAGATAGTAATGAATATGGCCGATATGATGGCCGTAGCCTATGTTGCGGAATCAGGTTGGCTGCGTTATAACAAACTTAAAGAACAACAACTTGTCAATCAAGAAACGCTTGACATCCTCTTTAAAGTAAATCAAGTCTATCTCTTTAATGCCTTGACATCCGCACAACAATGGGGTAAAGAAATCATTTATGCCTTTACGGAAAACAACCCAAGACAACGTAAGCGCATGATGGCAAGGCTTAATGCATTGACTACTCGCTATGCAGTTAATGCCAAAAACCTACGTCGTGATATCGCGGAGTACAGCTGTGCTAAAGGAAGCTATCCATTTTAACTCAAAAACTTATACCTATGGAAAAGATTGTTCTAATTGATGGCATGCGTACGCCATTTATGCGAGCTGGTACAACCTACATGGATACCATGTCCTATGAATTAGGTCAATTTGCCATTAAAGGACTACTCACAAAAACAGGCATAGATCCTGCTATTGTAGATCAAGTTATTCTTGGCACCGTCATTTCAAATCTTAAAACGTCCAATGTGGCTCGAGAAGCGGCTTTATCGGGTGGTTTACAAGAAACGACGCCCTGTCATACAGTTACCATGGCTTGTATATCGGCCAACCGCGCTATTTCCACGGCTGTTGCCGAGATGCTTGCTGGACAATACGAGGTAGCCATAGCTGGCGGAGTAGACTGTACAAGTGATACTCCCATCACCTTTCGTAAGGCGATGCAAAAGAAACTCTTTAAAGCCCAAAAGATTAAGTCTATGGGGGATAGCCTAAAGTTCTTAGCCAGTCTAAAGTTTAAGGATTTTATGCCTCAACGTCCTCGAGTTGCAGAATACTCTACCAATCGAGTTATGGGGCAGGACTGTGATATTATGGCTGCCCGCTTTGAAGTTAGTCGCTCAGCCCAAGATGAGTTTGCTGTTCGATCGCATCATTTAGCAGAGAAAGCTTGGCAGGATGGTCATTTGGGAAAAGAAGTAGTGGAAGTAGCCCTTGCCCCCAAATTTCGTTCAGAACACAAGGACAACGGCATACGCGGAAACTCAAGTATTGAAAAGGTAGGAAAGCTCAGACCAGCCTTTGACAAAAAGTACGGCACGCTCACCGCAGCCAATTCCAGCTTCTTAACCGATGGAGGGGCTGTATGTCTTCTTATGACAGAGCGCAAAGCCAAGGAACTCGAACTACCGATTAAAGCTGAAATTGTAGACTACGTGTTTACAGGACAATCGCTCGAAGATGAGTTATTACTTGGACCAGCATATGCTACCGCCAAGATTTTGCAAAAAACAGGTATGAAGCTGGACGACTTTGATGTTGTCGAGTTTCACGAGGCCTTTGCAGGACAGATTTTATCCAATCTCAGGGTATTAGAAGACCCTAAGTATTCAGAAGGCTTACTTGGATGGAAAGGCGCAGTCGGTGCGGTAAATATGGACAAGTTTAATCTATGGGGAGGCTCTTTATCCATTGGCCACCCATTTGGTGCCACGGGAGCTCGACTTCTAACGACTTCAGCCAATCGACTTATTCACGAAGATGGACAATATGGACTGATTGCAGCGTGTGCAGCAGGAGCCCATGGACATGCCATGATTGTTAAACGATACGCCCAATAATTATGACTGCTACACCACGATCAAGAGATACGTTTCTACGCATAGAAAAAGAGAATGGCATCGCTACCCTATGGCTTGACCACCAAGAAGAGAAAATGAATGTCGTTTCTCCCGATATGATGGAAGCCTTGGAATCTGTTTTCGTCGAATTGGAAACCGATGATAGTATACAAGGCGCGGTAATCATTTCTGCAAAAAAAGACTTTATCGCCGGCGCAGATATCAAATCTTTTGCCATTGAGAAGAAGGGAGATTTCGAACCTATTCAGCGACGTGGCCATGAAGGGCTTGCAAGACTTGAAAACAGCAAAAAGCCTATTGTAGCAGCCATTCATGGTACAGCCTACGGCCTTGGCGTTGAGCTACCCCTCGCCTGCCATGCGCGTGTGGCGACCAATCACCCCTCTACAAAACTCGCACTTCCCGAAGTCAAGCTTGGATTACTTCCTGGAGGAGGAGGAACCCAGCGTCTTCCGCGATTAGTGGGCATTCAAAAGGCATTAGACATGATGCTAACAGGCAAAAACATCTTTGCTCGACCCGCTCAAAAAATGGGTTTAGTGGATGTGCTTACCGACCATCATAAACTCCATACAGTAGCCGTTCAACTTTGCCAAAAAATGGTTAAAGGAAAGTGGCAGCGTAAAAAAGTAAAGAAGTCCCTGATCAATCGATTCTTAGATAACACCTCACTTGGTCAAAGCATAGTTGTTTCGCAGGCGAAGAAAATGTCAGCTAAACAGACGCAAGGCAATTATCCGGCCGTCCCTGCTATCATTGATTGTGCTGAGACTGGGCTAAAGAAGGGGTTACCTGCTGGTTACGAAAAGGAGCTCGAGCATTTTGAAGCCCTAATGCTTACTCCAGAGAGTGCGGCATTACGGTACCTCTTTTTTGCTATGTCTGCCAACAAGAAGAATCCGTATAGTGTGCCTTTCTCAAAGCTTAACACGCTAGGAATGATAGGTGCTGGATTTATGGGAGCGGGAATTGCCGAGGTGAGCATCAATAAAGGCATCGATGTGTTGCTAAAAGATATTGCCCCAGAAGGTATTGAAAAGGCTCGCCAAGGAATCTATAAAGGCATTAGGAAGAAGCTCTCAAGAAAAGCCATTCGTAAAATTGATGCTGAAGCCACTATGGGAAGGCTCCGTGGTAAATTGGATTACACCGACTTTGAGCATTGCGATATCATTATCGAAGCGGTACTTGAGACTATGGATCTCAAAAAGAGAATTATCGACGATATTCAAGAGCATGGCAATCCAGACGTCGTAATTGCTTCCAATACCTCTTCCCTATCGCTAACTGAAATGGCGAACCATGCTCAACGTCCAGAAAAGGTGATTGGTATGCATTACTTCTCCCCCGTTCCTAAAATGCCACTACTAGAGATTGTCAAGACGGATAAAACGTCAGAAGAAACCATTGCAGCTTGCTATGATTTCGGCGTACGGCAAGGCAAAACGGTTATCGTAGTTAATGATGGACCTGGATTTTATGTAAATCGCATCCTAGCGCCGTATCTCAATGAATGTTTGCTCATGATTGACGAAGGAATCAAGATCGATTTAATTGATAAGACCTTTAAGAAGCTTGGCTTTCCTGTTGGGCCGATTTCACTGTTAGATGAAGTAGGACTTGATATCGCAGCCCATGTTGCGCAGTCTGCTGAAGAGGCGTTGATGAAAGAGCGCGAGGGGTTTGTGGCCAGCGATTCGACAAAGCGAATGTATGAGGCTGGCAGGCTTGGAAAGAAAAACGGTCAGGGATTCTATACCTACAAAGAGGTCAAGGGGCGCAAGAAAAAGACCAGAGTAGATCCAAAGGCTTACGATTTCTTCAAAGGCAATGGCGACAAGCAACTTGAACGAAGTATAATCGAAGACCGTGCTCTATTGCTTATGATAAACGAAGCAGTTATGTGCCTTGAAGAGGGCATTATTGGTTCGGCAGACGATGGAAACATTGGAGCTGTGTTTGGTATCGGCTTTCTGCCCTTCTTTGCTGGACCGTTTCGATACATCGACCACTTTGGTGCTCAGCATATCGTGGAGCGTATGCGTTCTTTGGAAGCGCAGTATGGCCCGAAGTTCACTCCTCGTCCTATGCTTGTAGAGTATGCTGAGCAGGGGAATGAGTTTATGGCCTCGTAGCTTGTAATGGCTGTTGTTTTGGGGATAGGCCCACCACATCCCGCCTCCCTACGGGGAAGTTCCCATATACTTTTGACAATGTCAATGGCAAATGACTATTGAGTATTCTTAAGTATGTAGCTGTTTATCCGGAAGAGTATCCTAATTCTCTCTATTGCGGACAACCGAGCACGATAGGTGCGGTCGTCACAACATTGGACAAGTTGCCCGAGCGATCTTTGATATATACATCAAAAACAACCGTATCCTGAGCTTGACCAAAAAGAGGCTTACAAGTCAACCCATTAACAAAGAGATCGACCTCCCCAGAGATTGCCTTGATATCCCCACTTGGGGTAAGATTAGGCAGGTTAAGTAAAACATAGCAACTATCTCTTTGATCGATTAACACCACGTCGTAAAACGGGTCGTTGATACAAGCAGAATCGGTTGTATAATCACAGAAATTACCATCTGCACGACAGGAAGGACTATCCCCTTCTGGAGTTCCTACATCACCATCACCATCCTGCAAGGTTAAATAAATGGTCACATCATTATCAACGCCATCAAACGAAACCTCACCAACGTTTAAGAAGCTAATCTCGGGTTCTGGTGGATAGTTAGGATCATTATCATAACAAGAGGCTAATCCGAGTAACAAACTCAGTGAAACAGCCATAATTCTTGTTGATAAGGAATGCATACCTGCAATTTACATATTCTTGACTTAGTTCGCTTTACCTTTATTCCATGAATAAGGAGGTTATTCTTCAACTTTTCAGAAAACAGGCAAGTCAACCTGGCATTTACAAAGATTTCGTAGAACAGCTTGGCGTCAATGTAGATACTGTCAAGAAAGTAGAAGCTATACCATTTATGCCCGTGCAGTTTTTCAAAAACCATGCAATCCACCCTTCGGGCATAACTTCCTTTGACAAGGTCTTTGAAAGCAGTGGCACAAGCCAATCCTTTACGAGCAAGCACTATGTTGCTCATCTCAAGCATCATAGAGACCAATGTTTATCGATTTTCAAAGAATGCTTTGGCGCCTTAGACAAATTTCACTTTTTCTCCTACCTCCCCTCCTACTATGCTAACCCCAATTCATCCCTCTTGCATATGGTAGAGTATCTTATGGAAGAAGCACACCAGACGAAGCATCATTACGACGACTTGAGCGTGTTAAATGCTGATGTAGAGAAAGTCCTAAATGAAAAGGAAAAACAACCCTTTATCATCGGGGTCACCTATGCATTGCTTGATTGGGCCGAGCAAAATCCTATTGATCTTAAGCACAGCATTCTTGTGGAAACAGGAGGAATGAAAGGACGACGTGCGCCTATGCATCGAGAAGAATTACACCATACCCTTCGTAATGCCTTCTCCATTGATTCTATTTACTCTGAATATGGCATGACCGAGTGTATGGGTCAAGCGTGGTCAACAGATGGCCAAGGCAATTTCGAGGTTAACTCTCAATTTCAAGTCTATATACGTCCAATAAATCAACTGTATACATACGCTAAGCTCGGACAGCGAGGCGTTATACAAATTGTAGACCTTGGTAATGATAAGTCGTGTGGTGTAAGTTTCTTAGAAACAGAAGACATTGGTGAGATGATTAATGATCGTTGTTTCAAAGTACATGGGCGAGCTGATGGCTCAGAGGCAAGAGGATGCAACTTAATGATGGAAGAATAATAAATACTAGTCAGAATCAATATCTTGGCCTTATGGAAGACAACCTACCTCTAATTCTTATTACTAATGATGATGGCATTACTGCACCGGGTATTCGAACCTTAGTGGAATGCGTTATGCACTTAGGACGCGTTGTAGTTGTTGCTCCTGACTCACCGCAATCAGGAATGAGTCATGCGGTTACCTTCACTAAGCCTCTTTGGCTGGAGACCTCTGATGAGTTTAAAGATCTTGATATCGAAGCCTATGCCTGTTCAGGAACTCCTGCCGACTGCGTCAAGCTGGCAAAGGATCAAATCTTTCACAGGACACCAGATTTTTGCTTTTCTGGAATCAATCATGGTTCCAATGCCTCGGTAAACATTCTTTACTCAGGCACGATGAGTGCTGCAACAGAGGCTGCTATTGAAGGCATACCCTCTATTGGGTTTTCACTCTGCGATCATAGCTGGGAAGCCGACTTTAACGCCTCAAGGTCAATCATAACGCATTTAGCTGAAAACCTTGTTGAACACAGTCTTCCGGAATACACTTTGCTTAACGTCAACATTCCAAAAGGATCGGAAGTCAAAGGCATGAAAGTCTGTAGACAAGCAAGAGCTAAATGGGTTGAGCGATATGATAAGCGCACTGACCCGTATGGCCGGACCTACTTTTGGCTTACCGGAGAGTTTGTCAACCTCGATAGCGATGGAGGTACTGATGAAGATTATCTTGCTGAAGGCTATGCATCCATTGTGCCCGTTCAATTTGACTTAACCTCCAAAGAGTGCACTGATTTTATAAACAAACACTGGTTATGGGACGAAAACTAAATTGGACTAAAGATCATTACATCGGCTTTGCCATGGGTTTGATTTTACCATTGATTGGTAGTTTTTTATTCTACACCTTTGGTTGGGGTTCACCAACGCAACGAGCATTTAAAACTGCGCTAAGTTCTAATTTGCTTCAAGGAATGGACAGGATCTTAGCCTACGCATATTTCGTAAAGTTTGGGGTAGTGACCAATATCATTCCCTTCTTGATCCTAAATCAGTTGAAGAAAGATCGAATGATGGCCGGCATGATTGCTTCTACGCTCATCTATGGCATTGTAATCATCTACTTGATTCTAAGCCAGTAAATGAGACTCTTTATTCTTGCAGGAGAAGCTTCTGGTGATTTACATGGCAGTCACTTAATGCAAAGCATATATGCAAAGGCTCCTTCTACCGAGATTATGTTTTGGGGAGGGGATTTGATGACTAACGCGGGTGGCACCTGTGCAATGCACATTCGAAACACCTCGTTTATGGGATTTATCGAAGTCGTTAAAAATCTTCGAACCATCGGAAAGTTGTTTCGTCTTGCCAAACAGCAAATCAAGGACTTTCAGCCCGACGAACTTATTCTAATTGACTATCCAGGATTTAATCTACGCATGGCGAAGTGGGCTAAGGCGCAAGGGATTCGTGTTACCTATTACATCGCACCCCAAGTTTGGGCATGGAAAGAAAACCGGGTGAAGAAGCTGAAGCAGTACACCGATAAACTTATTGTTATTCTACCCTTTGAAAAAGAATACTTCAGTCGGTATGGAATCGATGCAGAGTACTATGGACACCCGTTGATGGACAATCTTAAACAACGCGAAAAGGAGGAGTTTTCATTGGCTAACAATCCCTCTTTTATTGATAAACCCATCATAGCTATTCTACCCGGAAGTCGCATTCAGGAGGTTGCCAAAATTCTACCCATATTTATGGAGGCAGTAAAGAAGTTAGATCATTACTACGAGGTGGTCATTGCAGGAATGGAACATATTAGTGAAGATGTGTATCAAGCAGGGGGCTTTAATCCATTACGTCATACCTTATTGTACAATCAAACCTATGCCATCCTTAAGGAGGCCAAGGTTGCCTTGGTAGCAAGTGGCACCGCTACACTTGAAGCGGCCATACTCAACACACCAATGATTGTCGGATACAAGGGTAATCCAATCTCCTACTGGATCGGCAAGCAGCTCGTTAAGGTATCCTATATCTCCTTAGTCAATCTTATTGCTGATGAAGAAGTAGTTCCTGAGCGCATTCAGCATAACCTGACCTCATCTCAGATTTTATCTGACCTTAAATCATTGACCGAAGGCCCTGCATCCATTCACCAACAAGAAAAGTTTGCCAAGATTCGCGAAATGCTCGGAACAGAAGGAGTATCAGATGCGATTGCACAATGTATCTTATCTAGCAAGTAGAATTTACCCCTATCAATGTCTAGAGTATGTTATATTTGAGGCCTATTGGGGGTATAGCTCAGTTGGCTAGAGCGTTTGACTGGCAGTCAAAAGGCCGGCGGTTCGAATCCGCCTATCTCCACAAAAAAACTCGCCTTCTGTGCGAGTTTTTTTGTTAGGGCCCCTACCACTCTTTTTCGACCTCTACTCTTGACTTTTCGATGTAAAACGACCCTATCGTCTTACTGTCTGACCAATCGGAGATTACCAAGAATCGCTTCTTATCAGGATGTATAAAGCCTTGGTCAGGAATTGAAATGTATTGTCCTTGTTTGTAGGTTTCCCAATACTCGGCACTCTTAATCCCGTGAAACGGGTCAAGCATTATGTAGTATAAGCCGCCAGAACTTTGTGATGAGGGAATCACATATTCATTGGTTATCTCTAATAAGACGTGAATATTACCCACACTGTCTGTATCATAACTGTAGATCTCAATATTAAAATCCTCGAGAAAGATATCATTATTACCAAAGGGCTTAATCACCAAATAGGTGAGATCAATCGCCTGGTTGTCAGAACTAAGTTGATCTGTTGTGTTTAGCAATATGGTATGAAAGACATTATCCTTATCAAAATCAATTGTGTTGATGTAGGTTTCTTTCTCATCATGAGACCAAACTGCACGCTTTCCATTGTCCTTTAGTGAAAAAAAGAATCGCTCGTCATAGTCAGTCGTATCAAAATTTATGTTCAATTCGGAATCAACCCCTATGTGTGTCACAAGGCTATCCTGAGGAACAAAGAGCACCATACTTTCATAAGGCTTATAAATACCAGTTAGGTTGTTATGCCTATCCTCTGTATCACTGATTTCACGCCACCCTGAAACAAAGAAATAGGGCGTATTACCATAGTCAATAACTTCTGGTGAATAAAAGTTTAGGTGAATAGTAAGGCAAACGTCATCTGCAGAGAAGACCTCGTACGTTCTTTCAGTTGAAATGCTATGAATCAGCTCAAATGCTTGGCTTTGTGCATTTAGCCATCCCAAGACAGCAATAAATAATAGTTTTTGTCTCAACATTATTCAAAAACCACCTTTTGCTCTACCCTACCATCATCGTAGATATAGATCAGCGGCTGATTGCTTTCCTTGGATTCTCTTCCTAAATAATCAATGACCTTAATGAGCACTGGCTTTCTATCTATATCTATTGGGTCAATTCCTACTGGATTTTGATCGACCCCTACACTTTCATAGACAAAGGTCCACCGACCATAAGGTGTTCCACTGGGAAATACGTCCTCTTTCCAGTACAAGGCATCCTCAATCAAGCAGTTGACCGGATTTCCCTCATGAATAGCCGAGTCATTAACAAGCTGAGCGCTTATAAGAAGGGTATCCGTTAAGGGAATATCAAATGAAAAGGTAAAAGACTGCTCATCAATCAAGATGTCTTGGGCGATAACATTTCCCTGTTGATCAGATATAATCCATTCGATGACATTAGAGGTTCTAGGCCACGTGAGATAATGTCCAGGATGGTATAAGCTGACCATATTGGTATCAGAAACATTTACCGACAATCCCATTTGATCGCATGGAACGGTAGAAACAACCTGAGCCTCTAGCGTAAGACCAAGGAATACAATGAGTACAGGTAAAATGTTTTTCATAGTGATTTTGTGCCTACACCTGGTTAGGATGCCATATAGTTTTTGTTTCCTGAAACCTTTCAATGTAATACGGAGACTGCCCCTTATCCTCGCTCCAGTTTGTTCCCCTGTTAACTCGTACTCGTTTCAAATTCTCTACTGAATCCTTTTCAAGTTCTTGTATTTCTTCATCATGTTCGCCGCAATACGAGACAGCATTTACATCCATATGAGAGGCAAAATGGTGAATCAGCTCTTTTCTTTTTCCTGTTAAAATATTCACAACGCCGTGAGGTACATCTGATGTGTTTAACACCTCAGCAAAAGAAATACTGACCATCGGATTGTTTTCAGACGATAAAACGACACATGTATTGCCTCCAACAATGATTGGCGCAATCGTTGAAACCAACCCTAATAATGCACTTTCATTCGAGGAGATTACGGAAACAACTCCCATAGGCTCCAATACGGAAAAATTAAAATGATGAGAAGCCACAGGGTTAACTGAACTAAATATCTGTTGGAATTTGTCGCTCCAGCCAGCATAGTATATCAAGCGATCTATACTTTGTTCCACCTCCTCTTTTGCCTTTTGTTTTGACAAGCCAGTCATCATTAATTCCTCGATAAACTGCGATTTCCGACCTTCTAACATTTCGGCCACTCGATATAGAATCTGGCCCTTATTTAATGCAGAAGCACTTTGCCAAGATTTCTGTGCTTTTCTTGCTGCGACTACGGCATTTCTAAAGTCCTTTCTTGAAGAAAGACACATGTTCGCCAACAATTTCCCATTGTTGTCTTCGACCTTAAAATATCTTCCAGATTCAGTTCTTGGAAACTTACCTCCGATAAAGATTTTATATGTTTTTAATACATCTAATCTTTCCATTATTCAACATTTAGATAAGAGATTAAACCATGTAGCCCGCCTTCTCTGCCAAACCCACTCTCTTTATATCCTCCAAAGGGAGAAGTAGAGTCGAACTTGTTATATGTGTTAGCCCAAACTACTCCTGCATTTAATTCTTGTGTAAGCTTAAAAATTTTTGCGCCTTTCTCTGTCCAAACCCCAGCTGACAAACCAAAGGGTGTATTGTTTGCCTTCTCAATGACTTCATCAATTGTGCGAAACGTCTGAATGGCCAAAACGGGACCAAATATCTCTTCCTGAACGATGGTATGCGATTGAGAAACATTGAGAAACAATGTTGGCGGACACCAGTTTCCTTTACTTGGCAGATTGCAAGTGGGCTGATAAATCTCACCGCCTTCTTCCTTACCTACTTTGATGTAGTTATTAATTGTTTCTAATTGCTCCTTGGAATTGATCGCTCCAATGTCCGTGTTCTTGTCTAACGGGTCGCCAACTATTAAGGAAGACATTCTATCTTTTAACTTATCAATTACACTACCAGCAACACTTTCTTGTACAAACAATCGAGATCCTGCACAACAGACATGTCCTTGGTTAAAAAAGATTGCATTGATAATCCCTTCAACTGCTTGGTCTATCGCCGCATCTTCGAAAATGATGTTCGCCCCTTTACCCCCAAGTTCAAGCGTCGATTTCTTTTGAGTTCCTACAATACTGTTTTGAATCAACTTACCGACCTGAGTAGAACCTGTAAACGCAATTTTATCAATATCCGGATGGTTGACGATCTCTGATCCCGTTTTTCCGGCTCCAGTTACAATATTCACCACTCCCTTTGGAAGACCACTCTCTTGAATAACCTCAGCAAGCTTAAGCGCTGTCAACGAAGTCGTTTCAGCGGGTTTTAAGACCACAGTATTACCACAAGCGATAGCTGGAGCAATTTTCCATGCAGCCATCAAAAGAGGAAAGTTCCAGGGAATAATCTGGCCTGCAACGCCTATAGGTTTAGGCGTTTTGTTTGGAAAGGCATATTCCAATTTATCCGCCCAGCCTGCATAATAGAAGAAATGGCTTGCTGCTAAAGGAATATCAACATCTCTCGATTCTCGAATAGGCTTACCGCCATCAATACTTTCGATTATCGCAAATTCTTTCGCTCGTTCTTGAATCATTCGAGCAATTCGGAAAATATATTTTGCTCTTTCTTTTGGCTCGAATTTCGACCAACTTGTAAACGCTTTTCTGGCCGATGCTACGGCTAAGTCCACGTCTTTCTTGTTCGCCTCTGAAATACTTGCAATAACTTCTCCTGTGGCTGGATTTATCGACTTAAAGTATTTCTTAGAATCAGGCTTTATGAATTCTCCATTTATGAATAAGTCATATTGTTCTTTTAACACAATGTGATCTGTATTCTCTGGAGCACTAGCATAACTCCAACTACTTGTTTGACTTGTATCACTCATAACTAGTCTTTTGAAAAATAATCTACTGATTGATAAATTCCACTTTCTTGCTTCTCAAGTTGCATCAGGACATCATTGGCTAAACTACTCGCGCCAAACCTAAACAAATCTTTATTCATCCACTCCTCCCCCAAGGTTTCATTTAGCATCACCAGATATTGTAAGGCTATCTTAGCTGTGGAAATACCTCCTGCAGGTTTCATCCCAATCTTTATACCTGTCGCTTTATGGTAATCCTTGATGGCATTTAGCATAACGAAGGTCACCGGCATGGTTGATGCAGGACTAATCTTTCCAGTAGAAGTTTTGATAAAGTCCGCTCCCGCATACATCGCAATGTCACTAGCCTTTCGAACATTATCTAAGGTATCCAACTCGCCTGTTTCTAAAATGACCTTTAAATGGGCTTTACCACAGACTTCTTTAACTGCAGCAATTTCGTCATAGACAAAGTTGTATTCTCCAGATA
>JBMHCE010000033.1:0-186771 GCA_049890075.1 Chitinophagales bacterium
ATTTTTCATGTTGTTGAGTTGATGATGCAAAAGAAGACCAGCGATTTTAACTCCAAGAAATCTCATTGTTAAGAAATGGTTAATCTTTAGGCAGGCTTGTTAAGGTTAAATAAACCGTGTAATAGTTGTACTTGATTTTGCCTACATTAACGCCATGATAAGTCCAAGCAATAAGATTAAAGTCCTCATTGTAGATGATGAAGAGGATGTGCTCGAATTTCTGAAGTATAACCTCGAGCGAGAAGGCTATGAAGTACAAACCGCACACAACGGTCTTGAGGCCATTGATACGGCAAAAAAATATATTCCAGACTTGATTATTCTCGATGTAATGATGCCACAAATGGATGGGATAGAAGCTTGCCGTGAGTTAAGACAGATTCGTGATCTTCAAAACACAATTATCACGTTTTTAACAGCAAGGCACGAGGATTACAGTCAAATCGCAGCTTTTGACGTAGGCGCAGATGATTACATCGCTAAACCTGTAAAACCAAGATTACTCGTCAAAAAAGTTCAAAGCTTACTTCGACGTTTACATAGCGGAAACAGCATGGAATCCGTAGAAGCCAATGGAATTACTATAGACACCGAGAAACGTCTTGTTACGTATAAGGCACAGGTCTACAGCCTGCCAAAAAAAGAATATAAACTACTCAGGCTTCTTATGTCTAAACCGGGTAGGGTATTTACTCGAGAAGAAATTTTAGCGCAAGTATGGGGGACTGATACCATTGTGGTCGATCGCACCATCGACGTGCATATCCGCAAACTTCGGGAAAAATTCAACCCTGACTTGTTTTTGACCATTAAAGGCGTAGGCTACAAGTTTGGAAGCTAATGGCGTTTAAAAATTTAAAACTACGGCAGGTCTCTTTGCTTATTAGCCTTTTTGTCGCGGCAATTTCTGGCATCGCGTTGTGCGCACAGGCTATGGTTGATGGGTGGGCTTTTCAAGCTTACATGATCCTAATTCCTGTTATCCTATTAATAACCACCTTCCCTATCGCACACTACTTGGTCGATCTCTTTATCTATCGTAGAATAAAAATTCTATATAAACTAGTAAGCACTGAAAAAGGCGGACAAGAGCTAAAGGAGGGTGCCCTTCAAGAAGAAGACGACTTTTTACAAGCGGTTGAAGAAGAAGTTAGGCGGTATAGCACAAGCAAGCAGTCTGAAATTCAAGCACTCAAGCGAATGGAGACCTATCGAAAAGAGTTTATTGGTAACGTGTCTCATGAGCTCAAAACGCCCATTTTTAACGCCCAAGGCTACATAGAAACCCTTTTGGATGGCGGGGTAGAAGATCGGGAGGTCAACATTAAGTACTTGGAAAAAGCAACCCGAAATCTTGACCGATTAGCCAATATTGTGGAGGACCTTATTATGCTCAACCAATATGAGACCGATACCACGCAACTTGAGATTCAACCTTTTGACATCACCGACCTTACTAAACAGGTAATGGATGAACAGGAGTTGTTAGCCAGCAAAAAAAATATTGAGCTTGTCATTAAAGATGATACAGGCTTTCAACGCCAAGTCTTCGCCGACCGAAAGCACATTCATCACGTGCTGTCCAACCTCGTCAATAACTCAATTAAGTACGGCCATGAGAATGGTTTGACTAAAATTGGATTCTACGACGTAGAAGACAAACTGCTCATTGAGGTGAGCGATAATGGTCCTGGTATAGCTAATGAGCACCTTGCTCGACTTTTTGAACGGTTTTATCGAGTCGACAAGGCCCGCTCAAGAGGACACGGCGGAACCGGTCTCGGGCTTTCCATTTGTAAGCACATTGTAGAGGCCCATAAAGAAAAGATTCATGTACGGTCTTCAATTGATATCGGGACGACGTTTGGATTTACACTGTCCACCAGAGCTTTGGATCAATAGCCTAGAGTAACTACCGAGAAAGATAGCGATCAAAAGGCTGTCTTGCAGCTAGAGACCGGCTTAATGTCATAGCATCAGCAAACTCTAATTCTCCACCAAAACTTATCCCTCGGGATAGAGAGGTTAATGAAATGGACTCAAGATCTAATTGACGACTGATATAGAATGTTGTCGTATCACCCTCCATATTGGGGTTTAGGGCCATGATGACCTCTTTAACTTCATCACTTTTGATACGACTAAAGAGGCTTGAAAAGGTCAAATCTTCTGGACCTATACCTTGCATAGGAGAAATCAGCCCTCCGAGCACATGATAGACACCGTGATAGGTTTGTGTGCTTTCAATGGCCACAATATCTCGTATTGACTCCACAACACATAGGGTCGTTTTGTCTCTTTTGTTATCTGCACAAATGGAGCATAACTCCTCATCAGCAAATGAATGACAAACCGAGCACTTCTTGAGTTTGGTCTTTAGATTGTGTAAGGCTTGGGCAAATTGGTCGACATCATTGGAAGACTGTTCCAACGTGGCAAGCACTAGGCGCATAGCGGTTTTCTCGCCAATCCCTGGAAGTTTTTTAAAGGCCTGTACCGCCTCTTCAATAGTCTGTGATAATCTATATGCCATGTACGCTTACTGTCTTTTACTAATGAGCTTCCAACCAATGCCTTCCCCATCCCAAGTCCGCTTGTAACGGAACATCTAAACCTGGCATTGCGTTCTGCATAGCCTCTTTAACGAGCACTTCAACTTCTTCTCGTTCTGCTGATGGCACGTCAAACACCAATTCATCGTGTACTTGGAGCAGCATTTTTGACTGGAGTTTTCTTTCCATTAACAAGCGATCAATATCAATCATAGCCAGTTTGATTAAATCCGCTGCCGAACCCTGAACCGGTGCATTGATTGCATTACGCTCAGCATGTCCTCGCAATCCCGCATTGCGCGAATCAATGTCTCGTAAATAGCGTCGCCTACCCTTCAGCGTTTTTACGTAACCGTGCTCCCTAGCAAAAGCCACGTTATCATCCATATACTTTCGAATACCAGGATAGGCTACAAAGTATTGCTCAATAATCTCCTTACTTTCTGAACGGCTGAGGCTTGTTTGTTGACTTAATCCAAAGGCCGTGACACCATAGATGATTCCAAAGTTTACCGTTTTGGCATGGCTTCGCATCTCCCGAGTGACTTCAGATACCGGCACTTGAAATACAAGAGCTGCTGTCTCACTATGGATATCTTTTCCCTTGGCAAAAGCATCAAGCATGGATTCTTCCTTAGCCATATGAGCGACTAGACGCAGCTCTACTTGAGAGTAGTCAGCCGATAATAGCCAATGGTTTGCATCTCTTGGAATAAAGGCTTGTCGGACTCTACGACCTCGCTCTGTCCGGATGGGAATATTTTGAAGGTTTGGTTCATTGGAGCTTAAGCGACCCGTTGCAGCTACCGCCTGATTAAAGGTGGTGTGTATACGTCCCGTCTTTGGGCTCACTAGCTGAGGTAAGGCATCAACATAGGTGGACTTGAGTTTGCTCAGCTCCCTGTAGGTCATTATATCCTCCATTACAGGATAGTCCTTTCGGTATGAAGACAGCACATCCTCCCCTGTTTTAAATTGACCCGTCTTGGTCTTTTGGCCTTTATAAGGGATACCCATAGAACCAAACAAAACCTCCCCTAATTGCTTGGGAGAATCAAGATTAAATTCTTGTCCCGCTTGATTAAAAATATTGGTCTTTACTTCAAGGATATCGCTTGTCAGTTCGGCACTGTATTCTGCCAAGAAGTCGGTGTCAAGATTAATGCCCTCCCCTTCCATACGTCGTAACACAGGCACTAAGGGAAGCTCAACACTATCGTACAACGAAGTCAACTCCGCTGAAGCGAGCTTAGCTGAAAAGACCTCATGCAATTGCAAGGCAATGTCAGCATCTTCAACAGCGTAATCCTTAGCTGCCGACAGCTCAACCTCTCTGAATGTTTTTTGATGTTTTCCTTTCTTGCCGATAAGCTCTTCTATGGGCTGCATAGCATACTGTAAATATGCTTCAGAGAGTCGGTTAATGCCATGGCGTCGGTCCGGCTCTAACAGGTAGTGCTCGAGCATAGTGTCCTTAAATGGCGGCGCTACTTCAATACCATAACGCGATAGGATATGCGTATCAAACTTAATATTCTGAGCCACTTTGATAAGAGAAGCATCTTGAAACAACACAGCAAATTGAGCAAGCTGCCTTTTAGCCTCTTCGACCTCTTCGCTAAGTGGATAATAAGCGCCATGTCCCTTATCCCAAGCAAAGCTAATCCCTACAATTTCAGCCTCACGTACATTAAGTCCTGTGGTCTCTGTATCAAAGGCAAACTGTTTTTTGGCCTGAATGGACGTGATAAGACTCGGAATGTCTTCGTCTGTTAACAGCGAATAGTTTTCTGAAAAAGCCTGTCGCTCAATGACTTTCTCTTCGGCAGCTTGGTTAGCGGAAAACAGGTCCATCTGGTTTGGATTTCCTGTTTTCTTTGTAGGGCTGACTACCATTGAGTACTCCGAACCCAAAATCTTCATGGCGAGGTTTCTAAACTCTAACTCCTGAAAGATTGGAGTTAATGCCTCCTTATTTACCGGATCCAATCTCAAGGCATCATTGTCGGCTGTTATGGGTGCATCGGTGATAATCGTCGCTAAAAATTTGCTATCAAGGGCTTGTTGATGACAGCTTTCTATTTTTTCACGCAGCTTGCCCTTTACTTGATCTGTGTTTTCCAAAAGAGATTCTAAACTGCCAAATTGCTTGAGCAGTTTTATGGCCGTCTTCTCACCTACCCCCGTTATCCCTGGAATATTGTCCACGGCATCACCCATCATGGCTAAAATGTCGATGACTTGTAGGGGATCATTAATCTCCCAACGGGCACATACTTCTGGAATGCCTAAAACCTCATGCCCCTTGCCCTGTCGGCTAGGCTTATACATAAAGATGTTTTCGGAAACCAACTGGCCGAAATCTTTATCCGGGGTAACCATGAAGACATCAAACTCCCCTTCTTTTTGCTTAGCAAGTGTTCCTATAACGTCATCGGCCTCATATCCAGGCAATTCTAATATCGGAATGTTAAAGCCCTGAATAATATCTCGTATCGACTGCAAAGAGTTCCGGATATCTTCCGGCATAGCATCTCGGTTGGCTTTATAATAGGCAAACTCAGAGGCTCTGTCCGTCTCACCTTCTGCATCAAATACCACAGCCAGATGGGTCGGCTTCTCCCGCTCAATCAAGTCGTTCAAGGTTGCCGTAAAGCCGTAGGCTGCTGATGTATTTACCCCCTTGGAATTAGTAATGGGATTGCGAATAAATGCATAATACGCTCTATAGATTAAAGCATATGCATCCAATAAAAATAAACGAGGTCGATTATCCGCCATAGAGATTCTTCTTGCCTAGTCTTGAAAATAAAAAAAGGCCCCGCAATGCGGAGCCTTTCTTTCAGACATTACGTTAAGATTAGTGTGATACTACAAACGAAGAGCTTGTTGACCCTGTTTCTGTAGATACATTAATCATGTAGATTCCGTTATCAAGGCTTCGAACATCAAAGGCCTCATTAACTGTCTTCGCTGACTCAATGATTCTTGATTCTACAATACGACCTTCAATCGTTGAAATCGTCATTGTTACATCCTGAACACTGAATAAGCTGAAGGATACATTTACATCACTTACGGCTGGAGAAGGTACTACAGTCATAGCATCTTCAAGGCTTAGCTCACCAATAGCTGTGCTTAACCCTGTAATTGTTACTGATCCTGTAGACTGTGCAATATCAGTAGCGGTTTGCAGTGTAACGGTGATTGTGTAGTCGCCGTCAGCTGTGTACGTGTGGCTTGTCAAGTTGTTTGACGTACCATCACCCCAGTTTACAGTAGTTTGCGCACCACCACATGGGAATGAATTCTCAAGAGTGATTGAAACATTACCATTTCCTTGATCAACAATGATGAATGATGCATCAAGTGCTGGAGGATCTGTTACAAGAATATCAAAAGTTACTTGATCACTTCCTGCAGGATTAGTAGCTGTTAATGTTACAGTATACGTTCCGTTAGAAGCATAGTTGTGCTGTAATGAAGCGCCAGAAGCAATAGTAGCTGTTGCACTTCCATCACCCCAATCTACAGTACATGTTCCGCCATTGGCCGTTGATGTATTAGAAAGGATGATGTTTCCATCGCAATACTCAACAAATGGGTTGGTCTCATCAGTCCCTGCAATAGCTCCAGAAGCAACAGGTGCAGAAAGTGCGTCAAGCGTCATAAGATCCCATACACCAAATCCACCACCTGCGTCAACAAAACGGATTTTGTAGTCATCAGCAGCAGAAGGAATAGTAACAACGGCTGTGTTTTGAGTAAAGTTTACAGTGTCAAGTGTTGAGCTGAACTGACCTACAGAGCTAGTCGCTCCACTTCCATTAACCAATTCAACATCGAGTACTGATTCGAATCCGAAGCCACCTCGGCCCCACATGCTTACTACATAGTCGCCAGCAGGTAATGAAAGCTCTGGTGTTTCAAAATAGTCACCAGCAGTACCTAAAGCAAGAGAGGCTGGTGGAGTAAGGGCAGAATATACCATGTACTCTCCGTCATAGTTGGCGAAGTTGCTGAAGCCGTTTACATAGTGTGATCCACCAGAAGCATCCAAGTTAACAAACTTCCAACCCCAATCCGCGTGCTCAAAGGAGAACGCCGTTCCTCCTACAACCCACTCAAATGAAGAAGAGTAAGGCGCGGTATATGCCTCACGAGGATTGATTAAGAAAGAGAAATAAGCATCATTGGCATCAACTATTTGATTGAATTGAGAGCTATCGATTTCTACATATACATCAAGTGCCTGATTGGTAGCCAAGGATGGAAAAAGTGTATCTAAACCAATAGCATCCAGATTCAAAGTTGCTTGTGCACCAGGTGCTAAGGCAGGGCTCTGAGGAAAATCTTTAGAAACAATAGAACCTGCAGTTGGCGCATTAATGTCATCTACAATAAAGTAAAGCAGTGTAACGGTATCTACTGGATTTTGACCGGCATTAAGAACCGTGGCAGAAGCATTGAAAAGACTCGTACCTGAATAGTCAAGGATTGAATAGACAGTGCTTGTATTTAATGCGGTAGTCTGCGGAGTTGCATCAGATTGGAAAGAAACCAATTGCATATCGTATTGTGCAGGCTCACGTACGGAGATATCATCAATCCATAACTGACTCATGTCCGTTGAAGTCAAACGGAAAGCTACATAAATGGTCTGCCCTACGTAGGCCGCTAAATCAACAGAACGACTTGTCCATTCATCTTCTTCCTGAGCAATACTAAATAAAGTAGTTGTGAAGTCTGCTGGTGCATTCGCTCCAGTAGTAGATAATAGAACTTCATAACTCTCTGGGAATCCAGAAGCACCACCCTCAAAAGATTGAGCTCTCCAGTTAAGCGCGACTGAACCTGTTGCAGCTGAAAGGTCAATAGCTGGTGTAATTAACCAGTCATCTGCCGTACAACCTGCTGGATTAGACCAAGACTGGGCTCCTGCAAAAGTGTCAGTTCCATCTTCCCAAACAACCCAACTGTTGTTTGGAAAAATCGTTGCATTGTTTACCTGACATGCATCGTTGTTGACCACAGTAAAGCCATTAGGTGGGGAAGAAACTGTCCCGCCATTAAAGACTTCTTCGAAGTACACTGTTTGTGCATTCATGCTCGTAAAAGCGAAAGCTCCAAACAATAGAGTTAATAGTTTTTTCATAATTGTGTCTGAATAATTAAAAATATGCGTGTGAAGATACGTAAAATGTCACGCATTTGCAATGCGCAAATAGACCTATTAGCCCACGGGGCTTAAGGCCAAACCCGCATCGTTCCAAATGCCGCAAAAAGGCTCGTCAAACCAAGCGCCTAAATTGATATACGACGCCCCACCTGCTATTGATTTGGTCGTTGAAAAGTGATGGTGGCCCATAACATAAAAGTCTACGGGGAATTCTTTTTGTTTTCGCTCACAATATTGCACGTGCCAATTGATTCTGTCTTCTACCGTTTTTTGGTTTGATCGCAGGTGTTCTTGCTTTTTGCGACTTCCCCTTGAAAATCGACTAGCGATTCGGAGGCCTAGGTTTGGGTGAATCAGACTAAAGAGGTTAAATAGAAAGGGGTTGCGAAAGATCTTTTTTAATCGCTTGTATCCCAAATCCTCAGGACCCTTTCCGTCACCATGCGTAACATAAGCGAGGCGCTCTCTGTAGGAAAACACCTGATAATCATCAATGACAATAGCTCCGATTTCCTCTTCGAGGTATCCCCTCAACCAAGCATCATGATTACCTTTAAAAAAGTAAACAGGAATGCCCTTGTCCGATAATCGCGCTAAAGCGCCTAAGACGCGAACATGGCCTCTTGGAACCACCCTTTTATATTCGAACCACACATCAAACAAATCCCCTACAATGCATAGGGCATCACACTTGGATTCAATGGATGCTAACCACTGAACAAATAAACGTTCGCGGTTGTGGCTTGATTCAATATCGGGGAGGCCAAGGTGGAGGTCAGAGACAAAGTATACTGAGTTATTGCCTCGATGTTGTATATCAATTGGCTTCATCAATAAAGAAAAGGTAAACCTCTTTGGGGATATGTGATAGATAGATATTAGAAAAACCAAATTCTGCTAAACCCTTTCCTCCACTCAAATCCATTAAAAATGAATTTGGTTTTGGTGCTTCAAAATCGCTATCACCCAACGATACGCACTGATTATGAAAGGCCATAATAACCAACCTATCCGGCATAGTAGGTAGTCCTAGTAACTTGCCTTTCGACTCATCGAGTAAGACCATCCCTCCCTCTACAATAAGCGAAGAACAGGCCGTTAATACGCAACTCGCTCTTTCGGGATAACTTCTTCGAATAGGCCATCGGGAGTCCACAGACAGCAGCATTTGCTCACTTTCGTAATCCATACAAATGCAATCGACTGACTTCTTTACTTGGAGCAAGTCTCGAAGGGAGCTCGACGCTTCCTTTTTGGAGGCATTATAGACAAAAAATCCTCCATGCTCAGTAAAGGTTTCGGCAAAAGCTATGGACTTACTTTTTGAAATGGACATGGCGTGTATTGGCTATGCCCTAAATCTAATCATATTCCCATTGGATATAAAGCCTTATGGCCTAAAGTTTTTCTTCGGTGGAAGTGGAGTCCTCCTTCTGAGTAGACGGTCCGGTTTCAGCGTTATCATCTTGAGCCTCTGGCATAGAAACCTCCGAGCCCTCTTGACATTGAGTGCTATCTTCCGCGGGCTTGACTTCTTCCTCTTCCGTCTTCTTAGCAAATGGGCTTTCACCAATGAGTTCCACGACCCGGTCGCGGTATATCATTTCATTTTCAAGGAGTTCTTGAGCCACTGTGTTGAGTTCCTCTCGCTTTGTCTCCAATAACTTTTTGACGCGAGCGTATTGGCGATCAATTATGGCTCTAATCTCAGCGTCAATGGCTTCAGCAGTAGCATCAGAATAAGGCTTGCTCAGGTTGTTTTGTTGTAACATGTCATAATAAGATACATTTCCCACCTTTTCTGACATACCAAAAACTACCACCATACTGTAGGCCATTTTCGTGACTCGATCTAAGTCGTTCTGTGCTCCAGTACTGATTTTTCCGAAGACAATTTCTTCTGCGGCGCGGCCTGCTAAAATCGCAGCCATCTCATCTTCCAATTGCTCAGTATTGGTAATATTTCTTTCGTCGGGTAGATACCATGCGGCTCCTAAGCTTCGACCTCTTGGAACAATACTAACCTTTACTAGTGGATTAGCATATTGCAAGAACCAGCTTGAGACAGCATGCCCTGCTTCATGATAGGCTATAACCTCCTTCTCATCCTTGGAGATGATTTTATGTTTCTTCTCTAACCCTCCAATCACGCGGTCAACTGCCGCGTTGAAATCATCCATTTCAACAGAGGTCTTGTCTCGGCGTGCGGCAATTAACGCTGCTTCATTACAGATGTTGGCGATGTCTGCCCCAACAAAACCTGGCGTCATCGCTGCCAACTTATTGGCATCGACATTTTCTCCTGTCTTGATTGCTTTTAAATGCACCTGAAAAATTTCTTCACGGCTTTTTAGATCAGGCTTGTCAATCATAATCTGACGATCAAATCGACCCGGCCTCTTTAACGCGTTATCCAAGACATCGGGTCTATTGGTTGCTGCTAAAATGATCACTCCTTTATCAGAGGAAAAACCATCCATCTCAACCAGTAATTGATTTAAGGTGTTCTCACGCTCATCATTGGCTTGCATCATACCTCGGCCTCTGGCCCGACCTATAGCGTCAATCTCATCAATAAATATGATACATGGTGCCTTTTCCCTAGCCTGCTTGAATAAATCGCGCACCCTACTTGCTCCAACACCAACGAACATCTCCACAAAATCAGATCCCGAAATCGAAAAGAATGGGACTTTGGCTTCACCAGCCATAGCTTTTGCAAGCAGTGTCTTTCCCGTGCCAGGCTCTCCTACCAAGAGAGCGCCTTTAGGAATTTTTCCTCCTAACGAAGTATATTTTTTAGGGTCTTTCAGAAAGGATACAATTTCAACTACCTCTTCCTTAGCTCCCTCCAATCCAGCTACGCTATCGAAGGTCACTTTCACCGCAGTGTCTTTATCAAACAACTGAGCCTTGGATTTGCCAACGTTAAAGATTTGGCCCCCTCCACCAACGCCTCCGCCGGCCATTCGTCGCATAAAAAAGAACCACAAACCCATCATTAAAACAAAAAAGAGCAACCACCCATAGCGCGTGAAGAAGGATTCTCTTATCTCCGCCTCAACACTAACCTGCTCTTCTGCTGGAAATTGGCTCTGCCAGTCCTTGACTTCCTTCTCAAACTCATCTTGAGAAGAAATAGTAAAGGTGAAATGCGGGCCTAGATTGGCATCCCCAATAAGACCAACATCCTCAATGTCAAGACCCTTATAAATCGCTTTACCACCTTCTAACGGGTCCAGACCTTTTATTGAATCCATCTCCCGCTCAATTCTATCTGCTTGGAATTGGAGTTCCGTTGCATATTCTTCGACACCTTCATCTTCTGCGCTGTATTCAGAGGTTGAATCCCCAGCAAGATCTTCTGTTTTACTAGAATCAGCCAGCTGGATAAGTTGCGCTTCTAGCGATGCTTTACTATCTGATAATGCAGTTAGTAGGCTATCTCGTTCTGCCTGAATGACACTTGCCATGGTATCGAGTTCTGCCTGACTTTTTAGGCTCACTTCGACATTGCGATCATTTACCAACACTACACGCTTAACCCACTGATTCTCAAGCATGGCTTTTACCTCGTTGCGGTTAATTTTTTCAGGCTGTGGAGCGAATTGACCAGTGACAACCCAGATACCCATAAAGATTATCCCGATAATAGCATAGACCCAAAGAAAATTCGGTCGGTTATTTTTTGATTTAGACTGTTGTGCTTTACTCATAATTTTTTTCGATGGCGGTCATTGAAAAATCCTTATCGACCGGCGTACAAGAGGCATCACTCCACAATTCTTCTAGGAGATACAGTGATCGAGTGTCTTCAAGAAATATATGAACTACAACATCAAAGTAGTCCAATACAATCCATTGGCCCGTGTCATGCCCACTGTTTCCCATAGGAATCGATCCATGGCCTTCTTTCACTTCCGCACGTAAATTCTGACTTAGGGAGCTCACGTGAGTGGTGGATGTACCATGGCAAACCACAAAAAAATCTGTGATTGCTTCGTCAATTCCCCTTAGATCCATCAAAACGATATCGTTAGCTTTGTTGTCATCTAGCGAGGTAAGAATGGCTTGCAGTAAATCCAATGGCTTTAGCTTAAAATTGATTCCAATAATTTAGTACTGAAACATAACGATGAGACGACTAGTTCATTTTACAAGCCTCCCCTCGACGAACACGTACTTAAAGGAGTGGGCTTCAAAAAGTACACCAATTTGCTCTACTGCCATTTTGGCGGAATATCAACGGGAGGGGCGAGGAAGGGGACGTAACTTTTGGACTGCTGATGCTGGGAAGAATCTCACCGTAAGCTTCACCCACCCAAACCTCGCAGTAAAAGATATGGATGCATTACGCGTACATTTTCTGTTTGCCTTAACGCTGTATAAGGCACTAAAATCCCTTGATCTCAACCTGTCCATCAAATGGCCAAATGATCTTATGCTTGGCAATAAAAAAATTGCTGGCATCCTCTCTGAAGTTCACCAAGATAGTACAGGCAAATCCCTGATGATTATTGGCTTGGGATTAAATGTTGCTCAGGATGACTTTGGCCCCATAAATGACAAAGCAACTTCCATCCACCAAGCACTGCCAAACGGCATTTCTGTACAGCAAGCGCTTGAGGTCGCTTGGGATGCCTTTGAGGAGACCGTAGAGGAAGCAAGCGGCGTCAATCTAGCTTCGATTTGCGAAGAAATCAACCACCATTTACATGCCAAAGGCAAGCAGGTTTCCATCCGTCAAGGAGAAAAAGCAACAACAGGTGAATTGGTTGGGCTTCATCATGATGGAAGAATTGCTCTTCGTTTGGGCGATGGCTCTATGCAGCACCTTGCTGCTGGTAATCTTATTGTCTCGAATTCTTAAAACAGCTATCCCTCGGGAATGCAACAGATTTGATGTCTGACAAGTAACCTAGCTGATTACTTTCCTTGTACCTTTACACTCGTTATGATTAAGGATTGGTCATCAGAGCGCATTTTACCTCCTGGCGAAGGGCCGGATTGTTTTTTTCACCTCGTGCCCTTTGACATCTATGATAGCTCAACTGACCGCTCTGGGTATTACGACCCGCGAGGTCTACAACACTTCGGAGGTGGAGCACCCTTTATTCATACAACACCAAGCTTGCATCAAATTGAGTATGAATTACCGTACTTCCAAAAACTCGAGGTCGGCGATTTTTGGATGTTAACTATTTTCCGAAAGCGGTTAGATGGCATAAAAATCACCGTATTTGAAGAAAATGATTTAATCTACCATCATTTGTGGGGTGGTCTTGTTCGAGAATGCTATCGCTTGGACAAAGCATGGAAATGCGACAAGAACATGCTTCATGTGGGCGGATAGATTCAGGTATATGTACTTTTAACCCATGACCCGTGCTGATCATCTAGGAGGCATCTTTCCCTTTCGTAGTTTATCTCTACGTGAGCAGTGGTGGTCTATTGGGTTTATCTTAAGTTTCCTTGGTTTGGCCTTTAGCCAAGCGCTATTTACCATAACCTTGTTTGGGCTCAGTATAGCGGTTGTTGTAGAACAGTTACAAAAGGGTGCGCCAGTTTTTTCAAGGAAAGCCATTGGTTTATTGATTTGTCCTTGGCTTTTTGTGCTCGTCATTCCTGTAATACAATGTATTGTTAGCTCTACTTGGCAGCCTCTTGCCTCTACACAACGAATTCATTTAGTGCTACTGCCCCTTATAAGTCTTCGGCTGTTCTTTTTAACCAAGAAGGCTAAGGAAATCTTGATTGATACCGCCCTATTGATCTGCTGCGTTTGTGCTGTTATACTATTGATTGTTCTTGTAAACGATTGGTCAACGGTAGGACAGTCCATTGAAGAAGGGAAACACTTATGGGTACCCAATGGACACCCCAAAACGACCGCCATTCTCATTGTAACTATTGGAATATTGGGTGTCAATTACACCTTAGGCCAGCAGAAAAGACCTTATTTCCGCATCGTCTCTACCGTCTTTCTTCTGTGTTGCGTTCATGCTATGACGGTTCGGATTGCTTGGGGGA
The DNA here is from genome assembly GCA_049890075.1 of Chitinophagales bacterium. GTDB lineage: Bacteria > Bacteroidota > Bacteroidia > Chitinophagales > UBA8649 > UBA8649. The sequence continues at coordinate 13,762 of JBMHCE010000033.1, forward strand.
TGCTGTATGTTGGAGTGGCCTTTGCACTATGTAGATACTTTGTCAAAGAGCGAAAATGGAAACCGTTGTTGATTGGCACCCTTGCCTTACTGACTACCCCCTATCTTCTCTACCAATCCATTCCTTCTGTTAAGAAAAGAATTGATTACACCCTGTATGATTGGAGTACTTTCAGCCAAGATGGTGAAGCAAACACTTCTGACGCCCTAAGAATAATCTCTTGGGATGTAGGCTGGAAAACCGTAATGAAACAGCCGCTTTTAGGGTATGGGGGCAAATCCATGGATGAGGAGCTTGCCAATCAATATGCCTTGCACTACCCTGCAGTTAAAAAAGAAAACATACTTAAGCCGCACAATCAATTTCTCTTCTTTGCCCTAGAATATGGGTTACCTGGTGCTTTCTTTTCCTTGTTCGCGATGGGCTGTCTTATGTGGTATTTTGGGCGATCTACGGGTATTGTGCTCTGCCTGGTTTTCTTGTTATATTGTTTTATCGATAGTCCAATGTATCGTCAAATGATTAATGCCACCTTTTGGTATGGATTAGGTTTTAGTCTAATGTTTGTAAAAGAAACCCATGCATCCTAAGCTCTCTGTTGTCATAATAAGTGCAGGCACCTCCCCTTGGATTCATGAAATTGTTAGGCGCTGCAAAGTCTTTAGCTCAGATATAGTTGTTGTATCTAATAATCAAGCGTTTATCACAGCCCAAGCCCATGATCCATCAACTACCACCCGTTGGATTTTTCGAGAGTTTGAAGGCTATGGAAATCAAAAAAACTTTGGTGCAAGCCTCGCCGAACACGATTGGATTGTAAATCTTGATGATGATGAACTTCCTAGCACTAGCCTCCTCAACCATCTATGCCAGTGGAAGAAGCCCGATCCAAATACAAGAGCCATTCGGATAAGGCGTATCAATTTTTGTAATGCAAGTGCTGTAAGCTGGGGAAAGTGGAATGACGACTACTCTACTAGGATCTACCATACATCATGTCAATGGGATGACCGATTGCTTCATGAATCCCTCATTGTGCCGAAGCATGAAATACAAACCATTCAATGGCCCTTATATCACCTAACCGCAAATCACTTTGACAACTATCTCAAAAAAACCAAGGAGTATAGAAATATAAGAGCTGTAAGCCTGGGAGGTAAACGGTATGTTGGCTGGTCTACCCTTAAAACCCTGTTCTCTTCCTTAGTTTATCTAGAATGGTTAGAAGGGGTTAATGGCCTATATTTAACCTTGACGCGATCGTTAGAACGAAACTAACCCCTGAGGTATGCCAAAAATTGGATTTGACGCAAGACGAGCCTTTCTTAATCGATCTGGATTAGGCAACTACAGTCGAGAAGTCATTCGAAGTATTCTGGAATTCTATCCTGAGTACAAAACCTTCCTCTACACGCCCGACACTTCTAAGATCTTTCGCGACGTGTTTAAAGAGCCGCAAGTTCGACTAAAACGTCCTAAACGAAATCGTAAGCAGCGTTTTGAGAGCACCGTAAAGCCACTAAATCCCATACGCGCTTACCAATGGAGAAACATTGAGATTGTGAAATCCATAATTTATGGTAAAATGGATGTCTATCATGGTTTATCCAATGAGCTTCCCAAACGAGTCAACCACTTTAAAGGAGCGAAAGTAGTTACCATTCATGATGTGGTTTTTAAGGAATATCCCCGTGACTTCCCAAGGTTTGACCGCTATACATATAACAAGCGTACGTTAAATGCAATACATAAGGCTGACATGATCGTTTGTCCTAGTGCATTTACTGCCAATTCATTAACCATGCACTATGCCGTTAACCCAAAAAAAATTGAGGTTATTCATCCAAGTATTCAAGCGGCATTTTACCAAGAGGTTCCTGAAGAGATATCCATACAACGCTTCACCAACCAATGGGGCATACAAAAACCCTACATTCTTTGTCTGGGGGATATACGACCAAGAAAAAATCAAAAGAAAGTGGTAGAAGCAATGCGTCTACTCAAATCCCTTGATGTTCAACTTGTCTTAGTAGGAAGAAGCTCAGGGAAATATATTCAATCCATAAAATCCTTTATTCAGCAGGAAAATATAGACGATAAGGTGGTTTGGCTGAACTCGGTTTCTACCCACGACCTGCCCTTACTATTTTATGGTGCACAGGCCTTGGTTTATCCTTCAGTTATTGAAGGGTATGGCCTACCTATTGCCGAAGCTATGCTTTGTGGGCTTCCAGTACTTACCACAAAAAATTCATCTATGGAAGAAATTGGCGGAAGCAAAATAAACTATGTGAAAGCCAACGATGTTCAAGGCATCGCTGACTTTATACAAAGTGTTGTCGATAAACCCTCTTCTTTCACATACAAGCTAACCCCAAAAGAACGCTGGCACTTTTCTGCCGAAAGGCAAGCCCAAGAGCTCGATGGGCTGTATAAGCGACTTATCTGATGAATTCTATCCGCACAAGCCATGATTTAGAAAGCAGCCTCAACCGGGGCGATATTGTGCTCTATCCTACTGATACCGTATGGGGCTTGGGGTGTTTAGTCAGCAAAAAAGAGCAAGTATCCAAGGTGTACGCCATAAAAGAACGATCCCGTAACCAAGGAATTATTTTGTTGTGTTTTAGTTATGAGCAGCTTGGTATTGTGCTTGACAAAACAGCGCAACGCGCTATAGCAGATTTCCGTGAGGAGCGTCCTACAACCTTTGTGGTAAAAAACACCAACCCCATGCTGAAGGAAACAGAAGCACAGGACGGAACCATTGCCTTTAGAATTGTAGATCAGGGATCATATCTTGCCTCCGTCCTTAAAAACTTAGACGCGCCCTTATTGTCAACTTCCGCTAATCTGAAAGGAAAACAAGCTGCCCAAAAACGCAAGGAACTTGATCCTGAATTGGTGGCTCAAGTCGATGGTATTGTGGAATTCACTGAGACTAAGGGACAGGGTAAGCCATCACGCATAGTGCAGCACGATGCCTTGAAGGCATCATGGAATGTGTTACGGAATTAGCCCCAACGACTCTTAGAGCGTTCGTTGGATAGAGATTTCCTCGTAGGCCTCAATAACATCTCCTACTTTAATGTCATTATAGCCCTTGATGTTTAATCCGCAATCCTGACCATTGACCACTTCTTTTACATCATCTTTGAAGCGTTTCAATGATTCCAGTTCTCCAGTATAGACCACAATCCCTTCTCGAACGATTCGCACTTTAGCATTGCGGTAAATCTTACCATCCGTTACCATACAACCGGCAACAGTACCTACTCTTGAAATCTTGAAGACCTCTTTGATTTCTAAGTTCCCCAAGATCTTCTCTTCTACCGTTGGCTCAAGAAGACCTTCCATGGCTGCTTTAATCTCTTCAATAGCGTTATAGATAATAGAGTACATTCTAAGTTCTACTCCCTCTGTTTCTGCTAAGCGTCGAGCACTTGCTGATGGACGAACTTGGAAACCTACGATAATGGCATCCGATGCAGAAGCCAGCATAACATCAGATTCGCTGATACCCCCTACGGCTTTGTGTAAGATGTTTACCTGGATCTCTTCGGTAGAAAGCTTGAGTAATGAATCAGATAAGGCCTCAGTTGATCCATCAACATCACCTTTTACGATAACATTAAGTTCTTTGAAGGTTCCAAGTGCCAAGCGACGACCAATTTCATCGAGTGTAATGTGTTTTTGTGTACGCATTCCCTGTTCTCGATCTAGCTGTGCACGCTTGGTTGCCACCTGCTTTCCTTCTTGTTCTGTAGCAAAAACCTTAAAGCGTTCTCCTGCGGCTGGTGCACCGTCAAGTCCAAGAATTTGAACAGGTACTGCAGGTCCTGCCGTCTTTTTAGCCTGACTTCTGTGATCAAACATGGCCTTTACCTTACCTGAAAATCCTCCAGCAACGATAAAATCTCCAATATTTAAACTACCATTTTGCACCAGAACCGTGGCGACATAACCTCTTCCGCGATCTAATGAAGCCTCAATCACGGTTCCAATGGCTGGCTTTTTAGCATTTGCCTTAAGTTCTAAGAGTTCAGACTCTAGAAGGATTTTTTCCAATAACTGATCAACATTTAAACCTGTCATTGCTGATAAGTCTTGAGATTGGTGCTTTCCGCCCCACTCTTCAACGAGAATATTCATTCCCGACAGCTTCTCTTTAATCTTATTGGCATCGGCATTTTCCTTATCGATTTTGTTAATCGCAAAAATCATGGGAACCCCTGCTGACTGGGCATGCGAAATAGCCTCCTTGGTTTGTGGCATGATATCATCATCTGCAGCAATAACTATAACTGCAATATCAGTAAGCTTTGCTCCTCGGGCACGCATTGCCGTAAAAGCTTCGTGACCTGGCGTATCGAGGAAGGTGATGTTTCCTTGTTCCAAGTTTACTTCATAGGCTCCAATATGCTGGGTGATCCCCCCGGCCTCACCACTCACTACGTTCGCCTCACGAATGTAATCGAGTAACGACGTCTTACCATGATCTACGTGTCCCATAATCGTAACAATTGGGGCGCGTTCGTGACGATCTTCTTCTGCATCTTCGGTATCCTCAAATACGTCCTGATCTGACGCAGAAATAAACTCTATTGAGCGCTCGAACTCACTGGCAACCAACTCAATGATCTCTGCATCCAAACGCTGATTGATAGACACCATAACACCGAGGCCAAAACACTTGGTGATAATATCTGTTGGAGACGTATTTAACATACTAGCCAACTCACTTACTGTGACAAACTCTGTCACCTTAAGCACGGTAGAATTTTCCTCCTCAATGCGCTGTGCTTCGAGCTCTGCATTTTGTTGGATTTCTTGCCGTTTTTGGCGGCGAAGTTTGGCTCGCTGGCTCTTACCAGAAGACGCAGCTTGTAGCTTCGCCATCGTGTTTTTAATCTTTTCTTCGATTTCCTTTTCGCTAACAACAGTTGGCTCATCTTTTGTCTTGGCCCGACCTGGATTGGTACCCTTAACCGGTCCGACTTTTGATGCTTTTTTAAAGCGCTTACGTTGACGCTTTTCTGGAGAAGCATCATCTGTTTTCTTGGCCCGTTGAGGCTCTGGTTTGATTTCAATCTTACCTAACACTTTGGGGCCTGAAAGCTCAACCTTCTTCCGCTGGATGGTTTCAACTTCTTTAGCTGGTGCTTTACTTGGTTTCTTAGTCGCTGATTCCTCTTCAGTAGTTGAAGGAGAACTACTATCCGCAGGCTTAGCGTCCTCCGCTTCCTTAGGCGTAACGTCAATTTTACCGATAACTTTGGGGCCTGAAAGCTCTACTTTTGGACGTTCGATAAAGGTTTCTGTTTCCTCCTCTTTGTTGATGCTAACACCTTTATTTTCGGAGCCTAGCTGAACCTGTTCAGCCTCTTTTTTCATATCGACATCTGAGGAGTACTCAGTGCGTAACGCCTGATACATCTCCTCACTCAACTTAGTAGTTGGACGATTATCAATATCAAACCCCTTTCCTTGAAGGAATTCGGTAATAGTAGAGGCTCCTACATTAAATTTTTTGGCCGCGGCAATAAGCCGCATCGGTTTATAATCTGACATGTACTCTTATTCTTCCTCGAATTCTGATTTCAGAATCTTATAAATTTCATTAATTGTCTCTTCTTCTAAATCGGTTCTGCGGACTAACTCTTCTTCGCTTAAGTCCAACACACTTTTCGCTGTGTCGCATCCAATTGCCTTAAGCTCATCAAGCATCCAAGAATCAATTTCATCTGCAAATTCATCGAGATCAATATCGTACTCTTCACCCTCAACATCGCGATAAACGTCGATTTCATAATCCACTAAACGGCTAGCTAACTTAATGTTTTGTCCGCGACGACCAATGGCAAGAGATACTTGATCTGGTTTGAGATAAACGGCTATCGATCGATTGTCTTTGTTGATGTCCATGCTGACGATCTTTGCTGGAGCAAGAGCACGCTGAACCAAAAGGTTGAGATTGTCCGTGTAGTTGATGATGTCGATATTCTCATTCTTCAACTCTCGCACAATACCATGGATTCTGCTTCCCTTCATACCTACGCAAGCACCAACTGGATCGATTCGGTCATCATAACTTTCAACAGCAACTTTTGCCTTCTCTCCCGGCTCACGTACGATGTTTTTAATGACAATCAGTCCATCGAAGATCTCAGGTACCTCAAGTTCTAACAACTTCGCTAAAAACGCATTATCTGTTCGCGACAATACAATGATCGGTTGAGCATTGCGCAGACGCACCTCTTTAATAACACCTCGTACATTCTCGCCTTTTTTGAAAAAGTCCCCTCGAATTTGCTCACTCTTTGGCAGAACAATTTCGTTGCCTTCATCATCAAGCAATAGAATTTCTCGCTTCCAAATTTGATAAACTTCAGCAGATATGATGTCACCCACTCGGTCTTTGTACTTCTGAAATATCTCGTTTTTCTCAATCTCAAGGACTCGGGTTACTAAGGTTTGGCGGGCACTCAACACCGCGCGACGACCAAAGGATTCTATGGTAACTTGCTCGTAGCAGTCTTCACCGATTTCATAATCCTCCTCGATTTTTACCGCTTCACTGATTGATATTTGTAGATTATCATCCTCTACTTCGCCATCGGCCACAATAGCCCGAGTGCGCCATATCTCCAGGTCACCTTTGTCGGTGTTGACAATGATATCAAAGTTCTCATCATCCCCAAACTTCTTCTTGAGGATCGTGCGAAAGACATCCTCTAAGACCTTCATCATAGTAGGTCGGTCGATATTTTTAAACTCTTTGAATTCGGAAAACGAATCAATAAGCTCTGCACTATTCATGGTTATAATTTAAAAGTTAAAATGTAATATGGCTTTTTTGATATCCTTAAAATCTATCTCTATGCTAGTGGATTGGTCCGAGGCATTCTTTTTCTTTTTTCCTGGCTTTGATTTCCCTTCAAGCGGTTCTATCAAAAACTCAATTCCATGCTCAAGAACCTTGACCAATCGTCCTTCGAGACGCTCTTCGCTAAATGTCGTGATTTTGAGCTGACGCCCAGTTCTTTTGACATATTGCTCACGAACGCGAAGGGGGTTGCCCATTCCAGGAGAAGAAACGTTGAGCGTGTAATCCTCAGGTACTGACCCCTCCTCATCAAGCTGGGCTTCCAAGTGTCGACTGACCTGAACCAACTCATCAATAGTAATGCTAGGTACCTTGTCAATGTATAACTCGAGACGCTTTCCCTTAGCGATTAGTTCCACAAAGAATGCATCCATGGAAGGGAGTATTTCTCCCAACCACGTCTTTATTTTTTGCTCAATTTCTACCACGTTTCTAAATCTTTAGAATAAAAAGAGGGGACAAATGCCCCCTCTTATGCCGCAAATATAAGCATTTAGGCCTTACTATTCTTTAATTATTGGGTGGGTATATCGATATCCTCCGCTTTGCACTTGAACTATATACTCTCCTTTGGTCAACGAGGGAAGGTTGATTGGAAAATGGTAAAGCCCTTCACTTAACCCTGTTTTTACTTCGTTATAAACTACTTTGCCATCTATGGAATACACTGATATCTCTACATCTTGTGCAAAAGAAAGAGCATAGAACTGAATGTAGAAGTACTCTGCAAAAGGATTGGGTTGAATACCCATTACCACCAATTGATTTGTAGATGCCTCATGGATATCGACCATCGTTTCATCAAGCAAAACAAGCTGTAATACTACCGTATCACAATTGGGCGGCATCGCATTATCGCAACCAATGAAAACCAAGGTCTCCGTTGCGTCCGTGGCTGAATCAGGTAGATACGTTATGCAAGAATCATTGAAGTATGCAATTTGCCCATACATCGGACTGCCCTCAAGAGATAATGTAGTTAATGGCCCTATTAAGTCATCAAACTCAAAACACCGAGAATACAAGGTAGTCCCAGTGACTGTATCCGTTATTATTTCTGTACTAGATAAGGGAAGTACGTTTATGATAAAAACATGGATATCGCAAATACCATTCAAATCGCAAACAACCAGCGTAATGGTATCGAGAGTTGATTGGTCTAATGGCGCAGTATAATCAATGCAGATACTATCCAATACAGCCACACTTCCTAATCCCGAAAAGCTGGAAATTGCACTTGATGCTATCGACGACGATAGATCGCTGAATGTTCCACAAGGCTGAATGCCCTGGCCAGCATACATCGTATGATATGTGGTATCTGTTGACGTATTTCCGACAATCGTTATGACTACAGTTATGGTATCGCAGCCAATCCCTTGCCGACACAGAACCACGCTTGCTGTGTCGTTTCCAAAAAAGTTGGGATTTGGCGTATACGTAACAGTAACATTGTCTACAGTAAGCGTTCCATGGTCAGGCGACATTGATACACTGCCCGCAATCGATGGGCAAACTGCGGTCACGTTCGGAATTAGATTGCCGTCCACTAAGTTGTTCTCGGTTCCAGCTAATACGATTGTATCTGTCAATTGAACCATGCCAATGGTTTGATCGGCTGCAGTATCGGGTCGAAAAGGGCCAGCTTGTGAGGGCAATGGACTTGGCACATTAACTAAACTCGTAGAACCCTCATCAACCTTCCATGAGGTTAAGTGACTTCCGCCTGCGTTAAATACATCAATCGGGGTAGAAAAATAATCGGCTTGTGCGCTGTTTTGATCTAGAGTCAATGCAACATAGCCTCGGTCAGTAAACTGGGCGTACTTAATGTGAGGGAACAGCAGTTGGATCAGACCGATGGGAATGCTTATTGGAACGCTCGATGAGGTTACACTACCTACAATGAACTCCACCATAGCAGAGGAAGTTGAGTTTCCAGGAACTTCGTTAGCAAAAAAAGTATGAATGTCTCCGGTCAATACTACATTGTTATCAATCTGATTGCCTTCTACAAAATCGATTAAGCGATTGCGTTCCGATTCATACCCCTCCCAAGCATCGTTGTTGGGCAAGGGGGCAAACATTACTTGCTGGCACAAAAGTTTCCAAAGTGCATCTGTAGAATCCAGTCTTCCTTCTAACCAATCGAACTGATCTCCTCCGAGTAAGTCTTTAGGTTCAGGGCTGCCTTGTTCCTCTCGTCCCCAGATGCGAGTATCCATGACCAATAGCTCAGCTAAGTCTCCATATTGTAGCGTCCGCCAAATTTTAATGGGATTTGTACTATCGGGACTGCGAATGGGCATCCACTCTCGGTACGCCTCCGCGGAATAACTGAGACGATCTGCCCAAAGTCCCTCTCCAGCGTCATGGTTTTCTGCACCATCCATGTAGGAGTTGTTGGCTGATTCGTGGTCATCCCAAGTAGCAATCAGCGGAAACAGCTGGTGTAAACGCTGCGATTGAACATCCATTTTATATTGGGAATGACGCAGGCGATAATCCGGCAACTGAGTGATCTCATACGGTGGTTCTGAGTTTCCTGAACCATATTCGTAGATATAATCTCCTAAGTGAAGCCATGCATCCATATCGTTGTGGCGATCGGCCATATCCGCATAAGCATTAAAATAGCCGTTGGGTAGATTTGAGCATGAGGCCACACCAAACTTTAGGTTAGATACCGAGCCAAGGGGTGCGGTTTTAGTACGACCTGTTACCGAGTTTCTTCCTTCGGCACGAAATAGATAATAGTAATAGGTTGCGGGTTGAAGGCCACATACATCTACTTTGACGGTAAAGTCATCGTCAGCAATAGCAAGGGCCGAACCAAAATTGGCAATTTGAGAAAACTGAGGATCAGTGGAAACCATCCATTGAACGGGAATGCTATCCGCCAACCCGGAAGATGGTGTAACACGCGTCCACAATATTACCGCATCCGGTAAAGGATCTCCAGAAGCGATACCATGAAAGAAAGGAGCTTGGCCTGACTTAACGACCGCTCGATCAGCCATTTCCTGCCCCTGTAATTCGCCAACAAAAAGGGAAAGGAAGAGGACCCAAAGACACACAACATTCTGTTTATAGCTCATACCCTTAAAAATAAAAGGAAAACACCACATTTATGTTGTTAAATCGTTAAGGGTTGTCTTCCCAATCAGGTTCCCAATTGGGTACATAACTCGCTTTATAGGGATACCTCTGTATGTACAACTTGCGGGTTTCATCGAAAATACGCTTGCGCAAGGCATTCATGTTTTCCTTTTGTGTAGCCGAAATGAAAACGGGGTCAATTTTCACGTCCTCAGAAAATGCTCTCTTTAATCCATCTAGGATTTCCGATTGAACTTCGGTGCTAGTGTATTTATCAAAATACCGTTCTCGGTAGACATCCAATTTGTTGAAGACCACTAACTCCGGCTTGTCTTCACAGTGTAAGTCTGCAAGGGTTGCTTTAACGGCCTGCATTTGGTCCTCAAACTGAGGATGAGAGAGATCGACAACGTGGATTAAAAGATCAGCCTCTAGCGCTTCATTCAGCGTCGACTTGAAGCTCTCCACTAGATGATGCGGTAGCTTTCGTATAAAACCGACCGTATCTGACAATAAAAAAGGAACATGGCCGATAGCCACCTTTCGCACGGTTGTGTCTAACGTGGCAAAGAGCTTGTTTTCCGCCAATACGGTCGACTTGCTCAGGGCATTCATAATCGTAGATTTGCCCACATTAGTATACCCTACAAGGGCCAAACGAATCATTCCTTCCCGTGACTTTCTTCGATTGATATCTTGCTTTTCTACCTGAACTAAGCGCTGCTTGAGTAGGGCAATGCGCTTTCCTGCAATCCTTCGGTCAGTTTCAATTTCTTTTTCACCAGCACCTCGCATCCCAATACCCCCTTTAACTCGGTCAAGGTGTTGCCACATCCCACGAAGCCGAGGCAGAAGATATTGTTGTTGCGCCAGCTCTACCTGTAGTTTGGCTTGAGTTGTTCGAGCCCTTTGCGCAAAAATGTCAAGAATTAACATGCTGCGATCAAGCACTTTAATCTTGGTCTCCTTTTCTATGTTGCGCTGTTGAGCAGGACTAATCTCATCATCAAAAATCAAGACGTCAATTGCTTTCAGCCGAATCATTTGTTTTATTTCAGCGAGCTTTCCCGACCCAACATAGGTTCTGTTATCCGGAAGATGAAGATTTTGATAGACTTGCTCTACAGGAATGGCACCCGCTGTCTCGGCTAGAAACGCCAACTCGTCCAAGTTTTCCTGCATTTTTTGGAGGTTCTGTTTGGCCGTCACCAAGCCCACCAACAATGCTCTTTCCTGTTTTTCATTTTGTGTTTCTACCACGCCTTTGCCTCGTCTATATCTTCTAAAATTCTAAGATAGTTGATGTATCGCCACTCGGCAATATCTCCGGAGAGTACCGCTTCATAGACGGCACAATTAGGCTCGTTAACGTGTAAACAGTTCGCAAACTTGCAATGGTCGACATAGGGTAAAAAGTCTGCCATATAGGTAGAGACCTCTCCTTTGTCGAAATCAACAACACCAAACTCTTTGATCCCAGGCGCATCAATAACCTCACCTCCAAAAGGAAGGGAAAACATCTCAGCAAAAGTGGTGGTATGCACCCCTTTTGAATATTTTTTTGAGATTTCTTTTGTCCGTAAATCCAAGGAGGGGTCCAAGGCATTTAACAGAGAGGATTTCCCTACGCCGCTATGGCCTATTAATAAACTGCGTTTATCTTTTGCCCCATCCTCAAGGGCTTGAATGCCTGTGGATTCCACAGCTGAGGTTTCTAATACGTCATATCCCATGGACCGGTAGTAGGCGATATACTCTTGCTGCTGCTTGCCTATTTTACTGTCAGGATCCAGCAAATCCTGCTTGTTAAACACAAGAACCACAGGTATGTGGTAGGCCGCACTTGTAAGAAGACACCGATCAATAAATCCTGTGGATGTGCGAGGATGTGCAAGCGTTACAAGCAGAATTACCTGGTCTAAGTTGGCCGCCAAAATATGCCGTGCCCCTCTTTTTTTAGGCGACTGGCGAATGATATAATTCTGTCGAGGCGAAATATCCTCTATCATTTTTTCCCCGCCATTCTCTCTCGTCGAGACGGTGACTTCATCGCCTACGGCAATTGGATTCGTCGTGTTCAATTCGTGCAAACGAACCTTTCCAGCCACGCGAAGATCTCTTGATACGCCATCATCACAAAGCACTCTATACCAGCTTCCTGTAGATCGTTGGACTACACCTTTCATACCTCGACTGCGCATTTAAAGGTGCGTAAATCAGCCATAACCTGAAAGGGATTTTCCTCGAATGCATTGCCAATGACAAGCACATCTGCTCCTGCGTCAGAAAGAGCTCGCATCTGCTCAGCCGAGCGTATGCCTCCTCCAACTATAATGGGAACGTCGAGCTTGCTTGACAAGGTCTTTACCATGTTGACAGGCACTACGTTATCTGCCCCGCTTCCTGCCTCTAGGTAAATGGCCTTCATGCCCAATTGAACGCCGGCAAGCGCCGTGGCATATGCAATATCTACTTTGTCGCTTGGAATGGGCGTGGTGTTTGTGATATAAGCCGTTGTTGATACCTTGCCCCCATCAATAAGAAGGTATGCGGTTGGTACGATGTCAATACCCAGCTCGTCCAGATAGACTGCAGCCTCCACATGCCTACCAATTAGATAGTCCGGGTTTCTGCCCGACACTAAACTCAAATGAAGAAGACCATCTGCTGTAGGGTGAACCTGAAGTGCATTGGATGGAAAGGCGAAAATTGGCCCCTGTATTCTTTGTCGTAAGTTGTTCCAATGGGCCTCCTCTTCACTATGTGTACGAAGACTCCCTCCATAAAATACAGCGTCCACACATCCTTCTTCCACTCCTTTCGCTAAGCAAAACAGGCTTTCTTCAACCTGAGAACTAGGATCTACAAGGAGAGCTACAGATGCCGACTTTTGTTGTGCGGCTCTATGGAGAAACGTACTGAGCACAATCGAATTTACGCATTTAACCAACGGCCAAAAAGCCTAGACATTTTTTGTGGCAGAAGGCTCGGTAAATACCTGTTTCATTACATCAAGCGTTTTGATAGATTTCATCCAAGGCAAATGAATTCGTACATAGTCAAGCAAATGGTGTAATAACTGCCAACGTTGCAAGGAAGACAAGTGATCAAGTCGCCCCTCCAATCCATCTAAAAAGAGTGCAGCTTCTTCTTCATGAAGCACATCGCGATGCTCTACAACATGGCTGAATCTACCCTCGCGCAAATCGAACTGAATTTGCTCAGGGCGCATGGGAATTCTAGGCCGAATACCCAAAGGGTGAAGTGAAGCAATGAGAAACCTAAGGTGATGAAATTCATTGGAATCATCGTGTTCCAAAGCACTTAGCCAGTCTACTGACAGCGTAAAAAGTTCCTCATTAGAGCTTTCTTGAATCAAAATGTTTTGTAAATATTCTGAAATCAATAGGGCTTTTGCCATACGTTGAAGTTCTGCTGTCGTTTTATGCGCGACAAAGAAGTGTTTTGCTTGATTTATGCCATGTAGGCTTTTTCCTTCTCGATATACAATATTCGCCTCTAACACACTGGCGGGTTGATACAAGGCAACAACCCCTCCGCGTCGTTTTCGAACCCCCTTTAGCATAAAACTCAAGACACCAAACTGATACGTAAAGGCTTTAACAATAAGGCTCGTATCCCCATATTTCAGGGAACTTAATACAATTAGCTTATCGGTAACACCACGCATACTCCTTCCTTTGTCTAAAGGAATAATGAAAGTAATCAATACATTACTAGAATAGGCACGGAACATCTCGGTGGAGATAATGCATTAAGGCCTTGCATTGTAAGAATATAGAAGTCAGGGGGAAGGACTCCGCCATCTTCTGAGCTTCCATCCCAATACCAGTAATCCTGTGCACCGCCAACCTCAGCATAGGCTATCTGTTTACAATGATGACCCGCCATTGAGAAAACATCAATCCTATATCCGCCCTGACTCCACGCATTATCTGTAAGCTGGACTTCTAGAATATCCGAAACACCATCTCCATTCAGGCTGACTACTTGAGATGAAAGAGATAAGCAGTTTTCACCTTTCACGCCGTCTTGGAGTATCTGATTGTTTTGTCTCGTAGGACTTCCCCGCAATTGACTTGGCGCAAGCCACCAGGAGGGTAAGTAATCTAGACCATTGGATAAACGCTCTAAGGCATAGCCCTTTTGCCAAGGTATGTCTTGGATTGTTTCATCGATAGGGATGCTATCAAGAGGACGATCCAAAGTAAAACCAATAAAAACACCCTTCGTTTTGCTATCCAGCGCTGGAAGATTAACAGATAGGTATTGATTGCTAGCGGGAGCGAGAGAAGTAAGGTCACAGTCGGCTTGGCTCATTACAAGATGCTCTCCTGCTCTAATCTGGAGCGCTTCTCGTTCAATAATCTCCACATCAACTACTTCCCCCTCCCTTGTGGTCCACATAATTAATTCCTTTAAGTCTAGGCTGTTATCTCCAGGATTGTATAATTCTAAATACTCACATTCACCACTTAATGGATCATCCATAACCTCCGTTACTAAAACCTCGGCCATATTAGAGACCATTTGGGGAAGTTGAATACGATCGAAAGTCCATGCAATAAAAGAAGAGTCTGATTCAAAAGGAAGTGGAGAATGCCATTGAATATGATAGATAGAGCCTGGGTTCAAGGAATGACTCAAGGACAAATACCATGAGGTCGTGTCATAAGGAGCTTTTTGTAAACTATAGGCAACAGGATTTTCCTCATGATCAATAAGACGCAGACATCGTACTATTTCTGTGTATGCCACAACCTCGGACATTTCTAAAAGCAACTTTTTTGAATGAATCACGTCCACTCTACCATGTGTCATTACTTGGTTAGTAAGCGCTGAAAACTCTTCATCCAAAAAGCAGGTTAAGAGGGCTCCGTCCGGTGATGTACTACCTGAAAATCTATTTTGTCCCAAAACGCGCGAAAGAGCCACCCCTCCCAAAGACATTAAGTTGCCACTGATGTGATACGCTTGATCATATGAATCTTGAGAATACTGCGCTACATCTTGAGGGACCCCTCGGTGATCGATTAATTGGATTATTCCCGTTGACGGCAAATCAAGCCAAGAGTCCACTGCCCAAATTCTTGGAACACATAAATCCTGATTGGAAAAAATACAATCCAGATACGATTGTAATGTTATAGCCGAAGAGGGGTTGGAAAAGAGCACTTTCTGTTGAGCCAAGAGCACGATATTGGGCAAGTAAATCGTGTCTTCATTTACTGTGACTTTCCATTGGCCAAGCGAAACATTCTCGTCTCCCAGATTGGTCAACTCAATAAACTCGACACCAGGAAGATTATACGAAGGAAGGGCATCTTCCATGACTTGTGACAAGATAACATCTTGAAAACCAACATAATCTATAACTAAAGGCTCAGGAATGAAAGTCACTTGATTGTCCAAGCTATCTTGCAGGGTGAGGCTGTTCCAATACAGGGTGTCATCTTGTGCAAACCCCTTGTTGTATTGCAAAAAAAGTGTGTTGGCCTGAGTTTCACTACTAAGGCATTGATAGTCTCCACTATTGTAGCTCGATAAATCTTGTAATGGAAGGACTTTCTCACTTGCGCGAACCTGAATTTGCCGCACGCCCTGTAGACTAAGCGATAGGATTCTGGGAGGAAAAACATCTTGAAAAGGTTGGCCCTCGATATACAGCACATCAACAAAAAACTTATCTGCACGACTCGAAGTGTAAATACATTCGATACCTAACTCCGTAACCAGTCCACCACGAACGAAATGATGGCTTCCCCAATATTGGACGTATCCTGAGTCTATCGAGAGGTTATCTAAGAGCCTTGTCGACATGTGCCAATATCCTAGACTATCGAAGTTCAGCCAAAACTCAAGATGAATTTGAGTATGGTCAAGGTAATCCTCTTGACTTTCCAAAAGGATAACTTCCTCATCCGATGTGGTATACTTCCATTGAACTTTATCCTCCTCTTTCCCGATAACGAGTGAATAGGTAAACTCAGGACCCTTTACAAGGTCAATAACCATATGATTCATCGAAGAGGGGTTAAACTCCAAACTCACTTTTCCATAAAACTGACCCTGATTATGCGCTGACGAATTGCTAGCAATACGCGCTAGGCCAAGACTTGGGTCGGCATTGAGCTGAAGAAGGCCATTATGGCAGGTAAATGCAGACGTATCACCCCACCAGGCACTCTGCCAATCAGAAGAATCATCAAACGTCGTATTGATTTGAGCATTTGCGGATAACCCCAATAGAAAGCAGGCCAACCCTATTAGCCCGATGTACACGAAATGTGCTTTCCGCATCGTTAGTGGTGAGGTCATGGTGCTAAGATTACCATGACAGAAGTCCTTATTTTTGAGTAATGAGTATACAGCAACGCGGAGCTATTATTGGGGCAACGGGCCTGGTGGGTCAAAAACTGCTTGACGGGTTAGCATCCCGCGGACATAGGCCAAAAGAGCTTCTGTTGGGTGCATCGAGTCGTTCTGCCGGGCAGACAAGAATGTTTCATAATGAAGAACTGACAGTTCAAACCGTAGACGATGTCTTAGCGCAAAAGCCCAAATGGGCAATCTTTTCAGCCGGAAGTGGTGTAAGTAAAGAATGGGCGCCACGTTTTGTTGAGGCCGGGTGTCGCGTTATTGATAATTCGTCATGCTGGCGCATGGAGGATGCAGTGCCCTTGGTAGTGCCAGAAATCAATCTTGACAGCGTGAACGATTCCCATGGAATTATCGCCAACCCCAATTGTTCGACCATACAGCTCGTCCTTGCCTTGCGCAATGTCCAACAAAAATTCGGCATCAAGCGAATGGTCCTTGCCACTTATCAATCCGTTTCCGGTACGGGCAAAGAAGCCATCACTCAACTTATGACCGAGCGCATGGGTAAACAGGCAGAAAACATGGCCTATCCCCATCCCATTGATATGAATTGCTTACCCGTTAACGGGGCATTAGACGAGAATAACGATACAGCCGAAGAAGTTAAACTGCGAGAGGAAAGCCGAAAAATTTTTAATGACCCAGCCATTGCGGTAACAGCAACGGTTGTAAGGGTTCCTGTTCAAGGGGGCCATAGTATTGCAGCCAATGTGGAATTGCGCCAAGCCTTTTCTCTAGATGCCGTAAAAGAGGCTATCTCAGAAGTAGAAGGAGTAATCGTTCAAGACAAGCCCGAAGAACATATTTATCCAATGCCCCGTTTTGTGGAAAGTAAAGAAGAAGTGTTTGTAGGGCGCATCCGAAAAGATGTGAGCATGGACAATGCCTTTAATTGCTGGATTGTGGCCGATAACTTGCTGAAGGGTGCTGCAACCAACGCCATTCAAATCGTGGAAGGACTAGGCTATTAAATCTGCCTATTAGAATTTGGTCAGCTTTCGAAACTCCTCCAAGCGCTCCATACGCATCGTGTCATTAAGCTCCATCAGGCGCTGAGGACCAAACGACTCAACACAAAAGCTCGCCATCATTGATCCGTGAATCACCCCTTGCTTTAGCTCCTCAAAAGTGAACTCTTCGCGTTGCGCTAAATACCCCACTAAGCCCCCTGCAAAAGTGTCCCCAGCCCCTGTCGGATCAAAAACGTCTTCGAGCGGAAGGGCGGGTGCAAAGAACATGTCGTCCTTTGAAAAGAGCAATGCGCCGTGTTCCCCTTTCTTAATAATCAGATACTGAGGCCCCATGGCAAGAATCTTTTGAGAGGCTTTTTTTAGCGAATACTCTCCCGTTAGCAAGCGAGCCTCCTCATCATTAATAGTTAGAAGGTTCACGCGCTTAACTACTTCCTTTAAGGCATCAAGCTTAATCTCCATCCAAAAGTTCATGGTGTCCAATACAATGAATGCAGGGTTATTCATCTGGTCAATAACCTTCACCTGCAGCGCGGGATCAATATTGCCAAGCATAAGAATTTCCGCGTCTCTATGGTTGGCTGGCACTTTGGGGTCAAAGGATAGCAACACATTCAATTGGGTATCCAATGAATCTCTTGTGTTCATGTCGGTATGATATCGGCCGGACCAAAAAAATGACTTTTCATCTTCTTTGATTTCAAGGCCCGAGGTATCTACTCCCCTTGCCCGTAATCGATCAAGGCTTTCCATATCATAGTCACCACCAATTACCGAAACAATGGCGAGTTCCTTTGTGTAATACGAGGCCGACCAAGAGATGTAAGTTGCCGCACCTCCTATGATTTTATCAACCTTACCAAAAGGGCTTTCTATAGCGTCAAAGGCGACGGTTCCAACTGTTAAAATTTTCATGCTCTGCGTTAACCTGCACAAAGAAAGGAATATTCAATAAAACCCCATAACCACACGGATTGCCACGAATTGCATTTTCCCTTAACAGAATTAAAAATTAAAATTTATCTTTGACGTCCTTTCAAAGGATTTAAGCCTCCATAGCTCAGTTGGTTAGAGCGACGGACTGTTAATCCGCAGGTCCCTGGTTCGAGCCCAGGTGGGGGCGCAAAAGCCGCAGTATTGCGGCTTTTTTTATTTCCCTATTTTGTGATGATGTCTGCACCCTCTTCTACGATTCGTCTTCGTCGGTTAAACATGGACAATTCATGGGAAATCCATTGGGGAGAAGAGCGCATTCTGCTTGACCCGTGGCTCATCGGACCAGAGATTGACGGCTTTAAGCAGTTTAACATGCAATGGTTAAGTCAGCCCGCTGTTGCCCTCGATCAGATTGCCGAACCCAATCGCATTGTGATTTCACAGCCCTATTCTGATCACTGCCATGAGTTAACGCTTCATGAAATGCCCTCCTCGGTAAACATTGAAGGGGTGGACCGAGCCATTAAGCGCTTGACAAAGCAGGGCTTTTCAGGTGTTGGCGCCATAGGTGATTTTGACGACTCCCTAAAGGTGACTGTCATGCGGCCCTACATGGCAAAACCCCCACTTTATGAGGCCATTGTCATTTCATGGAATAATGACTATATCTTCTATGCACCCCATGGCTTTGGCTTACATCCAAGTCAAATGGAAGCGTTTCAAGGCAAGACCTGTCGCCTTCTGATTACAACATTCACTGACTTTAGGCTACCCTTTTTCCTTGGCGGAGTAATTAATCCAGGAGCAGATGCCGCGCTGAAACTCGCCCAACAACTCGGTGCTGAGTATGTAACCAATACCCATGACGACGCCAAGCCGGGCAAAGGCTTAGTGCTTAAACTGGCCAAAGTCGAATATCCAAACTGGGATATGATTGTCTTTTCGCCACCCCAGAAACGATTGGTTGCCGAAAATTATGATTGGATGGAAATCTAAGCCTTCGCTTGAATTACCTCGCTAATCCACGAATAGGTCGCCTTCACCCCTTCTTCAAGAGACACCTTAGGCTGCCACTGGATGGTTTTCTTAGCCAACGTATTATCCGACGAACGTGCATCTACCCCAACCGGGCCATCAATATGACGGAGCGTAAGGGCCTTATTGCTCTGTTGTATGATTAGCTTCGCTAAATCATTAATGGACACCATTTCAGATGATCCAATATTCAGGGGACTATCAACATTCGAGGCCTTCATTAGGTGCCATATACCTTCCATGCAGTCCTCTATAAATAAGAAACTGCGCTTCTGGCAACCATCACCCCAAACTTCTATAGAGCTCCCTTCTGTGGCAAGAGCAACTTTGCGACATAAAGCGGCTACAGCTTTTTCTTTTCCTCCCTCATATACTCCATATGGGCCATAGACATTATGAAAGCGTGCTATCCGACATGGAATACCATAATTTCTTTGTACAGCCCTATACATTCGCTCAGCAAAGAGCTTTTCCCATCCATAATCACTGTCAGGATGAGCGGGATAAGCATCGTCTTCTTTTAGATAAGGATCTTGACCGTGACGTTGTAAATGACGTGGGTAAATACATGCCGAAGAGGCAAAGAAGAGCGACTCAATACCAAGTTCAATAGAAAGACGGAGGGTGTTGGTGTTTATCTGTGCTGAATTTGTCATTACCTCAGCATCATTATCACCTGTAAAGACATAGCCTGCACCTCCCATGTCCGCCGCAAATTGGTAGAGCGTTGCCTCTTTTATCCATAGCGATTGCATAGCGGCTTTATCCCTCAAATCAGCCAGGATAAACTGATCCGCACTGCTTGTAAAGTAAGCAGGATGCTTGAGATCCACCGCCAAAACCCAAAAACCCTTTTGCTTGAGATATTCCACCCAATGGCTTCCAATAAATCCTCCTGCACCAAATACAACTGCCTTTTTCATCTCTTATTGCTATGCGTGCGCCAATAAAGGTAGGTTTTAAAACAGTACAGAATCTTCAATTAATGATGGTAATATTGCATTATGCGTTGTATAACCTTGAGCACCTTAAGCCACCTTGGACAAACGCAAGTGCTCGCAACCTCTCTTTTAGAGTTTGGACATGAACTATCCTGCCTAGTTGTCGATGCCTGGAACGATGATGCCATAATCTGTGATCAGCAGATACTAAAGACAGAATGCATGAGCATTTTCGAGAAGGACAAAAAAGCGCAGGCCATAATCAAAGCCTATCGACGAGATAAAGACGCTCTTCGCTGGTCCCTTAAGAGTCGATATATGATGTACACTCTCGAGCAAAGTGGAGAAGAGGTCATCTATCTCGATAATGACATGTACTGCACAGGAAGCCTTGATGTTGTGCAGGATTATCTCAAGAAACACCCTTTGCTCCTTACACCACATCATTATTCGTTATCTACCCAACAGGACCAGTTTTGGCTTGAGGCTAGTTTAAAACACGGCTTGTTTAATGCTGGATTTGTGGGGGCTAATAAAGAGGGAATAAAGACCCTTGAATGGTGGAGCGATGCCTGCCTATATCGGTGCGAAAAAAGTTTACTTCGCGGGCTTTTTGATGATCAAAAATACCTCGATCAGTTTCCGATTCTTGAACCCCGAACACTGATTTGCCCCCATCCCGGAATCAACGTGGGTGGATGGAATGCTACATCGCGCACTCGGTCCATGGACAATAATCAGCTACTTGTTATGGGAGAGCAATGCCTGCTCGTGCACATGAATCATTTTACTTTACGATCAGCGTTTAACGGAAAGGACCCCCTGCTTCAGCCTGTGGTCATACAATACCTAGATGCGCTCGCTGCCCATGATTGTGCAAAAGAAAAAAAAGACTTTATGTCCGCCTCTTGGATTGATCGCCTGAAACTATGGATATGGCATAAGCTTAGTTAAGTCCTCATCATTGTCCGTCGTATGTATTCTACAAAACAATTATTGCCAGAAAAACTCAATATTAACTCATCAAGAGCAACAAACTAAGCCATTACATGACTTGGATCATCTTGATTTCCCACGATGCGAGATTATTGCCTAGGGCGTCATCGTAGAAGGCAGAGAGATTGTATTTGTCAATTTCTTGCCGAAACCTTCCGTCTTTTGGCATCCAAGCCACATCGATCTTTCGGCTCCGCAACACCTCATTACACCAATGAATAGCACACCATTGCTCGGGGAATTCAACGGGTTGGACAAAGTATTGTGCAATGGTATCAAACTCATCCGTGTTGGATACCCCATGGTATATACAGTTTTGTAGTCCATGATCTATTACTTCATCCACCAAAATTTGAATGGGGAGATGCCAATCTCGGTTTTCTGCATTGACTTGCTCTTTGGCCTTTAGATAGCATGACCACATGATGGGACTGCCTTTGGGTGCCTTCATGATGTTTCCCACTAAGGGTAAACTGTGATGGCCTCTAAAAAAATAAGCCGTTTTGACATCAAAAGGTTTAATGCAGGTGACATCCATATCTACCCACCAGCCTCCATGGTCGTGAAGCAGTTTGTAGCGAAAAATATCAGAAAAACCTGCAACACTTCCTTTGCCTGTGCCAAACTGAGAAGTTCGTTTGTAGTGAAAAATCTCATCAAAAGATATCACGGTATTAGCATCCATTACCCGCACATCATTGGGTAGATTAGCCCTTGATGTGTTAGCATATAACCACAGGCATACATCATAGCCGTGGTGCAAAAATGAAGTTATTGTCAATTGCTCCATAAGCCCTAATTGTGGGCCAATCCAAAGCATATGAACCTTCTTCTCTTGAAGGGAGTCTGCAATAGGCGAAGGCTGCTTAGGGGCGATTGCCGGCTTGTACTGAGCAACTTCTTGCCTTGATTGAGAAGGACGTATGGCCGATAACTGCGCGGCTCTTTCCTTCTTTAAATCACGCCCGAAAAAAAGAGCGCAATAGTAAATGGAATAATTTACAACAAGGCTTATTCCTTTAAAAACAAACCAAAAAGATGCCCGCAACATCGATAGCCCCCAATAATAGCCACGTACGGTTATAGTCCGCACAAACTGAAGGTCTGCCTTAATCCAACGAAATGTTTTGTAAAATGCCAGACACCATATAAACCCTATTAATCCAGCCATTACAGGGTGTTCAAAAACCAAGGAGGCAATAGACAACAGAGGGAGTAGAAAGCCGTAGGCCTTGTGTGTGGCCTGAAAACTCAATTCATACCTGCCCGCCCAAATCCTAACACCATCTAACTTGGAGGTCACTACAAAGCGCGTTGCTATAGCCACACAATAGGTCAAATATGCAACAAGGTATAACGGTCCACCAAGGGTGTACAACATCAAACAAAAAAGCATAATCTCAAGAACGGGCAGATAGATTTTTAACCCGCGTAGAGTATTGGCTGCCTGCCAATTAATGCGCCCAAGCTGCCTGCTAGAGGAGCTGCTAGTTATTTTACCATGTTGATAGAAAAAGGCTATTGTGCTTCGACACCCCGCCACAAAAGCCCACATTCCAAAAACCACACTATCCATGGAAGCAGTCCATTTATTCAACATAAAAAGCACTCCATAAATCAAAATACTTGGCAACACCCAACTGTAGGTAGCACCCCATAGCAAATGACTGAGGGTGAATTCCTTACTGCGGACATACGTAATGGAGAAGAATAAAAACGAAATGAGGTGCAGCCCAATAATGAATAATACCATTTCGGAGCGCAGCCAGGAAAAGAAATATAGGATACTTCCAAGGACTACCATCATGGCCAAGGACAGGACAAATCCAAGGTAGAAGACCTTGCCACTAGAAGAATCATCTGGCGCATGTTCGCTATTTCTCATCCGGAGAAAACCACTTTTTATCCAATACGCAATCCATAGATTAGGGCCCAACCAAACCAACAAGAATACCAAGTTGTTATATACCGCCTCATCAAAACCCTTCGAAGCAAGCACGCAAAACATAGTTAAGCCGACCAAAGAGGCGATGTTGCTATACCACGGCTGTTCGTTTTCAAACGTCATACAATTCCCCCTTTGCTTTAAACGTCTCGCTTTTTCAACCCTTTCAAGTGAGATCTCAAATATCCTAATGCCGAGGTGTTCAACACCTTTAAGTCCACTCCGAATAATCTAAAAATCCAATAGATGGTGTAGTTTACTAGGTAACTCAGGGTAAGGAAAGCGAAGCGTCGCACTTTAGGCACAAAAGCTTCCATACTATAAAATGATTTTTTCATTAGCGCTTGGATCGGTGGCAAAAACAAATGGCCGTAAAAAATCACCACACAGGCAACCTGGAGATAAGCTTCTTCTGAGATAGCATAGCAAGCAAAAAACAGTAAGAAGAGATGGCGTGCAGCAAACCACGTGATGTGCAAAAACACTAGATAAGGCTCAGAGGGTCTTTGAAAGGTTGACCATTCAAAAACGATCAGCATCACAAGAACAACAAAAAACGGTATTCTGTACGCCAATACATCGATTGTGCCATACACAAGGGCTACTGCCATAACAGCGATAAGAATAGTCGATATAGCAACCATAACGGTCTTAGAAAAAGCCGGATAACTTCGTCCAAAGGTTCGCGTTCCACTCTTTGTGTCGTGTTCTAAGTCCAAGAAATGATGAAAAAGCATATTAGGCATGCCGTATAGCCAGAGGAATAGTAAACCACCTATTGCTATAAAGGAATCGATCTCAAATGAAACGAGAATCATTGCGCTGGGCAGGACAAATGCATATGCGCTATCGATAAGTACCGACAAGAAACCCTTCTCTTTACATCGTATGTTTTTATGGCTATAGACTAGCGCGAGCACAGGAGCAAGTAGCGCAATGGAAAGGCTCAAGACAATGTTTTTAGACCAGGGCAACCATACAAGCAGGATGACCAGTGTACATAGTAGAATTAACCCATCAAGCCGAGTTTTGTTAGAACTGAGGTACAAATTTTCTTTGCCCGCCATTTCATCTGAATCCACATCAAACCGATCATTTACTAATCGGCCAAGAAAGGCACCGGCCATAAGAAAAGCAACCAAGGCTAAACACTGCAAACCCGCCAACAAAAAAGGCAAATCGGTCTCAATCTGATAGATAAACAGCAACACCATGGGATACGGCGTAGCGGAGGTCCACCAACTTACATTTACGAAGGTAGTTCTGCGTCCTGTAAACGCCTTGAGCACATTGAGTATGACTTTTTCCACTAATTCGTTTAATCTGCTAGAGTTCCCAATGGGTCTTCTGCAATAGGTTTTGGTTCTCTGTAGAAAGATAGAGACAAAGATGCTATTTATTCCTTCTGGGGAGTGACTTGCCAATCAAACGTTGGTTGGAGTATTCCATTGAAATACTCCTTGGGGAAAAGACCAGCCTCACTGTTCGTTACGGTAAGGGTTTGTGCCTCATTGGCAAGGGACACCATTTTCCATTTACTGCCCTCCTTAAACAAAATGCCACAATGTATCGTATAGGTGCCATATCCAAAAAGGTTATGGGGCAAAGCGACCTCAAAACAAAATGCACCTTTTTTTTGCCGTATATCAGGCGAAGTAGACATAAAAACAGAATTTCCCAGGTCGTTTTGAGCTTGTATCCCGAAAAAAATCGGCTCGCTTCCCGTATCTAAGTTTAGTCTAAACTGACATGTTGTTTCGCCATTGTTTTCTAATAATTTCTGATCGAGTAATACCACATCCGGCTTGCTGTAGCACTCAAGCTCTTTGTGGGATATAGTGCTTAAATCAGACACAAAATCATCGAAAGGGAAATCCGTCTTAGAGGAAAACACATAACTTCTATGTTCATCAGATTTCAAATACAAAATCGAGTCAACAAACTCCCGAACTGTATGTATTTCGTGGCTCACAATAACCACGGTTGTCGATGGCGGTAAGGCATTTAGTGCGTGCCTCACCTTTTCTCTAAATCCAAGGTCGCCAACACTCAACACCTCATCGAGTAGTAAAATATCTGCTTTAAGGTGAATGATAATGGCAAACGCTAGCCGCAAAAACATGCCACTACTGTAATGCTTAACAGGAGTTTCGATAAAATCTCCTATCTCACTGAATTCTACAATCTTTGGATAAGCCTCTTTGATTTCTTGCTTTGTCATTCCCAACAGCTCGCCGCGCAAAAAAATATTTTGCCGACCACTTAAGTCAGGATGCATGCCTGTTCCAATATCCAAGATGCTTAACACCTTTCCTCGTAGTATTACCTCCCCCTCGGTGGGTCGTGTCACACTACTCAATATTTTTAAAAGCGTACTCTTTCCGCTTCCATTCTTACCTATGATACCTAGTATCTCTCCTCGTTTCAATTGAAAAGAAACATTGTTTAGCGCATAAAACGTTTCAGTACCGCCATGCTCAGCCGTACGAATGAAGGTCTTTGTTAATCCATTAACTTTTAATGCCAGCGTCTCTTCAATCATAAGCTATCTGCTATTTCTGCCTCCCGTGACTTAAAGAGTAAAACACCAAGAACCAAGACGACAAAGCCCAAGAAAACACCTATCCATGCAAATTGGCTAATTGGTTCTGAAAAAAAACCCCATCGAAAACACTGTATGTAGGAAGCCATAGGATTAATGTAAATCAATTCTTGCAACCGTCCAGGAAGCAGCGTTACCGGATAAAAAACAGGGGTCAGCCAGATCCCAAAGTAAACGATGAATGGAACGATATGATGAAGGTCGCGGTTGCGGATGGTCAACGCACTTAAGATTAGAGCAAGTCCAAAGCCAAAGCTCGTTACCCCTAAGAATACAGGAATCAACACCAAACTTCTAAGGGATAATGGCATACCATAAAACACTAGAAGGACTACAAAAAGAAGAAAGACAATGATAAACTCCGATAGAGCAACTAAGACTTTGGAAAACGGCAGCAAAATCCGAGGAAAATAAAGTTTGCGCAGTAAATCTTGATTTTGCAATAGGGCATTGCTTCCTTGAGAAAACACATAGTTAAAAAGACTCCAAAAAATCACCCCACTCACAACGAACAACACATAGGGGTAGGTGGTGTCCAATTGCATAAGTAGACTAAAAAATGTCGTGTACACGACGACAGCAACTAAAGGTTGTAAAACCACCCAACCCACTCCAACAACAGACTGAGCATACTTGATGCGCACATCACGCTTTGCCAATATCCATGACATGGAACGATACTTCCAAACCTTTCTCAAGTAGGAATGTAGCTTTTCTGGCCTAGAGGTGATGACTCTTGTATCCGATGAACTCATTTTATGATTTTTTATGGGTTCCATTGGAATAAAAAAGCTTGATTGCCTCGGCGACTCGGTCTACATCGTCTATGCTTAGCCCACTATGGATGGGCAAGCGCACAATTCGAAAAGGAAGGTTTTGCGTAAACTCAAAATCACCTGCCTCCCTTCCAATTCCAGAACCTGTACTCATGGGAGACGAATGAAGGGATCTGTAGTGGCTATGCGACTCTATTCCTTTTACATCTAAGAAGTCGATTAATTGTTTTTGTTCGCCTGCGTCCTTAGCAAGCCAAGCAAAAAGATGACCGTTCGACATGAGTTGCGCAGACGGAAAAATGTGTCTTGAAACTTCTTGTGCAAAGCCTTCCAAATGATTTATGTAGTGTAAACTGAGCTGCTTAAGTTGATGCAAAACCTCATGGGCCATATCCAACTGCGAAGACAGTATACTTGCCGATAACGCATTCATGGCATATTTTGAGCCTAACGAATTCCAGTCGTAGTAATCGACTTCTCCTTTTTCAAATTCGCTGCGATTCGTGCCATTGTGGTATGCCTGAGTCAGTTTGTTGGCAAGGGATGGAGATCCAACTAAACATAGTCCCCCATTGACGGCAGTAATGTGCTTTGTAATATCAAAACTAATAATACTGCAATCGCTGACACTTCCCAATGGGTGTTCCCCTATAGAAGAGCCAAAGCACGTAGCAGCATCTTCAATGACTACAATGCCATTGGCTTTGGCTAGGGTGTGTAATAATTGAAGGTCATCGTATCGTGCACAAGGGATCCCCCCATAATGCATAAGCATAATTGCCTTTGTCTGTGGAGTTATGGCGCGCCGAATACTGTCCAAATCTGGGCCGAGTGTATTCTCATTTGCAGGGACAAATACAAGCTTTACCCCTCGACGCACAAAGGGGTTTAATGCGCTAACGAATGTAAAACTTGGAACAATGATTTCATCGCCATGCGAGAAATCAATACTATCTGCAACCATCATCAATCCCGCCGTAGCTGATTGTGTTAGAAAATGCTTTTGCGCAGGGTGCCATTCGCTTAGCTTTTTTAGGCACTCTTTTTGCAATGTGTTTCTTCGAAAGACTTCGTAGTTTCCATTTAACCGCCGAAGTGCAAGGGAATAGTTTTCACTTGAACGAAAGCTTTGAAATGGAATACGGTCAGACTTTTTCACCACACTAGAAATACTTTTAAAAGTTACATACTTTTAAATTCCGACCGAACAAACCATGCCCATTTCTTACCTAACCATCTCACATTTCCAATCATGCCATTAGCTAATGTTTACCCTTCGTGGCGCGCTCGATTGCTGTGCATAGCCCTCATCGCATGGGCGTCCCAATATTGGGTTTATGCCCAAGCTGTGTTCAATGGGGAATCAATATCTCCGGATGAGCATACCATTTTGCGGATTCAACGTCCAGATAAGACTGGGATAACCTTTCGAAATGACATTGATGAATTCGGAGCAATCAGCCCGATTGATAACTTATACCATTATGGAGGCTCTGGGGTTGGATTAGGCGATATGGATGGGGATACATTGCTTGACATCGTTTTGTGCTCAAATCAAAACTCCTGCTCTTTGTACAGAAACGAAGGGGACCTGTCGTTTAAAGACATCGGCGTAGAAGTGGGCTTTGCCCCAAAAGGAAAATGGATGACCGGCGTGACATTAGCTGACATCAATGGTGATGGACATCTAGATATCTACGTCTGTACGGGAATGTTTGACGCCGTAGAAAACTACCCCAACCAATGTTTCATAAACAATGGGTCTGGGTATTTTACAGAACGTGCTGGTGAATTGGGATTAGATTACAATGGTCAGTCTAGACAAGGTTATTTCTTTGATTACGATCTTGACGGAGACTTAGATATGTACCTAGTCAATGGCCCCGTTGAAACCAATACCACCAACTTTCAAGTAGCCAAAAGCACCTTTATCACAGAGAAAAATCACAATGACTTTGATGATAAACTCTATGAGAATGTCAACGGTGTATTTATCGATGTGACAGAAAAAATGGGAATAACCGATTTACATGGTTTTGGCCTGAGCACAATCATCCATGACTTTAATCATGACAACTACCCAGATATTTTCGTGGCCAACGACTTTTATGCGTCTGATAAACTATGGATCAACAAAGCAGGTGAATCGTTTGAAGACCAAACGTCTGAATGGTTTGATAAACAAACGCTCTACAGCATGGGGTCAGAGCTTATGGATTTAAATCAAGATTTAACTTTTGATATTCTCGTTGCCGATATGGCGCCATCCACTATGTACCGGATGAAGACACGGAAGCCCTATCTCTCATGGCAATGGAATGAGGCTTTTGAAGAAATCTTCGGTGTCGAGCAAGTATCAAGCAACGCTGCCTATCTGGCAAAAGATGATCACTTTTACAATGTAGCAGATGCCCTAGATCTAGATAAAACCGACTGGACTTGGAGTGTTATCAGTGGTTGCTTTTCCAATAACTTACTTCCTGAAGTCTTTTTCACCAATGGCCTTAAACGAGCACTTGATGATTTGGATTTAGTTATGCAGCTCACCGATCCGGGTTATGATAATAGCCCTTCTTCACACAAAGAGATTGGTATTCATACCAAACCGAATCAAGGGAAACAGGACACCTTGTTACCTTACAGAAGCCCATCGGATACAACAAGCACTACATTATTGCCTCCCAGCACGATAAACAATCCACCCGTGATTGATGATGCCAATTTTGCCCACGACCAACTAGTTAGTTCCCGGTTAGACACTACTCCTAATTTATCCTTCAAAGCCACGCATGGCGGACCATTTCAAAAAATCAATCTTTTTGATTCACCCTATGTAAATACTCAAGGTGCTGCCATAGGGGACCTAGATAATGATGGTGATTTAGATGTAGTTTGGAACAATACGGATACGTTCTCCTTTCTTTTCGAAAACATGGCATCCTCAGCAGGGAACCATTTCCTACGCATTCAAGCCAGCATGGAAGAAAACACCTATTGCATCGGTTGCAGTGGGGTTATATACTATGATGGAATATCATCTCGCCAGCTAATCAATCCAATAAAAGGGTACCTGTCAACCTCGGAGCCAGTTGCACACTTTGGGCTAGGATCATCTGTGACCTCCATAGATTCTCTGGTGTGGCTTTGGTCTGATGGAACGTCCACACAACTGTATAATTTGCCGGTTGATACGACATTGTTCCTTGCGAAGGAAGTAGAAAAATCAGGCCGCTACACCGTTCAAGAGGACAACCCATCACCCATCCGATTTGAACCAAGTCAACAAAATGGCCTGAACTTTATTCATACAGAAGATGCATTTATCGAACAGGCTGTTTACCGACTAAATCCTTTTAAATTATCGCTACGCAATCCCAACCTTCTTGTACACGACCTAGATAGCGATGGTTTTGAAGACATAGTATTGCTGAATTCTTCCAATCAGAAAAGTCAGGTTTTTTGGCAAAACCCAAATGGGACATTTACGAATACTTTTTTAGATGGCTCTATGAGAGATGAGCACCGAGGAGTGGCTGCTGTTGACGTGAATGGTGATGGCCTATTTGAACTCCTTTTTGTTTCTGGAGGAAATCACAGTAAACAAGTCAACGATTTTCCAATTCGATTTTATACCCAAAGCACCGACAGGCACTACACATTATGTGACTCATGCACAATGGACTTACCTTTTCAACCCTATGAAAGTGTTACCAGCATAGATGGCGCAGCATCCTCAAAGCTTTTACTCGGAGCAGGCCACCACCCTATGGGGTATGGACAACATCAACCATCTTATGTTATCGAGTGGGAAAAAGACAAGTGGTCCATTTCAGCAGGCAAAGACTTGGGCATTGTGCACGAACTAGTTACCCTAGATTCAAACTCCAAGCTTTCTCTTGGAGAGTGGGGCGACATTTCAACCCTTGTTGTAAACGAGGAATCAAAAGACAACGCAACCGTTGCGATAGAATCTACGCCAAGAGGTTTAGGAATGGGTTTATGGTCGGCTTACGCCAAACTTTCTTCACATAATAGTGAGATGGAGATTTTTGGAAACTGGGGGTTAAACTCCATGCTTAAGGCTGACCAAAAGAGGCCTGTAAGCCTTAGACATTACACCTGGCCTCAAAGTCCAATGCTGCCGAAAATTCCTATTGTTCGGCACTTCATTGATGACCAGGAAGGATATATGGTTTCCAGAGGTGAATTTGTCTCAGCAATTCCAGCCATGAATAGGGTTTACCCTACGCATGATCTCTTTGCCAAAGGAAGGTATTCCGATTTAAGGGAGTATTTAGACCCAGAGTCCATACAACTCAATACACTCGAAACGACGTTCGTCCAAGATAATGAGGCTTTTACGGGTCCCTGGGAAATGCAACTGGGCCCCATAAAGTCCATTACAAACCTAGATGATTCTACGGCCATTGTCTTTTACGGGTCCCAAGAACAATATTATACAAGTGGTGATATCACCTTTGTCCCTCAACTCATTAGACTTGATGGTCAGGAGATCACCACGTATGATGTACCTGAGTTAAACCATATAACCTTCCCCGAAGATTCAGAGCTCATCACAATACATGGCGAGGCCCATTTATTAGTTACAGAAAACAATGGACCCTTACGCCTATTCAGGGTAGTGTTCAATAACTAGTTTAGATAAGATGCCATCGGCAATCATTTTGCCCTGACGCAACCCATCAAGAACAGCACCCTTAAAATGTATACCGCTATAAAAACGACTCATGGCCGCTTCGGTCGCTGCTTCATGAAATGAGTTATATTTTCTAGGCGGAAAATTCATAAACTGATTCACGCTATCTGTAAACTGTATAGAATCTCCTAGGAAGTGGGTTAAAAGCACATCCGAAATGGAGGATACCACACTATGGCCGCTGGTATACTCTGGAAACAGTGGCGTTTCTATCATAGGTGTCCATAGTGGGCTTCTGTAGGTGTTTATCCACGTTTCGGGACGTATGACATCATGAAGGAATTTTGTTTTCCAACAGATCACAAATCCGTCATGCAAACTCGTCGCCAAAACAGCCATGATATAAAGCTTTTTATCTGTGGTTATCGCTAAGCTATCCATAACTGAGGCCGCGATGCCAAGCCAATGTCCAGCAGGATTGTTTTGCTTAATCTTGGTCATGACGTGACCATAGGTAAGGGACTGTCTTGGATTACAATCCCAATGTTCGGCTATTGCTAATGTTTCCTCTCCTTGCAAATTTCTTGCATTTTCCACTGTGTCGACGATATCGGGATTCAGTCCTACTCCCGTAGAATCTAAATAGTACGTTGGATAATCTAGAACATACTCTTTAACGGACACTGAGTCAAAGTAAAAGGGCCTAATGGAACCCCAATACGGCTCGAGAGCTGCACCATAGGTAGGTGGTGTGGGATACCATGAGATGGGACTTACCGTAGGTTGATAAACAGGCATCCCTCTTGTCACTGAATACTTATCTAAGCTTGAAAAGTTTATAATATCCTGAGCGATATCTTGTGCCATTAAAAATTCCAGCGAGTTGCTATCTATTTCACCGAACTCCGCTTCTACCAAAGAATAAGCCATTCGGAGATTGCCCGGTCGATACAGCAAATGGTCAAGAACCAACAAATAGGAAAGAGAAGACGCTAAGTGCTTATTGACAACGCCATGATCAAAATCTTCATCCAGCCAGCCATTTCTTAGCAGCGATTGATGTTGAAAATCAACAAGATTCCAAGTTTCATATTGTGCCAAGAAACTGTAGGCAAATATCCTTGCAGCGACAGGAGGCGAAAAGCCGTCTTCAATCACTGCATATTGGCCCTGCGCCCAAAGTGCGCTATAATCAAAATACTCATTAGGAGACACCAAAGTATCGGCGTTGCGGTCCATGTCGTCTAGCGCCATTTGGGTTGGAAATGTTTTACTGCAAGACAATAAAAAAAGAATGACTACTGTCAAAAAGTATTGAAGCCGAATACCTGCCATGTCTTGAAATTATAACTATATTTTTCCGTAGAATAATCTCAGTAAAGATTTGTTGATGCTTTTCTAGGATAGCAATCACATCCCTTTCTTTTCAATTACCATGAAGTTTGGTCACATCATCAATACAATCAAGCCCGAGGAAAACCCTAATCTCTTTTCCTTACAAGCGCTCACGCTTAAAAGCATGGTTGATGCCAAGGCCTATTTCAAACTAGGGTCGGTAGATCTTTTTGCCATTCAAGACAAGGGACCATGGCCAGACTATCCAGAATTTAAGCCCTTGACGTCTCTTGGGCGGAGCATTATTGATTACCTGCCCAACACCTCTACATCACTTCCTTTAATCCAAGATATTCTAGATGCTGCTAAAGAAAACATCTCCTGCGATTATCTGATTTATACCAATTGCGATATCATACTTACACCCCACTTCTATGAGAGCGTCGCATACTATCTAAGCCAAGGACATGATGCCCTTGTCATTAACCGTCAACGAGTTTCCGTATCCCTAGATCGGGTCCAAGATTTACCAGCAATTTTTGCAGAGAAAGGTATGATTCACCCAGGATTTGATTGTTTTGTTTTTTCTCCCCACCTTCTGGAGTCAATCAACATGGACGCCATTTGTCTTGGCATACCCTTTATTGGCGTAGGATTAGCCCACTGGATATTTTCCTTATCGGAAAACCCTCTCTTTTTACCCAACGCAAACCTCACAAGACATATTGGCTTGGAGGTTATGCCACCCGTTGACCCGATTCTTTACAAGCATAATCGGCAAGCCTTCCAACAAATTAAAAAGACCATTCCTTGGAAGGAGAACCTTCACAAATTTCCATATGCCCTTCGACCTTTTCCAAAAAACTTATGGCGATGGGGACTTAATCCTAGCTTATCTACCCGAGACTTTCTCGAATGGAAAATGTGGAGTTGGCGGCGAAAGCTTGGCTTTATGCTAAACCAGCAACGCTGGAACCAACTCAAATAACTAAGCGGCTAAAGAAAGTTTGCGCTGCTTCGGTGTGGAATGATTGTCCAATCGTTTAAGCAAGGAGTCAATGTATCTACAATCCGATGTATAGCTCGGGTGTTGGGGGTATAGTGAGGCTTTTGCCTGGAAAAAATGCAGGCGGGCACTTACCCAATCTCCTTGATCGTAGGCAATTATTCCGAGAAAAGCTTTCGCCTCAAATTCGATATACATCCCTAGAGACTGGGCTTTTAACGCGACTTCTCTTGCAAGTTTCTTCGCCAAGAAGATGTTTCCGCTATTTACAAGGGTACAAGCAAGCGAAAGTCTAGAAGTTAACTCTTGTGTGTAATTGCGCCGAGGTGCAGGGCGCGTAGATGATGGAGAAAGCTTAGTAGCATCCAAGGGTGCGTTAAAGGAAAAAGTGGTTTGCATTGTGACTAATTTTACCTCAAAGTAAACCACACAAAACACCCTCTATATGTGTTTTAGTTGAACGCCATAATTTTTCTGTAGACTACATTATCATTGAGTATTTGACATTCGACCCAAACCATCGCTTATACGTTTAGCTATGTTTTCACGAAGTGATTTGGGTGATAAAACTTGAATTTCTGGACAAAACCTCAAAATATCACCCTCCAAGTCAGGCGTTGGAAAAACGGTAAGTTCAATATCCATAAAGTCCTCCCCTTCGTTAGTAATCTTTTGTGACGCGTGAAATGGATTGTTACGCATGTATCCTCTGATTGTTTTGTTAAAAACCCGGAGCACTACCCGTTCGGGTTTTCCATCCATTCTGTAAATGCCATAAGCGTGGGCATAATGGTCTCGAGCATTAAAGTCATACGGAAAGGTGAAGCCCTCGAATTCTTTTACATCAAGGTTAGTTATCCTATCTAAGGCAAAGGCATAGCTCTTTTTTGAGTCATCGTCCTTGAACCGTCCAATGACATACCACATTTGCCTCCACTCTTTTAACAGCAGAGGCTCTAAATCTGAATGCCTCTTTTCTGTACTTGAAAACCCCTGATACGTGAAATCTATTCGATACTGCTGCTCAACAGCACGAAGTAATGGCTGAATGAGGTCCAAGCCCTTATAATTTGGACTTTCCTCAAATTGAATCATTTGACGACGGGCCTCTATAGAATCCGAAACGACACCATCGAGTACGGTTTGAAGCTTGGTGACTACGTTTGAAAACTCACTAAAAATTGGTAAACTGTCGTATTGCTTTAAAATCAAAGCCGCCATATCCAGCGCCTCTCTGTCATTGCTAGAAATAGGAAGTTTTGCAATGGAATACTGGGGATCTTCGTAATAGTATCCCCCATACTTTCTACTGTACCGAATCGGCGCATTAAAACCAAGCCCTTCATCAAAACGCATAGCACTTAAATCCTCCTGTAGGGTGCGTTCACTTATTGAATCTTTAAGGTCATTTCGAAGTTTATCCAGAATATCTTCCTTGCTAGGAAAAGGCCTAGATGCACTCGTTAACATCTTGTCTATAATCTTATAGCGAATAGCTGCATGCTTATTCTTTGGCATGTAAATCTTTGTTTAAATTCACCATAAATTAATCATTATGTACATAGTGCGGTCCCTTATAATCCTAGCTTTTTCGATATTCTTAGTTCGAAGTTCAGCTCTATATGCTCAAGGAGATATTGATGCCTCCCTATCGAAGTCACTCGCTAGTGAAGAATTAGGAGGTAATGCAGATCAGTTTGTCCTGCGGCTTGGCTTTAACCGCCTTCGTCATAATGAAAGTGCCTTTACTCCTTATTGGTCATCCATGGAGGTGGGCTACGACTTTTTTGTAGACATGCCTTTTGGACCAGAAGAATCCCCTTCAAAATTCAGTCTTGCCATTGGGGGCGGGTTACAATGGAACAACTACTTTCACAATGGTCGCTTTGTCCACGACTCAACGGGATTGGCCTTTCAGGAAACCGCTGACTTTCGAAACCAGGACAGCGTTCGCAGAAGTAAACTCGGGGTAACCTATTACAACCTACCCATTGAACTTCGCTTCAGAAGCCAACCCAAAGGAAATGGCCTAGTCTTTAAATGGGCTCTAGGATGGCAGACTGGGTTTAAACTCCGGTCCTATCAAAAAGAAGTGCGTAACGACAATGGAAACTATCAAGTGTTCCGAACGAATCGATACCGTGACATTAACTTTCTCCGCACAGGGCCTACTGCACGAATTGGAATTGGTGCACTAAACATCCAAGGGTTTTATAGCTTAACAGGATTGTTTAAAAAGGATAAAGGTCCATCCATGACCCCTTGGTCGGTTTCCTTGTTTATTAGCGCTTTTTAATCAAACCGCAAGGTCGAATACCCAAAAAAATCCTAGGGACATTCCAACAATTCCAAGGACCCAACCCGTGATAACTTGTTCTAGGCTATGGGCTTTCAGGTAAAGACGAGATGCCGCAGAGAATCCTGCCACTAAAATACTGACTATAAACCAAGGGAGAACACTTTCATTGGAATACGGCGCCAGATGATATACCAACAGGACAAAAGCTACAGAGCTTGCAGCGTGGGCACTAACCTTCCAAAATAAGGTGCATAATAATAAAAGCACTAAGGTGAAAAACACGCCTAAAAACATCGCCTCAAATAGCGGGTTGTGATATGTCAGAATGTCAATCTGCCCAATGACCGGATCCGATCCCTTACGCATCATAAAATATGCCCAAAAAACAAAGGAAGAAATGGCTATGTAGGGAACTATACGATCCCGACGCTCTCGAAGATCTACCGATTTTACCAAGCCAAGTCCTCGACAAATCAATAACATGAAAATGGGATAGATAATAGTAAAGATTCCCGTTAATAGCAGGGGAACAATAAAACGGTAGTCACCCACTGGATACCGAAAGGGAGAGGTATCCAAGACCACATACGCCATGGCCATAGGTATAAAGATGGGATGAAATGCTATGGAAAGCATATGGGCTAAGCGTTGGATAACGTGCTGTAAAGACATGCTGGATTTCTTGAGGGCTAGAGTTCTTTGCGTAATCGGGCAACGGGAATGTCCAATTGCTCTCTATACTTAGCAATGGTCCGGCGTGCAATATCATACCCTTTCTCCTTCATGACCTCCATAAGCTTTTGGTCACTTAGCGGTTTGCGTTTGTTTTCGTTGGCAATGATCTCCGCCAACTCACTTTTTACTTTTTTCGATGAAATTTCCTCACCATCTGCCATGGTCATTTTCTCGGAAAACAGCGCTTTGAGTTTAATCGTGCCAAATTCAGTTTGCACGAATTTGCTGTTGGACACCCTACTTATCGTTGAGATATCATAGCCTGTCTTTTCGGCAATGTCCTTTAAGATCATGGGCTTAAGCTTCGCCTCATCTCCTGTTAAAAAGAAATCTTCTTGATAGGCCATGATGGCTTCCATTGTTGTGATCAAAGTGATTTGCCGTTGGCGTATCGCATCGATGAACCATTTAGCCGAATCGATTTTTCGCTTCACAAATACCAAGGCATCTTGAGCTGATTTTGATTCGGGTTTTGCCCGTTTCTCTGCGTCTAGCATTTCTTTAAAGCTTTGACTCACCCGGAGAGTTGGTGCATTTCGAGCATGTAGGGTCAGACTCAAAATACCTTCATTGTTGGTGATTTTAAAGTCTGGTGTGATGACCTGATGTGTCATGAGACCGGCGTGTTGAGCAAATCCACTAGACGGCCGAGGATTAAGCTTTAGGATTTCAGCTTGAATGGATTTTAGCTCCTCGTCATCGATGCCCAGCGCATTGATTAGCTTATCGTAATGCTTTTTTGAAAAAGCATCAAAATGGTCTTCCAAAATTTCAATTGCCTCGTCTATACTTTGCGTGCTTTCCTTTCGGTGCAATTGCAATAAAAGGCATTCTCTTAGGTCGCGCGCTGCCACCCCTGCAGGGTCAAAGGACTGCACCAATTCCACAGCCTTTTCAATTTCTCCCTCCGAGGTCGTTAAGTTTTGACTAAACGCCAAGTCATTGACTATCGAAAGATTATCCCTTCGCAAGTATCCATCAGAATCCAGGCTTCCAATGACCTGGAGCGCTAGCACTTGAAGGTGATCATCCACTTCGCGCACACCTAATTGGGCATTGAGATGTTCAGAAAAAGTGGTCGATGCCGCCACTGGAATCGTTTTGTCGTCCTCTGTGCGCTGTTTTGCCTTAGACGGTTTTCGTTGGAGATAACTGTCTTCATCTATATATTCCGCTAACTCCTGGTCAATGGCCTCCGAGTTTTCCTGCTCGTCTTTTCCTTCCTCCAAAGCAGGGTTTGCTTCAATTTCATCACGCACCCTTTCCTCCAGGCTACCTGCCGGTATCTGGAGAAGTTTCATCAACTGAATCTGCTGAGGTGATAATCGTTGAAGAAGTTTTTGCGATAACTGCTGTCGAATCATAGAATAATCATGGCAAAGTTATACCTTTCTGTCGGTCTATAAATTGAGAGCACAGATAAAATGAAAAATACATTTCAAACCATTCATTCTTTACATCAAGCAGCCGAAGGCAGCATTGTGGAGCTTCGCGGCTGGGTTGCTGGTCGACGCGATAGCAAAGGACTTTGCTTTGTCGTGTTTCGAGATGGCAGTGGATACTGTCAATGCGTATTCAGTCAGGATGATCTTGGGGAAGAACTCTTTGAACAAACCAAGTCTTTTAGCCTAGAATCCTCGCTTATAGTCAAGGGAAGTCTACATTTTGATGACCGGCAAGAGGGAGGTAAAGAAATTCAAGTTCAATCCTTTGAAATTGTTGGCGTTTCTGAAGAATACCCCATCTCAAAAAAAGCACATGGCACAGATTTTTTATTGAGCCAACGGCATCTTTGGCTGCGGTCCAAGCGTCAGTGGGCTATCATGCAAATTAGAAATGCGACCATCTTCGCCATCCATAAGTTTTTTCAAGAACGTGAATTTGTTCAGATGGATGCGCCCATTTTATCCTCAAACGCAGCAGAAAACTCCACAGAACTTTTTGCAACAGAGTATTTTGATCGCTCAGCATTTCTATCACAGTCCGGACAACTCTATGGAGAAGCAATGGCTATGGCCCAAGGCAAAATCTACACCTTTGGTCCCACCTTCCGCGCTGAAAAGTCAAAGACACGGCGTCACCTCACAGAGTTCTGGATGATGGAACCCGAGATGGCCTTCTATGATCTCGATATGAATATGGATTTGATAGAAGATATGCTACGCTATGTGGTCAATGAAGTGATTGGTCGATGCCCAGAAGCGTTTAAAGTCCTTGGAAGAGATGTTGAGGTACTACAATCCGTTAACCAGCCTTTTCCTCGTATCCCATATGATCTTGCTGTTCAAATTCTTCGTAGCGAAGTCGATGTGAATGGCTTGACGGCAAAGGCATACTTAGAGGGAGCAATCCAAAAAGACACGGCGCGACAGGAAGAAGTCTTACAAGAAATTCAGGAGCGTGAAGCGGCGGCCAATGATATGAATTCAAAAAAAGGAGTACGAAACTTTAACAGAAGTAAAGCCGACTCCCTTAAGAATGATCTCAAGCAAATCGAGGAAAATTTACGCAACTATCCTAAATGGTTAGAATCCGCATCTAACTTTTCCCACGGAGAAGACTTTGGCGGAAGCGATGAGACCGTTCTAACTATGTTGTATGGATGTCCTATTATGGTGTACCGATGGCCAAAAGTCATAAAGGCCTTTTACATGAAGGTTGATCCGGATTACCCTGATTATGCCAAAGGTGTGGACGTACTTGCCCCTGAGGGATATGGAGAAATTGTCGGTGGTGGAGAACGAGAAACCGATATTGACTATTTGTTGGAGCAAATTGAACGACATGATTTGCCACAGAATGCCTACGAATGGTACCTCGATCTACGTCGTTACGGCAATGTGCCTCACTCGGGCTTTGGTCTCGGGCTCGAGCGTTTACTATGCTGGATTTGTAAACTCGATCATATTCGCGAAGCGATTCCTTTCCCAAGAACTAGTCAGCGCCTAGAACCCTAACCTTGACCATCATAGAACAAACTAAAAACGTTTTTAGACGCCATCCATTACTTAGTGTCTTACTACTGTTTGTTTTATCGATAGGCTTTCGCCTACCCTTTGTACTATGGGAACCTGGCGCCAACCTGTGGTTGGACACTATTGAGTTGGTAGACAAGAGCAATGCATCCTACCTCGAGAATTCTAAAAGTCGACTTGGACAACCCCCCATGGCCTTTTGGTTGTATGACTTGCTAGCAAACAACAGCGAGGGAAGGCTTCAAGATCGAGCACTTTGGGGGCTCAACTTGTTTCTTCATGCTTTATCTGCCGTCCTTGTATACCTGACAACTACTCTGCTTTGCTTGAGAAAGGGGCTAGGACACACCTATGTCCCAGCAATAGTAGCAACCTCCGTTTATCTATTCCTTCCCTCTACATTGTGGTTTCAAGGAGTTATCTATGGCCCTGAAACCTTGGCCCAAGTCTTCTTCATGGGCTCGGTCTATGCAAGCCTTAAACTATGGATGCGAAAAAAGTTTGTAAGCCTTAAATACCTATTCTGGTACAGCATCCTTTTACTTTGTTTTACCCTTACTTCCTGGTTTGGGTTTGTCTTTGGGCTTGTCGTTGCTATCTACAGTTTTTACCGATGGCAACGTGACCGCTATTACGCACATTTTGTTGGAGTGACTATGTTAACCCTTCTTGTAAGCATACTCTTGCTTGTACAAGGAAAATACTATCAACACGGAGGGATTGGTTTTTTTGACTTTATGATGCAAAAGCTAAGCCAACACAATTCCCTCAATAGACAAGCCTATCTTCTAGGGATTCCAAACAACCTGGGAGCAAGTCTTGTGAACTACATCATACTCCTCGCACCCATCATTCCATTAGCTTGTACCCTAGGCTATTTTGTGGTGCGCAACCGGGGAATGAAATTTGTATTTACTCGTAACGGGCTACGCTTTTTTGGTCTTGCAGCCTGGCCAATCATAACCCTTCATGGTCTCCTACTATCCTATTCATCTCAGGGCTTTACCTCGCTTTACATGGCGTATTTCCTGTCTGTTTTAGTCGGTATTTTCTACCATAAACTGCACAATATCAAACTTCTGCCCCTTTCAATAAGCCTCCTTCTGCTGCTGCTTTGCCTTGGTATTAGCTTAGGCATTCTTCAAACATTATATGTATGATGAGCTATTGAGGATTGTACGGGCTCTGCTGAAGTATGGTAGCGGATGGGGTTTCTATAATGCGTGCGAGGGCGGCATACCCTCCGTTAGCCTCAGCATAGGCTCTTACAATTTGCCAGCCCACCCATTCTCCAATGCGATCGGGTGCATTAGGTGCGCTTTGAACATTAATCCACCCAAGCGATTGGGTGCCCGAGGATATAGCGAGTGCCTTTTGATGAATAAAATGTGAAGTTGAGGTTATATCGCATTCAAAGTGGGAATCGTTAAACATTAGCCACAGGTCATACTCATATTCCTCACACCAATCCAAAGCGGCCTTTGAATACTCAATCAGTTTATGGTCCGACCATTCCGGAAGGAGACATTCTAAGAAAAACAGCCGCTTGCCGGCATCAACCATGGCCTCTCCAAGAGTCATTCGCACTACACTATCCTGCGCATAATTTGCCTTATATAAAGCATTGGCAACGTCTAATGGAATGTAGCTTCCGGGGTGGAATCCATAGTCCAAGACATAGGGATTGGCATAGATGTTTTGTTTAAGAGACTCCACCCAATAGTAATCCTCTGGGGCACGGCTTCTTGCAGCTTGAGCCATGGCGGAATCCAAGTTTAAAAACATAGGGTATTCGGGTAGATAATACTCCACATTAACGAGAAAAGTAGCGGTATCATTCGTCGGATTATCAAGATACTGCACACGCGAAAACCTTGGGGCTTGAGGAGGAGACAGGCTAATCCAGTCTGCATAACAGCTTGTTCTGTAGGCCATTTGATAAGACTTCTTGGCTTGCTCTGGAAAGTAATAGTTAAAATGGCTTAACGCCCGTTGTACACTATCTCCTACTTGACTGTTTATCTGCTCTATCTCGTTATCCAATACCTCGAAAAACGCAGCGTCCATTCCCGCATTGATCAACAGGTTGCTTGGGATTCGATAGTTGATCAACGCATCATAAAGCAATGCGCGATTGCTTCCTGTAGCAGGATGAGAAAACAAAAGGGAATAAAGCTTTTTATCAAGACGAAGACTATCCACATTCGCTTGGTTTAAATCAAGCGTGTCCTCGTCAAGGTATTTGGTATTTTCATTGTTAGTTTGGCAGGAGCTTACCACTAGAAAGCCAGCCAAGCCAAGCAAAAAGATTAGTTGAAAAGAGCAAAGTTTATGCAGCATAGATTATTGAAGTTAGTGTGTAGGGTGCGAAGTTCAATCCTTCTTCTTGGGTTTCTTTTGATAACGCAAAGTACAAACGCTCAAGATCGGATTCCTATTACATTTGGAATACACCTCAACCCAACCCTACAGGTACCTGGCAAACACGGAGATCTCACCGAGACCAATGGAAACAAAGCAGGCTTTAACTATGGTTTGGATATTCATTATCAATGGAAAAAACAAATGGCCTTTACTGCAGGAATACACCATGCCCTAAACCGTGTGGATGTTGACTTCAATATCAACGAAGGACCTTATGCAGAATTGGATTATGACGTCCGATTCCAACAAGTGCGTATCCCTCTTGGGTTTAAGCTACAAACCAAGCAATTGGGATATATGCAATATTTTGTTCACGGCTTTTTGAACCCAAGTTTTACTGTACAAGAGCGAATTGCCGATTCGACAAACATTCTCAGTGACCATAGGCCAAGGGGTGACTCTAAAATCATTCGACCTGTTAATATGGGAATTGGATTGGGTATAGGTTGTGATTACGAACTATTCCCAAGGCGATTTGTTAGTGTGGGTATGCGGTACGAGAATAGCCTTGTTAACCATTTTAGAAAAACTGGGCAATTCCAAGAATATCTAAGTGGAAACCGGGTATCCATGCACTTTTTGAGTCTTTTTCTAGGATTTCGATTCTAGCCTTTTTATGAACTTGAGGCTTATACAGATTAACCCCATTGTTGGGGATGTTCGAGGCAACCTTGCCTTAGTCAAGAAGGAGTGGACTGAGGCGCCTTCAAGTACAGACTTAGTCGTCAGTCCAGAATTAGCTGTTTGTGGCTATCCGCCCCTTGATCTTTTAAAGGAAGAATCTTTTGTTTTTGAATGCATGAAGGCCGTAGAGCTTCTCGCAAAAGAAAACCCACATGCTCCGCCGCTCTTGCTAGGTTGTCCTTGGATACTTGAGAATGCCTGCTATAACGCTGCCGTTCTTATCCAAAAAGGAGGGGTTACCGAGGTCTTTACCAAAAGAGCGCTTCCCAACTATGATGTCTTTGATGAGAAACGCTACTTTATAGAAGGGCACCATAACAATATCCTAACGCTTGGCAGCCACACCCTATTGATTACTATTTGTGAGGATATATGGGTCTCTAGTGCCAAGGATCTGCTTAGCGGGCAATTACAAAATAGCCAGCCTCTTTCCGTTATTGTAAACCTTTCAGCTTCGCCCTTTGCAAAGAACCAGCAAGCACGAAGAGAAAGGGTTATTGCAAGGTTTGCAAAAGATGCCAATTCCATGATTGCCTACTGCAACCAAGTAGGAGCTAACACCGAACTTATCTTCGATGGTAAAAGTGGCTTATATGGAGAACAAGGACCGCTAAGCCCTACTCCTGCTTTTTCATCCTGCCCACTAGACGTTGACACATCCAATATCAGCCAAGAGGAGCAAAACCACCTACCATGGGAAGAAGAAGTACTTCAAGCGCTCACCCTGGGCATGCGGGATTATTTTGTCAAGCTTGGACTTTCAAAAGCCATCCTAGGATTATCAGGGGGGATAGACTCTGCCCTTGTCGCATATTTTGCATGCCGCGCGATTGGGGCGGAAAATGTTCTT
The DNA here is from genome assembly GCA_049890075.1 of Chitinophagales bacterium. GTDB lineage: Bacteria > Bacteroidota > Bacteroidia > Chitinophagales > UBA8649 > UBA8649. The sequence continues at coordinate 57,316 of JBMHCE010000033.1, forward strand.
GGCGTACTGATGCCTTCAGAATACTCATCTGACCATTCCATCACTGACGCAGCTGCTCTTGCCAAAAAGCTCGGGATGCCAACCAAAACACTTCCTATTCAAGCTTGCTTTACACAAACCAAAAAATCGTTACAGGAAAGCCAAGGCACCCTCCAACCCATAACTGAAGAGAACCTTCAAGCACGGATACGCGGGGTTCTCCTCATGGCCTTAGCTAATGATGAACAACGCGTGCTGCTCAATACAAGCAACAAAAGCGAGGCTGCCGTGGGCTATACGACAATCTATGGGGATATGTGTGGCGGACTGAGCGTTCTTGGAGACGTCTGGAAGTCAGAGGCCTATAAGCTTGCAGCATATATCAACAAGAATGAAGGAGTTATCCCTGCTAATATTCTTTCCAAGCCCCCTTCTGCTGAGCTTCGGCCCAATCAGGAAGATGCCGACGAATTACCGGACTACGCCCTACTTGACCCATTTTTAGAAGAAGTTATTGAAGGAAGAAAAACCCTCAAGACCAATACGAATAAAACACTATCCCAGGAGGAAAAAGAAAAGGTATATAGCCTTATAGAGCGGGCCGAATGGAAGCGTTTTCAAACTCCACCTGTATTGCGTATAAGCCACAAAGCCTTTGGTAGCGGACGGCGAATTCCTATCGTAAAACGACGTTCTTAGTCAACAAATTCAAATTTGTTTAACGGCAAGTTCTCTACGGCATCTATCCTTATGCGTTTTCCCAATCGCTTACTTAACTTGTACCGTTCAGAAAACAAGCCTTTCGTAAACCATGCATGGATGTAGGGATGAACCTTAATGTGAATCGAACTACTTTCTGTTCGTTGCTCGATAGCATCTTCGATTCGATCAGTAACCAAAATGGATGCCTCAATCTTGCCCGACCCATTACACGCAGGACACTGTTCAACTGTTTTAATCTCAACTTGAGGCCGAACGCGTTCTCTTGTAATTTGCATTAGGTTGAACTTAGACAATGGAAGGACGGTCGTCGTCGCCTTATCGAGCTTTAGGAGCTCTCGCATGCGATCATAGATAAACTTCTTGTTTTCCTTCTCACGCATATCAATAAAATCGATAATAATGATACCCCCTAAATCCCTCAACCGTAGCTGACGAGCAATCTCATCAGCAGCATCTGTATTTACAGCAAGGGCGTTCGTCTCTTGATCTCCTTGCATGGCTACTTTACCTCCGCTATTTACATCAACGACGTGCATGGCCTCTGTATGATCCAAAACCAAGTAAGGACCCTTGGCAAAGGTTACTGTATGACCGAAGAGATTTTTAATCTGTTTTGTAACTCCGAATTGATCAAAAATCGGGCGTTCACCGCGATGATGTCGCAGAATATTGGTATCAAGCTCTGCAAAATCACCTATATAATCAACAAGACTATTATAGATTACCTCGCTATCTGTAATGACAGCGTTGAAGGAGGCATTTAGCATATCTCGAATAGTGGTCGTTGTCTTATCTAACTCTGAATGAATCACCGTCCTCGGCTTTGCCTTGTGCACCTTAGCAATGGCTGTTCGCCACTTCTTAAGGAGGGATTCCAAATCTTGATGCAATTCAGATGACTTCTTGCCCTGTGCATTTGTTCGGACAATAACGCCAAAGTTTTTGGGTTTTAAGCTTTCAATTAACCGCTTAAGACGCTTTCTCTCAGACTCGTTTGAAACCTTCCGAGACACCCCAACCTGATTGGAAAATGGAGTAAGAATAAGGTAGCGACCTGCAATCGATACCTCTGTTGTCATTCGTGGACCCTTAGTGGAAATGGGCTCTTTGTAGACTTGAAAAGGCAGGATTTGTTTCGGCTTTAAAACATCCTCTATTTTACCCTCCTTGTCCATATTATCCTGGACCTTAAGGCGTTCTAAATTATAGTCCTTGTGCTTACCCGAGAGAATACCATGCATATAGTATGCATAGGTCGTAAATAAAGGCCCCATATCCGTATAGTGCAAAAAAGCATCTCGTGGCCCCCCTATATCGATGAAGGCGGCATTCATACCCGGCATGACTTTCTTCACACGCCCAAGGATGATGTCCCCAACCTTTAAAGACTCGTCTTGAGCATCCTGATGAAGCTCTACCAGTCTTTGATTCTCTAACAAAGCAAGTTGGACTTGATCGCGCTTTGCGCTGATGACAAGTTCCTTTCTCACTTATTCAATTTTATGACACAAAAGTTATTTCTTCTTGTGTCGATTACGTCTTAATCGCTTTTTACGCTTATGCGTTGCAATCTTATGTCGTTTTCTTTTCTTACCGCTTGGCATAATAGATTCTTTGAATTTGTCAGTAAGGGCTTCCCCTTAAAAACGCATTATAAGTATATATTTAATTCAATCGTTAACCGATTCACAAGTTCTGTGTAATCAAAATTAACAGACTGCAAAGATAGGAGATTTTCTAAGAACAGCCTTGCATTTTCAGGATTATCTTGAAAGGTGCGCGTTATACTGCCCTGAATGATACTGTAATATTCCTCCTGTTTCTCGTATTGACCGCTCATACCCGTCAAAAAATAAAGGCGGGCTAAGGCTTCCATATGGTAAGGGTTGTATTGCAAAACTTTGCTTTTGTATATCCGTACCGAAGCCATCACATTTTGAGGCTGCATACCTTGAGATAGCAATTCGTCCGTGAAGGCTATATATCGATCACATAAAGCATCAATCCGTTGCCTGTGCTTGGACACTACCGCCTCATCGTCCATCTTTCCCATTTTACTATCATAGTCAATGAGAAATTGCATTAGGTTGCTGGCACGTGACAAGGAAATGGTGTCTATACTGGGGACTATATAGAGCCGCTCAATCATGCTGTCGAACCTACTGGACCACTTCTCTCTGTACTGAGACCCCAATAAGTCCGATTGGCGAATCACGACCAACGAATCGGCCAGTGATTTTGCTTCACTAGCTAAAACATCCTCGTAAAGGCGCAATGACTCCTCCTGTTTGCCCTCTTCTTCGAGGTGTTTAGCATGGATTAAATTATTTGTGAATCGCAGTCCTGTAAAGGAAAAGATAACCACCAAAAGAATGCTTGCCCATATGGCAGCCGTAAAGACTTTTTTATTCTTCATCCTCGACCTTCAGAAGCTTGACTTGCTCTGAGAATACTTTTGAGGGTTTAAATGCTGGAATGTAATGAGCTGGTATTTCGATTACCTCATTTTTCTTGATATTGCGGCCCAATTTCTTGGCGCGCTTCTTTACCACAAAAGATCCAAAACCCCTGATGTATACATTTTCACCGCTCTCCAAAGCATCTTTAACCTCCTTAAAAAAACTTTCAAGTGAGACGAGCACGTCTACTTTGTTTACACCTGTTTCTTCAGAGATTTTACTAACAAGATCTGCTTTTCTCATAATGCCTTGGGTTTGAATGTTTTAGTTCGTTGAGTAATTTTAAGAAATTCTTTTTAAAATCGAAAGATTTAAAGCAGAACTTTTCTCTTTTGTTTGGCAATTAACCCTATGAAACTCGAAAATCTTACACAAGGCCTACAACGATGGCACAAAGAGTCGGGTATTCAACACCACTGGAAGTCCAATAGTCCCTATCAAGCTTGGGTTGTAGAAACCATCTTACAGCAGACAAGGATTGCCCAAGGAAATAGTTATATCCAGCGATTCCTCCAGCAATTCCCTACGGTTTCGAGCCTAGCTAAAGCCCCAATTGATGATGTGCTACAAGTTTGGGAGGGGCTGGGGTATTACCGAAGGGCTCACCTCATGCACAAGGCGGCAAGTATCATCGAAAAAAATGGTCGTTGGCCACAATCCAAAGCCGAGTGGCTTGATTTACCAGGTGTAGGACCCTATTCCGCTGGAGCCCTTGCGTCATTTGTAAATAATGAGAACTGCCCTGCCATTGATGGTAATGTTATCCGAGTCTTTTCGCGATGGTATGACTTGGACATCGACCTGTTTAGCGCGCAGGGGAAACGACACCTAAATGACCTAGTTGAACGGCACTTGGAGCACTGCCACGCCACACAATACAATCAGATTCTTATGGACTTCGGCAGCAATATTTGCAAACCCAAGAGTCCGCTGTGTAGCTCGTGTGTTGCGCAACCCTACTGCATAGCGTTTAAAAAGAAAACGATCGAACTTCGCCCTGTTAAAAAGATAAAGCGCCCTAAAACAAATCGCTATTTTGTTTTATACTGGCACATCAATGCCGTCAATCAATTGGGTATGGTAAAACGGGAAGCAAAGGACATATGGCAGGGCCTCTGGACCCTTCCGTTTAGAGAATTGACAATAAATGAATGGGAATCCATACCCAAGAAAGACACTGAGTTAACCCTTCGGCAAACCTTAAGCCACCAATACATCCATACTCTTGTTTTACAGCAAGATCCCCCAGCAAGCGCTACGATTGCAACACAATATACTGACCTGGCCGATGCAATAGTGTTACCTATGGATCGATCAAGCCGTCAACATGTTGACCAATTGGTTAAAGAACATCAGTTAAGCTAAATCTTGTAAGGATTTCATTAAGGGAAGTAAATGCTCTTTTTTTTCTGTTGGTGAATGAACAAAACAGGCCATAGAGAGCCAGGTCCTGTGTTCGGTAAACAACTCACGCCAAAACCCCATGCGCTTGTTATCTGCGATCGTATTCCCAGATGCCACAAACCGGACCATTAAATGGTTGGACGTGATATACGGATGAAGAACATCCTGTCGGCCTGGCGTATCGGTAATGATTAAGGTTATATTTTTCTTAGCTAGCGCTTCAGCAATGCTGTATAGGCCAACATGCTCAGATATAAACCAAGAAGGGTGACGCAATTCAAAGGCAAGGGGTGTGCCATATTCAAGCAAATCGATCAAGGCAAGAATTTCATCTAAGCGATCCGTAGCCACATGGTTGGGGAAACAAAGAAAGCAGCGCCCCAACCTAGGACCAAAACCCAAAGCAAGGTCCAAGAAGTCGTCTATCCGCCGGAGTATTTCATCTTGATTATAGCGCTTGGCATGACTAATGGATTGCGGTAGTTTAGGATAAATAGCAAACGTCTCACTTGTTTGGTCAGACCATTTTTCTATTTGCTCAGGCGACGGAAACTTATAGCGTGTGCCGTTAAACTCAATCCCTGTGAAAACCCTTGAATAGGCATTTAGCATCTGTTTACGCGGAGTGCCTGTAGGGTATATTGTACCTATCCACTCAGGGTGACTAAAGGAAGAAAGGCCGGTAACGATTCGATTAGTATCGCCCAGCGTTTTGGGATGGACTTCCTCATTAAACACGAAAGGTTTTCGTGGTTGGATTGTAAAGGTATCATCAAGGCTTGCGTAACCAAACTTCATGAGGTTTCAGTGCTTGGTATGTTAATCTTGGTGAACTTGCGGTTCCGTAGCTAGCGTCAGTGTGTATGGCTTGGCCTCGGAGGCCGTAAGTGTATTGGAACGCAACCATGGATTAAGGCGCTTGAGCTCCTTTAATGTAGTGCCTTGGGAAAGAGCAAAATCGGTCAAGTCCCTTACCGTAGAATCTACTGTAATCGTGTACGTATTTTCCATGGTATACAAATCATTTTGGCTCAGGCTGTACCCAAATTCCTCTGGATGCTCTAAAATCACCTTAAAGGCAGTAATACGAAATACGTAGCGAGCCGTTTCCCTGTTTAAATGTAGGTCGTAGTAATTATCAACTCGTTGTTGTGTCATGGCCCTTTTCAGCGCGGGATACCCCATGTTGTAGGCTGCCGCAGCTAAGGTCCATGGTGTTTTCGTATCGGGAAAGTCCGAAGTGATTTGCTGGTACAAATCTTGTAGAAAGAGGCAGGCAGCCTCTGTTGCTTTCTCAAAATGATATCGCTCATCCACCTCTGAGGTTATTTCAAGCCCGTAAGAACTACCTGTAGCTTTCATAAATTGCCAGTATCCGGCTGCTCCTGCTGGAGAAACCACATTGCTCAAATTGCTTTCAGCAATGGCTAAATACCGCACATCCGGTGGGATAGCATAGCGATCAAATACCGCAGCAATAGCATCAAAATATTTGCCTAAACGTTTCATGTTTAACAACGTGCTACTGTGCCAGTAGGTGTTTCTCAAAAGCTCTTGATCAAAACGCTCATGAATATCCGTAAACTCTAGTGGCATTCGCTCTTCACAGAAATACACCTCGGAAGAAACATTAGGCGCTCGAACTTCCTGAGGAAGCGCAATCATAAGGGGCCCTCCTATTCCGTGTTCTTGATTACTCACCGGATGTAATCTTTCCATCGCTGGCTGCGCCTTATCTGTAGCACTCATCCCTCGCTCTGCCAAAAAAACAAAGGAAAGGGCTACGAATACAAAAACCGCAACGGATAAAATATGTCTAGCCAACTTCATGTTATAAAGATATGTCCTTAGAGATGGGCACCAACGCGCACTTCTCCCCAAAACTAACCACCTTGGCACTTCGAGAAAGTTTACGGGCATAGGCCATGTAAACATGCGGACTTAAGGTTAACTCAGCACAGCCCTTTAAAGATACTCTCTTGTTATGATATGGCGACGTGTCCCAATCTGGCAAGTGTTCGAGAAGCCACTGATTATACACTGTTTCCTTGGAGTGGGCCCATGTGGTCCAGATATTATGTTGCTCAAATTTAAAGGCTAACAATATAGAGGCCCATTGGGGAAGTATGTGTCCATGAGTATTGGAGAAGCCTATAAGTGCCTTGCTGAAGTCTTCGAAAGGGAAGGTGCGCAACTCCTTACGAAAAATAGATTCCTTTAAGAGCGGAGCTTCGCCCATAAACCGTTGTATATCTAAGATTTCAACCCTTGACTCGGGAATTACCTTGATCAAGTCAATAGTCAGTAACCCTTTACTTGCAGGGCTATCCACTAAAATGACCATTCTTTAGTCCGTAGAGCATAGAACAAGTCTAGCATTAGCTCAGTATATGAAGGATTCTGAGCTCGATTAATTTCTAATGCCATCATTGGAGCCCATAGTGGGGCAGTAGTAACCGCGTCATATGCCAAGAGATTAGGTAGGCTACCAGATGACTTTCCTTGGATTACGTCGCCCGTGCGACGTACAACAGCAGCATCTCCTAGTCCTGAAGCCACAACAGCTGACTCTCCAATTGGTAAGTTAAGAGCAGCTCCTGCAATACTTCGTAGAGACTTTGTATTGGAAATACCCGTAATCTGAACTTGATTCATAGAAACCTGTACTTGCTTTCCTTCTTTTTGGCCCGCATAGATTGCAAGAAATTCTTGAAGAGAGGCAGCGCTGTCATACGCACTGGATAATGCAGCGATTCCTCCATCGACCGCTAGATATTGAGCAGCTATACGCTTGGTAGGTTCTGCCATTGCGGCTAAATCTTGAACCATGCCCGAAGGGGTTATCGTGTTGAGACGGACAAAGTAGCAGGTGCGACTACCATCCTCATTGCTTGTAACAAATGTATCAATAGCCCCCAATTCACTTGAGAAAATCCAATCCACTAAATTTTTGTTTTGCTCAAGTCCCGGACGATTAATGCCATTGTATCCTCTTGTGACATTTAACACATCAGGACTTCTCTGAAGACCCATCATTGTAGAGCCGTCATCCCAAGAAGCAGAAAGCGCAGAGTACATTGAATCCACCTCATCATTAAACGCACTTACCGCAGACGCTGATACCAAACCGTATGGAGCACTTTGTACAGAAACCACCGAAAATTCAGGAACGGCAGCATAAGGGTTTTTGACAAGCAATACGGGAACACTATCTGGAGTAAGCGATTTGTATGTTAACGAGCTGTTTAATGTGTTTGCCCAACTTCGTACTTGTGGATCTCTGAGCAAAGAAGGTATGTCCTCAACTATGATTTCATTATTTTGAGCAAAGGCAAAGGCTTCGGCTAATGCACTTCCATCACCAATGGCTTCCTCCATCGCCTCTATGCTCACTGATGGAGACTCTTTCCAAATAGACAACCCAAAGACCTCTTGCACTCGAATAGCCGTTGCAACTTTGCTACGATTATCACCAATAACCGCGGTTTCGCCAACCGAACGCAAGGATTGCTTATATGAAGTAAAATCACCGCCTTTTGCCAATACAACTCGACTGTTTGAAAGATCTAGTACTTCAAAAGGCTGAGTAGATCCATTGACACTCGCTTCATATAGGACAACACTCTTCACACTATCAATGGTCTTTTGAGAATGACTTAATGACTGGGTGTACATGGAGATTGATCTCGATGATCCCATATTATGTGCTTGCCAAAAGTTGGTTACTGCAGAGTTTGAATCAATGGTCGTGTAGGCCTTCATTCTATTCTTTACTGGCCAATATTCAACATTTACCTGCTGACTGTTAAGGGCATCAAACGTGGAGTCCATCCATGATGGGCTTCGCAAACCTGCATTCAACATGGCTAGATTCGCATTGATCGTGCGTACATTGCCCATCTCGTGGCGAATAGATTCGGCAAAAGCATTCGGAGCCTCTCCTGGAAGTGGATTCGTTGCAGTATTGAGAAAGGCCACTAAGGCATCCAAGTCTACTTGACCATTTACTCTTACCCCGAGTGAATCAAACATGGCATTGTTTAGAAAAGAAGATGCGGAGGCATCTCTTGATATCATGGCCTGAAGATCTTCCTCTGAAGTAAACGTTACGCCCCCTAGCGCATTAATATCACGTTGTAAAAGCAACTGCATTGCTAACGCTAAATCTCGCGCTGCTTGACGGTCACTGATGGGTGCACGACCAAGAAAGGTTTGTCCAAGGGGCCCGAAATAAGTGTCATTCCATGCCTTTGTGTAGAGACTATCTACCGCTCTGCTGGGCATTTCTTCTCCATCAAAAACAATAACATCTTCTTCACGCTCAATAACTTCTTGAGGTGCCATGGGGTTTCGGAACATGTCACTAACTAAGAATAGCACAAGGGCTACAACGATCACTCCGATCAATAAACCACTGCGCTGACGAATGGAACCAATAACTGCCATAAGATAAAATTTGGCCTACAAAGATAGCTTCTCTAAACTGTTCAGGCAAGAGGCTCCGCTGTTCTATTGGTCAAGAACGGCAGTCAGTGAGTTTTAGTCGATGAATCCTTGATGCCGATCGGTCTACTATTTCTAAGGCAAAATGGTCAACTGTAAATCGCTGTCCCTTCTTGGGAATCTCTCCCATACCATGAAAAATGTATCCTGAAATCGTCTCATAATCGCCTTTGGGAATAGCCAAAGACAACTGTTCGTTGAGTAAGTCAATCTCAACAGACCCTTCTATTGACCACGTTTTTTTGCCCATGGGTCTGAATGGCGCTTGTGCCTCATCGTGCTCATCTTCAATCTCTCCAACCACTTCTTCGACGATATCCTCAAGCGTCACAATTCCAGCAGTCCCGCCGTATTCATCCACGACCCATGCCATGTGAAAATGGCCACTCAACATGTCTTCCAATAAATCCCTAGCGGATTTAGACTCAGGTGTTACGTAAAGAGGGCGAATAAGCGCTTCAATACTTGTACGAGAGGCTAATACTTCGAAATGATGGACATAGCCCACAATATGATCAATATCATCATGATAGACCACAATTCTTGAATGCATAGAATCCAAAAACTTTTGACGAAGAGCATCTTTGCCTTCGGATAAGTCATGGGCAACAATAGAAGTTCTTGGAACAAGGCATTCCCGAACCCGAACATCCTTTAAAATCAGAGCATTTTTAAAAAAGTCCACATTTAACTCGTCATCTCCACCCTCGGTTAAATTTGATTGTTGTCTAATAAAATTTTCTAAGTCTTCTGCACCCGCTTCGGGTTCGTTTTTCTCAGCAACTAGTCCCTTGACAAATGGATGAATGATCCATCCAGATACTTTCTTAAAAACATAGGTTAATGGACGAAGAAGAGCCACCTGTAAATACAAAAGAGGTGCTAGGATATGTAGAATTCTAGCAGCAAAACGACGAAAAATAAGCTTTGGGAAAAACTCCCCAAAAACCAATACAATGGCAGTAAGCGAAAGGGTCTCAAAAAGGACTTGACTTGATTCACTGTTGAATCCAATGGGCAGCCTTTCGATTTGTTTAGTCGCAAACCAGGCCAACAGCACAAGGACTACATTGTTGCCTATTAACAAGGATGTAATTACCGAATCACGCTGGTCGTAAAATGTTTGGAGCCTTGGTCGCTTTCGGTTGGTCCGGGTTTCCAAGACCTGCAACTCTGTTTTAGTTGTTGCAAGAAAAGCTATTTCCATTCCACTAAACAGGGCAGAAAGCAATAAACAAATAATGATTGGGAGGATTACCATAAAAACACGCTAGATCCCGATTTAACGGTTACTTGGTTTTTTATCTGCAGCAAGCTTGTCGTAAAATTTTCTTTGCCTTCGTATGTTCCACAAAACAATTGTACTTAAGCCACCCGTTATGAGCGGTGTATAAACGGACACACTAAATGACCGTTCTTGGTAGAAATTCCATACAAAAACAATCAACGAGGCCACAATAGCCGCAATCCAAAGGATTTCCAAGTAAAATAAAAATCGTTTCATACCCTTACTGTTTCCAAAGTAGTGTTTTTGACGATGTATACACAAAAGAATCCAGTAAATGTTCTCCCGGCTCAAGCACTATGTTTCGTTCTGACCGAGGACCAAAGACTGCTTTGGTCGGCTGAAAAGAGGACAAAGAGTCGCTAGTAAAGAAGATTTTTGACGTTGTAAAGGAGTCACCCTCTACATTGACCAAAAGGCAGTTACCGCTGGCATTAAGTCTTTTGTTATCTAGATCAGCTTCAAGCGAGTCAGCCCACAAGGTGTTCGGAACTGATGCTCCATCTATATAAGATAACGCCTGACTGGACCCCGTAAACACCATCGATCTATTGGAATCTTCATTAACTAGCGCCTGATTGGAATACACAATCAATGCGCCCGTAGTATCGGTATAGGTAGAAACCTTTACCCCTATAAATTTGCTGCTTCCGGGCAGAAAAACCTCATGGGATTCCTCGGTCTTATTGTCTTTGGTGCACGAATACAACAAAAAACAAGCGATACAACCCGATGCTAACCAATGCCTTATCACCACTAGGGACGCGGACGAACTGTGACGCTTCGCTGAATCCAACAAGAAACAAAGTACTGACCGCCATCATCAACACCATCCCGCATGAAGATGTCTTGACTAGTCGGTAGATATTTGGAATATTGGTTTATCAGGCTCTGTGCCTCCGAATCACCTCCAGCTTTATTCCACTCATCAATTGCGGCCCACACAACGACTTGGCTATCCCATCCTGTTCCCTCTCCACATCGAGACCCAGAGCTCGCATACAGGCGACCAATAAGGATGTGTGCTTTGGCCCAACCCGGTCTTGCAGCAAGTGCTTTCTCGGCGTATCGACGGGCTTCCGAGAAACTTCCTGACGACTGATACAAAGCAGCAATAGTATAATTAATATCTGCCGAGTTTCCACCCATAGCGATGGCCTTATTGTAAAAGGAAACTGCCTCACTAAGTTGCCCCGCAGCTGCCTTAGATTGTGCCAGATACATTGCTATATCCATAGAGTTGGGGTCGAGTTCAAACATCCTTTCGGCTACCGCCTGAACCCCTTGAACATTTCCAGCTTGTTTGTACAGCGTAAATACATACTGTAGAGATTCCATGCTATCTGGATAGAGAGCAAGGTCGTTATCAGCCAACTTGGTTGCGACCTCTTTAAAGAAAGCCAGTTCCGTTGCATTGGCTAGCTGTAAAAAGCGAACACACTTTCGCATAACAGAAAAATCTTCAGGGGAGTTGCCATACATCGTTTCACTACGTGTGACTAACTGAGCAGAATCTAAATACTTGTATTGCTTCATTAACCCGAGCGCCTTTTCAGCGGTTTGGACATTCGCATCACTCGGACTAGAATTACATATTTTATCTACCGCATCATACACTTCCCATACCGGGTCTCCACCCGTTCCATTCTTTTTATCCAGCGACATGCTAGTCGTTAACCATACGAGAAGAAACTGGGGATTCATGGTATTCCCTTTTTCTGCATAATACTGAGCAAACAAGTCATTGAGTTTTGCCTTAGCACTCTTTCGATAGGTATACCACTGATACACTCTATACTCGATGTAGGAGTTGTTGCCGGAACCTAAACAGGATGGCATAGCCTCGGCCAATGCCAAGATTGTATCTGCAATAGCCGTCTTAGTAGCAGCATCTGAGGTGCTATTGTAGCGTGACTTCATAATGTCAACCCCGCCTTGCAAGACGCTTGGTTGAATGTCTGGAGCAATGGAAAGTATGGACTTCCAAAAAGGGTAGGCCGAAGCATAATCCTTATTCTTATATCGGGTAACAAAAAAAGCAAAGGTGTCTTGAGTCGCCTGAGGGTGGTCGGCATAAGCCGTTCCGCTGCACCTTGAGCGCAAATCCTCGCCTATTCTGTCTACTTCGCTTTGTTGAGCAAACAGACTCTGCATCGTTAATGCCATCGAGAGAACTACAATTAATTTTTTCATTTAGTTAAATTTTCGTTTAACAAACCATTTGTCGTTAAGGTTAACGCCTATAACCAAGGAAATCCAATCTTCTTGACTTGCCAAGTTGCCTCCACCACTTCGGCGTTCGAACACAGCACTTAGGTTTAGCCTAGATATAGAATTTCCCATCGGAAGACCTACTCCAAAGGCCATGCCAAAATTGTTTAGCGGAACGCCTCCAACAAGTAAAGGGCTTTGTTCCCAATGCCCTCCAAGGCGGTACTCTATTCGTGCAAAAAAGTTTCGGCTGCTGTAATTAGGAGTGCCCCGAAATCCCAACGCTGCATAGTGTGTATTTCTATATTCTTCAGATCCTGGCAACCAATGGACATAATCCTTTGAGAAAGTATGCCTGTAATCCGCATGAACTAGCCAGGCCCTGTGGTCTCCAATGGAAATACCCAAGCCAAAGTGGTCAATTCCTCTGGATAAATTCCCTGGAGACAGCGTCTCAACACTCAATGTGTCTATTGCCACCTCTTGGCCTGTGAGTACACTGGTTAACGTGAGCTCCTCTTGAAACGTTATGTTACGATTCGCTTGAGCCGTTGCTGCTAGATTTGCACCAAGAGTAATCTTTGGCTGAAATTTATCGGGCTTGCTCGCCCCAAGAGGAATAGTATACTGCCAGCCTAGATTAAATTGTAGCGATTGATGGTTTAATCGCGAAGTTTTGCGACTGTTTCTTGCATTAAGGGAATCATCAACAATTATACCTTGAAAGTTGGATTCCGTGCCAAATGAATAAATGCACGAAAGGCCTATTGAAGTTGCATTCCAAAGCCAACCGTTTGACCAGTTTACAGCGTAGGAGCTACCACTGCCTCGTTCATACTTCGTGTGATCTATACTCGACGAATCAACCACTTCACTAAAAGCATATTGCACCACATCAGATGGGCTTAGGGAAAAACTACTGCCCCAGCGCTTTTTGTTATTCACCCGAATAGGGACGGCAAGGGCCAAATTGGATACCCTGCCTGTGGGAGAATAGTAGCTTTGATCTCCAATATTGATTCGATAATTATCAATTCTAGCACCTGCTTCAAAAGTCGTCCATTCCAATTCAGAGAGCGCCGCAGGGTTGTTAAGGTTAAGCATGGTGGTTGATCGAAAACCAATACCCAGGCTAGAGGTTGAGGTTTGTCCAATGCTTTGAGGTCGAAGGAAACCACCATAGCCAAATCGCGAGTAAGGAGATTGTGCAATGAGACTAGTAGACAAAAAAATCATGCCTACTAGAATGGTCAAGAAAATTATTCCCTTAGAGTTTCTATGGTTAGTCCTGCTTATCAAAATGCTAGCCGAGTGCAAAAATGTCATTTAATCCCCGAATTACAAGGTCTTCGTCCACAATTATTTCGCCAAGATCTTCCTCGGTTAAAAATTGACTAATCCATGGAGATTGACCTCCCGTAAGAAAAACACGACGCACCCCATACTGTTCAAAACAAATTCTTATGGAATTGACCTGTTGTCGAAGGTAGCCAGATACGATACCAGAGGTAAGGGCCTGTTGGGTATTGTTGGCAAGAAAAGCAGTTAAGCCCGCAGCGCTGTAATCAACATTAACCAAGGGTAGGTTTTCAGAAAAGTTGTGGGCGGCTCGAATTCTCCATTGAAGACCCAAATCAATGTTTCCCCCTCTGTGTTCTGTATGGTTGCTGACAATATCTGTTGTCACGCAAGAACCAAAATCAATCACAGCAAAAGCGTCGACCTGTTGATTGCTCCGCTCGTTGTAGGACCATGCGCCCATCATAGCAGCAATACGGTCTTGTCCGAGCTCCTTGGGCCTTGCATAGGCCAGCTTCAAAGGCAATTGGTCTAGCACATCATGAATTGATGGACAGTCACCAAATTGTGCCACTTGGTTTTCAATCGACATGCCCACATTTGACAAAAGGCTAACCGAAGACAGTAACTCTTTGGGTGCATTTTCATGATCTGTGTACGACAAGCGCTCAACACGGCCATTTACAAGGCGCGCCACTTTTATGGTAGAGTTTCCTATATCTGCAAACAAAGGCTTCATTCAGCTTGATTGGAATCTGTCATTGTAATAAGATTTATCCCTTTAATCTGTACAATTTGAGCAAACTCATGAGATTTTTCTTTTAACTGATCTAACAACCTCTCGGCCTCTTCCAAAGTAAGGTTTTTACCAAGAACGTAATGAAACCTCCCATTGGATTTAAAAACTGAGTATCCCTTAAGATGAGAATAATAGATTGTGTCCAACATGATCTCCCTTGATAACTGAAGAAATTGCACTCCATAGCCCCGTGGTTCGCTTTTGATCGTCGAATCAACCGCCCATCCCTTTTGCAGTTGAACGGCATGGGAAGCATCATTTCGAATGGATAAGGATTGGGGATAGTAAAACTCATTGACTGAGTCTGGTTTTGACCGACGAAACTTAGCCATAAAGGCCTTGACGTGCGCTTCTTGTCCTTGAGTAAGCGTTGTCAAATGGGTGGAGACCTCCATGTCGCGCCCAAAGACCGCTATAAGCTCCACTTCCCCTTCATCCACTTTATCCATTAATAAGGGGTATATAGGAATAAGACCCGCGTTTACTATAGCCTTTGTAACTGTATCAATAGAAAACTCAACAAGTACACCACTTCCTGTTTGTGTAACTGAGGAAGGTAGTGTTGTCCCTACATCAAACATTAAAAGCCGTGATGTGTCGTGGACCATCGTTTCAATACGCATCTGCTTACCAGAGTAGCCAATAACCACATCAAATCCAGCGCGGTAAAGGGTTTGCATCAGCGCGCGCTGGTCTTCTTTAGAAACCTCGCCATACTGACCGTTTTTCCAAGAGGGGATAGCTATCCAACAATCAATACTGTCCTTTTGTGTAGCGTAAAAGGATGTAAACCGATCCATATCAAAGCCTGACATACCAAACCGACCAGTATAATCCTGGAAAGGAAAAACAAAAGAAAAAAGCGCTATTCGCACCCCCTTTATGTCGATGATTTCACCATGAGGACCACTGCCATTGTTCTTATCAAAAAGGCCCAATGGCACCATATTCTCTTGCTGCAAAACATTGGTCCGATGAATCACTGAGGCAGGGCTGGCCCTTAGCGTAGTAGCATTTGATAAACAGGCATGGGTAATACCCAAACTGCTTATTGACATAAACCAGTCCTCAGGCACACCATATTTTGGCCCCCCACCATAAGGCGGTTCTGAAAGAGTAGCCAATAGAGGTGCAATAACAATATCCGAGGTTTGCAATGTTGCCCTCAGGCTACCATATTGCTCATTTACTTTATTGTACCAGTAACTAAATGGTTGATTGGTTTTGGGGATGTTAGTTGGGTATATGGAGGGCAAAACCATACATCGAACGTGCCCTGTTTGGGCCGATTCATGCGTGGATTGTAGACCGCTAGCTTCTTCTTGGCCCATTAGGTTCTCCCAAGAAAAAATGAGAAGGACAACTAAACTTACTAATCGAATCATAGCTAGACCGTAAAGATGCAACTTTGACCATTACCTTTATATGGTGGAATACACCGCTCTTGAGATTTTAGGCGCCTTTGCAATAACCTTCTTTGCCGGAGTGCTTAACGTAATGGCCGGAGGAGGTTCGTTATTTGTGCTTCCCTTTTTAATCGAGGGATTAGGTGTTCATCATTTAGTGGCCAACTGTACCAATCGTGTAGCCATTCTAGCTCAATGCTCAACGGCCAGCTATGAGTTTAAGCGTCGAGGGATTGAATGGCCTAAACCAACTGGCAAATGGATTGTACTTTCTGTAGTAGGAGCAATTCTTGGCGCTATACTCACCATGTACATCGATAAAAATTCCTTTATGCGCCTCTTGGGTGTCGTTATGGTCGTGGCGGCAGGGCTTACTGTACTCCCTATGGATAAAACCATCATGGCGTTGAAGGGTAAACAATATTTATTGCCCATATCCATGTTTTTTATTGGCGTTTATGGAGGGTTGATTCAGGCAGGAACTGGGCTGATTATGCTCACCATCTATCAAAGCTTGTACTCTAGAGATTTAGTTCAGGCGAATGCCGTCAAGGTATTGCTTGTTTCAGCTTATACCTGCGTGGTGCTTGTACTCTTTATCTATAATGGACTTGTTGACTGGTATCTTGCTGGAATATTAATCGTCGGCAATGTCATCGGAAGTTTAGTTGGTAGCCACCTTGCCATAACCAAGGGAAGTGCTTTTCTGCGGAAGGTCTTGGTGTTTTCCCTTATTGCTATGGCAATAAAACTACTTTTCTTCTAGTTTTTGAATCATAGTACATTCGTATTCTATGGCTTCCTATTCACTTGCCGCTTGGGCTGAGTTTTGTGATCTCCACTCAGCAAATCCTATATCAGAGGAGGTATACTTTGAGCATTTGTTTATTGATACCCGAGAAATTGTCGATGGATCAATGGGCGTCTTTTTCTGCCTCCAAGGTCGGCGCGATGGGCATGAGTTTTTACAAGATGCCGTAAATAAGGGCGTCTTAGCTGTCGTCATCGAAAACGACTACACTATCTGCCACGAAATCCCAGATGGAGTTTTTGTCTTGCGTTGCTCCAATGTTTTGAACGCGCTACAACAAACGGCGTTGATGCATCGAAAACAGCTTACCAATACGCGTTTTGTGGGCATTACCGGGTCGAATGGAAAAACAATTGTTAAGGAGTGGGCCTATCAGTTAATCGAGTCCGAAAAAAAATCCTATCGATCATTTCGGAGCCACAATTCACAAATTGGAGTAGCATTATCTGTTTGGAAAGTGCGCCCTGAAGATGCTGTGGCTGTGATTGAAGCAGGCATATCGTCAACGGGAGAAATGGAAAATTTGGCCAAAATGATACAACCTGACATTGTGGTATTGACACATATTGGGGATGCTCATGATGCCGGGTTTCCAAGCCGTGAATCAAAAATTGAAGAAAAACTTTCTTTAGCAAAAGAATACGCCAAAACCCTGTGTCTTCCTGCGCATATCGATGAGGTCAAATCCTTTCTTAACTCGCCCAAAGCAAATGAGATTGTCAAAGGAAAGGAGTTATGCTTTTGGGATGCTAAGAACACAGAACCAACGGGTCTTAGCCAAGAAATTATTCAAGTCATCTCCTCAAGATTTAATACACTCGCCATGCAAAGCAATGCGATGGCAGCAGCCCTAACGGCGTTGTGTTGCGGTATACCCCCAAAATCCGTAGAAGTAAGTCTCGGCAACGTTAAACCGATACCATTAAGGCTTGAGGTGCTCCACGGTGATAGCCAATCCATTTTGTTAAATGACACATGGTCAAACGACCGTGAAAGCCTAACCCTTGCTCTGGAATATTTGCATCAATTCGACAAACGACAGCATGGCATCATTCTATCTGAGTTAAGTTCAGCGTCCTCGGATGAAGACAAATCGTGGTTTTCTCTTGTATTTGACTTCCTGCATAAACACCCTGTTTCATTTTTTATTGGACTAGGCTCCAAATGGCGAGCGGCCTTGGAACATCACACCTTTCCCTGTCCGTATGTGCTCGTAGAATCCACCCACGATTTACCTGAGGCCATTGACCACTTTGACCGGCAGAATACCACTATTTTGATCAAAGGAAGTCGTGCATTTGCAATGGAAACGATTTTCCCTCACCTTATGCAGCGCGCTCATCCAAGTTTTTTGGAAGTAAACCTAAGCCAGATTACTAGCAACCTCAGTGCCTATAGACAGCGCGCACCTAAATCAAAAATCATGGTAATGGTAAAGGCCCTTGCCTATGGCTCTGGGTCTATAGAAGTAGCAAGGCACGTATCCTCCCTTGGTGTCGACTATCTTGCTGTGGCATATACCAATGAGGGTATGGTACTTCGGGAGGCTGGCATTCAGAGCCCCATCATGGTAATGAATGCAGATTTTAACGCTATTGACTTATTGATCGAGCACCGCTTAGAGCCCGTTCTCTTCAGCCAAGAATCTCTACAACAATGGATAAAGGCTGGCCAAACCTCTAACAAACTGCCTATGGTGCATGTGGAGTGGGATTCCGGCATGAAACGCCTGGGATTTCCAGTAGGTGAGGCAACATCTATTGCTCAACAAATCAAGGAACATCATATCGCGGTCGCTTCGACATTTTCCCACCTTGTGAGCAGCAATAATGCCCAGCACGACGCCTTTACTCAGGGCCAAATTGAGGCCTTTACGTTGTGCGCTAAGCAACTAGAAGATGCGATTGGAAAACCCATTGTAAAACACTTGGTCAACTCATCTGGCATTTTGCGATTTCCTTCTGCTCATTTTGACATGATTCGGCTAGGGCTGGGATTGTATGGATACTCCGAACCCTCAGTTGCGGAAATCCAACCCGTGCTTACATGGATAAGCAAGATTAGCCAAATCCATCACGTGCGCAAAGGAGAAACGATCGGATACGACCGCGCATTTGTTGCGGAGCGAGATATGAAAATTGCCACCATTCCCCTTGGGTATGCTGATGGACTAAGTACCCTTTGGAGCGGAGGATATATGATGGTTAATCTTCATAAAGCGCGTATCGTTGGCAAAATTTGTATGGATTTAACCATGATTGATATTACCAACATCCCGGCAACAGAAGTTGGGAGTGCGGTAACGGTTTTGGGTAATGAGTTATTGGCCCGAGAAATGGCTTTGCACACCGGGCTGTCGGTCTATGAAGTCATTTCAACTATTTCTTCAAGAATACCTCGTAAGTACGTTTCCTAAAAGGTCCCGCTGACTTGATGCTATTTATCTATGGGATTGACTGTAATGCCAAGCGTTGTACAGGCTTCTTGGTCAATTTGGCTTGGCGCATCCAACATAACATCTCTTGCCTGATTGTTTTTTGGAAAGGCAATGTAATCACGGATAGAATTTGATCCATCCATAAGAGCTACAAGGCGGTCAAAACCAAGGGCAATTCCGCCATGTGGCGGAGCTCCATAACGAAAAGCATTTAACAAAAAGCCAAACTGATCTTCAGCCTCCTCATCCGTAAAACCAAGTAGACGGAAAACGCGCTCTTGTAAGGACCGCTGAGCAATACGAATAGACCCTCCGCCTATCTCAACTCCATTAATAACTAAATCGTAGGCATCAGCTGTCAGATTTTCCAATGTCTTTTGGTCAGTTGACTCTAAATGTTCTAGTGACGAGGGACTAGGTGTGGTAAATGGATGGTGCATGGAGAAAAATCTACCCGCTTCCTCATCCCATTCTAACAGAGGAAAGTCTACAACCCAGAGGGGTTTAAATTCTGAAGGATCAATAAGTCCGCGCTGGTCACCCAAATGAAGCCGCAATGCACCTAGCTGTTTTCGAACAACCCCATAATCGCCAGCCATAATCAAAATTAAGTCTCCTTCTTCGCCTCCTAAGCCGGCCTTAATGCTTTCTCGAGCTGCTTCATCATAGAATTTATCTACCGAGGACTTTGTAGATCCATCTTCGTTACATCGTATATAAATCAAACCCTTTGCCCCTATCTGAGGTCTTTTGACCCAATCGGTTAGCGCATCAATTTGTTTTCGAGTGCAATCGTTACCTCCTTTAACCACCAGCGCGCCAACAGATTCTGCTGCATCTAAGATTGAAAGCCCCCCCCCTGGTAACAGGGCCTTCATTTCGTGAATTGCCATATCAAACCGAAGGTCTGGTTTATCGCTTCCATATTTTTCTATGGCCTCATCATAAGGCATGCGCTGGAAGTCTTCGAGTTGAACATTAAGAACTGATGAAAACAGTGTTTTTGTAAAGGATTCAAAAATCTCAAGAATATCATTTCGATCCACAAAGCTTAGCTCACAATCGATTTGAGTGAACTCCGGCTGTCGATCAGCACGCAAGTCCTCGTCACGAAAACACTTAACAATCTGAAAATATCGATCTAGACCACCAACCATTAGCAATTGCTTAAAAGTCTGGGGCGATTGAGGAAGGGCGTAAAAACTACCCTGATTAAGCCTACTTGGAACGACAAAGTCCCTTGCACCCTCCGGAGTGCTTTTAACAAGCACAGGAGTCTCTACTTCTGTAAAGTGTTGTTCACTTAACAACTGACGCACTGCTTGCGCAACTTTTGAGCGAAACAGTAATTTGGATTGCACGGAGTCCCGCCGTATATCAAGATATCGATATTGCATCCGCAATTCTTCGCCACCATCCGTATCATCCTCAATGGTAAAGGGTGGAACCTCTGACGCATTGAGGATATCTAACCGCTGCACAACCACTTCTACATGACCTGTAGGTAAATTATCGTTTTTACTACTGCGCTCTCGCACAAGCCCCTCTACTCGGATAACAAACTCTCTTCCTAGACCCGATGCCTGTTCTAGAAGGTCTTTATCTATCGCCTCATCAAAAACCAATTGTGTCTTACCAAATCGATCCCTTATGTCTAAAAAGGTCATCGCTCCTAGTGCCCTAATTCTGTGAACCCACCCAGATAAAACGACCGTATTACCATCGTGACTAATGCGTAACTCCCCGCAATTGTGCGTTTTATACATATAATTTGCCTCTTTTGTAACAAAAGTAGAATTCTCCAGTGATTTTTATGGTCACGATTCTTGCGGCCCCAAAACCTATCAACTATCTTAAGGTTGTCAAAATGTGAAGAAAATGTCGAAAAACGTGAAGAAAATGGTTAAGAGTATTGTGGTTGTGATGTTTTTCCTTGTGACCTCATTGCAGGCGCAGGACCCACATATCTCTCAATTTTATGCGGCCCCAACTCATCTAAATCCCGCAATGACCGGGTTGTTCAACGGAAACTATCGGGCAACATCTCTCTATCGGTCTCAGTGGGGTGAGGTGCTTCAAGGAGAGCAAGTGGGCTCATTTCGTACCGTATGGGCTGGTGCTGACCTACGTATTCCTACGGGTCAAGGATACATCAAAAACAATGCGATAAGCGTTAGTTTAAATGCCATGAATGATAAGGCAGGAGATGCACAATTTGGAACAACCCAAATGGGCCTTGGCCTCTCTTATATGCAAGCTATAGATCAGCGTGCTCGTCAATTTGTTGTGGTTGGATTACAGGGAAACTTTTACCAGCAATCATTTGATGCTAGCGCATTGAGACTTGGTCATCAATGGAGCGGTTTGGCCTACGATGCTAATATCCCAATTACAGGTGATCAGTTGTTTTTAAACTTTAATGAGTCGCAAACCTATTTTGATGCAAGTGCTGGTGCTCTATGGTTTATGAAGGGTCGTGATGACCGAACCAATGGTTACCTAGGTTTTGCCCTGCATCATGTTAACCAACCCACTATTGACATTTCTCCAGTGGGAAATAGCGATGTAGCCAAGCTGCCTTCAAAATATGTAATTCATGCTGGGACACGATTTCCCATTGCTCGTCAATTTGACCTGATGCCCAAAGCCCTAGCCATGACACAGGGAACTTCTAAGGAGATCATGTTGGGTAGCGATGTGCGTTACAATTTTGATCGTTATGATTTAAATAGCAACTCGTTTCGTTTCGGAGCGATGTATCGATTGGTTGATGGTGTGCAGTCTGAATCATTAGTTCTCCTTACTGGAATAGATTATAATGGACTTAACATCAATATTGCTTACGATGTAAATCTATCTGGCTTTAGTCCTGCTACTGCTACACGCGGAGCCTATGAGCTTTCCGTCATTTACACAGGTCAATTTAATCAAAGACAGTCTACACGACTTCCTTGTCCTACCTTCTAAGACAGCGCTAACGACTGCTTTCTGCCCATATCAAGGCGGATAAAAATGATGATCATAATGCTAAAGGACAAGAAGGATGATCCGCCATAACTTATCAGCGGTAGGGGTATACCTATAACGGGTACGAGCCCCATAGTCATTCCCACATTGATGAACACGTGGAATAACAAAATGCTTGCAATGGCATAACCATACGACCTTGAGAAGTGGCTTCGTTGACGCTCAGCTACGGCGATAATTCGAGCAATTAAGAAAGCAAAAAGCATCAATAGGCCTATCGACCCCAAAAGTCCTCCTTCTTCTCCAACCGTTGAAAATATAAAGTCCGTATTCTGTTCGGGAACAAAGTCAAACTTCGTTTGTGTTCCCTTAGCGTATCCTTTGCCAATCCATTTTCCAGAACCAATGGCAATTTTGGATTGCAATAAGTTCCAATCATCTCCCCCTTTACCAAGAACAACATCTATGCGTTCTTTTTGATGGGGTGCTAATACGTTGTAAGCGAAGGGTACTACTTGAGACCAAACTGCCAGCACCACCATAGATAGTAGAACAACTCGAGATGAATGCCCTCGCATCCTTGTGTAAAGCAGAGCAACAAGGCCCAGACCTAGAACCCACAATACTAGCACCCAAGGTTTTGTTACAAGGGCAAACAAAGAGGTTAACAGAAACAAAAAAGCCACAAAAAATAGGGAGAGCGGCACATTTTCTCGAATAAGACATAATCCGATAGCCATAAAAACTAATGCACTACCAAAATCCCCTTGGAGAATAACTAGTAAAAATGGCAACAGCAGTATACCCACTGCATTGCGTAACAATGTTTTCGGTGGAGCATCTTGGTCTAGCGAGGCACAAACTGCTGCAAGGGCTAAAGATGCTGCCGTCTTGGCAAACTCCGAAGGTTGTAGGGCTACAGGACCAAACCTAAACCATGACCGAGCGCCGTTGATTTCCACCCCAAACAACATAACAACAACCAAGAGAACCATTGATATTATATAAAGAGGAATAGCCATTCTAAAAAAGAAAGAACCATCCATTGCTAGAATAACAACAGCGGGAATCAATGTGATAAACAACCACACCATCTGACGTATATGGGGCTCTTCCCAAAATCCGCGATCAACCTCTTGGTCCATGGAGGCGCTACGTATAACCAAAATACCGATAACCGATATGGCAAGGTATAGCACCGTAAGCACCGGGTCCATAAGCCGTAGAGGGCGTTCGCTCCTCATTCTAAAGTCCGGGTTATTTCTCATCCCAAGCCATGGTGTTTTTGGTTTTTATTGAATATTCTAACGCTCTTCGGTCTGACCCTAGAATGCTTCCACGAAGATACTTTTCGGCCATTAAGCTTGCAATTGGAGATGCTGTTTCACCCCCCGCGCCCCCATTTTCTACGATGACAGCAATAACAATTTCTGGTTCATTTAATGGCGCCATACCTACAAACATTGAGTGTGAAGGTTGATCCCACTTTTCTACCGTACCTGTCTTCCCTCCAAAAGAAATTCCCGGAATCGAGCTGCCCTTTGCTGTTCCTTCTGTAACAGCGAGACGCATTCCATCAATTACTGCCTCATAATCTCTCCAAGAGATGGGCATTGCATTGTTGTATCGCCGGCGGGGTTGATAAGAGCCTCTTCCAATTTGACGAATTAGCGAGGGGTAAAACACATTTTGGCCCCTGTTGGCCACAATCGAATACGAAAAGGCCATTTGAAGAGGAGTTAATAACAATTCACCCTGTCCGATTCCAAGAGAAATCATAGCCGTTGGCGCCCAACGCTTTTGACCATATAGTCCGTCGTAATATCCAGACATTGGAACATTCCCTTTGCTTTCCGCCATGCCTATATCCAACAGGGTAGTATCAAGACCAAAACTTCGACAAGCATTTCCCCAATCATCTAGCGCTTGTGCATAGGATTCCGTTCGCAGGCCATAAACACACTTCTTAAAAACTTCCCAGAAATAGGGGTTGCAAGAGTGCATTAAGGCTTGACCTATGTTTTGCGATGGCGCATGAGCGTGAGAACACTTTAGAACGGTTTGATCCGAAAGCCTGTAGAAAAACTGACACGCGTAACTCTTGTTTCGGCTCCAGGTTTGACTGCTTAAGGCAATCAATGCAGAAATGGTTTTAAATGTCGAACCCGGCTGATATTGACCTGTGAGTGTTCGGTCAAGAAATGGGTTTCCCGGGGCCTTTGAAATCGTCTTAAAATAGTCTCCCCTGTTTTTACCCATAATCTCAGAAAGATTGTAATCAGGAGTAGATACCAGCGTTAAAATCTCTCCCGAGCGGGGATCGAGAGCTACGACCGCGCCCTTTTTGTTTTCCATTAGGCTCCTTGCATATTGCTGAAGCGAGAGGTCAATGGTTAAAAACAAGTCATTGCCAGGGTTTGCCTTAATGTCATTTATACCATCTTCATATTTACCGCGTTCTGCACCATAAACATCCTCAATAATGTAGGCTTCCCCGTTTTCGCCCCTGAGTGCGTATTCATATTCCGACTCGATTCCTCCTCTGCCGATATAATCTCCCATCCTATAGCCTTTGGCGGTATACTCCTTTAGCTCGTCTTTATTAATCTCACCCATGTAACCTAAAAGGTGGGCAGGGGCATAATGAACATACTCCCTTCTCGAGCTTGGTGTTAGGCTCAAGCCTGGGAAATCTAATAATTGTTCTCTCAAACGCATAGACGTCGTAGTGTCCAATGCGCGTATAATTGGATACTTCCTAACCTTGGGAATGGTGCCTGAGTTAATGCCGTCAAGATAGGCCTCATAGCGGGCTACCACATCAGCCAAGGGCATACCCAATGCGGCGGCTAATGCATTTACATCTAACTCTTCGTCTAGGGTCACGTACAATGCCTCTAGATCATAAACCACAATATTAAACGCTATTTTTTCGCCGTGGCGGTCATAAATTTCACCCCGGACTGGCTCTGTTCTTCGTTGCTTGACAACATTTTCCTCTGCCGCTGCTTGGTATCGCTTGTCAAGTACTTGAAGATTAAACAACTGCGAGACCAGCAATACAAATAAAACGATTACAAGCCCTAAAAAAACCGACGTTCGGCGGCGTGCAGCATTTTCCATCATAGCTATCCTCGAATTAAACGTTTCCGCAAGAAATTACACAACGGAAAAATAAAAAGTGTTGTGAGAATGGTAGATAAAATGGCCGAGGAAATCACAAGAAATGTGTGTTTGAACGAAAAAAATAAAAGCGTATAATACACCAATAGATAAACAAAACTCACTCCTCCAAAATATATTGTGTTTCGTATTTGGTTAAAGCCCACAAAACACCACTTTTCCTTCATGTCCAAAGCATCTACATCAAAAATTGAGGTACGAAACAATGGCGCAAAATAGCCCGCCACTAAAGCAGCTATTGTGTGCAACCCGCCAGACATGTACAGAATATCAAAAAGAAGACCCACACAGAAACTCATAATGAGCACAGCGTTTCTGCCCCAGAAAACGGGGTATGTTGCCAATGCAAAGGCAGCAACTACAATGATGCCATGAGTCCATAAATTGATTGTAATCAATATCAACGTCTGAAGCAAGACCAATGTCGCGACCCAAAGAAAGTACCCTATATTATTGATCCCCATATTCCTCTATCCATTCAAGATAAGCGCTCTCCTTTACCTCAATACAGTACACGTAACTCAGTTGTTCTAAATTGCCCTCAAGCTCAAGTTCAGCCTCCAAGTAATTGCCCGTTGATGATGGCCGAATGGCGCGAATAGTTCCTACAGGGATTCCACCAGGCACGTTACTTTTTCCAATAGGACCATAAGTAGAGACCGCATCACCCTCTGAAACATTCGATTTGTGCGGTATCTCCGTCAAAAGCACCTGGTCGCTTCCTAGGCCATAGTTCCATTGGACCACTCCTTTCTCTGACGTTGATTCGATTCTTCCGTTTAACTGTACCTGTTCATTGAGCACTGTAGCCACAAGGGCTGAGTTATTCAATGTTTTTGAAACGAGGCCAACAACTCCCCTGGCATCCATAACAACCATGTGCTTCTCTATCCCGTCATCGCTACCTCTATCGATAAGAATTACATTGTCTTTTCTATTTAAAGTAGAGTAGATGACCTTTGCAGGATGAAAACTTAAATATTTCGACGTGTCTACATTTTTCACAACGGCCCGGGGATCATTGGATGGAACCAATATTCTTATTTCCCGAAATTTCTTGGCCTTCAGTTCAGCGTTTTCCTCAATCAGTGCACGGTTTTCTCGAGCATACTTACCCGGCATTAGTACGTTTTCTCTGAAAGCGTGAAGCCGAAATGTAGCTTTTCCTAATCGATTAAAATACCAGGCCCTATGGTAATCTGCACCAAAAGCAAACAATGCAAAACCAATAAACAGTAATACAGTAAATAACAGACCCGTCTGGTATCGGAAAAGGAAGTAAAGCAATCTATTCATGATGGCATTAAGACATCAAAAAAGGCACGTCATGAAGTTTTTTAAGCGCTATCCCAGTACCACGAACCACCGCACGCAATGGGTCGTCTGCAATATGGACCGGTAGCTTGGTTTTTAGAGATAAGCGTTGATCAAGTCCATGTAAAAGAGCTCCTCCGCCCGTTAGGAAAAGACCTGATTTATAAATATCCGAGGCAAGTTCTGGTGGGGTGTTATTTAATGCCCTAAGAACAGCTTCCTCGATCTTACTAATCGACTTATCGAGGGCATGGTGCAATTCTGAATAATGAATCACTATTTGCTTTGGAACACCCGTCATCAAATCACGACCGTTAATGGCCACATCATCTGGTGGGTTATCTAAAACAGGTAGGGCTGCGCCGCAACGCTTCTTTAATTCTTCGGCCGTACGCTCCCCAATTAGCATATTGTGTTGCCTTCGAACATAGTCTATAATGTCCGAGTTAAACTCATCGCCCGCAGTGCGGATCGACTGGTCGCAAACAATTCCGCTTAATGCAATGACAGCAATCTCAGTAGTACCACCCCCTATGTCGATTACCATATTTCCTGATGGCTCTTCTACATCTATACCAATTCCGATCGCTGCCGCCATTGGCTCTTGTATGAGACGCACATCTCTGCCCCCAGCATGCTCGGCTGAATCCTTAACCGCCCGCTTCTCCACATCTGTAATTCCAGAAGGAATGCATATGATCATTCGATATTGAGGGCGAATCCAACGCTGCTTATCCTTGTATATCATGCGTATGAAGGCACGAATCATCTCCTCCGCTGCATGAAAATCAGCAATAACGCCATCCTTAAGTGGACGTATTGTTTTGATATTCTCATGCGTTTTCTCATGCATCTGAAGGGCCTTGTTGCCTACGGCCAAGAACCGTCCAGAATCCCTATCAATCGCTACAATAGAGGGTTCGTCAACTACAACTCGGTCGTTGTGGATGATTAATGTATTGGCAGTGCCAAGGTCAATGGCAATGTCCTGTGTAAAGAAATTTAAAAACTTCAATCGACAAAAATTCTACTTAAAGTTAGCCAAATAAAGCAAGAACGTCACGAAATCCGTTTGATTGTGGTCTTTAATGCTTAAAGTGGCGAACCCCTGTAATGCAAAGTGCCATGTCCAACTGGTTGGCCATGTCGACAGAATCTTGGTCTCTAATCGACCCACCAGGGTGTACAACACCTACCATGCCTGCGTTACCCGCAATTTCAACACAGTCAGGAAACGGGAAAAAAGCATCCGACGCAAAAACAGCACCTTCAACACTGAATCCAAAGGATTTTGCCTTAGCAATGGCTTGTTGCAATGCGTCTACTCTTGACGTTTGGCCACAGCCCATGCCGATTAACTGCCTGTCTTTAACAATGGCAATTCCGTTGGATTTTAAATGTTTAACCGCCTTGAGGGCAAAAGATAAATCTTTAAGTGTTGACTTGTTGGGTACTTTTTCGGAAAGCGTCGTCCAATTTTTTGACTTTTCTATGGCAAGGTCGGCGTCCTGAACAACGACACCATTAAGCATGCTTCGGTACGTCCTTTGTTTGGGCTCACAAGGTTCTTGCTGTAGGATGATCCTGTTTTTCTTAACCTTCAACGCATCAACCACTCCAGGTGCGAAACTCGGTGCAATAAGGACCTCAAAAAACAATTTTTGTATAGCTTCCGCACATTCCATGTCCACTTCTTGATTGGTGATCAGAATCCCGCCAAATGCAGAGACATTATCACATGCAAGTGCTTTGGCATAGGCACTGGCCACTGTATCGGAAGTTGCTAAGCCGCAGGTGTTGTTGTGTTTGATTATAGCAAATGTGGGTTGTTTAAACTCAGCAATCACTTGAACGGCTGATTCTATGTCCATTAAATTGTTGTAGGATACAGGCTTGCCAGAAAGCCGAGTAAACATGGCACCAAAGTCACCAAAAAACGTTGCTCTTTGGTGGGGGTTTTCACCGTACCTCAAAGGCATTGGGTGGTCCTGACTTACCGTGAAAACAGAAGCCTCTTCAGCAAGGTATCCGTGAATAAGGGTGTCATAGTGGGACGATATGCCAAAGGCCGCGGCAGCATAAGCTTTGCGTTGGCTGAGGTCTGTTTGGCCGCCTGTTGACTCGAGCAATGCTAACACACCTTCATATTGGCCCCTTTGAGAAACTACTAACGTATCCTTATAATTTTTTGCGGCCGCCCTAATTAAGCTTATGCCCCCTATGTCTATTTTTTCTATAACGTCTTGATGGCTTGCCCCATTAGCCACAGTTTCTTCAAATGGATATAAGTCTACAATAACCCAATCAAAGAGGGGAATTTCATACTCACCTAACTCCTTTAGGTCGGACGCGTTATCCTCTCGTGCGAGAATTCCTCCAAAAATTTTGGGATGCAAGGTTTTTACCCGTCCGCCCAAAATAGAAGGGTACGAGGTTAAAGATTCTACTTCAACAGCTTGAACGCCCCAAGAAGTAATGGCACTGTAGGTGCCGCCTGTTGAGTAAATCGTTGCGCCCTGTGCGCTTAGTTGTTCAACAATGGGTTTAAGTCCTTCTTTATGGAATACAGAGACTAGGACGTTTTTGGGAGACTTTACCACAATAAAAGTTTTGTCAAAGGTAGGCTCCTAATCACAGAGTTATGGGGTGTTCTTGCACACGTCTTCCACGGTGTTTACAAAATGTTGAGACTCTAGCGAACGGACCTTTGACTCGATTCCATGTACGTCATCATCTGGAGATACATCTACTACGAATTGTGCTATTACCGCCCCCTCGTCATACTCTTCCGAAACGTAGTGAATTGTGATTCCCGTTTGACTTTCATGGCTCTTGAAAACAGCCTCATGAACCCTTCGTCCATACATTCCCTTTCCGCCATACTTTGGCAAAAGGGACGGGTGTAAGTTGACCATTCGTTTGCTAAATGTGTTTACTATCTCCTTTGGAACAAGCCGAAGAAATCCTGCGAGCACGATAAAGTCAGCTTTATATTCAGCAAGAAGGGCCAAGAGCGTCGACGGTGTTTGCTCCTTCCATACCACTCGCTCGACAGGAATAGAAAATTCCTTGGCATGTTGCTGAACTCCTGATGTAGGTTGATCGGTTAACACAAGTACAACCTCATAATAACTACTTCTACATCCCTGTTGCATTAGCCGCCGTGCATTACTTCCGCCTCCAGAGGCAAAAATGGCCATTCGCTTACCCATGCCTTAAAAATAGGTCAATGCTTTAAAACACTTTGAATTGGGTTGACCAAAAACTGTTTCTGTTTGCAAGAATTAACGTTACATTTAGTTTATGTCGAGTCAAACGGATTACACTACAGTTATCAAGCCCAACACGGGGTTGTTTAACCTAAAAATTCGCGAGGTTTGGGCCTACAGAGATTTGGCGCTTATTCTAGCAAGAAGAGATGTCGTAGCCGTTTATAAGCAGACTATTCTTGGACCTCTTTGGTTTTTAATATCTCCCATCTTAACCGTTCTGGTATATATGTTTGTCTTTGGTTCTATTGCAGGGATCTCTACAGATGGAATGCCTCAAGCGGTGTTTTATCTCGGCGGGATAACCTTATGGAACTATTTTTCGGCTTGTTTTACTTCGACTGCCAATACCTTTACTGCTAATGCGCGAATTTTTGGCAAAGTATATTTCCCTAGGGTTATTGCGCCCATAGCCACTGTGTTGTCCAACTTAGTCAAGCTTTCTATTCAGATGGTTCTTTTTTTAGGCGTTTTAGTCTATTATATTGTTCAAGATCAGTCAGATATCTCAATATCAAGTGAGATATACCTATTGCCCTTGCTCGTTATCATGATGGCTTGTTTGGCCTTGGGCATAGGAATAATCATATCATCATTGACCACCAAATACAGGGACTTTAAAAACTTTATTGGATTTGGCGTTTCGCTTTTAATGTATGCAAGTCCTGTCATATACCCCATATCTGCGGTAAAAGACAAGGGCTATGGCGCCCTTCTATCTTATAATCCTATTGCCCCTATCATCGAAACGTTTCGATATATTTTTACTGGACAGGGTAGCCTTGATTGGCATGGCCTAATGATAAGTGGTATATCCACGTTAACCATATTGTTTTTAGGACTTATCTTATTTAATAGAGTGGAGCGAACCTTCATGGATACCGTGTAAATGAATCTATGGCCAATCCTGCAATCATAGTAGATAATATTTCCAAACGATACCGACTTGGAATGGTTGGATCCGGAACGCTACGAGAAGACCTTCTTGGTTGGTGGTATCAAATTAGGGGCAAAGAGGACCCCTATTCAAAGATCGCCGAAGTCAATAACCGGGCTCAAAAGGGCCAAAGCAATTATGTGTGGGCATTGCGAGACATCAACTTTGCTGTCCCTGAAGGAGAGGTGCTTGGTGTGATTGGAAAAAACGGGGCTGGCAAATCAACCCTACTTAAACTGCTTTCACGAGTTACAGCGCCTACAACAGGAACTATCAAGGCTCGTGGAAGAATTGCCAGCTTACTTGAAGTCGGAACGGGTTTTCACCCCGAGCTAAGTGGCCGAGATAACATTTTCTTGAATGGCGCTATTATGGGGATGCGCCATGGAGAAATAAAGAGAAAACTAGATGAAATCGTTGATTTTGCCGGAGTTGAACGCTACATTGACACGCCCGTAAAGAGATATTCTTCTGGTATGTATGTTCGACTTGCCTTTGCCGTTGCAGCACACTTGGAGCCTGAGATTTTAATCGTAGACGAGGTGCTTGCTGTGGGGGATGCAGAATTTCAAAAAAAAGCTATTGGGAAAATGAAAGACGTTTCTCATGGACAGGGTAGGACTGTGCTTTTTGTTAGTCACAATATGCTTAGCATACAAAAATTATGCAACCGTTGCCTTCTCATGGAAAATGGGATGATCAAAAATGTGGGGAGTAGTGAAGACATCGTCAATGAATATTTTCTTGACGCAGAAGAATCAATTGAGACGAAAGAGCACCTTGGTGAGCACGGAAAAGTTACTTGTAATGTGATTGGTTCTGATGGAAAACCTGTCACCAAGTTTCCCATCATGAGTGAGATAACATTTCAAGCTACAATCTCCTCAACGCTCAACCTTCCCAAGATTGCAGTAAAAATTCAGGTAAAAAACCGTTTAAATCAAATTGTTTTTACGCTGAATAACTATCATCTCGGCGTCGAACTAGCCCTGAAAGAAGGTAGCAATACTTTTTCAGTAAAAATTCCTGAAATAAACCTTAGCCCAGGAGAATACTTCATCGATTTAGAGGTGGTTAATCTATTCGACCGTTCAATAGCGTTTAAGGCGTCCAAATTGTCACGCTTTGAACTATATCCTGCTGACATCTATGCCAGCGGATACCTTCCAAACAGCGCAAACATAGGAGTGATCTTAATGAAGCAAAAATGGTCGAATGATTGATAGAGAAAATCAAATACTCTATATCCATATACCCAAAACGGGTGGCAGTAGTATTGAGCGTTACATTGCACCCAGCCATGTCAAGTTCAATTGGCAAGAACCCGACTACAATTGGCTTTATGGATGGTGTCCAAAAAACAAAATTCACCTTCAGCACGCTAGCCCAGAGGAGTTGTTACGCTATGGTTTGATTTCAGAAAAAGAGTTTCAACAGTGTGTAAAGTTTGCGGTTACTAGAAACCCCTGGGACCGTGCCATATCCGACTGGTTTTGGTTGCAAAAAGATTTGAGCGTTTCAGGCAGCCTGATGGATTTTCTTAACAAGGAGGGGGCCTTTAAAGAATACCTTCAGTTTCCTTCTATCCCCTCTTACCGAGGAGATCATTTGCGACCACAAACTGATTATATCAACGACTCTTATCCTCTTGACTATGTGGGACGATTTGAGAACTTTCCGGAGGTTGAAAAATTTTTAGAGTCATTACCAGGTAACCGAGAGACGTTTAATCTTCATCTCAAAAAGTCTAAAAAGAGAAAACATTACTCCCAATTTTTTACTAGAAAAGAGCGCAACCTTGTTTATGAATTGTACTCATCTGATATTGAAAAATTTAACTACTATTTTGAAAACCCCACCTCATGGATAACCAGACTAAAAGCAACGTTGGGACTTATCAAAAAGGGGTAGGCAACCCCCCATCCGTCGTTGGCGTTGTCGTGGTTACTTATAATGGTAGTCACTGGATAAAGCGATGCCTTGGCTCGATAAAAAAAGATAGTATAGCCACCAGAGCCTATGTAATTGACAATGCCTCTAGTGATAATACGGTATCCATGGTGAAAGAGAACTTCCCTTCTGCCAAACTATTTACGCTAGAAAAAAACATTGGCTTTGGACAGGCTAATAATATCGGCATGTGCCAAGCTATTTCAGATGGGTGTGACTTCATCCTTTTGCTAAATCAAGATGCATGGTTTAGCGATGGGTCGTTAAGCAACTTAATGGAAGGGTTTTTGTCGTCGGAAATCGATGTTATCAGCCCCATTCACCTATGCGGAGAGGGCGCGAAGATTGATCGGAATTTCTTTGGTTACCTAACGCATGGCCTACAAACGAACGACACAAATAGAATGCTATACCGCGATGCTCTTCTAGGGCAACTCAAAAAGAGCTATCCGTCAAATTTTCTAAATGCCGCTTGTTGGCTTTTTAAAAGTTCGTTAATCGAAGAAGTAGGTTTGTTTGATCCTTTTTTCTTTCATTATGGAGAAGACACCAACTACTACCAGCGCCTTCGATATTTTCAAAAATCAATGGGAGTAGTGCCCACTTCGTTTGTTTTCCACGATAGAGAGGGACGAAGAACTTTAGATTCTCAATCAGAACCTCAGTTAATTCTTGAATTGAAAAGAAAACTCAGCGATATAAACTTTCATCAAAGCTTTTCCACGCGATACAGGCAATATGTTAGACATTATTGCCTGCGCTCTGCATACTATCTCCTTAGAGGTAACTTTTCTGAAAGCAAAAAAAGTTGGGCGATCTTTAGAGCGCTTATTCGGCTAAAGCCCCAACTCATAATGTCGATAAATCGCAATGTGAACTTGCAATATGATTCAACCGTTTTTCTCAGTAATTATTCCAATATATAACCGCGTTGATTTGTTTGGGGACACACTGCAAAGTGTCATCAACCAAGAGTACGAGCATTGGGAACTCATTCTTGTCGATGATGGGTCAAACCAAGAGAATATCAGCGTGGTTAAGGATTTAATCAAAGGTATCCCTAACACTCAATGGGTTGCGCGGCCCAAGAATATGCCCAAATCTGCCTCCTCGTGCAGAAACTATGGCGCAAGCCTTGCTAAGGGGACGTTTTTTATATTCCTAGACTCTGACGACATATTATCACCCAACGCCCTAAAAGTAAGGGCGAAGCAAATCAACAATGCTAATGCACGAAGCATCCACCTTTTTCCATCCTTTACGTTTTCTAACCAAGACCACAAACCTGATCACATTTGGAATGTGTTAGAGAAAAAAAACAGGCCCAATATCAACCGGTTTTTTGACGGAGACATACCTTGGCATACCTCGGGGACAACATGGCCAAGAGAGATTTTTCAATCCATAAATGGTTTTTATGGCGAAGCCTTGTCAGCTCAAGATTGGGAGATCCATATTCGACTACTACTTGAAAACAATATAGAATTAGTGTATCATGAAGATCACGTGAAATATTGGCACCACGGAGTTCGGCGAGACAACCAGCCCTCTATTGTTTCAGGGTTTAACAAGCCAGACAGGATACTCAATCGGCTTGAAACCTTTGGGCGCATAGTGGCCGAAGTTGTACATCAAAATAGAATGACTCGAGATCTTGAGGGTAGTATTATCGCATCAACCTATCGAACAGCACTCAGTGCCAAAAAGGCCGGGCTTGATTCGGCAGGCACGGAGTTGATTATTCGCACATGCAATGCGCTGAAACTTGGCTTTTTTGCATCTAAAGCGTTAGTAACGATCTACCGTGACTCCCAACACAACATTAGGTATCGTTTAATAAGAATGTTTTTCTCGAAAAAATATAACCTTGCAGACTTGCGATTTAAGCAAAACGCCACGTTGTGTCGTTTGCCATGGAAAGATTTTAAGGAAACAATGAGCAACGCTTAAGTATGGCTAAAAAACCTCTTCATATCATCCTATGTCACAGCAATGCAAGTCAAACAAGCCGATTGGCGGAGAGACTACTTGAATCAGAGTGCTTTGTTGTCTTTCATATTTGTTTAAATGCATCTCAAGCATTTCAAAAAAACCTCACAGACCGATTTGGACATTATCACAACGTTAGTTTTTCAACCAGAGAAGATGGAAGCTGGGGAGAATTTGGAATTGTCCAAGGAACGATAAATGCCATAGCCAAAGGAGATGAAGTATATGGAAAAGACATTTCACACTTCAACCTTCTTAGTGGTCAAGACTATCCCATCAAGCCCCTATCAGAGTTCAATACATTCCTTTCATTCAACCAAGAAAAAGACTTTATTGAGGCCTACCGTTGGTATCCAAAACTCCACGATGACGTTGAGGTTAACCATCCCTGGCGACAGAGCAAGCATCTCCAACACCTTCGATTACAACACTACTACTATCGAGTTGGGACGAATCGTATCGCTGTACCTGAAAAATACACAGACCGCTACAGAGGTGGTTTTGTTTCACGGTTGGCAGACCTAGTGCGTTCATTGCCCAGCATGGCACTAAACAGACAACGAGCAAGAGAAGAGTGGTTTCTTTTCCAACAAACCAACCGCCATCACTTTCCCCGACCTATTCCTCCTTACCAATTTTATAATGGCAGCCAGTGGTGGACCATGAGTGCATCGAGTGCACGCTATGTACTTTCCACCTATACTTCACTCTTTAATGACTTAACAGAACATGCTAAGTTCAGCATGTTAAGTGATGAGTTCTTTTTTCAAACCTTGTTAAAAAACAGTCCTCACTCTGAAAAGGTACAACACAATAATCTTCGTGAGATTCAGTTTGCGTTGGATCAGCGCCAATCCAAACACCCCCGAGTTTTTCAAGAAGACAGCCTTCGCGAGCTTTTGTCATCGCAACATTTTTTTGCGAGAAAATTCAATGGTGACTGCAAAACATTAGACCTCTTGGATGAAAAACATCGATAACAATCCCACAGTAAGTATTGTGATGGCGGTCTACAATGGTGAATCGTTCATTGACGAGGCGGTCCAAAGTATGCTGAGCCAAAGTTTTCAGGACTTTGAGCTTATTATCATAGATGATGGGTCTACCGATGGCACCCATGAGAAGCTTTTGAACTACAGCGACCATCGAATTATACTTGAACGTAACCCCACGAATCAACGATTGATTGCATCCTTGAACAGGGGGCTTGGACTGGCTAAAGGAAAATATATTGTGCGAATGGACGCCGACGATGTATCGCTCCATCTTCGGCTACAAACCCTCGTAGACTATCTCAACCAAAACCCAAGGTGTGTCTTGCTTGGAAGCGCTCACGAAAACTTCGGAGATGGGCGCGAACCCAGAACAATTCGATATCAAGAAAACGACAAGGCTATACGATATCACATGTTGTTGAATACGTATCTGCAACATCCCACCGTTGCCATACGAGCTTCCACACTAAAACAACACAACCTTCAATATGACGAGCGATTTGTTCATGTCGAGGACCATTGGATGTTCTACGAGCTATCCCGTCTTGGAGAAGTGCACATCATAAATACGCCACTTCTGCGATACAGAATTCATGCGCAAAACATTTCCGTTGTTTACTCTGAAGACCAGCTACAAACACAAAACAACATCCGACAACGGATTGCCGAAGATTACGGCTTACAGTTTAAGGGCAAAGACTCCTTTATCCATTACTTGTCTTTTATGCTTGTATTAAAACCACAGGCACACCAAACCTATACCATTCAACTTCCTACAACCAGCAGAGGTTTCTTAGAGTTATTTGATAATTTACACGTTCTGGTGCTGTCGATGAAAAATTGTGAGGTGGAAAAAAACATAACAAGAGGCCTCTTAACAATTCTTCCCCTTCTAACGGGATTAAGTCGTGCTGATTTTAAGGGGTTATTAAGGCACCCACTGGTGGCTATGTCTATAAAAAACCCGTTGGGTTTGTTTAAGCTACATATGAAGAATCTCCTCGGAATTTCATACCAATACAATAAAATTTTAGACCAACAAAAATCATGATACACCGAATTCGGGGAAGATTAAATAGATATTGGGAGCGCCACAAACACCAACGTGGAGTTCAAAAAGTTAAACAGCACAGCACCTTGATTCAATGGCAGGCGCCAATCAAAGGGGAGGGCTCTGTGATTTGCCTTGTAAAAGATGGAATGGAACATCTTGACTCCTTTGTAAAACACTACCAAGGGTTAGGATTTAGACACTTTGTCTTTCTAGATAATGGGTCGAGTGATAAGACCATTGATTATCTAAAGTCTATAGAATGCACTGTGTACCAATGCCGCCTCAATTATGAAAAATACATTTATGCCATGAAGCAATTTATGGTGCACAGCCTCGGTGAAAATCACTGGTCACTCTATGTCGATGTTGATGAGCTTTGGCTATATCCTGGAATGAAGACCCTTTCCTTAAAAGACTTCCTTGAATATCTAGATCATCATTCATTTAATGCATGCCAAGGGCATATGTTAGATATGTTTGGTGAAACAATCAGTTTTAACAATCAACCGCTTAACGAAGTATCCTTACAACAAGCCTATCCATACTTTACCCTAAGTGGATTGATACAATCTCCCCTTCAGCGCTACTTTATTCAATCTGACGGCAGAAGATTCCAGTATCATGGAGGGGTAAACAAACACTTCTTCGACTTAGATAAAATCTATTTGTCCAAAATTCCACTCATAAAGTGGAATCGGAAAATGATTGTCCACGAGAGTTCTCATATTTCAAAATATATCCAACTCGCGGACGTAAGCTGCGCTCTTTTGCACTATAAATTCACCAACACGTTTTTTCAGAAGGCGCAGAAAATTGTAAACGAAAAGCGTGACGCCTGGGCTGTTGAATACTATGGGCAAATCTTAGATGCCCTTGATAATAAAAACACAAGCCTTGTTGATGAAAGTACCTGTCGGTTTGAAAGTGCCCAGCAATTGGTTCAACTAGGGTTTATAGATGTAAGTAGTGCCTTTTTATCTTTCGAAAGCCAAATGAACATTAATGATTAAAGTCTCTGTCATAATGTCTGTTTTCAACAGCCTCCCTCTGCTTAACGAGAGCATTGAAAGCCTGCAACAACAGGACGTTAGAAATTTTGAAGTCGTCATCGTAGACGATGGGTCAGATGACGGAAGTAGAGAGTTTTTAGCCAATTTGCAAGAGAAAGACCGTCGTTTTGTTGTTCTATTCAACGAAGTAAATATCGGATTGACCAAGTCCTTAAATCGTGCATTAGAAAAAGCGCAGGGAAAATATATTGCAAGAATGGATGATGATGATATTGCTCTCCCATCTCGCTTAAAAAAACAAAGCGATTTTTTAGACAAGAATCATAATGTCGGAGTTGTTGGAACATATGCCGAACTCTTCGGGGGGCAATCTGGATTCAGAATGCATGACACGCAGGACGAAATTTTAAAATGTAAAACCCTTTTTAGTTGTCAATTTTGCCATCCTTCCACGATGATAAGAAGAGATGTTTTGACAAAAAACAACATAACCTATGACGAAAGCTTTGTAACCGCTCAGGACTACAAACTTTGGACTGATCTGTTGACTGTGACGGATTTTGCCACTCTGCCCGAAGTTTTGCTTAAATATCGAATACATGCAAGACAGATAAGTAGCGTAAAAAGAGAGCAGCAGGTTGAAAATACGTATCGAATCTATGGCGAGATATTCTCTAGGCTTGGGATTGAGTATGACATGTCAACTCTTACAACCCACCAAGATCTTGCATCGTTTTCCCACCTATCTATGGGTGTAAATGACCTAAAAAAAACAAGCGATCATCTGTTATCCATTATCAAAGCAAATCAATCGGCTCAAGTGTTTCCACAAAAAGAACTTGAGAGGTTTCTTGGAGAGATGTTTTATAATCTAGTAAAGGTCTCTAAAGTAAGCCGAAGCCAAAAAGTTGCCATGTATTATCAAAATGGTCACCAGGTATATTTTGAGCCCCGGCTCACAAAACTAAAGCTGTATTTTTCCTAAGGTTCCCATGAGCAATCCAAAGAAAAATATTATTCTTCTCCATGTTCCCAAAGCCGGTGGAACCACGTTGCGGCAGATATTTCTTGAACAATATGACGGATCAACAAGCCGTGACGAAATCTACATCATTAACCGAACGCGCGAGGCAAAATATTTCAAGGATATCGACCCCAAAATGCGCGCAAAATATAGACTCCTTTTAGGACACCTTCCCTTTGGTATACACGAGTATTTATCCGGTGAATACCAATATGTTTCCATGGTGCGCAACCCTATTGATCGAGCGGTATCTGACTATGCCTATTCTAAATCCTTTAAAAAGCACGAGGCCTATTCAATGATTCATGACCAAAAGATGAATCTTGTGGAATATGTTTCCAACTATGCCTCTTCTTGGCATTCAAATGGACAAACTAAACTATTCGCTGGAGCCCAGTACCTCCACCAAGAGTGTACCACAGAAACTTTTAACAGAGCTATTGAAAACATTGAGCGCTACTTTTTATTTGTTGGTATTCTAGAAAAGTTTGACCTGTCGCTTACTTTGCTAAAAAACCGCTTGTCCTGGAGTCAGCCTTATTATAAAAAGAAAAACAAAACCCTTATTCGCTACAAGGTGTCAGATAAAGAAAAAGCGATCATCTCAGAGTTAAACCAATACGACTTAAAGCTCTGTGCCTACTGTGAAGAAAAATTTTTAGGTGTAGGAAACAAAGAAAGGCTGGCCACCAACATGTTTTCTACCCTTAATGGAATAAGAAACGCATTGCGCCACTAACCATCAAATCGGATACAATGGATAAAAGAATAATGCAGGTCGATTTTTTGGGAATAAGCGCAATACCCTTTGTAACAAGTAACGTGATATGAACCCTTTGTTTTCTATTGTTTTACCAGCCTATAACCGAGAGGACAGGATAGGACAGGCCATTCAAAGTGTACTTGACCAAACATATTCTAACTGGGAGCTAATCATTGTCGACGATGGCTCAACAGATAACACCAAAGAGGTATGTCTGCAATACCAAGATCCAAGAATATCCTATGTCTACCAGGACAATGCAGAGCGTAGCGCTGCACGCAACAAGGGAATAGCACTTTCTCAAGGAGTTTACATCGGATTTTTGGATTCTGACGATGTATACACGCAGTCTTTTTTAGAAGAAGTGGACCGTGTAATTCAAAAACTTGAGGACCCAAACCTTGTTTTCACGGGTCTTTCAACAAAGAAGGAGGGGCAACTTAATCACCAGCCCATTCCTGCACTTGATGGTTGGGATTACAAAGATTACCTGTTAATTCATTCTATGGCTACCCCAAGGGCCGTTATACACAAGGAGTGCTTTTCAAAGGCCTTGTTTCCTGAAGACATTTCGATTGGAGAGGACCGGTATCTGTGGGTTCGTTTAGCATATTATTATCCTGTAGCCTTTTGTCCCAAAGCTATCGTCGTTCAGCGTGACTTAGGCGATCGATCCATAGACGGCCTTGAGGCCAAAATAGAGAACTATATCTCTCTTTGTAAAACCATAAAAACCAGAGAAGGAACATCGCTCTCACCCCGGGCTATTTCCGTTGCTAAGGCCCGCGGATTGTTGGCTATTGCTCGTTGGCATATGCACAACAAAAGCAGAGTAAAAAGTATCCTGTATGTTCTGCGTAGCTTATGGGTAGCTCCTTTTGATCAGGGCAAATTCAAGGCAAACCTTCTTTTACGATTGCTTTTTATGTTTCCCCTTGACTCGATTCTAACGCTATTCTAGAATTGCATCTGATAATCGTGTAGATTAGGTCTAACAAATCATATGAATCCCCTGCAAACGATACAAAACATCATTAAGGCAAAAGGTTATAACAAGAAAGCCCGCTCCCTGGGCCCTTCAAAAAAGATTGTTTTGTCCAGCACTCCAAGGGGTGGATCTACGTGGGCATATGAAGTACTTTTAGGAGAAAAGGGCATCGGTGTTTGGGAACCACTACACCCAGTTTGGCTTAAAAAAAATAGTATTCAACCCAACGGGAATCATGATCTTTTTGCCCCAAAGGACCTCTCGCTTCCCAAGCTTCAAACCTACCTTGAACAGGTTTTGTATAATAGTAGTGTAGATAAACAAAATCGCTTTTACCCAAAAAAAGAGCACTCCTTAAAGCGCATACAATCTTGTGATTATATGGTTTTTAAGTTTTGTCGGCTCGGGCCGCTTTTGCCTTGGTTTCTTCATAGATTTCCCTTTCGTGTATGGCATATTGTTCGAAATCCCTTCGCTGTTGTATCCTCGCAGTTAAGGCACCCCGCATGGGATTTTATACATACGCAAAAGGCATTCAGAGATAATAAAAACTCTTTTTTTCCTACATATTATGAATCGTATTATCACATCACAAATGCGTTGCATCACCCCGAAGAGTTTCTGGCGGCCAAATGGTGTTTAGATTTGATTCCCGTTCTTGATGAGGCACAGAACGATAAACTTTATCTATGTTGCTATAAGGACTTAGTGGTAGATGGGGTTGAACACTTTCGTCGTGCCTTCAGCTTTTATGGCCTATCATTCGACTACTGCAATAAGGAGCAAATAGACAAACCCTCAATGACTACTCGCCAAGGGAGTAATATCCTAAACGCTCAAAGCCCCCTAACGACATATAAAAAGTACCTTAGTCAGGAGCAAATCGACAGGATTCAGAACGTGCTTGATTCTTTTGGACTCAGTTCATGGGAAGAAAGAATTCAAAAGGATCGTTGACAAGTGATAAATGGTTAAACTATGCGCATTATTCATATTATACCCAGCTTAGCAATTGGTGGTGCTGAAAAGATGTGTATAGATATATGTAATACCCTCTTCGATCAGGGGCACGATGTATTACTTGTCCGACTAAGCACTATACAGGAATTTAATGAAAAGAGCTTCCGCTTTTCTACTCGAGTCATTCAAGAACATTCCACGCTTCGATTTTTGCGTGGGATGATTAATGTTTCCAACGAGTGGAAGAACTTAGTTGAAGAGTTTGACCCCGATATAATTCATAGTCATTTGTTCGAGGCAGAAATTTTTTCTAAAAGCGTACTTCGCCAAAAGACTGCATACTTCACTCATTGCCACGATAATATGCGCCAATTTAAACGAAGAGTCAATATATTCCGGCTGTTAAACAAAGAAGAATTTGCTCGCCTTTATGAGAGATACTTTTTACTCAATACCTACCGGTTGCTTGGGCAAAACCATTTTATCTGTATTTCAGACAACAACGCTACATATTTCCAAAAAAACCTATCAAAACATCTACGTATTGTTAAGCTACCCAATGCCATAAATGTCCAGGATTTTGAGAAAAAACGCACCAAACTTGACCCCAAAGAAACGCTGAGTCTTGTTTCGGTTGGTTCACTAACTCCATTGAAAAACCACTCTTATCTAGTGAAGGTGCTTTATGAGTTAAATAAAAATCGACTCCGCGCCAAACTTGATCTTGTAGGAGGTGGTCCACAATCGGGTGACTTACAAAAGATGGCACACAATTTCTCGCTTCACGAGACCATATCCATCCATGGAAAACAGACTGAGGTGTCTTCCTTTTATCAAAAGAACACCTTGTATATACATAGCGCAAAATCCGAAGGGTTCGGGCTTACACAAATAGAAGCAATGGCAGCGGGGTTGCCTGTTATCGCACTAGATGCTGGTGGCAATAGGGACATTGTAAAAGACGGGGTGAATGGGTGCCTTCTGCCACAAGACACAAAGCCCGAAGAGTTTGCAGCAAAAATTATTGCTGTCTGGGAGGATAAAGAACTGTTAACGTCTCTGCAAAAGGGAGCCATAGAAACTGCCACCCAATATGATATCGAGCCCTATTGCAAAAAACTAGTTAAACTTTACGAAGATGCTTTACGCTAGGTGAACTGCTTTAAGAACGCCATGTAGTTCTTTTCCGCGTTAAACTTATTCTGCCACGTGTTCTTCGCATTTTCTGCCATAGCATATAGACGGCCTTCATCCAGTGCCTGAATCAAATGAGCTACAGCCTCAACGCTTAGGTCATCGTCATGTAAGAGCCCATTATTTCCATCTTCAATTATCTCAGAAACTCCGCCTACATTGGTACCCACACAAGGAATGCCAACACTCATGGCCTCCATCATAGAAACCGGAAGACCCTCTGTGGTGCTTTGGTTGATAAAGAGGGTATTATTAGCATTTTCGCTTAACCACTGGTGAACGGTTTCGTTGGATTGG
The DNA here is from genome assembly GCA_049890075.1 of Chitinophagales bacterium. GTDB lineage: Bacteria > Bacteroidota > Bacteroidia > Chitinophagales > UBA8649 > UBA8649. The sequence continues at coordinate 100,526 of JBMHCE010000033.1, forward strand.
CGACCATGAAAACTATATCCTTCCACCCCTGACCTATCCAACCAACCTTTTACTTCTGCTTCCAGTGGGCCATCTCCAAAGTGGTTCCATCTCCATGTGGAGTCGCTCTGATAAAGCACAGCAAAGATTGCTGCGATTCGCTGAACGCGCTTTAACTCTATACATGATGATATAGACACTAACGTTTTAGTGCCTTGGCGGTTTTTTGCTTCTGCTTTTTTCGGCGGTGGAGTACCGAGATAAAAAAGGTCTAGATTGGTAAACCCCTGGTCTCGCAATGCTTCTGCTCCGTGCTTTGAAATTGGACAAACCACTAATTCCGAGCTAGCCAGATAGGACCTATATGGCAAATATTTATGAGGATGGCGTACTGGATAAACGTCCCATCCATGGGCTCTGCTTATCGCAAAGGCCCCGTCTCTTTGGGCAAGAAATGCTGCGGCCATCGCCCCCTCGTCAAGCCAATAGCTGTAGTATGTAATCTCACCTGCAATATCCTTTGTTGATGTTTTGATTTGCGTGAGCCGTTTGTTGATGCCCTGCCAAGATCGGTAGGCAATTTTTGATTTAGACCAATGACCCATAAGGCGGAAGCACTCTTGGAACAAGGTGCGCCAGCCTATTGAGTGATGCCTTGAGCCATAGGGTGTCCCAATAACACAGTTTGATGGCATTATTCTGGGACTGCCCGGAGTGTTTTTTGGTAAGACAATAATCTGGTCAAATGCTTCTGACAATATGGAAATCTCGTGTTCAATGAAGGTCTCTTGCCGGCCAAATGGATACTCTGCTGTAATAAACACGAGACTACGTTGAGAAGCTAAAGAATTCTTTGAGGGATTCATGACTACCTTTAAAGTAGGTACAATTCCGCATTAGACCGCCATGGCTGAGTATCGAATTTTAATTCTTGCCTATGATTTTCCTCCAAACCTTTCTATTGGTGGACAGCGGCCGTGGTATTGGGCAAAACACCTTAATGAACATGATATTTACCCTGTGGTCATCACACGGCATTGGAATGCCTCATTACATTCTGCCACTGACTGTGTTAAACCAAGCGCAAGCCAAGCTGTTCAAGACCTGAAGCATGACAACTACCGAATTATAAGACTTCCGTTTAATCCAGGGCTAAGGGATCGAATGACTTTGCATTATGGAGAAAACAAGCGGAAATGGTTACGTAAGGCAGTTTCGTTTTTTATGGCCCTTGGCGAGCATCTTCTTCCCAGAGTTGGGGATAAGTACTTTTTATACAAAGAAGCAAAACAACGAATTGCATCGCTTCATGTAGATGCCATTCTTGCTACTGGAGAGCCCTTTGTTTTACATACCTATGCCTCGCGCCTCGGAAAACAGTTTAACCTACCTGTTATCCTGGATTATAGAGATGGCTGGACGTCCAATCAAGAAAAGAAATCATTGTCGTTGGCCGAACAACTTCTACACCTATCTAACCGCTTTAGTGAGCGAAACAATCTAACTGGTGCGTCGCTTGTTACCGCAGCCTCGCCTTCATACCTCAAAAAAATTCGAACGCAATTGATGAAAAAACAGGCGTCAGCTGTTATATATAACGGCTATGATAGCGAAGTGGTTGGCGAGCTTAAGCCCCCTAGTGCAAACAACGTATTCACTATTGCATATGCTGGAAGATTGTATGATTATCAGCGCCTCGAAAGCTTTCTTGAAGGCCTCCGGGTTTTTATAACCCACCATGCGGGTGCAAAAATTAAAGTTGTTTTTTATGGACTATCCTTTTATCCAGCAATGGTTAATCGTGTCAAGGTTTTTCATCAATCGCTAGGGGCACACCTTGCCTTTACTGACAGAATAGCCTATCCTGCGCTAATGCAAAAACTTCATGATGCAGATGCCCTTCTGCTGTTATCGGCCCCAAAGGCGGATTGGTTAAGCGCGAAGGTCTTCGACTATTTGCCTCACAAAAAGCCCATACTCCTTGTTGAAGGCGACCAAGGGGTTTTGGAAGAGATTTTGGGGGAAACATCGCTCGGCTTTATTTGCAAGAACGCCAATGAGGTTGCTTCCTATCTCAAAGAGCTGTACGCTGCTTGGTCTCTTTCCAAAAACACCGAAATAAAGAGTTCATCTCATTCCCAAGCATTTACTAGACAAGCGAGCACTAAACAACTCGCTGATTGCCTACATAACATAAATCGACGCTGATGTGTGGGATCCTTGGTTTAGTTTCATTACGTGATACTAAGAAAGAACAATCGCCCGAACGAGTCAAGGGCATCTTAAAACACCGAGGGCCTGATCGGTTTGCCTTTACACAACTTGGAGCTTGCACCCTTTGGCACTATCGACTAAGTGTTATCGATCCTTCAGAACGCGGGAACCAACCCCTAACCACATCTTCTGGGCGATACACGTTGGTTTTTAATGGAGAAGTATACAATTATCAACGCCTGAAAAAGCAGTTTAACCTGCCATGTGAAGGAGGGTCAGATAGTGAAGTGGTTTTACTGTTATTTGAGGCCTTAGGAAGCAAAGCACTCGAACACTTTGAAGGAATGTTTTCCCTGGCCATCTGGGACGCGCAAGAAAACGAGTTGCTTCTTGCACGAGATAGAATAGGAATAAAGCCCCTTTTCTATGCCGAAACCAAGGACACTGGTTTTGCCTTTTCCTCCGAAATAAAGGGGATTCAGGCTCTCGAGCAAGTAAGCCCAACCAAAAAATACATAGCAGACTACTTAAGCTTGGGCTTTGTTCCTGGAGAAAACACGCTCTTTCAAGGAGTCCAACAAGTCAAACCAGGATGTTACCTCCGAGTAAAAAATGGAAAGATTAGTCATCATACATTCTATTCATTATATGATCGCGTCAAAAAAGAACCCTCACCACCTAGATCGTACAGTGAAGCAAAAAAGTTATTACGAGAGCTCATTTACACCAGTGTGAGTGATCGTTTGGTTGCAGATGTACCCTTGGGTTGCTTCTTAAGCGGTGGTATCGACTCTAGTTTGGTCGTGGCCGTAGCCCAAGACCTCCTCGGTGGAAACCTAAAAACCTTTTCAATTGGATTTAAAGAAGCCGCCTTTAATGAGGCATCCTACGCTGCCAACATTGCACATTATCTCAACTGCGAACACCACACCAAGATGTTTGGTCAGGATGACTTACTCGATATATTTTCCAACTTCCTCTCAATGACTGATGAGCCTTTTGGCGACACGTCATTACTACCCACCGCACTTGTCTCCCAGTTTGCACGAGAACACGTGACCGTTGCGCTTTCGGGAGATGGGGGAGACGAGGGTTTTTTAGGTTATGGGATGTATTCTTGGTCAAAACGGTTAGACAGTACAATGCTTCGATCTGTGGGTCGCGCTGCAAGTCCGCTTGTTAAACTCTTTGGAAACTCCCGCTACAAAAGGGCCTTTGCACTCTTTGAGCGGCATAATAAAGACCAAAGACAACGCCATGTTTTTTCCCAAGAACAATACTTCTTTAGCCAGAAAGAGATCGGTTCCCTTGCCAATAAACCCAGTGCACCTTCTCCCATACCCCCATTGCCCGCTTGGATGAGCGCTGAAGAAAAACAAGCCTTCTTTGACTATTGCTGGTATCTTCCTGACGACCTGCTGGTAAAGGTAGACCGTGCCTCCATGGCCCACAGCTTAGAGGTTCGAGTTCCTCTTTTGGACCACCGTATTGTTGAATTTGCTCTGCGCCTACCTGTGCATTGGAAAAAAAGAAAATCTGTTACAAAGTATATTCTCAAGGACATCCTTTTTGACCTTGTACCCAAGGAATATTTTAATCGTCCTAAACAAGGATTTAGTATTCCGCTGTCAACATATCTAAAAGGACCACTAAGGCCATGGGTTGATCAACATTTAACAAGAAACGTTGTAACAAAACATGGGTGGGTAGAATATAGCATGGTGGAAGAATATAAACGGCGGTTTTATAGCAAGGGCGAGGAATACCTTTACCACCGCGTCTTCCTCTTAACCTTACTTCATCAATGGCTAGAGAAGTAGTACTTTACAGAAGAATACATCGCTGTGTTTAAGAGAAAGACTTTTTTAGTAACCGGTTGTGCCGGGTTCATTGGATCACATGTTGCCGAAAGGTTACTTTCTTTAGGCCACCTGGTCTATGGCATGGACAATCTAGACCCCTTTTATCCTCGGGAAATCAAAGAGGAAAACTTGAGCATACTTGCGGCATATCCTAACTTTCATTTTGAAGAGTGTTCTCTTCAAGATCTTAAAGATTGCCGTTGGGTTGCAGATGGGGTCACATTTGATTGCATCATTCATTTGGCCGCTAAGGCAGGGGTTCGGCCTTCCATTGAACGACCAGGAGATTACATAAAAAGCAACATTCTTGGAACCCAGGCGGTCATTGACCTGGCAGAAGCAACTCAATGTAAAGACATTCTCTTTGCCTCTAGTTCTTCAATTTATGGCAACTTGTCAACGCTTCCTTTTGATGAAGAAATGAATGTGAGTAAGCCTATTTCGCCCTATGCTTATACCAAAAGAGCCAATGAACTTCAATTGTTTGAAGCTCATCACCGATTGGGGTTAAATGTTTGTTGCTTGCGGTTTTTTACTGTGTTTGGGCCTCGACAGCGACCCGATCTCGCTATCTGTAAGTTTATCGACCTGATTAAGCGAGGTCAACCGATTACGCTATACGGTGATGGGAGCACAAGAAGAGATTACACGTTTGTAGATGATATTGTTGAAGGGGTGCTTTCCGCAATACGCCTTTTAGCAAGTGGCGCTTCTCAGTATGAAATTATTAATCTTGGTGGAGGTAACCCGATTACACTTTCTACAATGGCTGATTTGCTCTATGAGAAATTAGGTGAGACCCCGAAAATAGAGTATCACCCTATGCAAGAGGGAGATGTTAATTACACCCATGCCAACATAACCAAGGCATACAACCTATTGCAGTATGAGCCTAACGTATCATTTTCCAAGGGGCTTGACCTGTATATAGAGTGGCTTGCCCAGCACGGGAAACACTCAAACAATTAACGAGCTGACGTGGCCACTGTCTTATACATAACATTTGACGGTATAACTGACCCCCTCGGAAGGTCGCAAATCCTTCCCTATCTCATCGGCTTACGGCAGCGTGGACACACCATTCATATCCTGTCACAAGAAAAACAAGATCAACTTAAGAACGACAAGGCATCAGTAGATCAGACGCTAGAAAAGCACGGTATTTATTGGGACTACATCGTTTACAAAAACAAGCCAGCCATTATACAGCCCTTGGTTCAGCGGAGCAAAATCAAAAAAATGGCGTTTGAGATTATAGCTAATAAGCAGGTAAAACTCACTCACTGTAGAAGTTATATGGCTGGATCTGTTGGACTAGAAATCAAAAGAAAGCATGGCATTCCCTTTGTCTTCGATATGCGCGGTTTTTGGGCCGACGAAAGAAAAGAAGGGGGTCTTTGGCCATACAGCAACCCAATATACAGAGCCGTATACAAGCGCGTTAAGCGGCTTGAAAGAAAACTTCTTCAAAACGCTGACCATATCATATCCTTAACTCACAAAGGGAAAAATATAATAGAAGGGTGGAATCACATTAGAGGTTTTAGTGGGTCAATTTCGGTTATTCCCTGTTGTGCAGATCTAAAACACTTTGATCCTAGTCGCTATTCATCTAATGACAGAGAGACCTTACGTAAATCATATCATTTAGCCCATGAAGATGTTGTAATCGGATATGTAGGGTCCATTGGCACATGGTATATGTTAGATGAAATGTTGGACGCTTTTGCTATTTGGCAAAAACATATTCCCAATTTGAAGCTTTTCTTCTTGTCGAAACTCTCCCAAAGTGGTATACAACCAAAGCTTGACGCAAGAGAAATACATCCTGATTCTGTAAGAATCCAATCAACTAGTTATGACCATGTTCCCAAACACATCGCAATGTTTGATGTTGGATTGTTTTTTATTCTGCCCGTCTTTTCGAAGTCGGCCTCATCTCCTGTTAAGCAAGGAGAGATGCTAGCCATGGGATTGCCTGTTTTGTGTAATAGGGGAGTGGGAGACACCGATCGTGTGATTGAAGAAATTGATGAGGCCCTTTTAATCGACGAGTTTAACGAGAATGGATATAAGAAAGCCCTTCCTATACTTGGGGATAAGACGTATTCCAAAAGGATTGGCCCTTTGTGCCAAAGCACCGCAAAACGTTGGTTTGATGTTAAACAGGGTGTTGAGACCTATCATTCCGTTTACGAAAAACTCAGCCGCTAAAAGGGTGTTTGCTTTGGAGACTGCTAACTAATGGGTGGGCGTCTTCTGGATTTTTAGGGAGAGCTGGCGTCATATTCCTCATGGCGGTAAGAAGTTCTATTGCTGGTTGTGCATCGGCCAAAGAACAACTCTTACCGTTCAAAATATCTCGGTATACCTCGGTATGAAGGTCCATAAATCCATCACTAAAACTTACCTCTTGCTTATCTACCCTTAACCTTCTGTGGCTACCTGTTTTTGAATTGGTTGACCTTCCCGGAATTGTACTTCCATCTATTGACAAGAAGTACCGCACTTTTGCATCTTGAAACTCGATGAGGCCCGCCTCTCTATCATGGCTTCGATCGTGTACCCTACAGGCTAGCGCCGGACCATATACCCACAACAGCATATCAAAAAAATGTATACCAATATTGGTAGCTAATCCGCCCGACTTTTCTTGACTTCCTTTCCAAGAGGCATAGTACCAGTTGCCCCGTGGTGTTATATAGGTTAGCTCCACATCTGCCTTAGAAGGCTTACTGTGACCTGCCTCCATTTGATTTTTCCAAGCAAGTACTGAGGGGTGCTTCCGAAGTTGTAAAATTGGATGAACCTTTTTGTTTTCTTCTTTTTCCAATTGCAACAGCCCTGATACGTTCTTTGCATCTATTACAATAGGTTTTTCACAAATAACCTCCATACCTTGACGCAAACCAAATCGTATGTGGGCATCATGAAGGTGGTTTGGGCTACAAACCACTAGATGGGTGATTGGATTGCCCAATTGTCTTTGCTTATCTAAAAACCGATCAAATCGCTCAAATGAAGTAAAAAAGTAAGCGCTAGGAGCGTATTGATCAAGAATGCCTATGCTATCGTTAACGTCATATACAGCAGCCAACTCGTGGCCCAATTCTTGAATTGCCTTGTAGTGTCTTGGCGCAATATATCCTGCTCCACCAATAAGCGCAAATCGCTGAATGTTTTGGGATTTATCTTTTTTCATTAGACCAAGGTTAATCCCTTTGAAGTAAGCCGATACAACTCTCCGCCTTCTGGGCAAAAAGCTTCTTCGCCAGGATTCTTTAGATCTAGCTTGTGTCCTGACATGCTCACCCAACCTTGATGCGTTGCCGGATTACCATATACCAATTGGAACGGCTTAACATCTTTTGTTACGACCGAACCCGCACCCACAAAACCGTAAGATCCTATTTCCACTCCACACACAATCGTTGCGTTGGCGCCAATACTAGCTCCTTTTCGTACGTAAGTTTGTTTAAACTGATCTTTTCGCACGAGGTGTGCCCTTGGGTTGATCACGTTGGTAAACACCATAGAGGGACCCAAAAAAACATCATCCTCACACACCACCCCCTCATAAATTGAGACATTGTTTTGGACTTTTACATTATTGCCCAATACACAGCGCGAAGCGATAAAACAGTTCTGACCAATTGTACACTCTTTTCCCATCTCTACACCTTGCATAATATGAGTAAAGTGCCAGATCTTACTTCCTTCACCTATCGTTGCCGGTTGATCAACTGTAGCTGAATCGTGAACAAAAACGTTTGATTTGTGTATCATTTTCTCTTACCTCTGTTAGCAATCACTGGATGAAAAATATGGCTTAAAAAAAGAAAGCATAACCCAAAACAATACTCCATATATCATAAGAATATAAGTATATGAGTGGCTAAAATAAAAGAATTGCTTCCACTCTGCGTATAACATAAAACCGAGGGTTGTTATCCTAAACCAATTTAGAAATACAATGGTCGCCATTGCCCCAATCCAATAGGTTAGTCGGCGAGGTAAAGGAAGGGGGTTCCATAAAAACACTAGCGTCATGATAGCCATTGGGGCAACACCCACACAATGAAAAGCAACAAACATGGGGGGTGATCCGGGCAGAAAAATGTTTTGAGAATTTATAACAACCGGCACGTGTGTTAGCCATTCAAGGATAGGTTTTGCCATCCGTATGTACATCGTTGAGAACATTACATGGAGGTCATCCCAGTGGGGTCGAAACAACAATGACTTCTCCATAAGCTCTCGAAACGAAAACCAAATAAGATATATAACAAGGATTCGAACGAAAAATGCAATGTATCTTGAGGATTCGTCTTGGTGGCCTTTAAGGGAAAAGATTTCTTTGAGGTTCATATCAACTATGAAGCAAAGCAACAAAAAAGTAATGGAAAAGACTAGGAGGCTTCTTATACTGTGTCCCTATCCCAAGGGTTGTGCAGGCTCCCAGCGTTTTCGTTTTGAACAATATATTCCCCTTTGGGAGGCTAACAATATAGAAGTTAGTCATCACTCCTTTTTAACGGAATGGGGGTGGAATATTGTATATAAAAAAGGGGTTGGCTTGTTGAAGATACTTGCCACACTGCTCGGTTTTTGCCGACGCCTTTCATGTTTATTTACTCTAAAGCGCTATGATCTGGTCTTTATTCATAGGGAGACATGTCCAATTGGACCCGCTTTTTTTGAATGGTGGATTGCTCGCGTTGCAAAAAAAAAGATTGTCTACGATTTCGATGATGCCATTTGGATAAACAACACGACCAATGCTTGGATTCATCGACTCAAAAATCCAGGGAAAACTAAGAAAATATGCACTTGGTCTTCCATGATATTTGTTGGAAACCAGTTTTTAGCAGATTTTGCATCTCAGTACAACAAGAGCGTCATTGTTATACCTACCACTATAGATACCACAAACCACCACAACACAACAAAAGATTATACACAAGAAAAAGATGTGTTGTGTATTGGATGGACTGGTAGCCACTCGACCTTACCCTACCTAACAGAAATCGATGGAGCCTTAAATCAAATTCAAAACAAATATGCTATTCAAATAAAAATCATTGCCAACTCACGGCCAGCTAACCTAGGTGTTGCTTTCCACTTCGAGGCTTGGGATAAGCAGCGTGAAATTGACCAATTGCTTGATATTGATATTGGCATCATGCCACTACCTGATAAAGAGTGGGCCCAAGGAAAGTGTGCTTTCAAAGCGCTTCAATATCTAAGTTTGGAGATTCCGTGTATTGCTTCACCTGTTGGTGCCAACAAAAAGGTTGTGCTTCCAAATATAACCGGGCTTTGGGCGGAATCCGAAAAGGAATGGGTGCAAGCATTAGAAATGCTTCTATTGGATGGTCTGCTTAGAAAGAAAATGGGGAAGGCGGGAAGAAGGCATGTAGAGAAAAACTACTCTGTTTCAAGCCAAAAAGACTTAATTCTTGAATGTATTAATCGTTTAATGCTGTAAGACCTCCTCCTTGTCGTTCTTTTCCGCTCTTAGAGAATAGAGGGCGGCTAGTAGAATACCAGTTGTCGGTAAACACGGGATTTTGTACCGAACTAGAGCACCAAAATTATAGGCAGTAAACCCTACAGCAAATCCAAAAATTATAGAAAACAACAACGCAAATTGTAAAATGGGATACCGGTGGAAAAGGCGGGAAAGCCTGTTATCTGGTGTTGTACTTCTTTGAAAAAACACAAGAAAGCCAATTGAAAACAAGGCCAGCGATTCAAGGGAGCTCAACGCCATAAGCACGTTACTTACCTCCCAAGGAAAGGGCCTAAAAAAAGTGGTTACCAAGGCTATTGGTGCCTTCGTAATAAGACCTAGCGTAGAAAAATCAGTGTTTCCTAAACTGTATGAAGAGCCTTCGTAGTCATATACTTCTTCTACCTGGTGGTGCCATTGCTGCATGGCTTGAGCTTCATATTGAAGATTCTCTACAGAATACCTACCTAGCACATCGCCCAATTGAGACAACGCAACCAAAGACAAAAGGATAGAAACGGTGGCCAGTACGGGCGACAAAGAAGAAGACCTGTTTCGTGATGACAACAACCTTCTTTCAGATACATACCAAAGAAATGCGGCGGGAATAAATGCCACCAAAATGTAGCTTTTTATGACAGCTACAAAGTACCCAAGAATGAGCATAAATAAAATGTTAACTATCGGCCTTTGGCGTAAAATAACTCCACGATAAAAACAGGCGATAACCCATGTTATTCCTCCTAATGTAAGGGTGTCTTTTAATAAACCACTACCCCAGAAAACAACCGAAGGAAACAGCAAGATGGCAATGCCAAGGTTTCGCTTGGATACCGTGGGAAGGGCCTGACAGGAAATCCTGTAAAGCTGCCACAGTCCGGAAAAAGCAAAGACAGAAAACAAGAGGGCAACATTGGTATAAATCCCAAAGCAAACTATATTGACTATAGATGCTATGCGCACCACCATATATGATGCAGTGTCAAATGCTCGTAATGATGTCATTAAAAAATACGCATCATCAGCCTCTTCTGAATAGGATGTAAAAACTAACTGTAGACCTAGTAAAAGATCATTTTTGAGTGTCTTTGACACCCTCAGCATTCTTTCAAAGTAATAGACTGTGTCTCCGTCTTGGTAATAAAACCAGTAGATGATCCCGATTGCAAAAGAGCTAACAAGCTTTGCTAAAAGACCCAGATTAAATAATCTACGATCTATGCTGTCAGCAAAACCTGAGGAAATTCTGAGTCCTACAAAAAGAATTATACCAACATATACAGGACCAATAATAAAATCCAATAGCTCCACGTAATGAAGATACACCTTTACTAAAATCCTTTTATTTTGCAAGGGTATGTGCGGTATCATTGGTTGGATTGGAACAGGTGCACCTTTTAACAACAAGGAGTTTGATGCTGCGCTTCAGGATTTGAAACACCGCGGCCCCAACCACAGGGATTTTGTTGTTTTTGACAATAAGGTTTTTCTCGGGCATAGCCGTCTTTCCATTATTGACCTCGATTCAAGGTCCAACCAGCCCATGAAAAGTAATTGTGGGCGCTATTGGATTGTCTATAACGGAGAGTGCTTTAACTACTCCGCTCTTCGCGAAGAGTTATCTAAACAGGGAGCTGTTTTCCAAACATCGTCCGATACTGAAGTTTTACTTCAGGGGCTTATTCTAGAAGGTGAAGGTTTTATTGAGAGGGTTAACGGATTTTTTGCCTTTGCCTTCTATGACACTATTACTGAAGAAATTCTACTTGGGCGAGATCGGCTAGGCATTAAACCTTTATACATTTATTACTCAGGTGATGGTCTTCGATTTAGTTCGGAGCTAAGGCCTCTTAAAAAACTCGGTGTTCCTTTTGCCATAAACCATCAGGCCCTCAACGAGTACCTTTTATATAGCTACGTGCCCGAGCCGCTTTGCCTAATTGATGGAATTGTCAAGGTTTCCCCAGGAACGACGTTGCGATATTCCCAGAAACACGGGGCAAAACAGCATTGCTATTACACAATCGGTGAGCACAAGAAGCAGAAAGAACTTTCTTTTGATGAAGCCGCGCGTCAATGTAAAACCAAAATCAAGGAAGCTGTTGAGCTTCGAATGGTGGCAGATGTTCCCGTCGGTTGCTTTCTTAGTGGAGGGATTGATTCTTCGATTATTACCTCAGTTGCTCAAAAACTACATGGTGGGGTCCAAACGTATTCTATAGGGTTTGAAGGGCGAAACTTTCTAGATGAAACCAGCGCAGCCCGTCAAACCGCCAACTTTCTTGGCACCAAACACAACAATATTATTTTGTCCGATAAGATAATCTTTGATCATTTAGACTTGTTCTTTGATGCTATGGATGAGCCTTTTGCGGATTCCTCTGCACTAAACGTTTTCCATCTTTGCCGCAGTGTAAAAAACCACATAACGGTTGCATTGGGTGGGGATGGAGCCGACGAGGTGTTCGGTGGCTACAACAAACACCGTGCATTGCAAATGAGTTTAAACCCGCTCTACCGGTTTATCCTATCTACAACTAGCCCCCTTTGGCAACTTGCATCCTCTAGTCGTGGATCGGCTTTTCGCAACAAAACAAGACAACTCAAACGATTGAGCGCTGGAATGAGCAAAAGACCTAAAGGCCGATATGCTCATTGGGCGGCCTTTTCCAACCAAAAGGATGTAAGTCAGTGCCTCAAAAAACCCCATTTTGGTGAACCCTCCTTCATGGATCTAATGCCTAATCGTATAGACAGTCTCAATCATTTTCTATATGCCGATCAAAAAATTGTCTTGCCTTCGGACATGCTAACCAAAGTGGATAAAATGTCCATGGCGTCAAGCCTTGAAGTGCGCGTTCCATTTTTAGACCACCACGTGGTTGATTTTGCTAACAGCCTTCCTAGCGCATACAAGGTTAAGGGCTCGACCACTAAGCGCCTTATACGCAAAGGCTTTGAAAATGATTTACCCTATGAAGTATTTCACCGGCCTAAACAAGGATTTGAAGTTCCGTTGGAAGACTGGATTAGAAACGTCTTTAGTGGGAGGATTGAACAATTTATTCAACAAGATTTTCTCGACGCACAAGGGCTATTTTTATACAAACCCTTACGTCGGCTATTTGAATCCAATCAAAAAAGCGGCAACGCTGAACAAAGTGCGTTTTTATACTCCTTTATGGTTTTTCAAGAATGGTGGAAACGTTTAAATGTAGGCAATGAGTAGTCAGAAAATTCGTGTTTTACGTATCGCCAATCGCCTCAATATCGGAGGCCCAACCTATAACGTCTGCTACTTAACCAAACACCTTGGTGATTCTTATGAAACGCTACTTTTGGCCGGTCAAGAGGACGCCTCAGAAGGCAGCTCATTATATGTTGCAAAGTCAATGGGGCTTTCTCCAAGGCTAATTCCATCTATGCAGCGAGCAATTAACCTGTCTCGAGATAGAAAAGCTTATTTAGAAATACGAAAGGTTATTCGTGAGTTTAAACCACACATTGTACATACTCATGCAGCCAAGGCCGGAGCTATTGGGCGTTATGCGGCCTACAAAGAAAACGTGCCTGTCGTCTTGCATACTTACCATGGCCATGTGTTTCACTCCTATTTTGGTAGGATAAAAACAACCTTTTTCCTGCTTGTTGAGCGGTTCTTGGGGCGAAAGAGTAATGCATTGATTGCAATTAGTCCTTTACAAAAACAAGAGCTTTCAAGCGTATTTCATATTGCTCCATCGTCAAAATTTCGAGTTGTGCCGCTTGGTTTTGACCTAGATCGTTTCTTTACAAACATGGATGACAAAAGGTTATCCTTTCGCAAGGAATGGGGAGTTGCTGAAGACGTATTTGCCCTTGCACTTATAGGAAGGCTTGTGCCCGTAAAGGACCACGCCTTCTTTCTTGAATCAATAGCTTTTGTTAAAAACAATTCTAACGAAAAAATTCAAGTGTTTCTCGTTGGGGATGGTGAGGAAAAAAACGCCTTAATGGTACATTGTGATGCGCTTAATCTATCTTTCAATACGGCACCCGACCCAAATGCGGACATCATTTTTACATCATGGATTACAGAGGTTGATCGGGTTTTGGCCGGTGTAGACCTCGTGTGTCTCACCTCAAAAAACGAAGGAACACCGGTAAGTTTAATTGAGGCTGGGTGTGCCGGAAAACCTTTTATTTCTACTGATGTGGGTGGGGTTCGAGATATCCTTCTCGACTCCGAACAAGGCATGGTGACACCACAAGGTGATCGCAATGCTTTTCAAAAAAGCTTGCTTTCTTGGGTTAAAGAATCCAAACCGGGATTTGTTTTAAACCTTGCCCTACGCAAGCAAATAGCTCAACGATTTAGTTACAAACAACTCTGCTCGACGATGTCAAAAGTCTATGAGCAATTGCTTACTTCCCAATAAATACGTTCCTTTATATTCAATAGCCGTGAGAAGTTTTCAAATTATAGCCATACTCCTTTTATTGAGTTCATGTAAGATCCTTGTTCCAGACCGTATGTTCAGGAAGGGAAATTTTGAGCAGTTCGTCGCAGAAAAGGATAAAATAGAAGATTACTCGATTCGACCCGGAGACGTGATAAGACTACAACTTTACACGCAAGACGGTTTTCCGATTCTTGATGCCTTAAAAATGGATGGAAATCAAGGTGTAAATGGCTCTCAATCGGTACAAATAGGACAACTGGTTCCATTTCTTGTGACCCAAGATGGATATGTAGACCTCCCCATCCTTGGAGAAACCTATGTCCAGGGTATGAAAGATCAAGAGCTTGAGCGGTTTCTCGAACAACGCGCTGAAGAACTTTTTGTAAATCCCTTTGCTATTGTTTCTGTTCTTGGGAGAAGGTGTTTGGTGTTTAAGGGGGGGAGCGCCTCTGTTATTCCGCTGGAAACAAGGCCCACCACATTGCTCGAAATTATCGCAAGAAGTGGAGGGTTGGGTCAATATGATAGAGCGGACAAAATTTATATTATCCGTGGGGATTTAAACGATCCTTTGCTCTATGAAATAGATCTTTCTGAAATGTCGAACATTGCCGATGGGGGAATGATTGTTCAGAGTAATGATATCATATACATCCATAGAAGACCCCGTGTGGTTGGAAGAGCAAGTACAGAAATTTCATCCGTTACCTCGTTACTATTGTCATCATCTTCTCTTATAACTACTGTTTTGCTGCTTCGCCAACAATAACCAAAACCCCTACCAGTGTCTGATTCACCCAAAACAAAACAACAATCCTCCGTCCTGTACGATCGGTTCAATGTTGGGCTGCTGCTCTATGTTTTGAGGAAGTCTTTCAAATGGTTTTTTCTCTTCATGTTGTTGTCTTCAGGTGTTGCCCATATTTTTCTCCACTTTTCTACCAGAATATACTCTTCTAAAGGAGTTCTAATTCATATCGCCGGAGAGGATAAACAGAGCCTTCTTGGTGTTGACAAATCACTTCCGACACAAGATTTTACCCCAACTGATTTTCAACAAGATGTCCGGGTTATAACATCTCCTATTGTAGTTGATAACGCATTCAGCAACAAAGGACTGAACTATGTTTTTTACGAAGTAGGTGATTTCCGCTCTCTAGAGATTTTTCCTAATCCATACTTTACGATAGACAGTTTTTATCAGCAACCCGCAATGCGCAGGGTCAACATTGACTACAACATTAATATCGATCAAAAGAAAGATAGTGTTCGGTTGGACTATGTCTATCAAGGAAAAAGCTGGGGGGGCTTCCTTAAACCAGGAAAGCCTTTTGCTGATGAAAACATCTACTTGGCTATATCAAACCTAGACCAATTGCTGTTAGAGGGGGGGGCAGAAAATCAAAAAAACATCTTGTTTAAGGTAAAAACCAACGAGGCGCTGGCCGATGAACTCATGGCCATCACACGAATAGAGCCCAACAAGGAAACGTTCGCCATTCAGGTTTCTGCGCGTCACCCAAGTAAGTCTAAGGCGGCCCTAACCGTTGATTTGTTAATGGAATCCTTTATGGATTTTCACCTTGACCAAAAAATGGAGAGCCTTGAGCAATCCATTGCATTCCTTGACAAACAAATTGACTCTATCAAACCCCTTTACGACGATGCCCTGGTAGCCGTTAGAAACGCTGAGGCGCAAAAAGGGTATAGAAATATAGAAGCACTTGGTGGTGGATTATATGGCGATGTTAAGGCATTACAAAAGAAACTGGTTCGCCTTGAATATGTTACAAGTGTGCTTGAATGGTTTGTTGTTATGATTGAGCAAGAGGAAAACATTAATCTTGCAAGCACCCAACTTTCTGGGGATGAGTTTGACGGCATTACAAGAACGCTCTCTGTTGATGAAATCTTAAAGCTAGAATCTGATAAAGAGGAGGCACTTATGCAAGTAACCCCTGAGCATCCTACTGTCGTGCTTATCGAAAGAAATCTCGACAAAGCCAGAGCAACACTAATCGCCCAGGTTCAAATAAATATCGATAAGTATAGGCAGGAAAAAGATGCGGTTATTGAAGAAATCAACAAACTATTAGAAGAGCTTGATTTGCTACCATTGTTTGAGGCTGAATATCTAAGGTTAAAAAGAGATTATGAGGTGAAGTCTTCCTTTTATAACAGCCTTCTTGATCGTAAAGCTTCATTTTCTTTATCAAGAGCAGGTATTGTCAGTGATTATATCGTTTTAGAAGAACCCAAGGTTTCTGAAAAACATGTAGCACCAAATGACAGTTTTATTCGTTTTGTTGGACTGGCTATTGGGGCCATTCTATCGCTTATATTGGTTGTGTTTCGCTACATAACTCACAAGGAAATCATAAACATTGAAGATGTTACCTCCCAGACAGACACTTCATTGCTCGGTGTAATTCAGCGGTACTCTGAACGACTACCCATGTCCTCTATTGTTGTCACCAATCGGCCAAAAAGTGGGATTTCTGAGTCATTCAGAGGAGTTCGCAGTAATCTCGAATTTCTTGAGGCAGAAGATGACTTTCGTTCTATTGCGGTAACGTCTACTATACCTGGTGAAGGAAAAACATTTGTTGCTATCAACCTTGCTGCAATTATTGCCATGCAGGGTAAGAAAGTCCTAATCGTAGATGTTGATTTAAGAAAACCTCGTATTCACAAGATTTTCGACCTCCCCAATGCTGCCGGCATGAGTACCTTGCTAAATAAACGATCATCAAAAGAGGATGTCACCTTTTCTACCTCCGAAGAAAATCTTTGGGCAATACCCGCTGGCCCAATTCCACCAAATCCTTCTGAATTGGTGGGTAGTGAGTCATTTGTTCGGTTCCTTGACGAGATAAAGACATCCTTTGACGTAGTTATTTTTGACACCCCTCCAATTGGTTTGGTAACTGACTCCATCCCTGTTATTAGTAAGGTTAATAATCCCATTTATGTGTTGAGGGCTGACTACTCACACCGAGCGTTTATAGGTCACATTGAGTCAACTAAAGAAAACCTGCAAGTACCGAACTTATCCATCATTATGAATGATTACGGAAGGGGCGTTTCAGGTTCTTACTATAATTATGGGTATGGCTATGGGTACGGTTATGGGTACGGATACGGGTATGGGTATGGATACGGGTACTACTCCGATCCGGACAAACGGGAGAAAAGAGAGCGTGGTGGATTCTTCTCAAGGTTTCGTAGGAAATCATAGTTCTACTTAGATTTAACCTTATGGAGCAGCAATTCTATTGGTTCGTTTTATTCGTAGCAATATTCCTTTTTGGGTACACGACGCATGCGTTGTTTCTTCGCTTCAGTAGGGGACTTGGTGTTCGGCAACCATCAGCTCTTGGACAAGAGCGCTGGAGTGCGGAGGTCAAACCATCTGTTGGCGGACTTACCTTTTTTATTTGCTTTAGTGTCTCCATAAGCCTTTTACCCATTGAGGGTATCAATATGCTTAGTGAGCTCAAACGAACTTCATTTACCGCTGCCTGCTGTCTAGGGTTTTTGTTAGGCTTGGCAGATGACACGTATGACACGGTTCCTATTGTGAAGTTTTTGGGTCAAGTTCTGTGTGGGACGATTTTGTGCTTGGGGGGTATTGTAATACAATTCAGCGGAAATGTGTTTGTCGATTATGCATTAACCACCTTCTGGGTTATTGCCATAATGAATTCCATCAATATGTTGGATAATATGGATGCTATAACCACTTCTGTTTCCATATCTATTGTGCTTACTGCCATTGGAATGGCCCTTCTTATTGTCTCACCTAGCCTTTGGGTCTATCCATGTATTATTGGCGTCTTAGCAAGCCTTATTGCCTTTTTACCCTATAATTGGAACCCTGCTAAAATCTATATGGGCGATACGGGCTCCCAATTCCTTGGTGTCTTCTTGGCTGGCTTGGGTGTTGAGTTATTTTGGAACCACCGAGTTGATTATGGAGGAATCGTTCAAGTACAACAGTTTATGATTCCTATTCTTGTGTTTGCTGTACCTATAATGGATACAATAACGGTGTTCGTAAGACGCCTTCTGCGCAGGACATCACCTTTTGTTGGGGGTAGAGACCATTTGGCTCACCACTTGGTTTATTGTGGGTTTTCAGAGCAACAAGTCGCTATAATCCTGTTTTTCCTTTCCATTGTGTTTGGAGTCCTTTCCCTTAGTTTTTTCTTCGAGCAATACCCATTTAACCTGTCTCTTATAGGATGGTCTCTTGTACTGCTAAACATATTCTTAGTTGTCTTCTTTGTTTTACAGCTTTACTATAACCGAGGGGCTGAAAAAAAGGGTCAACCCTAAATCCAGAACACAAATTTGTTGACTTGGCTAAATTGTTAATCATTTTTTGTTGCACAGGATTCGGAGGAATTTTTCGGTACCTGTTCTCTTTTGTCCCCTATGTTAAATCTGGAGATCACGGGGTTCTGGTGTCCAATATCGTAGCTTGTGCTATTATGGGCTGTCTCTTGGCAATTCCTGTAAACAACCCCATTATCAGAATTGGTATAGCTAGTTTTTGTGGCGGTCTCTCTACATTTAGCGGATATATTGCCTTTTCATGTTTGTCCGCCCCAAGTACAAGCCAATCCTTATTCTATCATCTTGCAAGCATCGGAATGGGCCTGGTCTTTTTTATGGGAAGTTACTATAGCTGTAAATCGCTCTTCGCTTAGACTTATTTGGTATATTTGCCCGTCTGCCCGGGTGCTGAAACTGGTAGACAGGCATGGTTGAGGGCCATGTGTTCGTATGAACGTGCGGGTTCGAGTCCCGCCCCGGGCACTTTCTTAACACTTTTCAGTTAAGAATAAACTACCGTTTTTTTCGAGAGCTTATCTATTTCTAGCAGCGTTCTATTTAACAACCATCTTGTGTGTTTAGAGGACTTTTCATTATCATGAAAGACAAGAACACACCTTTTCCTTTTAAGCGCGCCTTCTATCCTTCTCCACAAAGTATACTGAGCTTTAGAATGATCAAAATCATAACTCATTAACGTCCACATCTTAATACTTAGCTTACCATAGCAATACAATAATTGCGTTAAGGTCAATCGACCATATGGCGGGCGATAATATTTTTCTATAGCTGGAAATCGCTCTTCTACGCGCTTGATGTTTTCTCGTTGTTTTTTAGGACTTGACGTCCAATTGTTTAAGTGGCTATATCCATGATTAGCCACTTGATAATTACGTAAAGATTTTGCCTGAGCAGGATACTTTTCCATTTGCTCTCCTAAAACAAAGAAGGTAGCCTGTGCCTTATGAGCTTCTAATATCTCTACCAGACGCTCAGTATATAGGCCATTGGGGCCGTCGTCAATTGTGATATGCACTGGGTTTTTTTCTCTATTCATGTCATAACGAATATAATTTAAGCTGCAATTTTGCTTGTTTGGCCTTAGTATATGCATCTTTGGTCTATGGCAACTAGAACTCGATTCGCTCCAAGCCCAACAGGTCCATTACATATTGGTGGTCTACGTACGGCACTCTTTTGTTATTTACATGCAAAAAACAATAAAGGAGATTTTATCCTTCGTATTGAGGATACCGATCAAAAACGATTTGTTCCCGGTGCGGAAGAGTATATTTTAAAAAGCCTATCCTGGTGTGGGATAACACCCGATGAAGGTCCTGCTTTTGGGGGCGAATTTGGTCCTTACCGCCAAAGTGAACGCAGTGCTCTGTATAAGCCTTATATAGAACAACTCCTCCGTGATGGACATGCCTATTATGCTTTCGACACAAGCGAAGAATTAACCGCTTGGAGGGAAACCATGCAAAAACAAGGAAATACCTCACCGAAATACAGCGCAACCACCAGAGCATACTTAAAAAATAGCCTAAGCTTATCGACACAAGAAGTGGAGGAGCGTATTGGACGTGGTGATGATTATGTTGTGCGGTTTAAAACTCCTGTTGCTGGTGAAGTTCGATTTTATGATGAGATTAGAGGATGGATCGTTTTTCAATGCCATGAACTTGATGATAAAGTACTAATGAAAAGCGATGGGCTTCCAACCTATCACTTAGCTAATGTCGTAGACGATTATCTTATGGAGATTACCGATGTAATACGCGGTGAGGAGTGGCTTCCTTCTACACCACTTCATGTTCAGCTGTATCAAGCACTTGGATGGGATATGCCAAAGTTTGCTCACCTGCCGCTTATTTTAAAACCCGACGGTAAAGGTAAACTCAGTAAACGCGACGGCGACAGACTAGGATTTCCCGTTTTTCCCATTGACTGGTATAATCCAAGTAATCCAGGAGAACTGATTGCCGGTGGTTATAAAGAAAGAGGTTTCGAAGCCTCAGCCATTTTAAATTTCTTAGCCTTACTTGGTTGGAATCCCGGAAACAATCAAGAAATCTTTTCCCTTGAAGACCTTATCAAAAACTTTTCTTTAGAAAGAGTTAATAAGTCAGGTGCCAAATTTGATTACCAAAAAGCTTGCTGGTTCAATAGTGAATACCTTAAAGCCTATTCCGACAAAGAAAAGCAAGAAACCATTCTTCAAATCTTTCCCAATGCAAAAAATCGAGAAGTACAAGATTTAGAATTGGTGTTTAATCTTGCTTCTGAACGCATACAATTCAAGCATGAGATAAAAGAAACCGTAGCCTATCTATTTGAGAAGCCACAACCCTTAGAAGGTAAAGGGGTAAAGAAGGCCTGGAAAGAAGAAAAAGTGGCTCACCTAGAACAATGCATACAAACAATTCAGGAAGCTAACACCGACTTTAGTCCATCCGCGCTAGAAACAATCATTAAGCAGTATATCGAAGAGAAATCAATATCCTTTGGACAGATTCTCCCTCCGCTGAGATTAAGCCTCACAGGAACGTTACAAGGTCCCTCGATTTTTGAGATTATGAGTTTTCTTGGACTACCAGAATGTTTAGAACGTATTGAGTTGGCTAAAACTACCTATAAAACCGAAGAGATTTAATTATGAGGGTTGGACTATTTTTTGGAAGCTTTAATCCCATTCATATAGGACATCTTCTTATTGCTAACGAAGCACTACATACCGAATTAATTGATCAGGTATGGCTTTGTCCTACTCCTCAAAATCCTCATAAACAAAAAGCGTCTTTACTCGATTATCAAAAAAGACTCGACCTATGCCATTTAGCTATAAATAATACATCGAGGGTTGTTGTCAATGATTTTGAGCGCTTTTTGGAAAGACCTAGCTATACGGCAAATTCAATGCGCTATCTAATTTCAAAATATAGCACCTATGCCTTTAGTATAATCGTAGGAGAGGATAATTATAGGACGCTTCATAAATGGCATGACGCCAACTGGTTAATGGAAACCTTTCCTTTTCTAGTATATAGCCGTTTAGGCCTAGAAGAGGAAAAGCACCTTTCCGATAAAGAGGTCTTTCATACAACACATCAATTCTTTGGTTGTGATTTACTGGATATATCCTCAAGTTCGATTCGGCAACGCATCAGAGAAGGCAAAAGCATTGAATACCTTACACCCCCTGCTGTGGTAGAGGAAATTACATTATCTAAACTGTATCAGAACAATGATTAATTCAACCAATCTTATTGTTAATAGCGATGGATCCATATTCCACCTCGGAGTAAAGCCAGAGGAAATAGCATCTAGTATAATTTTAGTTGGCGATCCAGGCAGAGTAGAACTGATCGCGTCATTTTTTGACCATATCGAGTACAAGAGACAGAATAGGGAATTTGTCATGGCTACAGGTATGTATAAGGGTTGTCGGCTATCGGTTATGGCTACAGGGATTGGGACTGATAATATCGATATCGTGTTAAATGAAATTGATGCATTAGCTAACGTAGACTTTAATGCTAAAGAGATCAAGCCATCCCTTACCAAACTAAATCTACTTCGCCTCGGAACTTGTGGTAGCTTTCAAAACGATGTAAAACCAGGAGACTTAGTTATATCTAAAAAAGCTTTTGGCCAAGACAGTCTAATGCTTTACTATCATGAATTTTTGAAAGGTTCAGTTGAAAACAATAAAGAACTACAAACCGTACAAGATTATTTTTATAAAAACCAATTAGGACCCGTACAATATATTGCTAGTTCCAGTGATTACCTCTTAAATCACTTTGCATCTCTTGGTCATTGCGGGATTACCTTAACAGCATCTGGATTTTACGGACCTCAAGGAAGAGAACTTAGAACAAATCATTTAAGTGGATGGCATACAGGGTCAATTGCAGACTACCGTAGTGTAGAAGGAGACACCATTTGCAATCTTGAAATGGAATGTAGTGCACTATATGGTTTAGGCGGACTACTAGGGCACGAATGTTTAACTATATGTCTTGCCATTGCACAGCGATCAACTAAAGAAGTACTTGTTGATTACAAGGCAAAAATGAAAGAAATTATACCTCAAGTATTAGATCGATTTATTGAGTGTTAATAGGATTTCTTGCCAAATCGTATCATAATGATCTCTTTGATCTTGCATATAACGTAATCCTTCTGTATCCCCTGTTCCATGGTCATTTTGTATAAAATGAAGAATCACCTCCTCATGAGCAGCAAGCCAATTGTTGTGGCAATCATGTATTGATTGAAAGGCTGATATTATAGCCGGTCTCATCACTTCCTTCTCTGTATATCTCTTTTTATTCTTGTAAAAAGCGTCTATCCATATAAGATATTGACTACTCTGCATTCCAGATATACCTGTCAATGACGGTCTAAAACCTAGAAAGTCTTCTCTTTTCAAGTATTCTAAGAGCTTTAACGCACCTATATTTAACTTCCAACAAGCAAGTATTCGCTGTAATCGATCAATCTTTTCCTCCTCACTATCAATACTCAGCCTGGAATCCAGCTCGTTTACATCAGCTAAAATTTGCGCAAAGTTAATCTCATGAATGTGATGAACTCTGATAAAAAAAGATTCTTCAAGAGCGTATTTAGAATCTGCCTGCGGCTTATTACAATCTAAAAGCTTGCGTAACGAAATGTACTCGTCATAAATCATAATGATTAAAATCTTTTATTTAAAAAAACTATAGTCATCATTAGGAGTGTTATTATGTGGAATACTACTAGTACAGTGGGCAATCCACATATTTCAAACACTAAGTTAACCTATCTTTTCCCTAAGAAGTTCAGATTTAAGAGCAAAGTTGAGTATAATAAACATTGTGTGCATTATAAGTAGTTTACTCATTGTGGAATAATTATTTGTGAGCAACTGGTGTACATCATGAGGAAAAGCAGCAATATTTTACTTGAAAGAACACCATTAGTCAATTTTACCTAGCATATACACATAAGGCAAGTACTTTTAACGTTGTAATTAACATTATATGTTAATAGCTTAGAATAATGATTAAAGATAAAATCATAGAGTCTGGCAAAGTAGGTCTGTATAAACGGCTGGAGTATAAGATTTTACGTGCTCTATGTTTATCTACTCTGCTTTGGAGTATAATGAGCTTAGCTCTGCTTATATTTTTTATTGAAGGTAATGTAAGCTGGCCGGTGTGGGTGGCACTTGGCTCTAGTATTGCGTCTTTACTCTTTATTTCTTTTAGGATTTTTCATACCTATACTCTAAGTGAAATCTATATAGTTAACACAGTACTTTCTTGGTATGATCATCAAGCTGATCAGGCAAAACACAAACTTCAATACGGATTAGAATTTGAGGAAACCTATTCGGACAAGAGTTCAGAGCCAGTAGATAGTTTACTTCCAACTTGGCATAAGGAGGAAAAGCAGCAAAAGCGGTTTAGAACGCTTTTATTGTTATCTACAATTATTGCTGGAACCTTGGTAAGCCTAAGTCCATGGACAGAGGCGTTTTCTAATGCATTTGCGATTAATCAGGGTAATGAAAGCAACGAACGTATTGTCTGGTTGTCGGAAAATCAGGTAGAAGTAGGTCAGCCATATACCCTACTTGCTGTGATACAGGATACTAGTTATACATCAAATGATTTATTACTTAATAACCTGAAAATCAAACCTTTATATAAAAACGATACGCTTTCCTATGTAATTGAATCAGTTAATCAAGATTTACATTTTACTTGGCAGAATGGTGATAAAATCCTTTCATCTTTTCATGTTGAAGTGGTGAACACAACAGGTTATTTATATAAGGTGGTATTAACTCCTCCTAGTTACATCGAGCAACAAGCGGTCCAATGGATAAACCCAAAGAATATTGAAGTTTTTGAAGGGAGCACTTTGCGTGTAGAAAAACAATCAAGCGATGATAGTAGTGTGTTGTCATTTAATGGATTGTTACGCCAATTCAATGAGGATTTTATTGTAATGGAGTCGGCTCCATGCTATACCACTATAGATCAAGATACATTGTGGTCAATGGTTGTTGATGTGTTAACCGATAATGAGCCAACCATTTCTATGGAATGGAATTATGATACGATGGCACGTGCATACACTGCTATTGGGTCATTTGAAGATGATTTTGGTGTATCAAGCGTTTTTCGACAAGTGCACTTTATTCAATCTGGCGAGATAATAGATACAAAGCGCTACAGCGTTATTCATGATAAATCAGTAGAGGGTGATTTTGCAGACTATTTTAGGCGTAAGGATTTATGGAGATCTGGAGTAGACGCAATAGAAATAAGTTATGGAGCATGTGACAATAATAAGGTAAAAGGAAGCCAGTGTGCTTTTTCGCGAAAGATTATTCTCACGGTGCCCAATCAAGATACTTGGGATGATCAAAAAGATGAGGAGATTGAGGAAATGGAGACTACGGCTAATCGTCTAAATAGCACTCAGTCAACAATGAATGAGCGGTTAGAAGACATACGAAATGAGCGATTAACAGAAACGTCTTCTAGTGCCGATAATATGGAAATTCTTGACTTTTTAGAAAGTTTGGAAAAGTTAAGCGATCAAAAAAATCTACTACAGGAGGAGATAGAAGCTTTTATGTTAATGGCTGAAGAGTTTAATGATCCAGTGGATACCAGCGTGTTAAACCCTTTGCTAGAAGAAGCCCAGGAAGATAGTAGGAGGGAAGAGTTAATGGATAAGATTAGAGAAGCGCTTGAACAGCAAGATGAAGAGACCTTAGATAATGCGTTAGAGGAGCTAAGTGAGATGGAAAGTAAGGAAGAAATGTCTTTAGAGATGTTAGAACGGATGCTTTCCCAGCTAATGAAAGAAAACGCCTTAAAGGATGCAATACAAGAACTAGAGCAGTTAAGTAAAGAAGAGGATTCACTTGATTTGAATGATACTAATGCCCTTGCGAAACAAAACGACATCAACGAACAGTTTGATGATATAAAGAACTCTATACAAGAGGGTGAGGATTTGTTAGGAGAAGAATCACAGGACATAGGTGATTTTTCAGAAGAGATCGACAATGATTTGCAAGACCTTTCAAATCAAATGCAGCAGGGATCTCCAAGTGAATCGAATAAGTCGAACGCGGCCCAAAAAATGCAGCAATTAAGTTCTATGTTGTCCATGGCAATGAAATCAGCTAAGCAAAAGCAACTAGAGATGGACTTAGCCACATTACAACAGTTGTTAGAAAATCTAGTAGACTTATCACTTATTGAAGAAGACCTCTTTTTGTCTAGACCATCTTCCAATGTCGGTGTTTTTACCAAAGAGCGCAAAGTACGCAGTCAAACGCTTTGGAATAAAAACTTTGATGGCGTAAAAGACACCCTGATGGCACTAGCTTCAAGAAGCCCAACAGCGCAAAAGCCAATAATAGACGGAATTGTGCGTATAGAAAAGCGACAAGAGCAGTTAGCAAAAAGTTTTGAAAGAGGCAGTCAAGCCACGTGGGCTACCCAGGCGCAAGGGGTAATGATGGAGGTTAATGAAATTGCTTTACTGCTTGATGAGGCACTTCAAAATATTCAAATGAACCTTTCAGGTCAGATGCAGGGAAGTCAAATGTGTGAAAACCCTGGGGGTACAGGTCAAGGCCAAAGCGGAAAACCTTCAAAAGAGGGAGGGCTTCAAGACATTATGTCTGATCAAGCAGCAATGGGCCAACAAGGCAATAAAGAAGGCGAGGGCGAAGATGGAAATAAGGGCAGCGCAGGAAAAGGAGGTAGCGGGGATAAAGAAGACGAAGCGTTAGCTGCACTAATCAAAGAACAGGCAAAGATCAGGAATGCCTTGGAAAACTGGCTTAAAGCCAATAATCTTGAAAAGGAAGGTAGAGGTGTTCTTGATCAAATGAAACGCCAGGAGCAAATGTTGTCTGAAGGGCTCTTAATGGGAAATGAGGAGTATAGCGAGGGCCTACAAAACATAGACTTACAGCTTCTGAAATTAGAACAAGCAGCCAACAAACAGGGTCAAAAAGAGACGCGAAAATCATCGTCACCCGTTGACCAGAATGTCGTAATTGTTCCAGAAGAAGTACAACAAGTAATCGATCAAATCATTCAACGAAGAAAGAGACCTACAAAAGTAAACCCGGGTTTGGTTGCGTTTTATGATAAACTATGGAGATCATTTACACAATAAATGATAGTATTATATATTATCTTTGAATTATGCAGCAACTGATTGTTTCTTCTAAACATGAGAGCCTAAAAGAGATAGAGCATTTCTTAGAGCAGGTCGTAGTTGAACACAATGTGTCTGACGAGGTTTTTGGGAACATGCTTATCGGCGTGACAGAAGCAGTTAATAATGCCATTATCCACGGCAATAAAGAGGATGATTCAAAAAAGGTAACCCTAGAGTTCGAAAGAGAAGAGAATCCAGACAAGTTGGTTTTTCATATTCATGATGAGGGATCTGGTTTTGATTATAATGGGTTGCCAGACCCAACACACCCAGACAATCTAATGGTCGTTGGTGGCCGAGGAGTTTTTTTAATAAAACAGTTGGCCGACTGGGTTGTGTTTAGTAATGATGGGGCAACCATCGAGCTTCAATTCAGGTTATAATACTTCTATGTTTGTGCGTGTGCTACGCGATGGCAACCCGGACCTTGCAATAACGGTCAAAGAAGTAAAAGATGCCTTAATGTTATTTAGCCAGGAATACAACCTTCCGCTCCGGGGGGTGGACGTGATTCTAACAGATAGTGAGCGCCAAATTGAGCATAATACCAGCCTGTTAAATCATAGGTATGATACAGATGTTATAACCCATGAAAGCGACACACCAATGGGCAAGCATGTAGAGCTATTTATAAATGGTTCGACACAGTTTTTAGAAACCAACGAAAGCCACCAGGCCTACATCACACGCATGCTCTTCCATGGCTTGCTCCATGTAGTAGGTTATACAGACCAAAACGAAAGCGATAAGCAGACAATGCACTTAGAGGAGAACCGATTGCTCAAATTGTTCCACGTGGAACATAAACCCTAGATAGTATGATGGAAAAATATAATGTTATTGTTGTGGGAGGGGGTCATGCTGGGTGTGAGGCGGCAAGAATTTCAGCACGATTGGGTGCAAAAACCTTATTGGTTACCATGAACATGCAGGCCATTGGACAAATGTCGTGTAATCCTGCTATGGGTGGTGTTGCCAAGGGTCAAATTGTTAGAGAAATTGATGCGCTCGGCGGGTTTTCGGGCAAAGTGGCTGATCGATCTATGCTTCATTTTCGTATGTTGAATCGTTCAAAGGGCCCTGCAATGCACAGTCCAAGAACTCAGAACGACCGCCACCTATTTGCTAGAATTTGGAGGTCGGAGTTAGAAAGCACAGCCAACTTAGCTTTTTGGCAAGATGAAGTGGTGGGTTTGCAAAAAGAAGGGAAAAGGATCATAGGTGTTGTTTGTCGGTCAGGGTTGACGATAAGCGCAGACAAGGTGGTTATAACGGGTGGCACTTTCCTAGGCGGTGTCATTCATGTTGGCGAAGAGCAAAGAAAATCAGGAAGAGCAGGGGAATCTGCCTCAATAGGGCTCAGTGGTCAGTTACGTGACTGGGGGTTTGAAACAGGCAGGATGAAAACGGGTACGCCACCAAGAATTGATGGACGGACAATCGATTACTCGGCCATGGAGATTCAGCCCAGCGAAGAGCCTACGGAGGTTTTTTCGTATGAGGCAAGCAATCTTTTTCAGGAAAGACGCCATTGTTACATAACCTATACGAATACCAAGACACACGAAGTTTTACGAAAGGATTTTCATAAGTCTCCCATGTTTTCTGGTAGAATAGAAGGCAAGGGCCCGCGATATTGTCCATCGATAGAGGACAAAATTGATCGATTTAGTGAAAGGGATCGTCACCAAATTTTTGTAGAGCCAGAAGGGGTAGACACTGTGGAGACTTATTTGAATGGTTTTTCAACTTCACTGCCTTTTGCTACACAACTAGAGGCGCTCCACACTATCCCGGGGCTAGAGAATGCAAAAATGTTCAGACCGGGTTATGCAATAGAATACGACTATTTTCCGCCAAATCAGATTAAGCAAACACTAGAAACAAGGTTGATCGAAGGCCTCTATTTTGCGGGACAAATAAATGGTACAACGGGCTATGAAGAGGCAGCGTGTCAAGGTCTTATGGCGGGCATAAATGCAGCATTAAGCACGTTGGGGAGTTCACCCTTAATCCTAGAACGATCAGAAGCATACATAGGTGTTCTTATCAATGACCTAGTGTTTAAGGGTACCAATGAGCCATACAGAATGTTTACGTCGCGTGCCGAGTTTAGGCTTTCTTTGCGCCAGGACAATGCGGATATGCGTTTAATGCCTATAGCACAGCGGCACAACCTTCTATCTGAAGAGGCTAGCCTTTTGTATCAGTCAAAGGTTTCTTTTATTAAGGATTTTAATGATTGTATTCGTAAAACATCCATTAGGCCTGAAACGATTAATGCCTTGCTGATAGATCGTGGTCAAGACCCCATTCGTCAGAGCGTGAAGCTTGAAAAGATATTGGCTAGGCCAGGTATAGCAACACACGACTTAGTCGCCTATTCAGAGGAATTCGCGCAATTAGTCAAAGGACAAAGGCCCCATTATATACATACAGCAGAAATTGAGCATAAATATTCTGGGTATATAGCAAGAGAAGCAGAGAATGTAAAACGACTACAAAGCCTCGCGAAAGTTAAAATAAAGCCTACAACGAACTTTGATGAAATGCCCTCTTTGTCCAAAGAAGCAAGGGAAAAGCTCAAACAGTTTAAACCGTCAACGCTAGGCGAGGCTCAGCAAATCAGTGGGGTCTCAGCAAGCGATATAACGGCACTATCAATTTATTTGTCGTAGAAAGATGGTTTTACCTTGGACTAGATTTTTCATAGCGTGTTGCTTTTTGCTTATGTTACAGCGCTGTGCAAACCCGTTTGCCCCCACCGGCGGGCCAAAAGACACAACCCCCCCAAAAATATTAGTCGCCCCCAAAGACACAGTTGTAAACTATATGGGGGAGGAGTTGATTTGGGCCTTTGATGAACACATTAAGCCGATTGAAAAAGGTGGAATTACAGTACAACCCAATACGCTTTTATCAATAGAACAGCGAGGAAGCTCGCTCGTTATATCTTTGGAAAAAACAGATCCAGGCGTAGCCTACAATCTTTTGATTGACAATGCTGTAAAGGACTATAATGAAGGCAATGTTCTTCCTGAGCAATCCATTTGGATAACAACAAACGACACGTTATCTAGTGCATCGCTGTCATATGCAATTACATTTCTTCCTCCAAGTATTGATTTGACAACGTTAACCTCATCAATCCAGTGTGCTAACCCACCATTAGTATATGATTTGCAAAACAATGATCAACGAAAGGGTCGATTAGACCATGTATACAGAAAATGGAAGTATAGTTATGTATGGCATTGGGACGCAAACTCCAACAGTACAATTGATTCTTTTGAGCGGAGCAATCAGACCCCATTGGTTTTTGACGACAGCAACGAAATTGTGATGCACTCAGCCACAAGACAACCAATAACGATAGATAGTCTTAGGGAAGGATGGTTTAGGATATACCCCAAACCACGTCGGTCTAGTTGGGACTCTGTTGCTCGCGCGAAAGGGTATAACTTTTCTACCTATGCCTGGGGTCATGATACCATTTATGCCAGTAGAACGCTTCCCGTGGGGGAAATTGGCGAGATTAAGGATTCACAACACGTTAGATTAGGTTCTCTGTCGGGATTGTATAGTTCGGATACGGTGCAAGCTATTGTGTTGGTGTCTGACACAGCTCAGGCGGATAGTGAGCATTTATCCGTTTTTGCGACACAGTCAAATAATTTGGATTCCCTCGCCATTCAAGAGGGTCTTTCTCTAGGTTTAAAAAGCTTTTATTTTATATCCTTTTCCTTACCTAGTGAATTGGGCCTTGGACAAGACAGCCTGGTGATTGATATATATGATGAGTCTGGTACACTTTTGCTAAGTGATATATATGCAGAGAGCACTATATATTCGTTATATCATGAGCCTAGTTACGCCATCGTGTATGCTGCACAAGCGGAAGAAAAGGTGCTGTTGTATTCGGAGGGTATAAGCGCTCAGAAAAATTTTTTAGTGCAAGAGATATTAAAAGCTACAGGCAAGGCAATTTTCATAAATGATTAATAATCAAGGACTTATAAAGAAATATGGGCGACGAACCGTCGTCGATAATGTAAGCTTCCGTGTGAACAAAGGAGAGGTTGTGGGGCTTTTAGGCCCCAATGGTGCAGGTAAAACAACTACGTTTAATATGATTGTGGGCTTGGTTAAGCCAGATGTAGGCTCTGTTGAACTTGATAACGTAGATATCACCAAAAAGCCAATGTACAAACGGGCCCGAATGGGAATAACATACCTTCCGCAAGAGGCTTCTGTATACAGACACCTGTCCGTAGAAGACAATCTTATGGCGATAATTGAGTTCCATGTCAAGTCCAAAAAGGAACAACGAGAACGGTGTGAGTCGTTAATTACAGAATTCGACCTTAATCACGTCCGGAAAACAAAAGGCGCATTGTTATCAGGAGGAGAACGGCGCAGGACAGAGATAGCAAGGGCTTTGGCAAGCAACCCGTCGTATGTTTTACTCGACGAACCGTTCGCGGGTATTGATCCCATTGCCGTAGAGGCCATTCAGCGAATAGTAGTTAAGCTTAAGTCGCTGGGCTTAGGTGTTCTTATAACAGACCACAATGTTCAGGAAACCCTCAATATTGTTGATAGGGCTTATCTAATGAATGAGGGCAGGGTTTTTGCTGAAGGCAGTCCAGAGCAATTGGCTGACAACCCTCTTGCAAAAAAAATCTACTTGGGAGACCGTTTTGAATTGCGCAGAGATTGAGCTACAGTCTTCGTGCCATTGAGTAGTCAGCAAGAAGAATTAGGCTATTTACTGCCTCGCTTGGGTTAAGAATAGATAGAGCACCTTTTGCTTTTTCTGCAAAGGATAACATTTCTTTGTTGCTGGCTTCAATCGCCCCGGAATTCTTGACGTATTCTATTGTTTTTTTCCGTGCATGGCCTTTTGTCCTACTTAGGCGTACTTGTTTTTCAAGCCAGCGGCGGTCGGCACTTGGTGCAAGCTCGTGAGCCAAAATAAGGGGAAGTGTCTTTTTTCCTTCACGCAAATCGTTACCCCGTGGCTTTCCAACTTCAGCCTCGCCATAGTCAAACAAATCATCTTTGATTTGAAAGGCCATGCCAAGGTTTAGGCCATAGGTAAATAGGGCCTGCCGAACTGTTTCGTTGTCCTCATGATCACTGCTATGGGAACCAATGGCACAAGCTGCAGCCAACAATGCCGCAGTTTTCTTTTCAATTACTTTATAGTAAACGTCTTTGTCATATCGTTCTGTGCGAGATCGTTCGAGTTGTATCAGCTCTCCTTTGCTCATTTCTTCCACAGCAAGGGATAGCTCCTTTAACATGGAATACGCCTCATTGTCTACAGCAAGCTTGAGCCCAGCCCCTAGTAGATAATCTCCTACAAGAATAGAGACTTTGCTTTTCCAAAGTGCAGGTACAGAAAACATATGCCTTCTATGTTCGGCTTGATCGACAACATCGTCATGAATAAGTGTCGCAGAGTGAAGAATTTCGACGAGTGCTGCGCCGACATGAGCCTTATCAGAAACCACACCGTGTGCGGCCCGTGCGCTTAGTAAGACAAAGATAGGCCGAAGTTGCTTCCCTTTGTTCTTTATCATGTACCGTAGCACTCGATTGAGTAACGGGGCATCACTAGATATAATGGATTCGAAAACAGTTTGGAACTTCTCCAAATCCGCGGCTATCGGGCGCTTGATATCTAGAATAGTTGGGTTTTTCAAAACACCGTCTATGTTAAAATTTAAAACAAAGTCTCAAAAATGAAACCCATGAGGGTTTAGACTAGTATATAAAGGTACAATGTGTAGACTTTTTAAACGTGTAGAAAATGATAATCCTGGCAAAACGTTGGGCCTGCCTTCTTAGTGCAGCCCTGTTCTTTATGACGCCCTTAGAACTCAGTGCACAGCACGAAGTAGGCGTAAAACTTCATACAATAAACTTTATGGGTGACCTTGGAGGAGGTGGAGGAATGGGCACCGTCTTTCTTAAAGATGTAAATGTCCAAGCGACTACTATGGGATTTTCCTTAGAACATAAACGTCATTTTGCAAAGGTCTTGTCTTGGAAAACCGCCTTTGGCGCATTTTCTATTCATAGCAATGATCAGTATACCCGCAATCCATTTAGAAGAGAACGAGACCTTGGAATGAAGGGGTCACTAGTAGAGTTTACCACAGGTCTAGAAATAGACATCTTTCCAATGCCTTATTGTGTAAAGCGTTCGTCAGTAACTCCCTATTTCGGGGTTAGCGCAGGTGCTGCTTTATCTAATGTGGATGTTATTCAGAACACCTTTAATGAAGAAAAGCTTGAATTGGAGCAGGAATATCTTACAGAAAAGACAAGGCAGATAGCTCCGATTTTCCCGATGTATCTAGGAATAAAAGCCAAGTTTGGCCCAAGCTGGGTATTCTCCTCAGAGTTAAACTACAGACAGATAATAGGTGACAACTTAGATGGTTACGTACGGCAACAGGGAGATACTTATTTTTCGCTATCTGTGGGTATAGCGTACAATATATGCGGCCCCGCCTTTAGCCCTATTCGTTGTCCTCGTTTTTAAGTATGGTAGGGATGCTGCCGCCTTGGATCCAGTCGAACAATTCTTGATGACCAAGCATAGGAACACCTAGCGCTCGAG
This sequence comes from Chitinophagales bacterium, assembly GCA_049890075.1. Classification (GTDB taxonomy): domain Bacteria; phylum Bacteroidota; class Bacteroidia; order Chitinophagales; family UBA8649; genus UBA8649. The sequence goes on from JBMHCE010000033.1 coordinate 133,751, forward strand.
CCTTATCTTCCTTGCTTCCTGCTTTTTCCCCAACGAAGACCACGCTCGTGTTTTTGCTAACACTACCACTAACTATGCCACCATGCATTTCGACAAATTCCCTGATTTCGTTTCGGGATGCGAAATCGAAACTTCCGGTAACAACTACACGTTTGGATGCAAGTAGCTCAGAAGACACACTCTCTGGGCTGCTTGCATTGTCGTATTCAAAGCAGGCGCTTAGTTCTTTTAACTCTTGAAAACATCTTGGGTCATTGGCAAAACCCACAATGGATTGGCTAACTTTTTCACCAACATCATGTATTTCCACGAGCTGATTATGGGTAAGGAGTGTGAGCTCTTCGAGATTTCGTAGGCGTAAGTGCTTAATCATCGCTTTGGCCGTTTGGGGGCCAACCAGGGGAATTCCAAGAGAAACGATTTGGCGCCAAAGAGATTGTTTGCGTGCCATCTCAATAGAAGTGAGTAGTTTGTCAATGGACTTAGCGCCAAGTCCTTCTAGTTCAGTCAGTTCTTTTCTGTGCTCGTGTAAGGAAAAGACGTCAATACGTGATGAAACAAAGCCTTTCTCGTAGAAAAGCTTCATAATTTCACGTCCAAATCCATCAATATCTAGTGCGGTTTTGGAAACAAAATATTGTAGTTGCTCTAACTTTTTTGCTTGACATTGTGCATTGGGGCACAACCAGGCAGCAGATTCTTCTTCTCGCTCGACAGGGCTGTTACACGCAGGGCATTCCTTGGGAAAAACAACCCGTTCTCCGCGACCACCACTGCTTGCCCATGAGTCTTTGATGTATGGAATTACATCACCTGCACGAACCACAAGAACGGTGTCACCAAGGTGTAAGTTTAAGCGGTCGATAAAGTCTTGATTGTGCAAGGAAATATTTCGAACAACAACACCATGTAGAGGAGCAGGTTGAATTTTTGCTACAGGAGTAAGCACTCCTGTTCTTCCTACTTGAAAGTCTACTGCTTCGAGCGTACTCTCAACAGAGGCAGCAGTAAACTTAAAGGCGGTAGCCCATTTGGGGTGATGACCCGTGGAACCAATGTCATCATGAAGCCCCGTATTATTGACTTTTATAACCAGTCCATCAATTTCAATAGGAAATTCTTCTCTTTGCCCTTTCCAGTGATTAACGACCTCATATAGTGATTCTACTGAGTCACTGAGTTTTACAAAGGGGTGTGTCGTGGGTAGTCCAATTGAAAAAAGCAATTCCATTTGCTTGCTGTGGTCTTTGTGGAGCTTCTCCGCTGGATCTTGATTGTCACAATGAACACACTGAAACAAAACCACTTCGAGGGGTCTAGACCTCACGGTTTGTGAATCTTTAAGCCTCAGGGAACCGGAGGCCGTGTTTCTGCTATTTTGAAAGGGGTCGAGCCCTTCTTTTAAGCGGGTTTCATTGAGTTGGTTAAAGGCGGCTTTACGAATAAAGATCTCTCCCCTGAACTCGGCTCGCGAGATACCATAACGACTTAGCGGAAGGCTTAGTGGAAGGTTGCGTAACGTTTTTACATTGTTTGTTACATCTTCTCCAGTTTCTCCATTTCCTCTAGTGACCGCCTGAACAAAAACATCGTTTTCATAATGAATGGCGATGCTTACCCCATCAAATTTTGGTTCGATAACGTAGTTGGTTTGATGCATGCCAATGTCTTCAGTGAACCGTTTAAGGTCAGGTTCGTCAAAAGCATTGGACAATGAAAGCATTGGGTGTTCGTGCTGAACTTTCTGAAACGAATCGGTTAAGTTTTCAGTAAGCTTTTGGCTAGGAGAGTCGGCGAGTTCTTCCTCGCTTAACGAAAGCTTTTCCTCCCAAGTTATGAGCTGCTTAAATAGAGCGTCATAGATAGGGTCGTCCACAAGACTCTTGGACTCGATGTAATATTCCCGATTTAGTTCACGAATAAAACCCTTGAGCTCAAGGTAGTCCTGAAGAGAGGGGTTGTCTATGGCAAGAAGGCTACTCGTTCTTTGAATTGGATTCATTGCGCAGCCCTATTGATCACTAGATAACACCGAATTGATTTTCTCGGCCAAACTATAGTCTTTTTCCGTGATGGTATTCCCTTGGTCGTGCGTGGTCAGCAATAGGGAAACCTCATTGTATGTATTGGTAATTGTAGGGTGGTGGTCGCACTGTTCAGCAAGAAGCCCAACGCGGACAATAAAAGCAAGCGCTTCGTTAAAATCCTCAAAGCGTTCTGTGCGAATAAGCGCGTTGTTCTCTTTTGTCCACCCGTTGATTACGCGTTCCAATCCCATGTATCAAGTGATTTAAGCGCTTCAACAAGAAGGTCAATACCTCCAAGAATATCACCACTGTGGGCCATCTCAATAACTTGGTGAATATGCCTGGTTGGAAAGGATATAGCACCGGCTATGGTTCCGTCTGTTGCCATGCGCTGCATTCCTGCCGTATCGGTACCCCCACCCGTTAGAATTTCTAATTGGTAAGTAAGCCCTGCCTTTTCACACACATTTTTCATAAAGGCAACCATTCTGCGGTCACTAATGGCCGATGTGTCCATAACTTTTATGGCAACTCCTTTGCCCATTGCTGTTACATATTCATGGGGCAAGGCTCCGGGAAGATCGTAAGCAATAGTTGTATCCAACCCAAAGCTGAAACTTGGATTAATATGGTGTGCAGCAACCAGGGCCCCACGAAGACCAACCTCCTCTTGTACGGTAAACACACCATACACGTCGTATGGGACTGTTTGACCATTGAGTTTCTCAAGTGCTTCAACCAAGGCAAAGACTGACACGCGGTTGTCTACAGACTTACAGTTAATACAATCACCCATGGTGATTAACTCCCGTTCTCTTGTGATGGCGTCCCCTACAGATATAAGCTTGTGTACCGTTTCACTGGGAAGCCCGGTGTCAATAAAGAAATCAGAGAGCTTCGGCGCTTTGCCGCGCTCCTCAGGAGACATAACGTGGATGGGCTTTGAACCCATCACCCCCATTACATCTTCTTTACCATGAATGATAACGCGCTGCGCGGTTAATGTTTTTGGATCAAATCCACCGAGTGGGTGAAAAAATATAAATCCCTTATCATCGATGTGCTTAACAATAAAGCCTATTTCATCCATGTGTGCTGCAACCATGGCTCTTTTTTCAGAAGAGGTCCCTTTTTTTAATGCAATAAGGTTACCCATGGCATCTTCATAGAGTTCATCGCAGTAAGGCGATACCAAGCTTCTTACGTGATCTCTAATTCCTTTCTCAAATCCAGGTGCGCCAGGAATTTTACAAATTTCGGCAAGCCGTTGGACGTTTAATTTTTTTATACTCATGGGTTTGATTTTATACTTTATGTAACCTTGGTGATTTTAATTGTGTTGGTGCGGCCTTTGATATAAAATGGCATGCTGGCCAAATTGACCACTAGGTCTTCGGCCGCAACAAAGTTGTGAAGCTTTAAGATGTGAATAACGTCTTCAATGGTTTCATCCGTCCCGGAGTTACCATCATAATAAAACGCATGTACCCCAAACAAAAGATTGAGGGTGTTGAGCAGCGGCCGATTATCGGTAAAGATGTACACGGGGGCCACAGGGCGGGTACTGGCAATCATAAATGCCGTATATCCCGACTTCGTCATTCCAATAATCGCTTTGGCTTCTACTTGTTGTGCCAAATGACACGCAGCATTACAAAGAGCATCAGATTCGTAACTCTCTGACGTGGTATGAGCCTGCCGGGTTTTGTTAAAGATTTGTCCCCGTGTTTCGATACTGTCCAAAATAGCCCGCATTGTTTGTACGGTTTTCACAGGATACTTTCCTACAGAGGTCTCCCCACTAAGCATAACCGCATCGGCACCGTCTAGAATAGCATTGGCAACGTCATTGATTTCTGCTCGGGTAGGAACCGGGCTCTCAATCATGGACTCCATCATATGCGTGGCCACAATTACAGGCTTGGCATGGCGGATACAAGTTTGGATGATGTTTTTCTGAGCCAAGGGTACCTGTTCTTGTGGAATTTCAACCCCTAAGTCCCCCCTGGCAACCATGACCCCATCGCTTGCCTCAACAATACCTTCTAAGTTTTGCAGCGCTTCGGGCTTTTCAACCTTGGCAATCACTTTGATAAAGGAGTTAAGTTCTCCAAGGCGTTCTTTAAGGCCAATCATATCTTGCGCGTGGCGAACAAATGATAGGGCAACCCAATTAACCTCTTGCTCCATGGCAAAGACCAGGTCAACTTCGTCTTTTTCTGTCAGTGTTGGAACCGAGAGGTTGGAGTCAGGAAAGTTCACCCCTTTTCGGGAAGTTAACACGCCGCCTTCAACGATGTCGCAAACTATACCATCCTTTTTGGTTTCAACTGCGCAGATTTCAACACGCCCATCATTGATTAAAATGCGCTCCCCAGGAAGAATATCCTTCATTAGTGTAGGATACCTCACCGTGAGATGGTCTGTGGTACACGGCCCCTCATTAGGGCTTATAATTATTTGATCACCGGTGATGAGCTCGATGGAACCCTCGATTTCGCCAATTCTGATTTTAGGGCCTTGTAAGTCACCTAAAATAGCTACGTGGCTTCCTAGTTTTTGGTTGAGTTTTCGGACCCTCTCCATTCCCTCTTTGTGGAAGTCGTGGTCGCCGTGACTAAAATTAAATCGCACGACACTAAGGCCGGACAAGATCAGCTCTTCAAGTACGCTTTCGTCAGCTATTGATGGCCCATAGGTGGCTACAATTTTAGCTTTTGTTATAGGGGTTGTTTTCATGGTTGGTTTTTGCAATTATGTTTTCTAAAACGGGAAATTCGCTAATGCTCCCGAGGCCTTTAATCATTGCGATGTTGTCGGTTTTTTTTAACTGTCCAATACACGTTTTCACGAGAATCGGGTCTTGAAATTGAAAATATAAAACAAAATCAAATGGCTTGGCAAAGCCAAGTAAAAACTGTTGATGTTGTTTGTTGGTCAATAAATATGCTCCGCGTTGAGTTTGAAAGTCAAATTGCCCAAACAACGTGTAGGGTATGCTGTTTAGCTCACCTGGTGGCACGTCTTGTAATCGAAGAATTTCGTTGTGCCAGAATGTATTTAGGTGGAAGGCAATTTGGTAGTCTGACAAAGCAGAGCTTACTCCATATACATCATTCTCTGTCATATCCCACAAATGTTTTTAGGAATTCATTTTGTTTTTCCAAAAACCACGTATTTTTGACCAAAATTTAAAATTATGTCAGCAGTTAAAGATAGAGTAATTCAAATCATTGTTGAGAAACTTGGTGTAGACGCAAGCGAAGTCACAGAACAAGCTAGCTTCACTAAAGATTTAAACGCAGATTCTCTTGACACCGTCGAGTTAATCATGGAATTTGAAAAGGAATTCAACATCTCTATTCCAGATGAGCAGGCTGAAAGCATTGCTACTGTGAATGATGCCATCCAGTATTTGGAAGCAAACGCTAAATGATAAAAAACCCTGCCTCAACACGAGTTGTTGTTACGGGAGTGGGCGTAGTCTCTCCCATTGGTAACGACTTTAACGCATTTGCCGACAACCTACTATCAGGCATTTCGGGAGCAGCGCCAATCACATTATTTGATGCTGAAAAGTTCCCAACGAGATTTGCCTGTGAAGTCAAAGATTTCAATCCTACAGATTTTATTGACCCAAAGTTGTCCAAGCGAATGGATCGTTTTACGCATCTAGGTATCGTTGCGTCTGACCAAGCTATACAGGACGCCAACAACCTTGAAGGCGTTTCCAAATCGCGTACAGCCGTAATCTGGTCTTCGGGTATTGGGGGGTTAGGTTTCTTTGAACAGGAAATAGGGGCTCATTACTCAGGGGACGGAACACCTCGGTTTAACCCGTTTTTCATTCCGAAAATGATCGTTGATATTGCCGCGGGGTATATATCAATGCGTCATGGTTTTAAGGGTCCCAATTATTCGCCCGTTGCGGCTTGTGCATCGTCTACAATAGCCATTATCGATGCTTTTCATTTGATAAAGTTAGGCAAGGTGGATGCTGTGGTTTGTGGGGGTAGCGATGCGACAATTACCCGTGGGGGCATTGGAGGATTTAGCGCTATGAGGGCGCTATCGAGAAGAAACGATGATTACAAGACAGCCTCTAGACCTTACGACCAAGACAGGGATGGCTTTGTTATGGGAGAGGGAGGTGCTGCCTTGATTGTAGAAAGCTTGGAGTCCGCACAAAATAGAGGAGCCAACGTCTTGTGTGAAATTGTGGGAACTGGTATGTCTGCGGACGCCTATCACCTTACGGCACCCCATCCAGATGGTGAGGGGGCTAAGGCGGTGATGAACTTGGCTATCGAGGAGGCAGGCATCACACCAGAGCAAGTGGATTACATTAACGTACACGGAACATCAACGCCTGTTGGTGATCTTGCTGAGCTGGCCGCCATAAAATCTATATGGTCTGGTCGCTCATCGAATACGCTTATATCTTCAACTAAATCAATGACAGGGCACCTTCTTGGGGCAGCGGGAGCCTTGGAGGCTTTAGCTCTTTTGGTATCTATGCAGCAATCAACTATTCCACCAACCATCAATGTAGCCAACCCCGACCCAAAACTACCCGAAGAACTCGACATAGTTTTCGATAAGGCGCGGGCAAAAGAGGTTACTTATGCATTGAGCAATACCTTTGGTTTTGGTGGCCATAATGCTTCGGTGCTTTTAAAGAAGTTTGCATAAAGGATATACCTTGAGTTTATTGAGGGATAGTTTTCAAAAGCGGTGGTTTTCAAAAAAAAGCCCTTTTGAGCAAAAAATCCGTTCAATTAATGGATTCAGCGCAAAAGACGAGTCCTTATACACATTAGCCCTGCACCAAACTGCGAATGGACAAGAAAACAATGAACGCCTGGAGTTCTTAGGTGATGCAGTGTTAGATGCAGTTATTGCAGAGGTCTTGTACAAAAGATTTCCAGAAAAGGAAGAAGGACTCCTTACCCAAATGAAATCAGAGTTGGTAAAAGCCACCTCACTCAACAGGTTAGCCAATTGCTTAGGAATTACCCCACTAGTTGTAACCAATTTAAGCCAAGACGAAATGGAAGAGAGTAAGGTTCCTGGTTCTGCACTAGAGGCTTGGATTGGTGCAATTTACATGGATCGCGGCTATGCAATGGCAAAACAGTTTGTTGGTCAAAAGATGATTAATCCTTATGTGGATTGGTCAGTAGTTGAATCACAAAACACGGACTACAAAAGTCAGTTGTTACAAAGGGTTCAACAAAACGGACAAAACCTTATTACGAGCTTTGAGCAAGCTGAGTATAAAAAAGGCGCGGGATTTTTGGCAATAATTCAATGGGGTGACATAACAGCAAAAGGATTAGGTCGTTCAAAAAAGATAGCCGAACAACGCGCCGCACAAAAGCTTTTAGAACAAGCGCGATAGCTACTCCTCCTGGAAAAGCTCTTCTTCCTCTACTTGCACAACGGGAGACTTATCCTCAAGTGTATTGGCAATGGCATCATAGGGGCCACTTATAACCGAAACTCCACCCTCAAGTCCACCAATAATTTCAATAAATTGTTCATCCTGAATTCCTGTTACAACGGGTTGCGTGATAGCTTTTCCCTTGTCATATACAAAGACTACATCCTCAATAACACCTTCGTCATTTGGCCTAACCGTTACACACTGAAGGGGCACGCTGAGTACCAGGTCTGCTTGGTTGGTAAATACAGAGGCATTTCCTCTCATTCCAGGCCTAAGGGGTATTTCTTGACTCGTCTCTAACTCGCCTAGTCGCTCAGGAGATACCATAAGCACGACCTCAAACTTGTTACTCATATCAAGCGCCTGTTTTGGCGATAGAGGTAGTTGCCAAACATTGGCATAAATGGTTTTCCCCGGGTAAGCGTCTAAAACAATTTTGGCAGAGTCATTAAGGTGGATTCTCGGAATATCACTTTCTGACACTTCGGCCCGGAACAGCAAGGTGTCAAAATTGGTTATGGTAAGTAAATTGCTTCCCTGCATTTGTGCTGTTCCGACAATGGTTTCTCCTTCATGAACATTTAGTTCGGTGATCACACCGCTAGACGGGGCATAAATGGATGTTCTCGCTAGTCCATTTTTTGCTTCATCTATGCTATTTTCTGCTGCGCGAACAAGGTAGAGTGCTTCGTCGACAGAGTGTTTACTCGATTCATATTCACCTTGTATTCTAATGTGATTGGATTGGAAGGCATCAAATTCCGTTTGAGCAATCAGCCCTTTTTCGTAGGCGTTAAGCTGAACAGCATATTGATCTTTTGAAAGCACCCAAGCAGCTTCCGCTTGGCTTTGATAAGCTTGTGCTCTTGACAACCCGGCCAGGCGTTGGTTTAGATTGGTCTTGGCCAGTTCAAGGCTATTGGTAAACAGATCAGCATCAATAGAAAGCAAAAGATCTCCACTATCTACTTGCTGGCCAAGCGCAACATGTATTCCCGCAATCCGGCCCGAGTTTTCCGCTGACACCACCCGGCTATCAAGCGCTTCAATGGTTCCGCTAACACTTACCTTTTCTGTGATGGACCGATAGCCTGTTTCTTCTACCAAAACCTTCGTGCCCTCCTCTCCGCCACCACATTGTACTAAGAGACAGCAGAGTATGCCAAGGGCTATGTGAATCGGCGCGGGAAGCTTAATTAGAATACTCATAAAATATACGAATAAGGTGAAGTTTGCTGGCTAAATCAAGTTGTGCCTGGTGAAACTGAACACGTGCCAGTTGTTGTCTGTTTCGAACAAGCGACAATTCATAAGGGCTAATAAGCCCACCCTCATATCGTGATTGGGCAACACGAGAGGCCTTGATGTTTATGTCATATAAGCGTTTGCTTTGGTGATACGCCTTTAGTGCACCACGAGCATCTTGAATATACAAGGCAAGTCGATTCTCATCTTCTCTTAGGTCGTTTGCATTGGAAAGGCTTGTTTGTTCTTGAGCAAGTTGTTGTTGCTGGATGGCTTGAAAGCGCTGGTATCTTCCCCAAAGCGGAAAACTAATGGTGAGGTTGGCTGATTGAGAAAAGTTTGTTTTTATTTGATCGCCAAAAGGACGGGGAGAATAGATCGGCTGGGTAAAGGGAATGGTGGAAACAACAGCCTCTCCACTTGCTGTTTCTCCAATTATAGGAAAGTTGTTTTGACCACTGAACCCATCAATTTGTTGGCTAGCACTAAAGAAGTTTGTGTTTACCCTTGCACCTAGGCTTATGGTGGGCCAGAGAAGCCCTCGTACAGATTGAGTGCGATAGTTTTCTGCGGTTAGCCTTAACTCTCCAAGCATTCGAGTTTTTTCAGTCCCTCGGTAATTCAAATAGACAGAGGAATCTTGAATGATCGCAAACACTCCAGTAGTATCTAGAGTAAACAACCCCTCGTCTTCTTGTTGTAAAAGTTGGGATAAGCTCAGTTTTGATCGAGTAAGTTGAGCATTGGCTCTGGCTTGTTGAAGCTCTTGTTCGGTGAGGTTCACTTCAAACTCTACCCGTGAGGCTTCAGGCTGAAGGCCTGCCTCAATAAGCAGGTCATATTGGTTAATGTCTGCAAGGCTTTGGTATAGTGCAGTATCGACTAGGTCTAGGCTAATCCTGCTTGCAAGTACAGCAAAGTATGATTGAGCAGTTACTAGAGCTATCTCTCTTTCCAGCAGCTCTTCTTCCAACTCAAAAACAGACTGATCAGTGAGAAGGCCTTTATGTGCGTTTTGCTTTTGAAAGCCGTTAAACACATCCCATGATACATCGATGGAACCCAGCGTTGCGTTGGTGTTTTGCGCCACAAAATTGAATGTCAATGGATCTATTGAGTTGCTAAAGTTTAAGTTTTCAGTTATTGATGCGCTAACATTTGGTGTATACATTCCCAGTGTACTGCTCTTTATATCGAGCGCGTTAAGGCTAATTTTAATTTGTTGAAGCTGTAGAGAGTTATCAACCGCTCGAGACCAATCCAGGCAATCTTCTAAACTATAAGTGGGTTGCTCATAATCTTGAGCCGAAGCCAAGGGTACACTAAACCAATAGAAAACCGCGATGGCACCAATTTTTAATAAGAGCCTGTGGCAAGACTCAATGGGAGGGATACCCGCTGAATAAGGAATACGTAAAAAACAAAACATTGATAAAGCAAAGGTAGTCTATATACGGTATATGTGAAGCAGATGTGCTCGGTGATGATATCGCACAAACGATAACAACGCTATTTTTGTTGTAAGTTCAAAGTAAACCCCTTATGTACTCAAACGATTTAATGCTTTGGCGAGAAGTGCTTAAAAGTGCTTACCGGGCAGCAGACAATGGAGAGATACCTGTCGGAGCTCTTGTTGTAGACAACGACAAAAAGACCATTGTTTCCAAGGGGTGGAACCAGGTTAACCTTCTGCACGACCCAACAGCTCACGCAGAAATGCTGGCAATCACATCGGCAACAAGTGCTACGCAAACACGCCACCTACCCTCTTATACCGTCATGGTCTCCTTGGAGCCATGTATTATGTGCGCTGGGGCAATCCACTGGGCGCAGGTTAAGCGGGTTCAGTATCTTTTGCCGGACGACAAGTTTGGGGCAATAAGTCACCATGGGATAAAACAGTCTAAAAAAGATGTGTGGGAATGCATCGTTGAGAGGCCTTGGGTTGATCCTGAAATACAGGCAATAGCGCTGGAGTACAAAACTTTTCTCAGAGATTACTTCGCTCAATTACGCCGTGAGGCTTAACTTAGAAAAAAAATACAATGGCTTTTACACTACCTCAATTATCTTATAGTTACGATGCCCTGGAGCCTCATTTTGATGCGCGCACCATGGAGATACACCACAGCAAACACCATGCTGGTTATACTTCAAAATTTAATGCAGCGCTCGAGGCTGCTTCGCTAGACAGCTCCGACTTAACGGGCCTAATGACCTCAATGGACATGAACAATGCAGCGCTAAGAAATAATGGGGGAGGATATTATAACCACTGTCTTTTTTGGGAAAATCTTTCTCCACAGCCCACAGAGATGAGTGCAGAATTGGCTTCGTGTATTGAGCGTTGTTTCGGAAGTGTTGATGCCATGAAAGAGGCATTTAACAAGGCTGCTGCAACACGTTTTGGATCAGGGTGGGCTTGGTTATGTAGAAAAGAAGATGGAAGCCTTGAAGTTTGTTCCACAGCAAACCAGGACAACCCATTAATGCCAGGTATAGGCTGCGGTGGTAGGCCTATTTTAGCCCTTGACGTGTGGGAGCATGCTTACTATCTCCACTACCAAAACAGACGTCCGGACTATATCAACGCATTTTGGAGCGTAGTGAATTGGGATGTTGTATCAAAGCGCTGGGCTGGATAAAGTTCTTCTACAACCTAGAATTACATAAAAAACTTTACACGGCCATTATCTCGGACTCTTTGGTCTGATAAATGCCGTCAATTGTTTTGTTTGCGTTGTCAATGCTGGACTGAACAGCGCTTTCACCATCTTTTACTTCGTCTTCAGAAAGGGTGTCTGAGCCCAATGCTTTCACGGCATCCATGGCATCCTTTCTTGCTGATCGGAGATTAACTTTTGCTTGTTCGCACATCGCCTTCGCCTGTTTAGACAACTCTTTGCGACGCTCTTCAGTTAGGGCCGGCAGAGACAATCGAACAAACTCCCCGTCATTCATAGGAGTTAGGCCAAGGTTTGCACCAAGTATGCCGCGTTCAATTTCACCAAGAACACTTTTATCAAAAGGTTGGATGGTCAGCGTTCTTGCGTCGGTTGCATTTACGTTGGCTACCTGGTTAAGCGGCATCATGCTTCCGTAGGCCTCGACCATAACAGAGGATAACATACTAGGGTTTGCTTTTCCCGCTCTAATCTTTGATAGATTTTGTTTTAACGAGTTAAAGATCTGGTCTTGGCTCTCTGTAAGCATAGAAAGCACCTCTTGAGTAGAGCTATTCATAAAATGTAGTTTTTTCCTGGTTAACCAATGTACCAATTTTTTCACCCTTAACAACGCGCAAAAGGTTGCCTATGGTATTCATGTTAAAGACGATGATGGGCATTGCATTTTCCTGACAAAGGGTGAATGCTGTCATATCCATGACACCAAGATTGTGTTGAATAACATCGTTGAAGGTTACTTCACTATATCGTTTGGCATCAGGGTTTTTAGCGGGATCTTCCTCGTAGATTCCATCCACCTTGGTCCCCTTCAGCACGACATCAGCACCTATTTCAGAAGCACGAAGTGCAGCACCCGAATCGGTAGTAAAGTAAGGGTTTCCAGTTCCTGAAGCAAAGATTACAAGGCGCCCTTTTTCAAGGTGTCTTTTAGCTCGCTTAGGAATAAAAGGTTCTGCAATTTCACGCATTTGGATTGCTGAAATCAAGCGTGTATCAACGCCTACCTGTTCAGCTGCATTTTGAAGGGCCACACCGTTCATTACAGTGGCTAGCATTCCCATATAGTCCCCTGAAACCCGGTCAACACCGGTGTCTGCCGCTTGGAGGCCTCGGAAAATATTTCCGCCACCAACAACTACAGCCACTTCAACACCGAGATCTACAACCTCTTTTATGTCAAGGGCAAATTGCCGTATTGTGTTTGGGTCAATTCCAAAAGATTTGTCGCCCATTAGGGCTTCACCACTAAGTTTGAGAAGTATTCGCTTGTATGCCATGTATTGCGAAAATACTTATTCCCCCAATTCGCAGCGTAAAAAAGCAGTGATAGAAAGTTCTTTGTCCAAGTTTTGAACGTATTGGGCCACGGTAAGTGATGGGTCCTTCACGAAACTTTGATGGACTAAGGTGTTTTCTTTATAGAATTTCTTTAAAGAGCCTTCGGCAATCTTTTCTATAATGTGCTCAGGTTTATTGTCCTGGATAGCTTTGTCTCTTGCAATTTGCAGTTCGCGCTCGCGGACATCGTCAGGAATGTTGGATTCATCTAAACCAACGGGTCTCATGGCAGCAACTTGCATTCCTACGTCGCGACCAACCTCTGTAGCACCCTCTACATCTTTGCTTAAGCCGAGAAGAACACCAATTCGATTACCAGCGTGGATATAAGGAACAACTTTTGCTGCTTCTAGTGCGTGAAATGCCTTTATAGAGATGCTTTCTCCAATCATTCCAACACGTTCAGCAACATGGTCAGCTACTGATTTACCGTCTAATGATGACGCCATAAGCGCATCATGGCTATCAATGTTTTCAGCGAGTGCGTGATCCGCAAGGCTTTTGGCGAAGGCCACAAAATCATCGTTTTTGGCAACGAAATCTGTTTCACAGGCAAGGTATACGATTACACCCCTGTTGGCCGCGCTATTTACCGTTGCGATAACCGCGCCCTCATTGGCATCTCTACCTGCGCGAAGCTCAGCTACTTTTTGACCTTTCTTTCGGAGGTATTCAATAGCACCATCCATGTCACCTTCAGACGCCGTTAACGCCTTTTTACAGTCCATGATGCCTGCTCCAGTCTTCTTGCGTAACTCGTTTACTTCTTTTGCTGAAATTCCCATAATCTTTATAAATGCAATGTTATATCAATAATTTATTCTGCAGCCTTCTCTTCTGAAGGCGCTTTTTCTTCAGACTTAGCGCTCTCTTCTTTCATCTGGGCACGGTCCTTAGATCCTGCAATAGCAGCGTCTGCAAGGTATCGTGTGATGAGTTGAATTGAGTTTGCCGCATCGTCATTGGATGGAATTGGAAAGTCAATTGAATTAGGGTTGGAGTTCGTGTCAACCATTCCTAGCGTCCGAATTCCTAGCTTTTTCGCTTCTTTGATCGCGATATCTTCATAGGTGATGTCTACCACGTATACTGCTGCAGGAACTCTGTTTAGGTTTTCAATACCGCCTAACACCATGCTCAGCTTCTGTAGTTGACGACCAAGTAGTAAGCGCTCCTTTTTGGTAAGCGACGTTGTGTTTTTGTCATCAAGCAACTTTCGAATGCTTTCCATTTTCTTAACCGAACGACGAATGGTAGCGAAATTGGTAAGCATACCCCCTAACCATCTCTCGGTTACGTAAGGCATGTTTGCTCTTTGCGCCTCCGCCTTTACGACCTCTTTTGCTTGCTTTTTTGTGGCAACGAACAAAACTTTACGACCAGACTTAACAATTTGACGTATTGCGTGAGCAGCCTCTTCAAGGCTTTCGGACGTTTTGTTAAGATCGATAAGGTGGATACCTTTTCTTTCGGCAAAGATGTAGGGTAACATCTTCGGATTCCATTTACGTTTTAGGTGACCAAAGTGAACTCCAGCCTCTAACATGTCTTTATGTGATATTTTTTCCATCATCTTGTAGAGATTCTATTGGTTTATCGTTTGCTATACTGTTCTTTCTTGCGCGCTTTTCGGAAGCCGGGTTTTTTACGCTCGACAACACGTGAATCTCGCTTGAGAAGACGCTCTGATTTTAATTCGGGTCTTGCCTCTTCGTCAAATAGAAGAATGGCTCGAGACAACCCAAGAGCAATGGCTTCAGCTTGTCCTTTGAAACCACCACCGCAAACATTGACGTTATAGTCATATGATTTGGCGCTGCCAATCATGTTTACAGGTTTTGCAGCAACCTGTTGCATTACGGGTTGCGGAAAATAATCTTCGAGCTTTTTACCGTTAATGGTGATTTTTCCTTTTCCTGAAGAAATATGAACTCGTGCAATAGACGCCTTACGTCGGCCAACGCTTACATTCTTTTCCATGTTATTTCGCTTGGATGTTTAACTCTTTGGGATTTTGTGCACCGTGTGGATGCTCACTTCCTGTGTATACGTATAGGTTGCCAAAAAGCGCACGACCAAGTCGGTTTTTGGGCAACATGCCACGGACAGCCTTTTCAACAATAGCTTCGGGCTTTTTTTCTAGCATTTCATTCGCATTTCGTGCACGAAGACCGCCAGGATATCCGCTGTATCGCAAATATTTCTTTTGTGACCATTTTTTTCCCGTTAGGGCGACTTTTTCGGCATTGATAACAATAACATTATCTCCGTTGTCGAAGTGAGGACTGTAGCTCGCCTTGTGCTTGCCACGCAGTACAGTAGCGATTTGTGTTGACAGTCGACCTAGGGTCTGATTTGAAGCATCGACAATAAACCAAGCCTTATCTTCGGCCTTAATATTGTCGTGTTTGGTTTTATAACTCAACGTATCCATGTTTTCCTTTGAGCGCCGAAGATAAAATAATACCCGACAAAAAACCAAGTAAAAAGACAAGTATTTTTAAAAAATGCACCATAAATGCATTGATTATCAAGCAAATAATCGCCTTGTTTCTGTTTTATCCTGATCTTCTTTTATAACATTTTTCCTTCACGCATCCTGGGATTATTCAATATCTTTACCCATCAAAACCAATTAACAATGACAAAGTATGATGTAATAGTAATCGGATCGGGCCCTGGTGGTTATGTTGCAGCAATACGTTGTGCGCAGTTAGGGATGAAAACGGCTATAGTAGAAAAGAACCCAACACTAGGGGGTACTTGCCTTAACGTGGGTTGTATCCCTTCCAAAGCACTGTTGGATTCGTCCGAGCATGTTTCCAAAGCCAATAAGGAGTTTGCCGAGCACGGTATAGGAGTAGGAAAAGTAACTGTGGACTTTGGTCAAATGATTAAAAGGAAAAACGATGTGGTCAAGGCCAATGTAGATGGCATTGATTTTTTAATGAAGAAAAATAACATCGATGTGCTGCGAGGCACAGGATCGTTTATTGACAAAAACACCATTAAGGTTAGTCATGGAAAAACGTCAACCCAATATGGCGCTGAAAAGGTTATCATCGCAACAGGCTCTGAGCCA
Source organism: Chitinophagales bacterium (assembly GCA_049890075.1). Classification (GTDB taxonomy): domain Bacteria; phylum Bacteroidota; class Bacteroidia; order Chitinophagales; family UBA8649; genus UBA8649. Next base: position 149,576 of record JBMHCE010000033.1, read on the forward strand.
GCAAACCTGCCCTTTATAACTCTTGATGGAAAGCAAATAATTACATCAACAGAGGCGCTTTCTTTACCAGCGATTCCCAAGTCAATGGCAATAATTGGCGGAGGAATCATCGGAGTTGAAATGGGGTCGGTATACAGCCGCCTCGGCACCGAGGTCACGGTATATGAATATGCACCTTCTTTAGCGTCTTCCATGGATGTTGATCTAGGTCGTGAACTTAAGAGGGTGTTAACCAAACAGGGTATAGCTTTTCATTTGAGCACGTCGGTAACTGGCGTTGAGAAAAAAGGTAAGAAGGTGGTTATTACTGCTACTCAAAAGGGAAAAGAAATCCAACAAGAGGTAGACATTTGCTTGGTAGCTGTGGGGCGCAAACCATTTACAGCGGGCTTGGGCTTAGAGGCCATAGGTGTTCCTTGCGATGACAGAGGACGAATTGAAGTAGACGAAAATCTCAGAACATCTGCCGCGAATGTCTTTGCAATTGGTGATGTTATCAAGGGAGCCATGTTAGCTCATAAAGCCGAAGAGGAAGGCGTTCTTGTAGCAGAATTTATGGCCGGCCAGCGCCCTCACATTCACTATGATCGAATTCCTAATGTGGCTTATACCTGGCCTGAGGCAGCGGGTGTAGGTAAAACCGAACAGGAAATCAAAGAAGAAAAGATACCCTATAAGTCGGGCAAATTTCCATATAAAGCCCTTGGAAGGGCAAGGGCCTCTATGGACCTTGATGGCTTTATCAAAATTCTTTCTCACAAGGAGACCGATGAAATCCTCGGTGTCCATATAATTGGTGCACGTGCTGCAGACATGATCATGGAAGGAGTTTTGGCATTGGAATATCGCGCTTCTGCAGAAGATATTGCGCGTATGAGCCACCCTCATCCCACCTATTCAGAAGGATTTAAAGAGGCTTGTTTGGCGGCGACAGAGAACCGGCCGATCCATATGTGATATGCGCGTTCTGGTTACAGGGGCCTCGGGATTTGTCGGGAGTTATGTGACAACGTTTTGTCCTGCTCATCATCAGGTGCACCCTTTGAGCAGGAAATCTATACTGAATGGCACGGTTGCCGACCTTATTACTCTTACGGTTGAAGATTTTGTTGCGCTATTTTCACATCAAGCCATTGAGGGTATTATTCATTTAGCCGCTGAGGCAAACATTTCACATTGTGAGCACGCTCAAGAAGCCCATGCATTAAATGTTGGGGTCACCGAACGGCTTGTTTCCGCAGCCAGGCAGACGGGTCTTCCGATACTTTTTGCCTCAACCGATCAGGTCTTTTCAGGGGACGAAGGACATCTTTTTGAGTCAACGCCTCCTAATCCCTGCCACCAATATGGTCAACAAAAACTAGAAGCAGAGCAAGTGGTTTTAGATTATGCGAAGGGTTTGGTTTTGCGCTTGCCCTTAGTACTTGGCCGACATTCAAATGGAAGAGGGTCGCTAGAAGCTATGCTTAACCAAGGCGGGAAAGAAGGTGTTATTCATTTGTTTGTCGATGAATTTCGTAGACCCATTCACGCTATGGATGCAGCAAAGGCTTTTTGGGCGGCATTTCAATGGGAGCCAGGTGTATATCATATTTCAGGACCCGAGTTAATGTCTCGTGTAGAGATTGCACAGGCTATTTTACCAGCGTTACAAGAAAAATCAATCACAATACTCCCCACATCTCTTAAGGGTCAATCCTTCGGCTATAAACGCCCTCATTGCTTGGACCTTGTTACAAGCAAACAAGAGGTTAAAGACTTACGTATAGAGCTCTTTCAGAATCACATTTACGAAGTCGCTTAGCGGCACGATTTAGCGTGCTGGGTATTCGGCTCGGTTGCGTGGAGTCTCCCAAAGGGTTATGTAGAGGTCTAACGACTTATCGATGTGTGGGCGAAGCCTATTGTAAATCACCATGGATATGTTCTCAACGGTAGGAATAAGGGCTGCAAATTCTTCTACCTCAACATTCAGGTTGCGATGGTCGAGCTGATCGGTGACATGCTTTTTTATGCAGTCATTAAGCAGTTTAAGATCAATTAGGTAGCCCGTATCGGGATCTACGTTTCCGACGACTCGAACCTCGAGGTCATAATTGTGTCCGTGCCAATTAGGGTTGGTGCATAATCCAAAAACGGCTTTGTTTTTCTCATCAGACCATGCGGGGTTATACAACCTATGGGCAGCATTAAAGTGGGCTTTGCGAACAACGGCTGTACGCATCGAAGAATCAATCATAGGTCATGAAGTTTTAAACATCAATTAATGTAACCATAACCAAAAAGGTAGCATATTGTTTAGCTTTAAGGAAAGTCTCCGTTTACCATGCATAGGGTTATTGGCCAAAATGATATCCAGTCAACATGGAGCAAGATGTTGACAAGCGAGCAAGTCCCCCATGCCATGATTCTCTCGGGTGATGATGGGTATGGAGGCTTATCTCTAGCACTATATCTTGTTGAAGCCTTGCTTTGCCAAAGACCAAGCGAGCAATCTGGCTCCTCACCCAACCAAACCTTTTCTTTGGGCGGTTGCGGTCAATGCCCTTCTTGCAAGAAGATGAGGGAGTTAACCCACCCCGATCTTCATATTGCCTTTCCCATGCTGGCCGCTGCAAGAAAAAAACAAGGCCATCTTGCACGAGGAGTGCTACACAACATGCTTCAAGCAAACCCCTATCTATCCATTGACACTTTTTTGAACCACTTTAACTCAGAGGGTAAGAAAAATATAGCAGGAAACATAACAGCAGACGATGTAAAGCAAATTTTGTCAAACCTTACTTTGAGCAGTTTTGCCGGTGGATGGAAGGCACAAATTATCTGGCATGCTGAACGGCTTGCTAAGGAATCCAACAAGTTGCTCAAATTATTGGAAGAACCTCCCGCTAAGACGTTGATTATCTTGATTACTCCCAACCATCGCCATCTTCTTACAACGATTTTAAGTCGTTGCCAGCTCTTTCAGCTTAAACCCGTTCCCTATTCTGAGGTTTCAAGCCTTAGTGAGACGGCGTTGAATGGATCTCCCAAGCCCAGCGAAAGCCAATGGAAATTGGCTCAACATGTTCCAGGAAAGCTGTTTGGAAATGGCGACGATCAAGGTATGCTGAACGAGGCCGAGCAGTTAGCAAAGGAGCTCGTAGACTTATTGATTCAAGTACCTAGCCCTGATTCGATAAGGAGCCTAGAACGCTCTACAAAACAACTCACATCTTCCTCTGCCACGCTTCAACTAAAGACCTTGCGCTACGCTGCCCAATTGGTGGACGACTTCAGGGATCGTGACAGGTTAGCCCTGGCGGCATTAAGCAACCTGTTATCCCAAGTTGCTCTAGAAGCAGGACAAAGCATACGGATCTCCACACGAATCATGGGTTTATGGTTAAATCTTCATCAAAAATTCAAACTTTAACCCTTAGCTTAGTAGACAAACAAAGGTATTATGTCATGTTCGACTTCGGGGGGGTGCAATAGTGGCGGCAGCGGATGCACCAAGCATAATACGTTTGATTGGTTGGCCAATTTACCAGTCTACCATGATGGACAAAGCCACATGGTAGAAATCCAGGTAGAGGGACAGTTTCATAAACGGTATGCTGAAAACAAAAAAAGCCTTGAATTGTACAGGGGAGATTGGGTCAAGATTAGAGCTCATAGGGGATATGACTTGGGTCAAATAACCGCCTCGGGTGAGCTTGCAAAATTGGGCCACCTACGCCGGGTCCGTGATGCAAAGGATCGGGCCAAGGGAAAACCATCCCAAGAAAACACCTTGGATGTATTGCTCGATAGGGCAAGCGACAAGGAAATCAAGGCACATCAAAATCAGTTAGAGAAACGATTGGTTTATCAAAAGAAAGTGCGTGATATAGCACGCGAACTGCAGCTTCCTGTTAAAGTGAGTGATGTGATTTATCGGGGTGATGCACAACAAGCGACCATATACTATACTTCGGACAAACGAATTGATTTCAGAGAATGGGTTCGGCAGGCCAGCGTAGCGCTTTCGACTCGCGTTGAAATGCGCCAGATAAGTGATCGTCAAGAGGCCGGAGTAAAAGGGGGCCTTGGACCTTGTGGACGTGAACTTTGTTGCTCGAGTTGGATGACAAAATTTGACTCTGTGTCCACGTCAGCAGCACGGTACCAGCAGTTAGCCATAAATAATGAAAAACTTGCCGGGCAATGTGGACGGTTAAAATGTTGCTTAAACTTTGAGCTACAAACCTACATTGAAGCCAAAGCATTTATGCCAAAGCGTGTAAAGAACATAAAATCACCCAAGGGTGTATATGAGGTGGTAAGTGTAGATTATTTGACGCAATCGATAAGTTATCGTTCTCCTGGGGGGGAAGTCGTTGTGATTAACCCTAAAGAGTATAAAGACTTACGAGAACGCATTCAAGAGGGCAAAGAGGTTGACGGATTTTTCTCCAACGCCAAACAACTTACCCCTAAGGAAAACAAAAAAGAAGCCCAAGCCAATTCAATGGATATGGCTGTAGAGGGTGTTGATTTAGATGCGTTCGCGCGCAATAGAAAGAAAGGACCGAAGAGCTCAAAAAAGAAGCGCCGCCCTTCTAGACGTAATAATCAGCGTCGCTGACGGGAAAGCTTTTAACCTCTATTTTTACAGTATGAATCGAATTGTTCCAATACAAAGTCTTGTTGGATTTCTTGTGGTGGCAATAGCCCTTTTATCGCTGGCGTCGTGTGATCCCAGTTATGGATATTATCAGTTTTATGATGTTCCAAACCGGGGGTGGTCCTGGGATGATAGCCTAGTCTTTGACTTAAAGGTAGAACCCCAGGATGAGAATATTCTGGTGAGCAATCTCAACCTTTCTGTTCGGGTTAATGGTGACTACGAGTACCAAAACATTATCCTATTGCTATCTGGTAGAGGTGCAAGAGATACCGTAAGAATGTCCCTGCAGGATACCAAGGGACAGTGGCTAGGAAATTGCAATGCAGGGGTATGTGAAGTAACGATGAAGCTAGACTCGTTAAATCCAAAGCTTTCGGAAGCAAACACTTTGGTTATTCAGCAATGGTCTCGTGACCCCAAACTCAAAGGGGTTGTTTCTTTAGGACTTTTTATGGACAAACAATGATTATGGACAAATTCATGCCTTCTTTTAGTGGTCTGCTTTTTCTTTTGGTAGCCCTATTACCATCTTGTGATCAATACACAGGGAAATGGGAGGAATACAAGATCTCTTTAGACAATAAGAAGGCTCAAATTAGCTTTCAGATTCCTGATGATATACCGAGCTGTACTGAGGCGTTAGTAAAGGCAGAGGGGGGCCAGAGGCTCTTGGCAGAACACTGCAATCGATATAGGAACCTGTATTTTGTATTGATAGAACACCAACGAGAATCGTTTTTAGGGGATTCTGTGGACCCTTTCACATCGTTTTCTGAATCATGCCTTAATCGGTTAATGAATGACGGCGCAACCACATCACCCATGAAGATTTTAGAAAAGCAGATCGACACGTTAGGTGATGGTTCAATAGTGCTGACGGCAGAGCTTTTTGGCTATATGGGAGAGGATAACCCAATTTTTTATTTTCATCGAAGTATAGATGCAGGCAATTCTTTTATTGAGGCTACTGCCTGGACCCGAGGAGAAAAGCGAAGACTTGAGCATGGTGACAAGTTGCGCAAAGTCATCTCCACAATTAAGGTGGTCGGTCAGTGATTTTTTACAAGTTGTATTTGTTGGTAGGCCTGCTTGAGGTAACCCTAGAGTTTCTAGGAATCTCACCTGGCGTTACGTTGACAAAGCCCCTATTAATGCCGTTATTGGCGGTCGCTCTTTGGCGAGAACATACAGCAAACAAGGTTACTTTAAATGTGTTGTTAGCTGCCCTTTTCTTTTCATGGTTGGGCGATGTAGCCCTGTTGTTTCAATCGGAGCACGCTACCTATTTTGTGCTGGGGCTCTGTGCTTTTTTGTTGGCTCATGTACTGTATATGTCAGCCATGAGGTTGGGCTTTGAATCAAGCGGAGCAAACCTGCGTAGGCGAATCGTCACCCTTATTGCTGTTGCGAGCCTTATCGTGCTCGTAGTAATATACTTTGAACGCGAAGGGAATGCCTTATACACCGGGGTGTTGCGTTTCGCAGTTCCGCTCTATGCCTTGATCTTGGGAATGATGGTTGTCGTTGCAGCATGTCAAGGCAGAGGGAATGAACCATATGCTGTATTGCTTTTCAGCGGGGCATTACTCTTTATGTTTTCTGATCTCACGATAGCCCTAGGAGCGTTTTCGGGAGCACTTGATTTCTTTTCAGAATCAACACGGTCCGGTGTTATAATGGCTACCTATATTTTAGCTCAGTTTTTAATCATACGGGGCATGGTGGCGCAATACAACGGGACAAGCTGACAAGTTAAAGATGCTTATTTTACGACATGCTCTTGTATAAAGGCCAACACTTTTCATCTCCAAAGGACTACTTCACCTACCTCTTAGAGGAAAACGGCATGCCCGATATCCTTGCTGATTTTAGCGAAGAAGGAATAAGTGTCCAAGGCACCCATTTACATCTCAGTGTTTTGCGGGCAAAAAGGGTGGATGCGCCAACCGTTGTTTTTATCCCTGGGACCGCAACCTATGCTATGTGTTATGCCGAGTTTTTATATGCTCTGTTCCTAGCAGGAATGAATGTGGTTGGGCTTGACCCTCGCGGTCACGGCCAAAGCGGCGGTGTGCGTGGACACTACACCATGCATTCTCTCATGGAAGATGCAGAGCACGCAATAGAATTTGCCAAAGAAAAATTTCGCGGGCCGCTACACCTTATAGGAAGTAGTCAAGGCGGGATAACAGCTCTTTACTTAGCGAGCAAGGGTGTAGCTGTCGATAGCGTGATCTGCCAAAATATAGCCGATTTAACGGCGAAGGAAGCCGCGTCGCTAAGCCGATTTCCGTGGCTTGGGCGATTAGGAAAGCCCGTTATAAAACAGTTTGCTCGCATTTCCCCCCAGACGAAAATTCCGATTCATACTTATCTAGCGCTCTATAAAGTCAGGGTTAAGCATTTTGGGAATGCACGTCGTTTTATGCAAGAAGACCCCTTGGCACTTGAACATATTACAATGGCCACCCTTCAGTCATTGGCTTCCACTCACCTACCCAACCCATTATCTACAATTTCTTTACCTGTTTTTGTCTTTCAGGGGGATGCGGATGAGATTTTTCCTGTTCCCTATACTCAGCGTTTAGTAGATGCACTTGGGTCCTCCCAAAAATCCTTCACTGTCTTTCCAGGGCGGGGTCACGGTATAATGGTTAACCACCCTAACTTGGTGGCCGAAGCTGTTATTCATTGGATCAAAGGTTTACAGGACTAAATTCTTCGAACACAAATGCCAAGGGGGTTAGAGGTTTTAACTTTCAGGGCATTGATCTTTTGCTTGAGCGCTAGCATTTTTAAGGTTTCCTCTTCACCAAGTACGGCATCTTTATACCGCATCTCCCATTCAAACTCTAACTGCTGATGTAGCTCCCATTCAAACCACTGAATTTCTCGATCCACATCATTTTTATAGGTCTGGTCAATGCCGACAATAGGGCCCGATCGTTTACGCCAACCTTCCAAGGATAGCGACTCGTAGTTTTGAACGGCACTATATTCTGATAAGTAGATGGAGGTACAATGCTGGGCGATTTCAATATCGCTATCATGGATAAGTTGCTCTGTTTTAGCATTTCCCTTTCTGAGGCGTGCAAAAATTTTCTGATGTAAGGGTGTTTGCAGGTCTTCATCCGCCAATGAATCCAGGACAAAGTGTGCTACTGAGCGGTCCTCGTCATACGGTCGGTGTCCATGTTCAACGAGTATTCTAATCAAATTAAGCTCTCGAAGGGCTAGGTTGAGGTATAGGTCTTCAAGATATTGTTGGGGTCTTGTTTTGCGTGGGCTAAAGGGTTTTGTTAGAGAAGACCTTGGTTGCAAAGCGTTGGATGTGCTTTTGCTAGCCCCTTTGATCCGGCGTAGTTCGCTGTGCAAAATTTCCTCGTCAATCGACAGCTCATGCCCAATTTGTTTTATATAGATTCCTCGCTGAATTGGGCTAGACACAAAGGCAACAAGGCCAAGCAGTTCTTCAACTTCAAGAGCCTTTTTTTGCGGGTCAAGGGTTGATGCAATTCTTGCAAGAACAGATAGCTCATAGTAGATGGCATCTTGCGCATTCGAATTGATATGGTCTGTGAGGTGTTGTCCGCCAAACTTATGGATATAACTATCTGGATCGTGGTCTTCAGGGAGTAAGCAAATCTTGGGAAACAAGCCCATTCGAAGACACAGCTCAATACCTTTCTTTGCCGCTCGTTGACCCGCACCGTCGCCATCAAACAACAGGACGATGTTTTTAGTAAAGCGCTTTATTTTGAGTACGTGCCCCTCGGTGAGGGCGGTTCCTGAGGCAGAAACAGCTTCTTCTATGCCCGCTTGGTGAAGGGCAATTACATCGGTATATCCCTCGGTTAGTATGATTCGGTCCTTGTCCCGAACCGCTTTTTTTGCTTGATACAACCCGTATAAAACATGGCTTTTATCGTAGACCTCGGTTTGGGGAGTATTGATATATTTCGGCCCCTTGCCATCTCCTTTTAGATCGCGGCCGCCAAATCCGAGAACCCGCCCATTGGTGTCAATAATGGGAAACATAAGCCTTCCACGAAAAAAGTCAAACGTTTTATCCTCCCGCTGTACGATCAACCCAGCATCCGCTAAGATATTCTTGTCAAGATTGTGTACCAATGATGCCTTAAGGAGGTCATCCCATCCTTTTGGGGAGAGGCCAAGTCCAAAGGTTTCCTGCGCTTTTGGGCTTATGCCCCTAGACTTGATGTATTCTCTTGCAATCTTTCCATTAACCTCTTCACTAAGTATTGAGATGAATAGATTTTTGGCCCAATCCAGTGCGACATACATTTTTTCTTTTTTGCTCAGCAATTGCACCTGTTCAGGACTTTGTGCTTCTTCGATGAGCTCAACATTATATTTTTTGCCAAGAAGTTTAATGGCCTCAATGAAGGTGAGTTGCTCATGATCCATGACAAATCTCAGGGCGTTACCGGACTTCCCGCAACCAAAGCATTTATAGATTCCTTTGTTAGGGGAAACCATAAATGATGGGGTCTTTTCATCATGAAATGGACAGTTGGCTTTGTAGTTTGACCCACTTTTCTTTAACGTCAAATAGTCTGAAAGGACCTCGATAATATCTAGTGCTCCTAGCACGGCATTAACGGATGTTTCAGAAATTTTTGGCATAAAATGCGAGATTAAAAAACTTTTTTACCTGTTTGGTTGTATTAATAATGTCCTCATTGATAATGATGGACAACAATTTTGGTTTTTGTTTTGGTTCGGTGTTGAGGTCCCTCCTAGTAGGGGCCTCAACTATTTTTAGCCCAAGCCACAGACAAAATACTAGGATTATTACTAATTATTTCCCTTTTTATTTTCCGGCGGATAAGCTATGCGAACATGGTGAATGTTGTTGAGCCTTGACTTAAATGCCGCTTTGCACAGGGCAATTTCACGAATTGAGATTTGACAATTTCTAAACTGCCCGTCGGCTAGCTGCTTGTCGATCACTTTGTCGACCATGTCTGATATGTTTACCTCGTTAGGCGCCTGTAAACTCTTTGAGGAGGCTTCGGCTGCGTCAGCCATCATAAGTATGGCCTCTTCCTTGGTTTGTGGCGGTGGACCAGGGTATTTGAAATCGCTCTCTACGGTTTCTTCGTTGTTTTGTAGGGATTTTTGATAAAAATATTCCACTCGACTATCCCCGTGGTGTGTTGTAATAAAACGTTGCAATGCTAGCGGAAGCTTGTACTCTTTAGCAATTGATACTCCTTGCACAACGTGTTCGATAATTTTTTGCGCGCTAGCCTTTGGTGCGAGCTGCTCGTGCGGATTCTGACCGGCATGTTGGTTTTCGATAAAAAATTGTGGATTGGTCATTTTCCCTACATCATGATAGAGTGCGCCCACTTTAACTAATAATCCATCTGCCCCTATAGTTTCTGCAGCATGTTCCGCTAGGTTAGCGACTTGTAAGGAATGCTGGAATGTACCTGGGGTATTGTTGGAGAGTTTTTTGAGGAGAGGTTTATTGATATCTGAAAGCTCTACGAGTCGTAATTCAGATAACGTGCCGTATAGTCTTTCAAACAAGAGGATAAAAGGGAGCGCTAAGAAAGTAAGAAAGGATTGCACGGCTACATCAGAAAGGGCCCATAGTGCGCGAAGGCTCACCTCGGCGCCACTTAGCATAAAAAGTAAGGTGTCAAATCCAACATTAATGACAAGCACAATCAAACTTAGTCGCAAAAAATCTGACCAATATCGAATGGTGTTAACCCAAAAAATTATACCCACTCCCACTACAAGGTGCCGTATAAGGAAAGACCAGCTATCGCTGACAATTATAGAGGATAAGCCAGCTGTTGCCAACAGGACAATAAGTGCCGACTCTCTATTATAAAATGCCAAGATCACAACAGGGGCAATAGCAAGGGGTATGACAGATAAGTGTTCTGGAATGTAGAGTTCGGTGAAAACGGCAGCTAAACAAAATAGCCCAATCAGCGAAATCGATACAATGTTCAGTCGAATGCTAAATGGATGGTTTGTGGCGGATTTGCTTATCGCTAGGCCCCCACCAAGCAAGATTAAAATGACGAGGACGAATTTGGCAAGGTCTATTCGAAACAGCTCAGTCTTTGACAAGAGGTTGTCTTGTGATTTTGCTCTTAAGATTTCGAGGGCTTGCACTTGATCGGCACCCACCTTTTCACCCTGTGCTATGATAAGATCTCCCTTTTCGTAGTGCTCCTTAACTGAGTCAATGTAAAGCATTGCGCGCTGTATCTCAAGTTGAACTTCAGCGCTGTTCTCCCTATACTTACTCATATCTAGAGTAGAAATAGGGTGTCTTGGTAATGCGTTTTGCATCATGGGTTTCGCCCAAGCGTGCTTTGAGGCAAACACACTCCAGCCGGGCAAATCGTCAAGTATTTTTTGGTCAAAGAATGGGTCTTCCCCTTCAAACGTTGCCATTTCCAGAAGTTGAGCCAGAGACAATACGTTGTTGTTTAAGAGAAAGCGCGAGTCACCCTCTGATGAAAACGATGGACTTAGCACATGGGGGTGCTGTTGGTAATAGGATCGCACATACTCTTGACCAAACCGCACCATAGACAGGCTGTCTGCGGCAGGATATTGTCGTTGGGCCTCTTCTTGACGCATAGACTCGTAGATGGCCCCCACAACTCCCTGAAGCCCAGAATCCGCAGAGACAGGTGCCGGTTGCAGCTGATCTAACAATCGGTTCTTCTCCTCTTCAAATAGTAAGCTAAACTCAACATTGTAACTTGTTATGTGTTTTCGAACGGATGCGGAGTCATTAAAAAAGAGCGGAATAGGAAACTGCCGCTTGATTTCAGTAATGTCTTTATTTACATCAGCAGAATCCCTTAAAATATTGAAAGCAAAAGGTGCGGACAGGTCTTGACCTTGCCAAATCTCTCCCACAGTCACAGTGTCGAGAACGAGCGAATGCCGGGGAGAGGTCAGGGCAATGACAAGTGCCCACGACAAAACGCAGGCTCCAAGAGATAGATAGCCACTGAGAGAAACGGGTTTTAACTTCTGCATTTCTCCATGCAATTTAAGTACTTTAGGCCTTTCAAAGGATATTAAATTTTCAGTATGAAAGATGTTTATGTTTTGGGTATGGCAAGAACCCCTGTTGGAAGTTTTGGTGGTTCGCTGTCTAGTTTGAGCGCTGTAGAACTTGGCGCGCACAGTATTCGGCACGCCGTGTCAAGGGCATCTGTCAAGCCAGAAGATATCGAAGAAGTATATATGGGCCAAGTCTTGCAAGCAGGTGCAGGACAAGCACCAGCGAGACAAGCAGCCCTTGCAGCAGGGCTTTTAGAGTCTACTCCTTGCACTACGATTAATAAAGTTTGTTCTTCGGGCATGAAATCGGTAATGATGGCTAGTCAGTCCATACGCGTTGGTGATCGAAACCTAATGATTGCTGGAGGGATGGAGTCCATGAGTCAATCTCCATTTTATTCTCATGATGCACGGTGGGGAGCTAAGTATGGCAACCGTAGCCTTGTAGATGGTATCGTTAGAGATGGCCTACAGGACCCTTATGATGGGTCAATGATGGGTGTCTGTGGTGACCTCTGCGCGGAGGAACAAGGTCTTGATCGAGCCGCTCAAGACGATTACGCCATTGCATCCTACAAAAGAGCTCAAGAGGCATCGAATAATGGCTGGCTCGATTCGGAAATTGCTCCTATTGAAATTCCACAAAGAAAAGGTGACCCGGTTGTGGTGTCGCGTGATGAGGATATTGATAAAGTTCGTTTTGAAAAAATACCAAGCTTACGCCCTGTTTTTAACAAGGATGGCAGCGTTACCGCAGCGAACGCTTCCAACATAAACGATGGAGCTGCTGCCCTGGTTTTGGGTAGTGATCAATGGATTTCATCACACAAACCCCTTGCCCGCATTGTGTCTTACGCAGACGCCGCGCAACAACCCAAGCAGTTTACAATGACCCCGTCTTTAGCCATGCCAAAGGCACTCGACAAGGCGGGAATCAAAGCATCAGATATTGATTTGGTAGAGATTAATGAAGCCTTTTCGGTGGTCGCCTTGGCCAACATGAAAGCTTTGGGGTTCAGCCACGACATAACTAATGTTAACGGGGGTGGTGTTTCAATAGGACACCCAATTGGTGTTTCGGGATGTCGAATCATTATGGCACTTATTGCTGAGTTGCGTCGCAGAGGAAAGCGCTATGGTTTAGCAGGTATCTGTAATGGTGGTGGAGGTGCAAGCGCTATGGTTATTGAAGCTCTTTAGGTTATTGATACCAAATTCGCAGATTAAAGCGTTGTAGTTCCGTGATGCGGTTGCGATTCATAGCATTGAGTTTATTGCTGGCAATGGGTGGCCTTCTTCAGGCCCAAAGCCAGGCATTGTCTGGTCAACTCGTTGACCAGTGGACTATGGTAAATACCATTGAGGCCACCTCTGTTGAGAGAAACAACGCCAACAAAGGCTTCATAACGATGCTTGCGCAAGCCCTTGTTCAGGATGAGGACTTGTCAATAGACTTTTCATCTTCGCTACCTGGAATGTTTGTCGTGTATCCAACAGACACTTCGTTTCGCCTTCTTACTTGGGAGCTTTTGGTAACCGACAATCATGTACGACATTTTGGTGTGATTCAACAGAAAGATATCCCTAAACGACTGCTTCCGCTTTTTGATGCTAGTGATAGGCATTTTTACAGGACAAAAGATGTGCTTTCAAGAGACGAGTGGTTTGGCCAGATTTACTATGACCTTTCTCCTGTAGAGGGGTCCAATGAGGGCCAGTATCTGCTGCTGGGGTATGATAGAAAAGATAGCCTAAGCGACTTTAAGATTTTGGATGTATTGGTGTTCAGCGAGGGAGAGGCCTTCTTTGGCGCACCATTGTTTGCATATCCTCCAGACATGCCCGTTGTGGCTGAAGGAGATGTTTTTTCTCAGGATTCCCTTACTACACGACTTTTTTTCGAACACAAAGAAGGCACAACAGTTAGGCTTTCTGTTGAGAAACCATCAAACGACATAACATATAGCCATTTAAGTCCAATTCACCTTTCTGCAAAAGAAACGCTGTACAATTATGTGCCCGATGGCACGGATGCAGGGTATCGATGGAATGGAGACTACTGGGAATGGCTATCGGACCCTTCGGCTATTTCCCCCACTGAGTAATTCGCATTGAGTAGATTTCTAATGGCCCAATTGGGGCGATGGCAGGCTTGCTTAAAAGGTCTACATAACGGTGTGGTCTAAGTTGCCGAAGACTTCTGTAGGATTCAAGCATGATTGGCTGGGCATTACCCTCCTTGTCTGCCACAGGAAAAACATCACCCGAAACACCCTCTTCCAAGCGCATTGAGATTACTTCGCCCAGTGAATCCAATTGCACTAGTGCATAGGCCGCATGAGACTGGTTTCCATTCTCATACAGTCCAGCGGTTTCGGATTCGATAAATACTAAAACATGAGCATTGTGGTGGACCTCAATTTGGCGGATCAAGGTGTCAACAAGTTGGATACAGAGGCTATCTCCAGACACTTGATCAAAGAAACCATTGGGTTTTAATGCTTTGCTCCAAAAAGCCTCTTCCCAAAAAGCCAGGCTTCTTTTTGTATCATCATTGGAGTCTGTTTCCATTTTCCCATGCCCTGATAGCACCTCAACGGAATCATTCCAAAGCACTACATTGCCGTCAAGGGTTAAATCATTAGTTGCTTCCATCCAATGCAGGGTATCAGATTGACCCTGTTCACTTTGCCCAAAGAACTTGGCGGCACCCCAACCCAAAAGTTTGGTGACCTCGTCTAAGGAGTCCTTCCCTCCTGCCGTCTCTTTTAAGGCAAAAAGAGTGTCGGCTGTAAGAAACAAGGTGTCGCGGCTATCTACAGAATACACCATGGGCCTATTATACCCCTTAAGCGATCCACTCTTTTCATCAAGTGTGGCTAGAACGCCCCACATGCCTATACTATCTATGGTATCATAGATATGGTAATCCGATAATAGGTTTATGGTGCTGTCATTAGGGTTAAACCGAGTGTTGTCACACCAACCAATTTTGCTTCCGGAAACAAAAAGCGTTCCTTCGCCAAAGACCGATGACTTTCCTTCTTCGCCGAGCTGTCCTTGGTGACAATATATGGTCAAATCCTCTTTGTAGATTACTGTCGAATCTAAAATTTTCCCTGCACCCGTCGTAGAATTGTAGAGTATGTCGTTGGATAGGATAAGCGTGTTTCCTTGCTTAATTTCAACACCACCGGTAAGCCTGGACTGACCTCCTTTGGATGAGTAGTTTCCATAATTACTCTGTATACGAGTGTCTCCCTGTTGCAGTTGACCCCCGCCTGCAAATTGCCCCTCGCCAGTGGCCGTGTTAAATGAAATATAAGGGCTCTTGATTTGTTTGCCATTTTCTTTGTAGGTGCATTGACCAAGAAATCTGCCCGCGCTAGTTTCCAAGGAATAGATCAGCGAGTCAGAGGTTATCACGATGCCGTCGATGGTAGTTACTTGAATGTTATTGTATGCCCTGATCATGCCAGAGTCTATTTCGCTATCAAAAATGAGGCTGTCACAAAAGAATAAGTTGCTATCTGCAGAAAGGATCACATCGCCCACTAACACGTATCTCGTGTTGGTATCACTTTGCTCAATCTCCATTTTCTGAAAGGCCTGAAGATTAACACTATCGGTTACTGTGGTGTCTCTTGAAACCGTGTTGGATTGTGCATGGAGGCGTTGGGGTCCAAAAGAAAGCAGTACTAAGAAGCTACAGACGAACCATTTCATATTATTTACGACGCTCTCTACGCTCTATAAGAGAAAACGACACATACCGTGATGGATTGTTTTTAAGATCTGTAAGTAATGAGTCTAGCGAAAGGGCGGCGGTAAGCAACTCTTCATGCAACACATCCTCTTTTAGCAAACGCTGCAGGCTTCCCTCTCCATATTGTATGGTGTCCACTAAGGAGTTTATGCTGAGTAGGGCATCGTCTAAGTGGTTCACTGTGTTTTCAAAATCAACACGGGCGAGGTTGTTTGTCAATGTATCGACGTTTTGTAAGATGCCAGACAATACGTCGGTTTGGTTTTTTAGGTTAAGCGTTATGCTATTTAAATTGGCCAACACCTGTCCAATTTGCTCACCCTTTCCGTCAAGCATCATGGAAGTCTTTTGGCCGAGAACATCATAGGTTTGGACAAGTTGGTCTAGGTCGTTGACCAGGGCATTTAATGTGATGTCGGAAGCACTTACGGTAGAAGCAAAAAGTTTATTGATGTTTCTAAGTAAACTGTCGGCATTGTGAAGAATCGGATCAATGCCTTCTGACATGGTGGCCAATTCATCAAAAATTGTAGAATCATATTGTGCTTCTATAACACTTCCAGAGGGTAGGATGGATTGCTCCTCACTCATTTGAAGGTCAATGTGCGTTTCTCCTAAAAAATCAGGACCAACAAGCTTGGCTTTAGAGCCTTTAGGTAGGTCAATGGAATTGTCTAAGGTAAAAACCACTTTTACGGCACTTTCTCCTTGACTATTGTCCAACTCCAATGTAGATACCTTTCCTACTACAAGCCCATTAATCACAACATCGTCAGATGGCGCCAAGCCACGAACATTATCATAGTAAACAGTAAACTCTTGGTCAATATGCAACACCCCCCGCCCTTTTAGAAATTGGATTCCACCAAACACCATGACGATGACGACTAAAAAAAACAGACCAACTTTTATTTCGCGTTGCATAGAATTAAAGCTAAGAAATCCTTACCGACTATTTATTGATTATTGTCGAATTCCATCAAGATAGGTAACGAGATAAGCATCCTTGTATCCTGCTTGTTTGGCTTGTTCAATCCATTGAACCGCCTCGGCTTTGGACGAGGTCCTCCCGGTTAAAACACGGGAAAGTACTCCCGTTGTCTCAAGGGTTATCGTATTAAAGACAGAGTATACCGTATGGTCATTGGACAACTGCCTTCCTGTGGCAAATAATTGCACTTTATAAGAGGTCCCCATTGGATTTGAACCCTGATCAATCGTCTGTTCTTCTTCGCCTTCCGCGTCGGATGGCTCGTTTACTACGGGAGCATCATCCTCTTGGATAGAATTTTTTTCAACGAAGTCTTGAAACGCAAAAAATATACTTTCTGCTAAGATGTTTTGCCCGGTTTCTGATGCTAAAAACTGACATTCTTCTCTATGGGTTAAAAAGCCTAATTCGATTAATACACTGGGCATAGACGTTTTGTACAATACAAGAAACCCTGCTTGTTTAACCCCTCGAGAGTTAAGGCCAGTGTGTTTGATAAAGCGATTTTCTATTAGGCTTGCGAGCTGAATACTTTGGTCCAGATAGTTTTGTTGGTGAAGTTCGAGTAGGATTTGCGCTTCAGGTGAAGCGATGTCTACGTATTCTTGCTGGTGTTCTCCCTCCAAGCTTATCACGGCATTTTCTCGTCGAACGACTTCAAGGTTTGCATTGTTTCTATGCAAACCCAAGACAAAGGTTTCTGTTCCACGAGCGCTTTCACTGCTTGCGGCATTGGCATGGATGCTTATAAAGAAATCAGCCTCCTTACTATTGGCAATCTTGGCTCTTTGAAAAAGCTCAACGAACTTGTCGCTTTCTCGAGTGTAGGACACTTCAATGGATGACAGGTGTTTTTCAATTAGCTTACCAACCTTTAGAGTCACTGAAAGCGCAACGTCTTTTTCTTGTGTGTTAAATGCTACAGCGCCAGGGTCCTTCCCCCCATGACCCGCATCCAAGACAACATGACGTATTTGGCCATGTAGCATGTAGGGTGTGCTGAGAACAAGGCTTAGGACAACCTTTATTATAAACTGTCGTTGTTTAGGCGTGAACATCTAAATTTGTTGAAGCTATTGTACGCTATTCGAAAATAATGCCAATCTTTCTGCAGAGGATGCCAAGAAATATACACTTCGCCGTGCTTTTGTGCTACTTTTCGGCCATATTGATGGGCGGCTCAGGCTTGATGGCTCAGGACAGTGTATCTGCTGCCACCTCTATGGCACTTGACCATCCGGTTCAATACAAAGCAAGAGATTCTGCGGTATACAATTTTGAGGATAAAAAACTCTATCTCTATGGCGAGGCACAAGTAGTTCATGGTGATATGAGTTTAGTTGCCGGCTACATTATATACGACAGGGAATCAGGAGAGGTGTATGCGGAGGCGGTGTTGGATAGTGCGGGAGATTGGACTGAAGTACCCCATTTTACTACAGGAGACCAAGACTTTGAAGCCAAAAAGATGGTCTATCAAATAGACCGAGAGCGGGGGATTATCTACGAGGCCTACACAGAGCACGAGGGGGCGGCCCTTTCAAGTGAAGTAGCGATACGGGATAGCACAACAAATATCTATGGTCTGTCTACACGCTATACGACATGCACGAATAGAGACCACCCTCATTTTCATCTTCAAGCCAATCGCAGTGTTGTTGTACCTGAACGAGGGGTATATACAGGGCCGGTTCTGTTGCATGTATCTGAGGTTCCCACACCACTGGGTCTTCCATTTGCTTTGTTTCCCAACACTAAGGGAAGGCGTTCGGGAGTGATTTTTCCCGAGCCGGGCGAAGCGCCAAATGCGGGTTTTTTTTTAAAAGGCGGTGGATATTTCTGGGCGATAAACGACGGGTTTACACTAACAACAACAGCAGATCTTTACTCAAGAGGACTTTTTGGTATCAATACCGACGTACAATACAAAAAGCGCTACAAGAGGAGTGGTCGACTTCAGTGGTCGTACTTTCTTACTCCTTCACCCAACCCAGATCAAGCGGATAGTAAGCCAAGCCATGATGTTCGCCTAACATGGTCTCATCAAATGGACCCTAAGGCTAGACCCAACACGTCGTTTTCAGCCAACGTTTCCGGATCTACTCGCTCGTTTAACAATAACAGTTTGCAGACGACCAATCAATTGTTGGAGGTCGCGCTAACCAGCCGCTTGAGTTACAGCAGAAAATTCACAGGAAAACCTTACAACCTCAGTATACAGGCAAGGCACGATCAAAACCTTCAAACAGGACGAATCAGCTTTACTTTACCAGAAGTCACCTTTGCGGTGAGCAGGTTTACGCCTTTTAATGGGATATCGACGAAGAAAAACCTCGGCAAGACGCCATGGTATAAGCGTCTGGGATTTACATATAGTTTAAGGGGAAAAGCCTCGGTAACATCGTTTGACTCACTGCTCTTTACACCGCGATTCACAGAGAGCATTCAATATGGTATTCGCCATAATGCGAGTGCTGACCTTAATCTACCTGTTTTCAAGCATATCAATGTGAGTCCGCGGTTTTCGTATGAAGAAAAGTGGTATCCTCAAACCTCATCACGCCGTTTTGAAGACACAGTCTTTGTGGATATTCCTACAGGAGAAATAGATACGCTTTTTGACCAGGTATTTGTTGATACTCTGGCAGGTTTTCAAGCGATTCGCTCGTTTAATCTTAGCTTAACAGCCAACACAGTGCTTACAGGAATATTCAATGTTTCCCAATCGAAACGGTTGCGTGCGATTCGCCACGTCATGAAGCCAAGCATTTCTTATACATACCGGCCTGATTTTGGTCAAGAGAAATGGGGGTACTATAGTGAGTATCTTAACACTACCACCGGTAATACGGTGATATATGATCCGTATTCTATTCTATCGAGCATATATGGTGGATCACCCGGAAGGGGTGGAAGCAATTTGTTTCGAATTGCTGTCAACAACACATTTGATATGAAGGTTTGTAAGCCCTCTAAAGATTCTTCAGCCACGTATTGTGGTCCTTCTCAACGCGCGGGAATGCCCTACAAAAACCTTGTAAACCTTCCGCTTCTAGAGCAACTAAATCTTGACTGGAGTTATAATTTTACCGCGGATTCGCTTCGATCCAGCCCCCTGACCGTTAACCTTCAAACCAAGGTGGGACAATACCTTCGTGTTCAGTTTAGAAACACGTTTGACCCATATACTGTAGACTCTAACAATCGAAGAATTAACACGCTCCATTGGACGACATCTAAGCGCTTTTTTAGGCTTACCAACAGTCAGTTATCGTTAAACCTTGATGTAAAAGGCAAGCCAACCAAGGAAAAGCATCTTCCAGAAAGTGCAGGAAGTATTAGTGAGCGCGAGTATTATATGGCCAACATGGCTGCCTACTATGACTTTGATATCCCATGGACCTTATCTGCTAGATATAATCTAAACAGGCAAACCGGGCTTTCATATAATCCTGATACAATACTTTTTACTCAAAGTTTATCAATTAATGGAAGCGTAAACATCACGCCAAAATGGAAGATCGTGGCCACGACGGGTTATGACTTTAGAAATAGAGATTTAACGCTCACTAATGTTCGCGTTATGCGTGATCTTCATTGCTGGTCGCTTAGTTTTAACTGGACGGCATATCCTATATCTCGGCAAACGTATAGCATCGAGTTAAGGGTATTGAGCGATGTGTTACAATTTTTAAAACTGAGCCGTCAAAAACCACCGGGAAGTTTTGATGATTTTTAAGCAAAATTTATGATTAAGTGCGCAATAGTAACAATTGGGGACGAACTGCTTTATGGTAATATAGAGGATACGAACGCCACATGGATGTCTCAGGAAATGACCGCCGGAGGGGCAGTTGTTTGTGCGCGTATCACGGTGGGCGATAGTATTGCTGACATACACGATGCTCTTGACCTAGCACTCAACAAGGCGGAGGTCGTTGTTTTAACTGGGGGGCTAGGGCCAACACAAGATGATAAGACACGTGAGGCAATTGCCAAGTATTGTAATCGACCCCTTGTGCGAGATGAAGCGTTGGCAAGTATGCTTGAAAAACATTTTTCGCCAAGAGGTCCTCGCGTTGTTGCCCTAAATGATAAGTTGGCATGGGTTTGTGAGGGGTCAGAAATTCTACCCAATTCCAAAGGCACTGCAGTAGGAACCTGGGTAGAAGAAGACCGGGGTGCTATCATTTCTCTCCCGGGAGTACCCTATGAAATGAAAGTCATTATGCAGGAAGAGGTTATGCCCCGTATTCGCTCGCGATATGATGTAGAACCGCTCGTTGTTCAATGGATTATGACAGCAGGCCAAGGTGAATCAAGTTTATCTGTAGCCCTTGAAGACATTGAGCTAGGCATACCCGATGAAGTAACGTTGGCGTATCTACCCTCGCTTCAGGGAGTTCGCCTGAGACTTACTAGTCCAAAGACATTTCAATCGGAGAGTGAAACGATTGCTCAAGCTATTGAAGAACGTCTAGGGCATTTGGTGTATGCGAAAGGAAATACAACGCTTTCCCATACGGTCCACAACTTGCTTTTGGCACATGAGAAGACGTTGGTACTTGCTGAAAGTTGTACAGGAGGCAACATAATGGCTACACTTGTTAAGCACGCGGGGTCGAGTCAATATCTTCTTGGTGGACATGTGGTTTATTCTAATCAGTGGAAGCAAAACGAGATTAATGTCAGCAAAGAGCTTATTGCTTCTTATGGTGCGGTAAGTGAAGAAGTAGCACGGTCCATGGCCGAGGGGGCCAAGACCAATGCTGGTGCAGATATAGCACTTGCAGTTACTGGAATTGCCGGTCCAGGAGGGGGTAGTATGACCAAACCAGTGGGCACAGTGCATATAGCTTTGTGTTTTAATGAGGTAACCTACCATAAAAAATTTAAGCTTCACACAGACAGAGCAGTAAACATTGCGTTAACGACCACATTAGCCCTCAATATGATTCGCCTTGCTCTGCTAGGCTCCCTGGAGGCTTAGCCATGGTGTTGGTTTGTTCAACCACAAACTTTAGAATATCTTTAAGGCAGTATAAAGGGTAATTTTAACACTATGGCAAATAGGCAGCAATTGATGCCCAAAATGGGAGAAAGTATAACAGAAGCAACCGTGTTAACCTGGCTTAAGGGTGTGGGTGACACCGTAGAGCTTGATGAGCCGATTGCTGAAATCGCCACGGACAAGGTGGATTCTGAGGTTCCTTCTGAGTTTGAGGGGGTTATCGTAGAGCTTCCACACAACGAAGGGGACGTAGTTCAGGTAGGAGAGATTCTCTGTGTGATTGCTACAGAGGGCGACGAGGCTACTAGCAATTCCATTGATGTAGGCAGCCAAAGTAATCCTGTAGAAGTGGCTGCACCGCCAAGGGAGGAAAGTGTTCCATATGTGCCCGAAAAAGTTTCAGCGCCCGTTGAGTCTGTTCAGTCAAATGGTAGTGGACGATTTTACTCGCCACTTGTTCGCAAAATCGCCCAAGCTGAGGGTATTGGGCAACAAGAACTTGATGCCATAGTGGGAACAGGTAAAGAAGGACGAGTTACAAAAAAGGATATGTTGGCCTACCTATCTTCTCGATCAGCCCCGGCTCAAGCCCCATCGCAAGTGGCTCAACCACGTAAAGAAGAAACGGTCGTGGCAAAGCCAGCAGTTCAGCCTGTGCAGAAGCCTGCTGTGACGCAATCTTCGGCCCCTAGTCCGTCCTCGTTTAGTGGAGAGGTGGAAATCATCGAAATGGATCGAATGCGCAAGCTAATTGCAAAGCACATGGTCCATTCAAAGGCAACCTCTGCCCATGTTACTTCTTTTGTTGAGGCAGATGTTACAGAGATAGTGGATTGGCGGAATAAAATAAAGGGCGACTTCCAACGAAGAGAGGGAGAAAAAATAACCTTTACGCCCATTTTCTTACAGGCCGTAGCCCAAGCCCTTAGGGATTTTCCCTATGTCAATGCGTCTTTGGATGGAGAGCATATTATTCTTCATAAGTCGATCAACATTGGTATGGCCACAGCCCTTCCTTCTGGAAACCTAATTGTTCCTGTTATCAAAGATGCTGACAGATTGAGTCTGCTCGGCTTGACTAAGGCGGTAAACGATTTGGCTAATCGAGCACGAAACAACAACTTAAAGCCTTCTGAAATTGAGGGCGGTACCTATACTGTAACAAACGTGGGAAGTTTTGGAAATGTAATGGGTACACCAATAATTAACCAGCCCCAGGTGGGTATCCTGGCAGTGGGTGCAATACAAAAGAAGGTCGCGGTTATAGAAACTCCGCTCGGAGACCAGATAGGGATTCGACATAAAATGTTCTTATCCCACACTTATGACCACAGATTGGTGGATGGAGCCCTTGGCGGGCAATTTGTGCGCCGGGTTGCTGATTTGTTAGAGGGCTTTAACACTATGCAATCCCTATAAAGACTCAATGAATACAGTTAACCCAACCACCATACGAGAGAAGGCGCTAGCCATAAACCTAGATCCAACAATTTATGGGTCTTTTGCCGAGATCGGTGGGGGTCAAGAGGTCGCTAGAAACTTCTTTAAGGCTGGCGCAGCAGGTGGTACGATTGCAAAATCTATGTCAGCTTATGACATGGTGTTTTCCGATAACATATATGGTTCGGAGGAAGGAGGAAGGTATGTCAGCGAATCGCGGTGCTTGAAAATGCTTGACCATGAATACAATCTCTTAGAAGAACGTCTTGTTCAAGAGGAATACAAAGACCGTCGTTTCTTTGTTTTTGCCAATACGGTAACCACACTAAACTACTCGAGAAGCAATAAGCCTCATGGGTGGATGGGTGTACGCTTTCAACAAGAGCCGGATAGCCCGCCGAGCGACATCATTATGCATGTCCGCCTACATGACAACAACACGATACTTCAACAACGTGTGCTGGGTGAGCTGGGAGTCAATTTATTGTGGGCTTGTTATCATCATGGGGGCGATATTGCGAGTTTCCTTGAATCCATGAAGCAAGACCTAAGCACGGACCTCCTTGAAATTGATATGATTCGGTTGTCAGGTCCTTGTTTTGCCTCGGTTGATATTCGAATTGTCAGCCTATTGCTGGTAAAAATGGGCTTTACAAAGGCTACGATTTTTGGTCCAGATGGAAAGGTCTATCAGCCCAAGGATTTGTTGTATAAAAAGAACATTTTCGCGTTGCGGGGACGATTTAGGCCGCTCACAAAGGTTACAGCAGACATGTTTGATTCGGCAGTGCGTGCATTCTGTGAGACCAAAGAGGATGTAGAGGAGTGCGACGTATTTCGTTTGGCAGAAATGACCTTGCAGCTGCTTCAAACCGAAGCGGATATTGAAGATCACGAACAGGATTTTCTTGACCGAGCTGATATATTATCTTCTCAAGGCCATTATGTAATGATCTCAGATTTTGAGTACCATTATGAACTAGTCCATTACCTCAACGAATGCCGAGTTGCCCATAAAGGGCTTATTGTGGGTGTGAAGTATCTTCTAGAAATCTATGAACGCGCAGCCAACGAGGGTAGAGAGTTATCCATAATGCATAATTACGGTAGAGTGTTCAGGCATGGAGGTAGTTTTTGGGTATACCCATTCCAAGCCTCTGAAAATGCTCAAGTGTATACGGCTTCGACGATGCTACCTCCCCCATCAACCCGGTCGCTCCATGACTTTTTGTTGGGCAATAAGGCCTTAATTGAGATTGAGGCACTCAATCCGGACGTATTGACCATTTTTTCTGATGATATTGTAAAGTCCATTCAAGAAGGAGAGACGGGCTGGGAAAATTCGGTTCCTGAAGGTGTGGCAGAAATGATAGTAGCCAATCAGCTCTTCAAACACGGCTCAAAGTAACCCTAGCGTTCTTTCCGAATGATTGCGCGCAGATCATCTAAGGGGTGATAGTTTTTAGCATAGAGAAAATTGGCAGTAACTATTTGTTCGTCGGTTACTCCGTCTCCTGTACCTCCCGCTAAGTAGCCACAATTCACCCACGCCTCTTTTACTGGTGGCAGACCAATACCCTGCGGTTTATGATATCCGACCCATGTCTTTGTACCCCAAAGCACAGCGACTGCCCATGTAAGTCTTTTTCGACTGCGAAGCGATAAAAGAGGGACAATGGTAAGTCCTGACAGGAGTAAGAGTAGGCTAATCAGTATGTCTACGATTCGCTTGTAGGCCCTGTATCGTATGAGGTTGAGGTTTAAATCAACCGGTTCATCCAACTCTTTACGCGAACGATTTCTATTGTTATTTCCTACAAGGGAGTCACTTTCTTTCCGGTAGATATAACAGGGAATTCTTCCTCCAACAAAACCAATGGACTCAATCAGGTCACGGGATGGTATTGAATCCCCACACATAACAATTTTTGACGCGCCGTGAATTTGGGCTAGATCTTCTATTCCCAGTATATCGGAGAGGTTGATTTGAATAGCGTTCTCGCCATAGACTGAGTGTTCCTTAAAGGCCTCGAAGGTTATCAAGGGACCAACAAAAAGTGCTTTCTGTGCTTCTTTGTTCTGTTGCCCAATCCATCTTTTGTTGAGAATGCTTCGGATGATCACACAAAGCAGGCTTGCTCCACCCCACCCCATAAGTATAGACCCACGGGAAAATCGCAGCGTTTCTGGCAAAAAAGCATACACGAAGGTGATGGCAAGTAATGCGATTCCACTACCAGCTAGGAAGCTTCGCAAAGAAGGGCGCTTGGCATAGGCACCACTAAACAAAAGGCACAGAAAAAACAGGATGCTGTATGCGGGTAAAAAGCCCAACAAGAATTCATCTGGAAACTGATTAATCTCTGATTTTACATACTGCGAATAGAGGGTTGATACACCGTAGAAGCTACCATAAATTATTAAGAGTTCTCCTAACGCAGGAAGTATTTGTCTGACGATTTTGCCTGTGTAAAAGAGAAGGGCTATTCCTTGAAACAAGCTCCTTATCATGGGCTTTGTTATGCTAGGCCAACGCCGGAATGTGTGTTTTTCCGCAAAGATTCCCATCGCATCAAAAAAGCTAAAAGCATAATTAAAGCTTTGTTTTTTTGTGCTTTCTCCTTTGTAGTGAATAATCGTTGTGCTACCCATGTATTGTACATCGTAGCCCTCTAGCTGTACTCTATGGGAGAGGTCAATGTCTTCACCATACATAAAGAAGGCCTCGTCAAACCCGCCTATTTTTTGAAGGAGATCAGTTCTCCCAAAAAAGAAGGCACCGGTTAGTACCTCGACTCTACTGTCTTGGAGTTCGGGAAGATGTCCGGCATAATATCCATTTAGCCAAGAAGAGGTTGGGCTTATTGTATACAATCCGGTGAATTTGCATAAAGACGACCATAGGGTGGGTAGGCCCCGCTTGGATTCGGGGAGGAATTTTCCCTGGCCATCAACCATTCTAACCCCAAGCGCTCCTAGCCTTTGATTAGATTCCATGGCTTGAAAACACCTTAGCAAGGTGTTTTCTTCGATAACGGTATCTGGGTTTAGAAACAGGACATACTTGCCTTGTGCCCTTGTTAAAGCTTGATTGTTGGCCTTTCCAAACCCCATGTTTTCATCATTCTCAATGCAATGAACAGATGGAAACATGTTCTTCACGCTTTCCATTGAGTTATCCGTAGAATCATTATCGACGACAAAAACCTCAAAACGCACTCCTTGGCTTTTGAAGACACTATCGAGCGCTTGTAGCAGGAATTGCTTGACGTTATAGTTTACAATAATTATCGATACATCTATCATGGTAGGGGCGCTCACGCTGAAACGATAGCTTCCATTACGAAGGCCATAGATTTCGCTGCTTAATTTCTCGGAGAATGATTTTAAACCAGAAAGAATATTGATCGGGGTTACGGGTAACGTCCTGTTCTAGGGCATCCCTTTCCATCCATTTCACACCACCGACCTCTGCTGGATTGACATTGGAAGGCACCTTTTCAATTTGTCCAAAGAATACATGGTCTAATTCGTGCTCATGTAATGCACTTGCTTGGTCGGTGGCTTTGTATATGAAGGAAAATTTCCAATCTAGATCTGCTGTTATACCAAGTTCTTCGGGTAGTCTTCGGCGTGCAGCGGCTTCATAGGTCTCATTTTCTCTTGGATGGCTGCATACGGCGTTACTCCATATGTTGGGCCAATGATACTTCGTGCTGGCTCTTTTTTGCAAGAGCATACGGTGGTTTGGGTCAAAAAGTAATACGCTTATTGCTCGATGTAACGCTCCCTTCTTGTGGGCCTCCATTTTTTCCATGGTACCCAAGACATTATCCTGTTCATCAACAAGTACAACAAACTCTTTTACCTCGCTCATACCGTGAATATCGCAATTATCCAAGGAACGCATGATGATTTAACGGGTGCAATGCAAAGCAGAGCTCCATTGGTAACCTGTCATTGCTCCGGCCATATTTCTTTTACCATGATATCCCATGACAATACGCCCCTCCAAAGATTAGGTCTAAGGCCAAAGACAAGGCAAAAAGGACCATTAATCATTTCGTCAAGATCATTCGGCGCATTGAAATATAAGCCATCACGTTGATTGCCCAAAGGATCTACAAGGGTCAAGCGGTAATGATTTCCAGAGGAACCAAGGCTCCGAATTCCCTTCTTTTTTACGGTTACACCATCTGAGTAAAATGTAGGGGATGGGTTGCCCATGCCAAAAGGCCCAAATCGCAAAAGATTATGGCAAAATGTAGAGGTAAGTAAGGCAAATGATATCGCGCAATCTATTCGGGTCTTTTCCAATTGGTAGGACGTCTTGCCAACGCTATCATTCATGGACACAAAGAAGGCCTCCACGGATTCTTTTTTTAAGGACATTCCTGCTGCCGCTTGATGACCGCCCCAGCGCAGAAGGTGACGCTCATTTTCCTCAATGAGACTATGCAGATTAAGATTCCCAGCACTTCTTGCAGAGCCTGTGGCCTCTTTGTCGTCGCCACAAAGAACAATGGCAGGTTGTTGAGTGGTATCGGCAAGTCGGGAGGCAACAAGACCAGCTACTCCGCTATGCCCTTTTGGCAACCACACCAAGGCTGCGTTTTGATAGGCATATTGAGGTGAATGAATTTGGGCTAGCGCCTCCTTTGTCATGGATTGCGTAAGGTTTCGTCTTTTGGCATTTTCTTTATCCAATCGGTCTACCAGCAAGGCGTCATCGCCTATCAAAGCCTCCAGAGCTATGTCTGCACGTTGCAACCGCCCAGCCGCATTGATCTTAGGGCCAAGGTAGAAGGTGAGGCTTTCTTCATCAATGTATCGATCGCCGATAAGTCTTGGGATATTAGGGGAGGAGAAGTTTCCTTGTTTCATAGCTTCAAGTCCAAGGCTTGCAAGCACGCGGTTGTCTTCTTCTAATGCTACCATATCACAGGTTATACTTATGGCGACATAGTCAATGAAGCGGAAAACATCTAGAGTAGGGTGATAGGTTTTCGCCCAATGGTGCAACATGCCAAAGAGCACGCCACCACCACTTAAGGACTTGAAGGGATAGCTACAGTCATGTTGTTTGGGGTTGATGTAAATCGCATTGGGAATTTCCTCTCCCACTTCGTGGTGATCGCATATAATAACCTCAATGCCATGGTCTCGCGCCAATTGAACACTATCAAAATCCTTTGTTCCACAATCGACAGCTAGAACAAGTGAAATGCCGTTTTCGATGGCGTATTCAATGCCCTTGGTAGAGATTCCGTAACCTTCTTCCTTACGGTCGGGAAAGTATGTTGTGATGTGTTCCTTAGACAGCACTAGGGTAAGGGTTTGATATAATAGCGCAATCGACGAAGTACCATCCACATCATAGTCTCCGTACAACATAATACGGTCGTTAGCCTGGACATGTTGCTCTAAGCATTCCGCAGCTTCATGACTGTTTTTTAATAGTGAAAAATCTCTAAGCTGGCCCTTTTCGGGATTTAAATAATGTTTGGCTTCTTCGGCAGACTGTATGTTGCGTTGGTGCATTAAGCAGGCAAAGGGAGTGTTCACCTCTAGTGCTTGAGACAAGGCATCAACCTCCACTTTGTTGGTTTCATAATAGGACTTACTGCGCATCGAATGGGGTTAACAAGGATTTACATGCAGCTAGGGCAGCTGGTGTCTTCCACTGATTGGGCTTGCTAAAATCCTTCAAAAAGGCCTCACAGCTTGTATACAATTTGTCGCCTTCTGCCAGTGCAATGTGATAGGGTTCATGGCTAAAGCTCACACGTTGGTATTGACCTTTAAATGCATCGGGGAAGGTATTCAAAAGAAACTGCTCAAGCTTTTTATATAGCAGTTGTTTTTCGTTGACGGTGCCATTCTTCATATTCCAATAGTTTCGTTCGGCTAGCGTTTTTATGGCATCTGCATCCATTTTGCGTCGGCTGTAGAAGGCAGAAAAAAGGTCGTCGGTGTTCGTATAATCGGCTGTCATTTCAGCCAAAACACTGACATCTTCTAATCCTGCATTCATGCCTTGGCCATAAAAGGGAAGAATGGCATGTGCCGCATCACCGAGCAAAAGATGTTTACCATAATTCCATGGCCCAACGGCTACCGACTTAAGCCAGGAGGCAGGAAGATTGGTTAAGGAGGTTTCTGCAAGGGTGAAGGGAGAGTCCTTGCCGAGATACACGGACTGAATGGTGTGCTGGAACTCCTCTTGAGTCGTTGTGTCCCCCAATCCACCATCTCCATCAAAGGGCGCAAATAGGGTTCCTGCAAACTGGCCATTAG
Source organism: Chitinophagales bacterium (assembly GCA_049890075.1). Taxonomy (GTDB): domain Bacteria; phylum Bacteroidota; class Bacteroidia; order Chitinophagales; family UBA8649; genus UBA8649. The sequence goes on from JBMHCE010000033.1 coordinate 178,800, forward strand.
TTTGGGGAAGGGCAATGAGCATACTCTTGTCCCGTGGCCAAATATGTAATGCTTGAGTCTCTTTGTTGGAAGTTAAGGGGCCTTTCAGTGGCACTTCTCGATATCCGTAGTTTGCTTGTTCAACAATGGTTGTGACATGGCCCAGCCGTTCAAGAAGATTTCGCCCACTAGAGTGTATGCCATCACACCAAAACACACCGTCAAATTGTGCATCTAGTTTGTCAAGCAACTGCCCGTCTTCTGCATCTAATGCATAATTATAGTGTACTTCAATTGAATGGGCCTTGTCCAGCGACCCGTGAAGCATTTGGTTTAGATCAAATCGGGAAACAGAATAGATAGCTTGTTGGGGGAGCCCATAGGGTTGGAAAAATGGAGACCCGTCAGTCGAAGGATAAACTCTTCTTCCATACATGGGGCAGCATAGCGGCATAATCTTGTCCTGCAGCCCAATGAGGCTTAGGCTTTTGAGCCCACGGTGGCTCAAGGCAAGGTTGATGTTTCTTTTTTGAATGGTGGGTCTTTTCATAAAGGCCTGGGCACTGCGGCGCTCATAGACTGACACCCTTGCTCCTTGGTTATTTAACCATAGGGCTAATGCGCTTCCAACGATACCAGCGCCAATAATGGCCATGTTTTTCCCCGCTATATTCATGAGTAAAGTCTATGCAATCTACAAGAAACAATGCGTTACGAAGGCCTCGAGCGATCAAAATTGATTGATAAGTTTAACTCGTTGTTTAATCGAACAATTTGACTGCGTAACCAAACTTTATCAAACATAGGATGGTCCTCAACATAGGTGTGGATTTGTTCCATTTTTTCAACCAGTTTTTCGCGGCCCACATAGTCCTGCTTCCAGTCTATATCGACTAGGCGTTGGAAGGCTTTTACAAAATTCAGATAGTATTCCTTATACATGTCGGGAAGTTCCTTATTCCGCTTAATGAAGATTTTTATTGCATTGATAAGATAGGGAAGGCTGGTTTCTTCTCTGAGGTGATAATAGGTTTGAAGTTGTGTCTTTTTTGCAGAAGCGGCCATCCGTCCATCGGTAAACTCTACTCGGTTTAAAGTATCTAGGACGAGGTCGTACTTTTTTTGTGCAAAGCGAATATCAGACAGGTTTAAGAAGTATGCATTTTCTTGCCAATTGGGGTGGATTAAATGACGATAGTCTTCTAGGATTGACTCAGCCAATTCGTAGCGCTCCATGCGAATGGCAATGGTCACCATGGATTTATAGTGGTTATGATGAAGGCTGTCTTGGTCAAGGATCAAGCCCTTGTCAACGCCCAATAAATAGAGGTCGAGTAGCTTGGGATAATAGGCCTGTTGCCCTTGATTTACTTTAGAGATACAGAAGTTAAGCATGTAGGTGAAGACCCCGCGTCTTTCGGCTTCGGTAAACACCCCCTCTAGGCGCTCTAAATGTCCTTCCATGCGATCAAAATAGACCTCATCCCCTTCGGTTAAGGATCGATAAATGGTCAAATAAACTTCTACGGACGACGATAAGCCTTGTTCGGAGTTTTCTCGTTCTAGGAGAGCCACCAAGTCGTCGAGAAACGGTCTTTTGTATTCCTTTCCTTGAATGCGCTCAAGGTTTAGCATTTCGCAACTCTCTCTTAGCTTAAGGGAAAAGTAAAAGGCGTCAAGGGCATCAAGCATTTCTTGAAGTGCCTTATCAAAAATCCGAAGTTGCTGCTGTCCGTGGTGTAATCGGTCCTCTTTGGCTACTAGAAAACTTTTTTGATAGAATTCTGCGTCCTGTGCTCCGTGTTGGTTAAGCTGTTCTTGAAGTTTGCGACGCTCGGCGCTATAGGCTTTATCAGCCTTCCTTTTTCTCAGACTTCGAACAAGATAAAGTTGGGCAAAGAAATCATCGGACTTGAGTTCTTCTTGCATGATAAAGCGCTTAAGCTCTGCATACAGCCCCGAATACGTTTCGCGAAGTTTTAAGTCGTTGTATGGGGTTTCTTTACCAAAGACGACGTTGTAGATTCTCTCTTTTTTCCAATACTTTGCGTTGTCCCATTGGTCATGGTGTTTTATCAAGTAACCGGTTAATCGCAGGATCCGGTGTTCCTTTAGATAGGCGCTTTGCACCATACGATAAAATCGCTTTGCCTCTTGCTTGTTAAGGCTGCGGTATACATTAAACAGCTTCGAATTTTCCACACAAAAAAAGTTATATATCCTTGAAAATCAGTAGAAAACTACAAAATATGATTTAAAAATCACCCACAAATATTGTTATTTGTAAGCCTTGTAGGTAATATTCTATGGCTTCTTCCGTACATTGGATATATGCGCTATTCTCTTACATCATGTGTGATCTTCATTCTATGGGTTGCTGGTCATTCCGTTGGATGGGCACAATCAGAGTTTCTAGAAAATAGGATTCCTTTGGGAGGGTTTGTCGATACGGGGAATACCATTCCATCCGGCTATTATGCGATCGATGCTCATAATGGAAATCTATATCTCCAAAACATCCCTGGATTGGATACCATTGCCTTAGCAAGTTCAATTGATAATCGTGGAATTTTCTATCCCGCAAGAACATTTGGATCGAATGCCTCCTCTGATGCCTACGTTTTTTTAAGCAATCAATCCAATTCACAGAATTACAAAGTAGCCATACCATCCCTGCAAACGGGAATTACAAGTTATCTGACCATACCTGGACTATTTGCCTATGATGAGTTCTTTTACTCAGAAAACAATGACAATCTGATTTGTATGAGTCCAGACTCAATCAATACACTCGCCTACAACAACCAGAACCAACTGTTGCCAGGCCCGGTCAGCGTCTCAGTAGCCTGCTACGATTCGGCACCCATAAAGGCAACGGCCTATAGTGCAGAAAATGACAAGGCCTACTTTTATTACTATGATACTGCCACCTTGAGCTTAGCAATGCCTTATTTGTCTTCCTTTGATGCGAATAATTATTCTACCACTCAAGTCCCCATTCCCAATCCAATCTATTTAAATCAAGCTGAAATCTTTTACCACGACTCAGTAGATAGGATTTTTGGAGTTGGACAAAAAGCATCGGGAGGAGTTGTCATCTTTAGTATGGACACAGCAGGAAACCAAACCCTAGAATATAATGTGCCAGTTTCGGTGCCGGCGCCTACCGTTGTTTCCATACCCAAAAATGCGGCAGCCCTATCGACAGAGGATAACATTCTTTATTTCCAGCTGGTAACCAATTTGGGTCAAGTTAATGAGCAAACGATCTTATACAGCTACCGACTAGAAGATATAGTTAATCGAAAGTTAACGGCACAACCCATACCGGTTACCATTAAACACCTTCATGCCACGCCGACAGTAGACGATTTGGTTTTTGCTGGTGACGTTAACCGCGATGGCGATGTAAACTTTGTGGATTTTTTAAGCTTTGCGCCAAGTTTTTCGGCTACCGGGGATATGCGAAGCCCGTTGGATCAAAACATGGACTGGGTGGGATATTCCTCTTCGGATTGGTTGGATACAACCATTACAAGCATAAACCTTAAAAACGCCGACTGTAATGGTAATGGAGTAATTGATTCTGCTGATGCCTTAGCTTTTTTGCAGAACTACCGGGCCGTACACAATAGCGAAAAGTCAGCATCTGGCCAACAAAACTGCCCTTATGAGTTCTACTTTGTTCTGCCTGATTCGGTCTTTTTGGGCGACTCAGTGACTATTGGAATTGGGTTAGACCTTCCTACGCAGGCGGCATCTGGAGTAGCATTGGAACTCGATTTAGACACCTCAACGCTTATAAATGAGGACAGCTTAACAGCTTCTTTTCCCGTAAGTTGGTTCGGTGAAGAAGGGGTCTCCACCCTCTCTATTCAGCGTAGAGATCCATTAGAAGGACAATTGGATTTCGCCTTATCACAGAATACAACAAGCCAAGTATCCGGTTCAGGAGTTTTTGCAGAGATCGTTATTGTTACTCCTGATGAAGTCGTTAAAAAGGCCAGTGGTCAAGAACTGCTTATACCCCTTGGCTTTAAGGAAACCTTCGTTCAGTTAGGCAATGGCAGTCTTGAATCGGGTTGTTTCCTTCCTGATACCTTGCGTGTTGTCGAAAAGCAGCTAAACACCGCTCTTTTGGAGATAGAACGGCCTAGCATTGAAGTGTATCCCAATCCCTCAGATAATATGTGGCAAATCAATGCTTCACAGCCATGGGAAAAACTAGAAGTAGTGAATTCTTTGGGTCAGATTGTTTATCAAGAGGAGGTGGGCCTTTCTATGACAACGATTCCAACAGAAGTCGTAAACAATGAGTTTTCTGTGCTTTTCCTTTATTATCCAACTACCATTGAAACCCGTCCTCTGCTGAAATTGCATGAATGACGCAAACGCCCCAGAAGACACCATTTTATGCTTGGAATACAGTAAGTAATGCGCAGCTATTGCATTGGCTTGGTATTGACGAAAAGGATTTCTTTGATCAGCTTCACCATCCGCTCGAACGCGACGAGGATAGGCGTAAAATTCAGGCAGCGTATATCTTAGGCCGAAGGAACTTTTGGCATGCTAACCAGTGTCCTGCTATCACGTCTAGCCAGTCGGCTTACATGGCGCTCAGCCCCAAGTTTGAACTACTAGAGCAGGAAGTCTTTGTTGTGATGTATCTCAATCGAGCCCACCATATTCAGGGCATACATGAAATTGCTCGTGGGGGTATTAGTTCTGCAATGGTTGATTTGCGCCTTTTGTTTAAGCCAGCTATTGTCTATCCAAGTGAGTCCATTATTGTAGCGCATAATCACCCAAGTGGCGTGTTGCGCCCGAGCCCAGAGGACTTCAAACTAACCGAACGTGTTGTCGAGTTAGCCCAGATGCTGGGGATTTGTGTTTTAGACCACTTAATAGTTGGCCCTAATACCTATTACAGTTTTGCTGAGGAAGGTGAATTAGCTTAGCCAACGGGTAGTCAAACGAATAAGCCTCTGCGTCCATTTTGTGTAGGGCGGATAGGTTAAACTAGCTGAGCTAACGGGGCTACGCTGTTCAAAAACACTTCGTTCATTGCTAAAGTCAAGGAAACCGTGGTGACCATGGCTTTTGCCAATGCCCGAGGCATTCATTCCCCCAAAGGGAAGGTTGGGGTTAGATATATGGAGAATGGTATCATTGACGCAAACGCCTCCTGAAGGACAGCGATCAAGGATATAGTTAATTGTTTTCTTACGCTTGCTAAACACATACAGCCCAAGCGGTCGTGCTCGCTGCTGGAGTTCGGTTACCAGTTCTTCGAGAGAATCATAAACCATAATGGGCATAATGGGCCCAAAAATTTCTTCAGTCATGATGGCCGTATTGGACAAATCACCCAGTACAATTGTCGGCTCCATGCGTAAGGACGTTACATCAGCCGACCCACCATAAACGATTTCGGCTCCAGCATCTTTTGCCTCTTGTAAAAAATCTTGTTGCCGAGTAAAATGACGTTCGTGGATAAGGCTGCAATAGTGACTGGATTGAATAGCGTCATTATCGTAGGCCTTGGTCAAATAAGCCTTTAGGCCGTTAACTAGGGCAGTTGCATGGCTTCGGTGAACGTAAATCAAATCAGGTGCAAGGCATGTTTGGCCGGCCCCTGTCCACTTTCCCCAAGCAATGCGCTGTGCCGCTAACCTAACGTTGGCGTCCTCGGTAACAATAGTGGGGGACTTGCCACCTAATTCCAGCGTAACGCTGCTCAGGTGTTCCGCGGCTGCTTTCATAACAATCTTTCCCACTGGAGTGCTTCCTGTGAAGTGAATATGATTCCAAGCTTTTTTTAGTAAATGTTGAGCAATGTGATGGTCGCCATATACCATACAAACCTCTTCGGATGAAAACACAGACTGAAGAATTTTTTCAATCACCTTGGCGGTCTTATCCACGAATTCTGAGGGTTTAACCATTACTCGATTGCCTGCGGCAATCGCGCTGATTACTGATGCCATAGTTAGCCAAATTGGATAATTCCATGGGGATATGATCAGGCAATGTCCTTTGGGTTCAACGCGTATTGTACTGCGGCTACCCAAGTGGCTTAATGGAGTAGGAACCAGGCGCTCTCCCATCCAGTGACGGAGATTGCGTAGGGCAAATTTGAGCTCTGCAATGGTTGGATGAAACTCTACGACTTCAGTTTCTAGTTTGGGCTTGCCTAAATCTTCCTGTAGTGCATTAAGAAGCTCTTCACGGTGGTGATAGAGTGCTTTTAGCAAGGCCTTTAATTTCTGCCTTCGCGCTCTATAGTCTGGGGCAACACCACCGCAGACAAGGGCTGCCTGAGCATTGTACATCGCATCAATTGAAGATATATCTTGGTTTACACTGAGATTCATAGAAGACGTTCAGAGACCAATAAGATACTACCTATTGATATAACGATCGCAAAGAAGTTGCTTTTCGCACACGATCAAGTGCTTCTGCGATTGGCATTCTTTCCTGCTGCATGCTATCCCGTTCTCGTAAGGTTACTTGGTTGTCCTGGAGGCTATCGTGGTCAATAGTCATACAATAAGGACTGCCAAGGGCGTCTTGACGTCGATAGCGTTTACCTATAGAATCTTTATCGTCATATTGGCACATTATATCGAGTTGAGCATCATGGAAGATTTTCTTAGCGAGCTCAGGAAGACCATCTTTTTTAACAAGCGGTAATATGGCAAGGTGATTTGGAGCCAATGGGGCAGGAAGGCTTAGGACCCTTCTTTGCTGTCCGTTATCCAAGAGTTCTTCTTTTAAACTAGCACACATTACGGCAAGAAAAAGCCTGTCGAGACCAATTGAGGTTTCGATAACATTGGGTGTAAAATGGCTATTGCTCGCAGGATCAAACACTTGTAGTTTCTTTCCACTCAGGGCTTCATGTTGCTTTAAGTCAAAGTCCGTGCGCGAGTGAATCCCCTCTAACTCTTTAAACCCAAAAGGAAATTTAAACTCAATATCAAGCGCAGCATCAGCATAGTGTGCTGTTTTGATATGATCATGGAAGCGGTAATTATCAGTACCTAGCCCGAGACGGTGGTGCCATTTAAGGCGCTCCTCTTTCCAAAAGGCATAATGCTCAGGACCTGAACCCGGCGGAACAAAAAATTGCATTTCCATCTGTTCAAATTCACGCATTCTAAATATGAATTGTCGCGCGACAATCTCATTTCGGAAAGCTTTTCCCGTTTGGGCTATACCAAATGGAATCTTTTGGCGGGTGGAATTAAGGGTGTTGAGGAAGTTGACAAAAATTCCCTGAGCTGTCTCAGGGCGAAGGTAAAGTTTAGACTCTTCGCCGGATATGTTTCCAAGTTGCGTGTGAAACATTAAGTTAAACCGTCGAACTTCTGTCCAGTTTTTGCTTCCCGAAACAGGACAAGTTATGCCCAAGTCGTTGATTAACGCAGTAAAGTGACTTAGGTCTTCTTGCTCTAATGCCTCTTTTAACCGTTGGGTAACATCCTCAATCTCTTTTGCTCTGCGGAGTGTGTTGCCGTTTGTAGCGCGAAACTGAGCCTCATCAAAGTCATCTCCAAATCGCTTCTTAGCTTTATCTACATCTTTTTGAATCTTGCCTTCAATTTTCGCGATGTATTCTTCAACGAGTACATCGGCACGATATCTTTTTTTAGAGTCCTTGTTGTCGATTAAAGGATCATTAAACGCATCGACGTGTCCTGAAGCTTTCCATGTTTTGGGGTGCATAAAGATGGCTGCATCAAGGCCAACAATGTTATCATGACGCTGTACCATATCCTTCCACCAATAGTTGCGCAAGGCGTTTTTTAGTAGAACCCCATTGGGCCCGTAGTCATATACGGCGCTAAGCCCGTCATAAATGTCGCTTGAACCGAAGACGAAACCATATTCTTTGCAATGGGATATAACCAGTTGAAAATGGTCTGAAGAATGCGTTGTTTGTTGTGCCATGATTAAACTTGAGCTAAAGGTAACGAAGCTTAACTTTTCT
>JBMHCE010000034.1:0-24189 GCA_049890075.1 Chitinophagales bacterium
TAGGTCACCCGGATTAACCCAGTGGCATTCGGATATGGGAATCGACATTTTGTCTCTGTTAAGTCCAGGATGGTCTTCTCCTTGCCCTACAAAAATGATATTCTCCTCTACGTTCGTGCCAAGCACAAAGAGTGGTGTTTCATAACCGCCTATACCCAGCCCACGCCGCTGACCAATGGTGTAGAAATGGGCTCCAATATGTTTGCCTACAACCTTGCCATCAGGTTTATCAAATTCATAGGGACTGTAACCCCAATCTTTGGAGAACATAGCGTGATCTCTTGCTATCTCAATCACTTCACCTTCTTTTTTGGCTAATTTTTGTTGTAGAAAGTCCGGTAGACGCACTTTTCCAATAAAGCACAGACCTTGCGAATCTTTCTTTTGTGCCGTGGTTAAGTCTAACTTTTCTGCCATCGCGCGTACCTCGTGCTTCTCAAATTCGCCAATAGGGAAGAGGGCATGTGCTAATTGCTCTTGATTGATTTGGCAGAGAAAATAGCTCTGGTCTTTGTTGTTATCCTTGCCTGCGATGAGTTCAAAAGTGGTCTCGCCCTTCTCATCCGTTTTTGATCTCTTACGGCAGTAATGTCCAGTGGCGACGTAGTCTGCTCCAAGGTTTTGAGCGAAGTCCAAGAAGATATCAAACTTTACTTCACGATTGCATAAGACATCTGGATTCGGAGTACGTCCTGCCTCATACTCGTTAAACATGTAGTCAACTATGCGTTCTTTGTACTCTTTGCTGAAGTCAATTGTCTGAAAAGGTATACCAAGTTTTTCGGCAACAAGAAGGGCGTCTTGGGAATCTTCGAGCCAAGGGCAATCATCAGATATAGTCACGCTATCGTCATGCCAATTCTTCATAAAGATACCAATGACTTCATGTCCCTCCTCAAGAAGTAGAGCTGCAGCTACACTAGAGTCAACCCCTCCGCTCAATCCAACAACGACTTTTGCCATACCCCAAAATTACAGCCAAATACGAATACATCCCATAATAACTCGGTAAGCTTACGAATCCGACAATATTTTGCATCTTCAAGAAGGTTAAACAACGGATTATGCTCATTTGGTTGGATCAACATATGGAAGAATGTATGGTGGGATGGATGATTACCGCAGGGATCATTATGATATTTCTTATTCTCGGTCCAAGTGCGCCCTACGGACGACACGTAAGAAAGGGTTGGGGACCCACGCTTCCCGCTTATATAGGATGGTTTATCTATGAGACTCCTGCACTGCTTGGAACCTTTCTTTTCTTCTACCTATTTCAAGGTAAAATCAGTGCCGGGACAGCAATTCCTCTTTTCCTATGGGGTATTCACTATACCTACCGTGCTTGGATTTATCCTTTTCGCATTCGATCTCGAGCAAAGCACATGCCCTACATGATTGCCGTGAGTGCAATTCTATTCAATTTGGGTAATACGACGATACTCGGCTGGTCTTTCGCCCAGCAAGATCCAATATCGATAAGCGAATGGATTATGTCCTGGCACCACATTGTAGGACTTGCTGTTTTTGGATTGGGTATGTTTATCAATCACCAAAGCGATGCCATTTTACTCAGCTTACGAAAGACAGGGGAGAGTCATTACTCGATTCCTTATGGTGGGTTTTTCCGTTATGTCAGCTCACCCAATTTACTAGGAGAAATCATGGAATGGATAGGTTTTGCCATTTTGTCTTGGCATCTTGGAGCGGTAACATTTGCTGTATGGACTATGGCTAATCTTATTCCTCGTGCTATGGAAAATCATAGGTGGTATAGAATGTCTTTTGACGACTATCCGAGGGATCGAAAGATTTTAATTCCTTATTTGTGGTAAACTAGGATCTCCTCAGTTGAGACGTTGTATCCATTCCTCAAATAATTCTTCGGCGGCTAACACCTTGGAATATTGGTGTCCCTCGTAGTGGTTTATTCGAATGGTTAATACAGGAAAGTCTTCGGAGACTTGATTATTGGATGGGTCTACCTGCACCTTGGCTATCAACTCAATGTTGCCAAAGCGCTGAATAAGGATTGGAGGCTCTCCTTCATATTGAAGCTTGGGCTTGCAGAAGTAATATCGCTCTTCAAAGATGTTTTGACCCTCACTATAGCGTTTTAATCGCGCCCGTTCAATGCGGTAGGACATATCGAGTAAATGCGTTTTGAGTGCATGATGTAAGGCGAAGCAAAAGTCATTGGGCATAGCGGCCCACTGCAACTGGCATAAAGCACTAGCACGAAGTCGATAAATTGATTCATTATCAATTACCTCACGGAGTCGTGAATTTAATTGTTGAGTGCCATTATAGGTATTGATGACTTCGTCAAAATGCTGAACATCTTCCGTACTGTAGTTTAACACATCATCCACTTCCACATGGTCTAAACCTTTGGGAAATAGGCGGGTCAATACATTGGAAAGGAAACTCATACTCTAAATCATCTCAGCGAATACAAAGTAAACGTATTGTGTAAAAAAACGTTCTGTTTTAGTCCATCAAATCCTAAGGCAATTTCGATATTTATCCATGATTCATATTTATGATTATTCTCATGAATGATTACAAGAATTAGGTATAATCATTTGTACATCAAATCAACAGGTTTTGACCACACCATCGACATCATCGAATCTATCCTCAGCACCGAACAACAATAGATCCAATTCGACAACACGTGCTTACAAGGTGAAAGAGCACCAGCTCTATGTGGCTCGTCCTAAACTTTGGAATACCTTGCGTCGCCTCCACACCGTAGACAAACCCTACAGGCGTCGATCATTTTTTATAACGCGCTTTGTTACCATAACAACCTTTTTTCAGTGGTTACAGCGCGCTATATACGGCCGAAGAGCCCGGAAAATATCATTTGAAAACAATCCGCCAATATTCATCTTAGGTCACTGGCGAAGTGGTACTACGCACCTTCATTATGCTTTTTCTCGTGATCCAAGGCTTGGCTATCTATCAAATTTCCAGACTTTTCTCTATACCGTTGCATTATTGAGCAAGACATGGCTGCGTCCGGTGGTAAGTCGCTTTATGCCAGAAACTCGTCCTCAGGATAATGTAAAGGTTGATGCTGATGCCCCCGCAGAAGAAGAGCAGCCGTTGTCTATGGTGAGCCTATATACTGGGATTCATAGTTTTTTCTTTGGACGGGAGACGTCCTATTTTGAAAAGTATACGCTCTTTCAAGGAATAAGCGCAGAAGAAAAGGCAGGATGGCAGGAAGATTACAATCACGTGCTACAGCAAATCGCGCTATACAATGGCACCAATGACTTGGTGTTAAAGAATCCTTGGAACACTCCAAGAGTACAAGAGTTGTTAGAACTCTATCCTGAGGCTAAGTTTGTTTTTATACATCGTAATCCCTACGATGTATTCCTTTCTACGCGTCATCTAATGCGGAAAATGATTTCTTCTCAATACTTGCAGTTTATCAGCATGCGTGAGGAAGAGGATCGCGTGATTGAATGGGGGAAGGCCATCTATGAACGCTATATCGCTCAACGATCATTGATTCCAGAAGGGAATTTAGTTGAAGTACGCTTCGATATTTTTGAGCAAAATGGCTACGCTGAAATGGAGCGAATCTATAAGGAGCTTAGTTTGCCGGGATGGGATGATGCTAAGGGGCCAATCGCGGACTACTTTGAATCGGTCAAGGGTTATAAGAAAAATCGTTTTCGAAAGCTTCGTCCAGACTTGGAGGAACGCATCAAAAAAGAATGGAAAACCATCTTTGACACGTGGAATTATACCACCGATTTAAATGAAAAGACTTAAATAAAAATAGGAGAACTATGGCAGATGCTAACAAACCATCCAAATTTCAAGAGGCCAATGCGCTAAGCGATGTGGCGGCTTTTCATACCTTATTTGGTGCTCCTGTACTTGATTCGCCTCAAATTCCTTCCAAAGATCGTTGTGCTCTTAGAGTAAACCTTCTTCAAGAGGAGTTAAATGAACTAAAGGAGGCCATAGAAGCCAATGATCTTGTAGAAGTAGCTGATGCATTAGCTGACATACAATATGTGTTAAGTGGTGCAATCTTAGAGTTTGGATTGGGGGATAAGTTTAAAGCCCTTTTCGATGAAGTGCAGCGTTCCAATATGAGTAAGGCATGTTCATCAGAGGAAGAGGCGAAAGCAACGCAGGCCCATTACGCTGACCGTGATGGTACCCAGTCTACCATTGCCCAAAAAGGTGATCAATGGATGGTGTATCGTCAAGGGGATAACAAAGTACTGAAGTCGGTAAACTATAGCCCTGCAAATTTACCTAGGATTCTTGAGCAATAGCTCATTTAAAGGGATTTAGAAGTTTTTGATTCGAACGCCTGTAATTTTTGAAAGTCGCTTATATTTGTAGCGGAGAAATGGCAGAGTGGTCGATTGCGGCGGTCTTGAAAACCGTTGACTGTAACAGGTCCGGGGGTTCGAATCCCTCTTTCTCCGCCAGTAAAGTAAAAAGCCCGTGAAAACGGGCTTTTTTTATGGCATCATGATTACGGTCATTTTAAGGCTTAAATTCACTTTTCGTCTTCTTTGGTAACCACTTTGTTCTTTACAATCAGTTGCCATTTTGAATGGGGTTTAAGGTATTTTCCGACTCTAATTGCGCGCTCCACGCGAACGAAAAGAAGTAAGGGCCAGAACAACAAACAGAGGGAGTATTTTAGTAGGGTGTTTAGTATGTTATCCGATTGGATAGTCAATTCTGAGATTATGATCCATAGTATTCCAAGTGCTGCATAAGATGAAAGTATAATGATTACCATATCGTGTTTTACTTATAAGATACTCTCTTCCCTTTGATCATTCAAAAGGTATTCTTACTAAAAAGGTCAGCGGCACACTTTTTGAGGAGATTATTTTGCCCGTAGGGCGGGGGTGGAACGTGGGCTATGACCAAAGTGCATCAAGCCTAAGTCTAGATGCAAACATCAACTAATTAATAGATTCCTAAAGACTATCGATTCCCTTTCGTAATCTCTTTAGCCCTTCTTCAAGAATATCGGTTGTCGTAGCAAAGGAAAGCCTGATATGCCCCTCAGCTCGTGGTCCAAAGAACGTAGGGTTTCCTGGAATCACCGCTAAATCATGTTTTTTTCTAAGGTGCTCCACAATAAAATCAGCACTATGACCCGTCTGCTCAATGTTGATCCAATACAGATAAGTTGCCTTGGGAGGTATCGCCGATAGAGTAGGCATGGAATCCACAAACTGCGTTATCCGATCACGATTTTCCTGATAGTGCGCTAATACATCTTGAAAAGCCGACCAACTTGCGTCCTGCATAGCAGCAACAGCGCCTACCTGAGAGAGTGTTGCTACACCATAGGCCGTATCAGCGGCATAGCTCAATTTTACCATAGTATTCCGCCATTCTGGATCTGGTGTAATGAGGGCGCCAATGCGAAGTCCAGCGAGACCAAAGCTTTTTGAATAGCCATAGACTGTAAAGACCTTCTCAGTTAGCGATTTGTCGAAGGAACGCACGGAATGGACCGTGCCATCATCGTAGACGATGTCACTCCAAATTTCGTCGCTCACAACATAGATGTCCTTTTCTTTTGCCCACTTTAAAATGGCTTCTAACGTATCACGATCAAAAATTTCTCCTGTTGGATTATGCGGATTGCATAAGGACAACATCGTTGTTTTTGAGGAATACTGCTCTTGAATGGCCTCCAGAATGGAAATATCAGGTCTTCTGTCAAATCGTTTGATGATACCTCCAGCAGCGAGCACAGAGCGTTCCAATAAAAAATCCACAGGATCGGCAATAATGACTTCATCACCCGGCTCAACAACAGCTTGCGCTACAAGAAACATCCCACTGGCCGCACTATTGATGGCAAAAACCTCTTCGGGTTGTATGTCACCTCCTTTATGCTTATTGTAGAAGTCGGCTACACCTTGGCAAAACTCGGGAAGTCCTTCTGCTGGCCCGTAACTGAGGTATGGTTGGTTTAAGTATTCTTGGATTCCTTCAATAATCGGACTTGGTACAGGAATGTCTGGATCAGCGGCCGTCAATGGGATTACGCTGGATTCAAGAGTAGCCCAGCGAAAATTGAAGGCTCTTGACCTCAACGTCTTTTTGTTTTCGTCGGTTAGTCGGCTAAATGAACCATTTGTACCCATTGCTCAGGATGTTTAGTAAAACGATTGGCAAGGTGCTTGCCATATTCTATGCGCTCCGCAATTACATCTTTTCTATTGGAATAAAAAAGATTTCCAACGTCTTGCGCGTCATTGTTATGAAAGAGTTGGGCTAAGTGAATGGCATCCTCTAAGGCAGTATTTACTCCTTGACTTGTCATACTTAGCAGAGGGTGGCAGGCATCACCAATCAAAAACATGTTATGGAAATGAAAGGTATGTAACAAGTCCATGTATCCTGAGCGCCATACATAGGTGGAATGGGTGTCGGTCGATTCAATGGCTTCTGCTATGAGGCTTGACCAATTGCTCGAAAGCTCTCGAAGAAAATTCTCTCGTGACTCCACATTATACAGGTCATTGACCTGTTCAGGTATGGTTACCGGAATTTGTAAGAACCAAGTCAAATCGTCTCCACCTGTAGGAAGAATACCAAAGGCAATATGATTCTTGTTAATATGATCTTGAGTAAAGTGCTTTTGAAATGAGTTGTCCAAAGCCTTAACAATTCTAGCGTTCTCGCATGAACCCACAATCTCAAAATAACCTCCTGTATGAAGTTTATGATTGGGGTATAGCCACTTTCGAATACGACTATTGGCCCCATCTGCACCAATCAAGGTAGATGCTTTGGTGATTTCACCACTTTGAAACTCTAGCGTATAGTAATCATCGTCAAAGCTGATTTTCTCTAAATCACAATCGTAATGCAGTCGACCTGAATACTTACTTGTTAAAATACGTACTAGGTCAATTCGTTTTGTGCCAAAGGTATCTTGCAGGTCAAAAGATTTAATCAAATCTCCTTCATTGTCGAAGTACATCCCGCGCTTTATGTTGGCTGAAGTATTTCTAAGGTCTTCGTCGATACCTAGATGTTGTAAGGAACCAAGAGCTGATCCTAAGACAAGAAATGCATGACCATCTCTACTGTGAATTGGATTATCTCTCTCCCAAATTCTGGTAGGAAATCCCAACTGTTCAAAGGCAATTCCTGCAGAAAGACCTGCTATACTACCCCCAACAATATCTATCATTTCCCGCATCTCTGCGAATATACGCTGATTGTGGGGTTTATCGTCGAAGAAGTTATCGAATGAACAACATGTCGCGATACTTCGGCAATGGCCACTCCGCATCGCTGATACGAGCTTCTAGCGCATCACAATGTCCACGAACTTTTTCAAAGTATGGAATGATGGTTTTAGCAATGTAACGCGCTTCTTCTCGAGCATGTCCTTTGGAAGATGCTTTTGCAGAAACTTCATCAAGTTGACCTGTAAGCTCAAGTAAACCTTCGATATGTTCACCGATAAGTGCAAGTTCTTTGCGCATATAGCTTGTGGACTTAACCCCATTCTTTTCAAGGCTTTCCAAAGTGTCTGCAATTTTCTTCTGGTATCGAATCGCAGCAGGTACAACCATAGTTCGAGCCATATCGGCTAGTACATTCATTTCTATGTGAAGCTTGAGGTTGTAGTTCTCATAGTTGATTTCTTGTCGAGCCTCTAACTCTACCTCATTAAAGACACCACTGCTTGTAAACAATTTAATGGCCTTGTCCGTTTCAAAAAGACCTAATGCGTGGGCCGAATCTTTAACATTAGATAGATTGCGCTTAGCCGCTTCTTTTGCCCATTCTTCGGTGTAATTGTCTCCTTCGAAACGAATTGCTTTTGATTCTTCGATGTAGCGACTTAATACACGCAAGATGGCACCATCTCTTTTTTCATCTTTAGCAATCAATGCGTCTACATCTTTTTTGAAAGCTTGTAATTGCGCCCCAACGATTGTATTCATAACGATCATAGGAGAGGCACAGTTGGTCGAAGAACCTACAGCACGGATTTCAAACTTATTCCCTGTGAAGGCAAAGGGTGATGTACGGTTGCGATCTGTGTTATCGAGCAATACATCGGGAATCATTTTATGGATATCCAACTTAAGGTTGGCGTTACTTTCTTCATCAAACTTCTTACCCGTTTCTACCCGTTCTAGAATCGAATCCAACACACCGGTTAAGTGAGATCCAATAAAGACTGAGATAATGGCAGGAGGGGCCTCATTGGCTCCTAATCGGTGATCATTTCCTGCTGAGGCAATCGATGCTCGTAGAACATCTGCATGCTCATGTACAGCTTTAATCACATTGACAAAGAAGGTCAAGAAACGAAGGTTTGTTTTCGGTGTTGAGCCAGGGGATAAAAGGTTTTTGCCTGTATCCGTTCCTAATGACCAGTTATTGTGCTTACCGCTTCCGTTGATTCCAGCAAATGGCTTTTCGTGCTTTAGTACTTTGAGTTTATGTCGGCTTGCTACGCGATCCATAAGGTCCATGACAAGCTGGTTGTGGTCTACAGCAACATTGACCGATTCAAACATCGGGGCAAACTCATACTGACCCGGAGCTACCTCATTGTGTCGTGTTTGGATGGGAATACCCAAACGATGCGCTTGATATTCTAAGTCAACCATAAAGGAGTAGACACGCTCCGGAATAGATCCGAAGTAATGATCGTCAAGCTGTTGGCCTTTCGCAGGGGCTGATCCAATCAGAGTACGCCCTGCCATGACTAAATCTGGCCGCGCATAGTACATGCGCTCATCTACTAAGAAGTATTCTTGCTCCCAACCTAAAGTAGGTTGCACCCGGTTAGCATGTCTGTCAAACATGCGTGCAATGGGTAGTGCATGCTTCTCGAGAAAGTGAATAGACTTTAATAAGGGAGCTTTATAGTCTAAAGCCTCACCTGTGTAAGAGATAAATATGGTAGGAATGCAAAGAACCTTACCCGCTTTCAATTCAAGAATAAAGGCAGGGGAGGACGGGTCCCATGCGGTATAACCACGAGCTTCGAAAGTTGCTCTAATCCCTCCATTGGGGAAACTCGATGCGTCAGGCTCCTGTTGTACAAGCGCATCTCCTGTGAATTGTTCTATATGCTGTCCGTCTGATTTTGGAGTAAAAAAGCTATCATGCTTTTCGGCGGTAGCTCCCGTTAACGGTTGAAACCAGTGGGTATAGCTCTTAGCTCCGTGACTCATGGCCCATGAACGCATGGCAGAGGCAACGTGTCCTGCAATGTCTCGATTGATTTTGTTGCCTAACTCAATGCATTCAATGACTTCACTGTAGACATCCTTTGAAAGATATTCTTTCATTTTCGACTTCGTAAAAACAAGTTCTTCGAAGTAGGCGGATACTTTTTCAGGAGAACCATCAACTTGAATATCATGCTGATTGAGAATTGTGGATAAAACGTCGTTTTGCATATTTTCTAAAAATTATGTGTGATTAGTCATGTTTTAGCAAAAATGCATCAATATTTTTACTTTTTTTTGGAGTAATCCACAAATAATTCAACATATGCTATAAAATATTTGTGTTTTCTTGAAAATTCAAGGAAAAAGTTGAAAAATAGTGTGCCTTTCAGGTTGTATGTTTGATTAGAATTTTGAATTACTTAGAAGGCGATAGATAATCGAAGGTATTATGGCAGATAAAGACTTACGCACACGCGCCATTGAAATTGGACTTCTCTCGGAAGAATATGATGCAATTTGTAATCATTTAGGTCGTGAACCCAATTTAACGGAGCTTCACATTTATTCCGTAATGTGGAGTGAACACTGTTCCTATAAAAACAGTATCGTTTGGCTTAAAACCTTACCGCGTTCAGGGAAAAAGCTACTTGTCGAAGCAGGTGAGGAAAACGCAGGTCTTGTGGACCTGGGTAATGGTATTGGCTGTGCCTTTAAAATTGAGTCTCACAATCATCCATCAGCTGTTGAACCTTATCAAGGGGCTGCTACTGGAGTAGGGGGTATCCACCGGGATATATTTACCATGGGTGCAAGACCGATTGCCGCGCTAAATTCTCTTCGTTTTGGAAATCCAGACCTTCCGCGTACGCAGCATCTCCTTAGGGGCGTCGTTAAAGGCATTGGAAATTATGGTAACTCATTTGGTGTTCCTACGGTTGGTGGAGAGGTTTTCTTCGATGAGGTGTATCATACTAATCCGTTAGTCAATGCTATGTCGGTTGGTATCTGTGATGTTAATCATACGGTGTCGGCCACAGCACATGGCGCCGGGAATCCTGTGTACATCGTTGGCGCTGCCACTGGAAAAGACGGTATCGCAGGTGCAGCTTTTGCTTCAAAAGATTTATCGGAAAATGCTGAAGAGGATTTACCGGCAGTACAAGTAGGGGACCCCTTTCAAGAGAAGCTACTCTTAGAGGCGAGTCTTGAGGTAATCAAGACAGGAGCACTTATTGGAATGCAGGATATGGGAGCTGCAGGCATTACCTGTTCTACAAGTGAAATGTCTGCTAAGGGTGGTGCAGGAATGCGCATTGACCTATCTAAGGTTCCTACACGACAAAAAGATATGGAGGCCTGGGAAATGCTTCTTTCTGAATCTCAAGAACGCATGCTTCTCGTTATCAAAAAAGGCCGTACCGCTGAAGTTGAAGAAATATTTAAGCGTTGGGACGTACTTTGCGAACCAATCGGCGAAGTAACCGATGATGGGAACATATGCTTTACCATGGGCGAGGAAGTTGTTGCCAATATCCCTGCAGAAAGCCTTGTGCTGGGAGGAGGTGCTCCTGTATATCATAGAGAATACGAAGAGCCGCCATACTACAAAGAATGGAATACACCTCTTAATTGGTCATCTCTTGAAGATGTCTCAGATCTTAAGGCCACAACAGAAGCTATGCTTGCCCTGCCTAACATAGCGTCCAAACGTTGGGTGTATGAGCAATACGACAATATGGTCGGTCTAGTCAATACTTCGGCCAATGAAAAGCATAGCTCCATGGTTATTCGAATTGACCCCACATCCACCAAAGGACTCTGTCTGACTGTGGACTGTAATGCACGCTACGTTCACGCTGATCCGAAAAAGGGAGGGGCTATTGCCGTCTGTGAAGCGGCGAGAAACATTGCTTGTTCTGGTGGCCAACCTTCTGCCATTACCAATTGCTTGAACTTTGGCAATCCGTATAACAAGCATGTATACTGGCAGTTTGTAAATGCTATCCAAGGAATGGGAGAGGCCTGCAGTCGTCTAGACACCCCAGTTACCGGAGGAAATGTGAGCTTCTACAATCAATCCAGCGACGATGGGCCAGTTTACCCAACGCCTACAATCGGTATGATCGGAACGATTGAAGATGTTCGAGACGCACTACCAATGGGATTCCAAGCTGAGGGTCATCGAGTATACCTTCTTGGCCATTCTGTTAATGATATAGGGTCGAGTCAGTATGCACAGCATATAAAAGGACTTGCCAAGAGCCCTGCGCCTTACTTTGATATTGATGAGGAAGTTCGCCTTATTGAAGGAATTCAAGTTCTTCATCGTGAAAAGCTCATGGCCTCTGCCAATGATGTATCAGATGGGGGATTGATGATTGCCCTATTAGAATCTTCCTTCGAGCATGGTATTGGGGTAAATGCTACTGTAGATCTTGGTGATTTACGAAAGGATGCCTTCTTTTTTGGGGAAGCCCAAGGGCGAGTTGTTGTCAGTGTAGAAGAGGCAAAAGCTGCGACCTTTGAGCAAAAGGTAGCTGAACTCGGTATTCCACTTCAAAAACTTGGACTTACTCAAGGTAGTGACGCCGTAGTAAATGAAGAAAGCATAGGGTCTATATCCGCACTGCACACCATTTATGACAACGGCCTAACCTCCCGCCTTAACGGCTAATGAAAACGCTTCTTCTTACAGGATCAGGTGGCTTTATTGGTCGAAATGTCATTGATTTTTACGAGTCAAAAGATGTCAACCTGATTCTAGTAGATACAGAAGAGTGTATTGCAAAGCACGAACTCAATAAGGTAACTCCCTTTGAAACAATAGATTGGAACACTTGGGATAAGCCTATTGACGGTATTATTCACTTAGGGGCCATCTCGGATACGACGTGTGGTGATTGGTCCAAGCTTGTCTACTACAATATTGAGGCAAGCCTTGAAATGGTTAAGCTTAGTCGACGGTTCAATGTCCCCTTGGTCTATGCTTCATCCGCGGCAGTTTATGGCGATGGGCAGCAAGGGTATAGCGATGCACATAGTAAGAATAGCGTCTACAAGCCGCTCAATCTCTATGGAAAGTCAAAGTTGGAAGCAGACAAGCTCATTCTAGACCAACTTAATAATGATACACAGGATGATTCAGTCTATGGCCTTCGTTTCTTTAATGTCTATGGGCCTTATGAAAAACGTAAGGCTTCTATGGCGTCTGTGATATCCCAAGCCTATTCGCAAATCAAAGAAACAGGTCAAATGCGCCTATTTAAGTCCTATCATCCAGCGTATGCAGACGGTGGTCAACTGAGGGATTTTGTCTTTGTGGGTGATGTGATTCGCGTTATTGACTATTTATTGGAATCAAAGCCCAGCTCAGGGATTTATAATGTGGGTACAGGCGAGGCCAATTCATTTAAGCATATGATTGAATGTGTCTTTAACGCTATGCAAAGTGATGTGCGGATAGACTATATACCTATGCCTGAATCCTTAAGGAATCAATACCAGTACCATACAGAATCAGACAACACTAAACTCTTCAGTGCTGGATTTCAGTCAGGTTATACGGAACCTTGTATTGCCGTGAAGAAGACAATTGAAGCCTACAATAGCGGAAAAGTCTAGTTCGCGTTAAATACTAGCTAGACTTCTAGCGACCATAGTGTTATCGACATATACTCTTACCTCATAGGTGCCATCAACTTCACTATCTACCGGGATATCAACGGTGATTGGTTTGTTACTACCATCATAGCGTAGAGATATTTTTGCAGTATAATTCACCGTATTGCCTCCATCCATGATGGCAGTTCCAGACGAAACCGATTGAATTACACGATTGCTATTTTTCTCAATGATAATGATGTAATAATCCAAGGTTTCTCCCCGACGGAAATCGTTTTCACCCGTTGTAAAGGAAACATTAAAGAAGTCAACAAGCTTGGGTCTTTTAGTGGACTTTCGTCGTTTGTTCAGGAAGGAAAGCACAAGATCCTGTGCCTTCATACGATTGACTTCCGTGAATCGCGATTCAAGGTTATTGTAGTCGGTATTAAGGCTCTCCATTGCTGATTGCTGATCGATGAAATCTGCCTCTAACTGTGCATATTCTGCGGTGATTCTAAGGTTTTGCTCTTCAAGACTAATATTGGCCAACTGCACACTATCTTTTTCAGCAAGTGCTTTTGCGACTTCCTGGGTTAATGTCTGATTTTGAGCAACTAGATTGTTGACTTTGCGCTGAAGTGCAGTTATGGTTTGTTGGTCGACCTGGCCTTTCTGGATAGCTTCCATCAGTTCATCTTTGAGGGAGTCAATGCTTCCACCCATTGCCTTGTTATCTATACCTAGGGCTGTGGCAAGGTATTCTACGCTATCGTATGCTACATCTAACGACGTTAACTCATAGAGCAATGCATCGATATTTTCTTCTTTGCTTGTCACCGTCTCTGTGCAGTCTTCTCGAGACTCACGCTCCGTATACCACATATAAGAAGTACCGACTGTGGTACCTAGTAATAATAGGACAAGTAGAAGTAACGGGATGTTGTTGTTCTTTTTAGCCATAGTTTCAATTAGTTTTATACCCTTGTAAACGTAAAACTATAAACCTCTATTCTCTATGACTCAGCTTTCAGCAAAATATTGGGAACAACGCTATGTTGACAAGAATACTGGATGGGACGTTGGAGATGTAGTTCCTCAATGGAAGGCATTCTTTAAAGACTTCACAGGGAGTGATAAAGGAAAGCGGATTTTAGTCCCTGGAGCTGGCTTGGGACATGAAGTAGAATACCTCCATCGTGCAGGATTTCAGGACGTTCATATATTGGATTGGTCAAAATCAGCCATTGACTCCTTTCAGCAAAGGTTACCAAGCTTTCCATCTTCCCATTGTCATGTTGGTGACTTTTTTCAGCATAAAGGTCAATACGATGTAATCGTTGAGCAGACTTTTTTCTGTGCGATTGACCCTACGTTACGTGAGCAATACGCTAAGGCTATAGACAACCTGTTAGGAGAAAAGGGTCAATGGGCGGCCATGCTTTTTAACACGCAATTCGACGGCGACGGACCTCCTTTTGGGGGAAGTATTGACGAATACATCGATCTTTTTCAAGGAATATTCAAGGAGTTGGTCATTGATGAAGAACCAGCGTCTATAGATCCTCGAAGGGGGAGAGAAGTATTTGTGATTGGAAGGAAGTAGATCGGGTAGGTGATGCATTCTTTTGGCAGGAGGATATAGCAAGAATTACCCATTAGTACTTGGAAGCTTCTTTATGTGCACTCGACTACAGCAAACAATCATTTATTCAGCGGCATACTTTTTGGGGAGAGTATCTTGCCCGTAGGGCGGGGGTGGAACGTGGGCCTTGACCATACTATTTGACAATCTCACAGCACATCTTCGCAGCAACCATTCACAAAAAAAAGACGCAAATCCAACGGAGATGCGTCTTTTGTAGAAATTGAAAGCGTTTATACGCCTATTCCGCCTTTATGATAGTAATGTCCTTGATAAAGTCTTGTTGGCTAAATCGAGCGAGATAGGTGCCGTCTGGTAAGTGACTCAGATCAAATTGAACCATTCCCCCTTGATTTAATCGCTTGGACTGTATTAGTCTTCCTTGAATATCTAAGATTACTAATAGCATATCTTCATTATTCACTGGTTGATAAATTACATTGACCAAGCCATTTGTTGGGTTGGGGAAGAGAGATACCTCAAGACCATCAACATGAATAATTGATGTTGGGTAACCTCCTAGAACAATACTGTCGCTGTAGAAGGCATTACATCCGTTAGCATCTGTTACAATCACAGAGTATGTATTGGGAGAGGCTAGGACTAAATCTTCAGGATCATCATTATCGCCAATGCCATCATTGTTCCAATCAAAAGAAAATGGTGGACTTCCTCCAAGAATGGTAATATCAATTGAGCTCCCTTCAAGTTCTGGATAGGCCGTCGAAAAGACTGTCATTTCTTCAGGTTCTTCGAGTATAATGGAAGCTGTATTTGAAAGACATCCCTCTGCATCTTGAATCTGAACGGTGTAAGAGCCTTCTCCAACATTGACCTGAATGATACCATCATCATAATCACCAGTTCCATCAATAGACCAGTCTGCAACATAAGGTGGAGTTCCACCGCTTATCACAGCCGATAGCTCACCATCGCTATCCCCGCTGCAACTAATTACACTATCAATGTTTATGGAGATTACCGGATTTGCGGTAATGTTTACGGTTAACCGAATTACACTATCGCATCCTTCTGTAGATTGCAGGGTGTCAGTATACACACCACTTTGCGTAATTACTTGTCCTTCCCATGTAAACGGAGGGCATGCTGAAACGGGAGCCAGGTTCACCTCATAGGCTTCCACAACGTCAATAATCGTAGTGATAATACTATCACATCCAAATGCGGTTTGGAAAGTTTCGATGAAGGAAGTATCCGCTAAATACGTTGTTCCATCATAGAGCACCCCACCACAACCTGTAAAGTTGTTTACCTGATTGTATGAAGGATAAACGTCAACAATGTATACCTCAGTACTATCACAGCCATTAACTGTAGTGAAATCTTCAGTAAACACCGTAGAGCTTGTATACTGTATCCCGTTGACTTCTACGGAATCGCAACCTGCAAAGAAGAAGGTGTCGATTATCTGAGAGGTTTCGTTCACCGTAACCGTAAAGGAACAGGTATCCGTATTGCCAAAACTATCAACCGCTACATAGGTTTCTACTGTATTTCCAATGGGAAAGAAGGCACCTGATCCTAGTCCACTAATTTGTGTAAGATTTGCACCGCAATTGTCGGCAACGTTTAATGGGGAATAGGTTACCGTTGCTCCACAAAGACCTACTTCGTTAGAGACGGTCGTATCATTAATGCACTCTATAATTGGAGCTATGTTATCAAGAACCGTTACTTCTGTGGTGCACGCTGCTGAAGGATTTCCAGCAAAGTCAATACCAGCCGCAAGAACTTGAGTAGGTACAAGAACGTAGTCTAGCAACACCTGTCCTAAGTTTGTCGCTCCTGGAGTCGCAGCGCCAACAGTATCCTGTAAAAAATCTAGCGATTGAGAACCAATACCATTACGCTGTATGCTAAATCCAATTGGAGTCGACCCCGTCTCTTCAAAGCCTAAATCTGTGAAAGTTAATCCAAGTAAAGGGCCATTTGTAGCTGTAAAGCTTCCTTCATACGCAAAAAACTCAACGGGCAAACCCATAGGGTCGATCAGTGCAATGGCGTCAGGGCCATTTTGTATACCATTTGGAGCGTAGTTCACCACAAAGAAGCCAAAGCCGTTGCCTTCGTCAGATAAGCTGCCACTCAGAACTTCAGTGTCATAAACGGTTCCATTACTTCCATTGTAGAGTACAAGGCTGTATCCTGTTAAGTCGGTATTAGCTGTTCCAGCAATCTCGATAAACTCACCTTGATCAGATCCGGTGTTGTCATAATGGAATTCATTGATCCAAAGCTCGTTTCCTGGAGGTAGCGGTAAAATTTGCGATAAATCTGCACAAGTAAACTGGGTTTGAGTTGCGCTTAGAAGAACACTAGGTCCGTCACAGTTGTCCGATGCAAATGATACGTAAGCATCTGGATTAACGTTGGCATTTCCAGAGCTGTCAAGGTATAGGGTTAAGTTCTGGCAAAATACCTCAGGTGCTATCGTATCAAGTAGGGTCACAAAGGAAGTACATGTACTTTGATTGCCATTAGCATCTATCACTGTAAGCGTAACAAGATCTGATGTAGAACTATCACAGTCGAAAATATTCTGAGAGAGCGTTGTAGTAAGTGGTAGGCAGTTACTAAAAGATCCTGCGTCGAGTTCTGTCGCAGTGAGGCTTGCCAAGCCAAATGAATCTACATAAACTGTAGTATCTCGGCAGAGTGCAGTTGGCGTAATCGTATCAATAACAGTGATAAGAGCCGCACATGAACTACTGCTGCCTCCGCCATCGACAACGGTAAGGTTTACCGATACAGGAGAAAGGGAGACATCACTACAAAACATGGTGTCGCGATCTAAAAACAGGGTATCTATACTGCAATCATCAAAGGATCCATTATCGACAAGGGACGCATCAAGTACACCAAACCCGTTGGCATTAAGGTAGATCGATGCTCCTTGGCAAATAGCAGTAGGAGCCAATGATCCGCCAAAGACTAATGAAACGGCAACCACGCTGTCGCATCCTGCAGTAGCTTGAATGGTTTGGTTTATTATTGTGTCGCTATAATAATATTGGCCATCAAAGAAAATGGAATCACACCCATTGATGGTATCACTGCCAGTTAATGTACTTTGAATCAAGACCTCTACGAGTACAACACTATCGCATCCAGAGGCCGTTTGAAAGGAGTCAACAAGCGTAGTATCAGCAGAATACCAAACTCCTCCCACTTGCACAGAGTCGCATACTGTTAAGGTTGTGGAATCCAAAATTGACGTTACGCTATTGACTGTGATATCGGTTGAAGTAGGGCAGAGGTTGCTCGGCAAAGAATATGTATATACCCCGCTGACATTAACTCCAGGAGTAAAGGTGCCTATAAATCCACCGGTTAATTGTGAGGGACCTGACCAAACCCCACTAGTCGTTGGGAATGGATTTGATCCAAGGGCAAAAAACAAATCAAAAGGAGCCGAGTCACACGTGTTTATCGTAGAGTCTTGTCCAGTAGTTTGCTCAGTAAACACTTCTACGTCGTCAATTCTCCAATACTCGTCAGCAGCCCAATTAGCAACAGCAATTCGAATTTCTAGAGATGATCCGGTGATACAACCAGAGGTAAATGTTTCTTGAGTTTGCGACATGTTCCCAAGCAAAATGTAAGAACTACCTGCAGACGGATTTGTACAAGCAATAGATGCTGGGTGCAAAGTCCAAGGGCCTCCATCTACTCTCCATTCGAAACGAACCCAATCTAAACAAGTGAACTCACAACCTGGCGTGCAATCTTCCATATCCCCCGATTCGCTAAATGTAGCCCTCAGGATAACTCCTTGAAGGGCAGAGGAGATATCGATGGGATTTGTTGTAAAAATGGCCTCTCCGTTGGTATCGCGACCTTCAAGCTTACCATTTCGTACATTAAAATAGTCTTGTGCGTTATCGGCAAATGGACACGTGGAGTTCCAACCGACATTGTTTCCTGAGTTATCAACGCCAGTGTTGCTGCCGTTGGCTTCGTCAAAGGATTCTTGAAACAGATAGGTTTGGCCAATGGCACAATGCATAGAAACAAAAAAACTGAGGGTCAGGGCAATCCTGAAGAGAGAATAGTTCATGATAGCAAATTTTGCAATCTGAAGATACTGCGCTCAGTCTAGGTTTTGTCACAATTTTTTGGATAGTTATCCATGTGTGGGACTACTTTGCTAGGCTTGAGATCGAAGTAAAGCTTCTACGCAAAATGCTGTGGTCATAGATTCACTTGTCCAACCAACGTGCATTGCCTTACTTCGACATTGCTGGCCACCGTAAAAAAGTATGTAATTTCCCCAGCTTCCATCTTCTTGTTGACTGTTTTTTAAGGTGGTCATCGCCTCTTTTTGCACGGAAACGTTGAGATAGCTCAAAGCAGTCATGGCAAAGGCGGAATCTAAGATATCAGCTCCATATCTAAGCTTCTGAGGACTCCAAGCATCTTGGATTTGATCTTTGATTTGGATGATGCATTCATCGGAGAATTGTATGTTATGGGCAGCACATTTTGCAATTAACATCAAAAAATATAGGTGTCGATGATACCATTTGTCTACAAGTTGGTCATTCCCTGCCAGTATATACTCCTCAATAACTTGTTTAACCGATGCTGTTGACTCACAATCACCGAGATAGAGTAGAACATTGGCTTGTACGACTATGTCAGCGTCATGGTAAGAAGCTTCTGTTGATTTGAAAAACTGAATCATTTTTAATGGGTGCAGCCTAAACCGTGCGTTATGAGCCCGACCAGCGCTTGACAATACATTTCGCAGTCGAGGGACAAGCCAGGTATAATACATACCATTTCGTTTTCCTAAAGAGGAAAAAATTGATTTGTTTTCTGTAATTGCTGGATACTTGTCTTGAAGGAAAAGTGATGCACATACTGTATCATCAATATCTGCCGGTTGTAGGTGAAAGAAAAGGTTGGTTTTATTCCAAAAGCTCCAAATCGTATCGTATCGCTGATTGGCAAGTACAAAGCGCTCTAGATTGTTGAGTGTTTGATTGAGTCCTGCAGAATCAACAACAGAGAAATCACGTTGGATATCTTTTAATGTAATTCCAGTTACAATGGATGGAAAAATTGTGCCATCAAGGTGTAAGTCGACACAATCTTCATCACGGCTTATATAGGATGGGAATTCACCGGACGCTGTTTGGCGTGAAACTATGTAGCTAAGGCCTTTATGTATTGACTCGGTTTGGTCGATGTTTTCCATAAGGTGGCAAAGATTGAGCTACTTTTTGCTTTTCGAAAGGTTGCGCTGATAGCGCGTTTGTATGATATCGATTCCAATCAAGACGATTACTACAAAGTAAAACGTGGACTTTGGCATAGCGTGGATTGGCTCACCAGCCAAGTGCATATGGCCAAGATGTGCACCTTCGCTTAGCAACATAATCCCGACGATAAAGAGGATAAATAATCCTAATACTTCGTAGACACGATTTTTCTTTAAAAAATCGGATACTTGATCAGCAAGTAGAATCATGATCAGGCCTCCAATTACAATGGCTACAATCATGACCCATAGCACTTCAGTCAATGAAATCGCTGTAAGAATAGAATCTACGGAAAACACGAGGTTCATGGCTACAATTAGGGCTAGTGTACGGTTAAATGACTGTTTACTTTTCCCTTGGTGCTCGTCCTCCCCGTCAAAAGTGATAATATGCCATATCTCCTTAGTTGCTGTATATAAAATGAAACCACCGCCGAGTAACACCGTGAGGGCATGAATAGAAAAGTGGCCATCGATTAAGGCTGGGTTGCCAAAGCTGAGTACTTCTTCTTTCAGTAAGGGAAGGCTACGAACCACGATAAATAGCAAGGCAATACGAAGTACCATGGCTAAAAGGATTCCATACTGTCGTACTCTTTTTTGCTGGCTAAGCTCAACTTTCTTTGATTCTATAGATATGTAAAGGAGGTTGTCAATGCCAAGTATGGCTTGTAATAATACAAGCATGAAAAGGGTAGGGAGGTGTTGTAATATATCCATATAAATGGCCTGTTTTCATTCGTTAAGATAACTAATATTCAATGGTGCTTTGCTTGATATGCCGTTCAAATAGTATCTTCCAAAAAAGCAAGAAATTATGAGTTATGCCATTCGTTACCTGCATTTTATCAGCATTTTGTTAGTCTATGCAGCTGTTTTTGCTGAAATTATTATGTTAAGTAGAACGCTAAGCCGTAAAAAGCTCAGTTTTTTGGCAAAAATCGATGGAGTGTACGGAATTGCTTCAATTTTCGTCGTAGGAGCAGGAATGGCTATGTGGTTTGGATTTGACGCTGGTTTAGGATTCAAGCCTACAGCGTGGTATATGGAGAATCCCATATTTCATTTGAAATACGGATTGTTCATTGTAGTTGGAATTCTAAGCATTTGGCCAAGCATCTTTTTTATGCGTCAACGAAAAGGTGATCAACAAGAGGAAATTCAAATTCCTAATCATATAAGAGCCATTGTGCGCATAGAACTCATAATTCTAAGCCTTATTCCAATATTGGCAGTTTTAGCCGCTGCAGGGATATCACTATAACTTTATGATTACATAATAAATTGGCATTCAATTACTTATTTTACCTATGTTCCTATAATATATATTATGTTAAGTAGAAGAATCAAAAGGAAAGGGACAACTAATGCCCCTTCTCCTCTTAGCATATCATTTGATAATTATCGATCGCCCAATAGGGATTGAATATTACTAACCATCGTAGAATATTCCGTGTTATCCGGTTCAATGGTTTGAGCTACCATTAAAAATTCAAGCGCTGGTTTAAGGTATGTGATGTATCGCTCGTCATTCATTTGATTATACGTTGCATCATCAAGATCTGTCATATCATTTAACAGTTTACCCGCTTGGTTGAACTGTTCTACTAAAATCACTCCGCAATTATATTGCGCTGTGTGATTGTCAGGGTTAAAACCTATCGCTTTTTGGAAGCTTTCCAACGCGCTATCCGTATTGTCATTTCTGAAAAAAGCCTCTCCTTCTACTACGTATAGCATGCTTATTTGTTGCGAAATTGCTTGGTTTTCTGCATCTGCTGCTAGAGCTTCTGTTTGAACAGCAATTGCATTTTGAACTATGCTCATACCTTCTTGAATTTTGTCAGCCATGAGGTAGTAATTGATTTCATCGGTCATTAAATCCGCATTTCCTGGGAATATTAGCTGTCCTTCTTTGATTTTGGCTAAATATTGCTCTAAATCGCCCGCGTTACGCGCTTGATCAGCCATAAGACGGTAGGAAACTACTGCCATATCCGTACTGTTAGCTGCAAATGGCATTCCCTCTCCATTTTCACGAAGTAAGAGTTTATCAGTTTCCAAAACGCCGACAAAGTAATTCGCTGCTGTTTCGTAGTCTTTTGCGCTATAGTAATCTACCCCATCATTGTAAAAAGCTACGGATAGACTTTTTAAGTACATAATAAGGTCTTCCTTGGTGTACATGTCCATACGACCATCAGCTAAATCAAAAGACTTGTCATACGCTGCTAACGCATCGACTAGATAGGTTGGGTCAGCACTCTTTGCAATGGAATCGGAACCCAACAATTGATATACCTTACCATAAGTATACCAGGCCTTCCAGAATTCAATGGTTTTCTCATGTTTAACTACTTCATCAATGATTTGCTTAGCTTGAAGCAGATCGTCAGGATTTTTACTTTGTAAATAGGCGTCAATATTAGTTTGCGCTGAATAAATCTTGTTTTTCTGTGCTTCTGAGATAGATACAGTCAGTGCCAAAATCAAGATGGGTAAAATGTTACGTAATGTCTTCATAGTATTCGTTTACGATTTTCTTTAGATAAATTGCGTCTAGGCATTTACAAATCAGATGCCAAAGTTAGAGCACCTGCTTAATATTTGTCAATATCAGAAAGAAAAGACGGTATTATTCCGTCTCCTCTCCTTCTGAGTTGTCTTGGTTAGTATCGTCAGATGCTGAATTTTTATCAGAAGCTTTAGCAGAGTCTTCGCCTGACTCGTTTGCAGGACTTCCTTCATTGGATTCAGTTCCTTCTGCACCTTCCGCGCCCTCTTCAGCCGCCTCTAGGGCGTCTAAGCGTTCAATTTCCTCTCGCTCAGCCTTGCCATCCTTTACAATTGCAAGGGCTGCAATAGAATCTTTATTACCAATCTTGATCAATCTAACGCCTTGTGTATTACGGCCTAATGTCGATATATCTTCTACCGCCATGCGGATGGTAATCCCATTTTTCGTGATAATCATGACATCATCATTGTCTGTAACATACCGCAAAGCGACTAGCTTCCCTGTTTTTTCGGTTACCGACATTGTTCGGACTCCCTTACCTCCTCGATTGGTTCGCCGATAGATAGGATCTCCTGTTTCAGGATCATCAATAAAGGTTCGCTTACCGTAGCCATTCTCAGATAGAACAAGCATAGTTCCTGTGGCCCGATTTTCTTCGGTAGCGGAGATAATTCCCACCACGTGGTCATCATCACCCTGAAGCGTTACACCACGAACCCCAGTTGCTGTTCGGCCCATGGAGCGCACTTTGCCCTCTTCAAATCGAATGGCTTGGCCTTTGGTTGTACCGATAATAACTTCTGAGTTACCGTCGGTCATAACCACACGCTCAAGTTTATCTTCCTCTCGAATGGTAATAGCATTAACCCCAGCCGAACGTACATTGGAATAGGCACGCAATGACGTCTTCTTAATCGTACCTAAGGCGGTAACAAACAAGAGATAGTTGTTGTCTAAGTATTCCTCATCTTTCAAATTAAGAACAGGAATAAAGGCCATTACCTTATCATCGGATGGCATTTGTAGGAGATTTTGAATCGCCCTACCCTTACCAGTCTTAGATCCTTCAGGTATATCGTATACCTTAATCCAATAGCAACGGCCTTTTTCTGTAAACAGCAACAAGAAATTATGAGTTGTCGCTGTAAACATGTACTCTATAAAGTCTTCATCGCGAGTAGTAGATCCCCTACTCCCTCGACCTCCTCGGTTTTGGCTTCTAAACTCTACTGAAGGCGTACGCTTCATGTATCCAAGGTGAGAAATTGTAATCACCACTGATTCATCCGGAATCAAGTCGGTAATATCAATATTTCCAGAAGAGTAATCGATGTCGGTTCGTCGCTCATCGCCATACTTAGCCTTGATCTCAAGGGTCTCTTCTTTCACCATTTCCATTCGAATGCCTCGATTTTCAAGGATTTCTTTTAATCTGGCAATGGTTTTCATTAGTTCATCGTACTCTGCACGAAGTTTTTCGATTTCTAAGCCGGTAAGTTTAGAAAGGCGCATTTCCAAGATAGCTTTCGACTGGATTTCAGAGAGCTCAAAGCGCTCCATGAGGCCTTTCTTGGCCAAGTCAACCGTCTTGCTTGAGCGAATTAATGCGATAACTTCATCGATATTATCTACCGCAATAATGAGTCCCTGAAGGATGTGAGCACGTTCTTCGGCCTTCTTCAATTCAAACTCGGTCCGTTTGACAATTACATCATGGCGGAACTCCACAAAGTAGTGAATGAGTTGCTGAAGATTTAATGTTCTTGGACGACCATTAACTAGGCAGACGTTATTTACGCCAAAAGATGATTGAAGGGGCGTATACTGATAGAGTTTGTTAAGGATGATATTCGGTATGCCATCACGCTTAACGTCAATCACAACGCGCATTCCCTTTCTGTCGGATTCATCTCGGATATCTGAA
>JBMHCE010000035.1:0-23920 GCA_049890075.1 Chitinophagales bacterium
TCTAACTCCTTGTGCGCATCAAAGTGAGCCACATAGTGCGACGCATGCACGCCACGATCCGTTCGACCGCAACCTGTCACCGTAATTTTCTCCTGCAACAACTTTTCTAAGTTTTCCTGGAGCACGCCTTGGACGGTTATGTCCTCTGGCTGGATTTGCCAACCAAAAAAAGCTTGACCGTCATAGCTTAGCGTCAACTTATACCGTGAAACTTGCGTCATCATGACGAATGTACGGCACTTCAGTATCTTGTACTAAATTCTCGACTCATGGTTATTCAGCGAATCCATTCAATCTATCTCGGGATATCAACTGCACTGCTCATCCTTTTTTCAGCTACTGGAGATTTCAGTTTTGCGCACTTCAATGGCTCCTTGGATCGACCAGTACTCGTTACGCTTCTCTCCATTTTGGTAGCAGCTTTACTAGTTCTTACGTTGTTTCGTGAGGATCGTCCCGACATTCAATACAGAATGACCACTGTTATTCTAGGGCTTCTCGCAGTAATTTGTCTTGTATTGCTATCTCTAGGTATGACAATGCTTTCCCAATCCTGGAGTAGCCTGAGTCCGCTCTCTGCGTTGCTGCTTGTTCTAATGAGCCGTAGAAAAATCAAGCAAAACGCACAAGGTCAACATCAACGTGCTGAGTCCCTATGATTCTTCTCGCTGATGTTGGGGCAAGCACTGCCAAAGTGGTCTTTATTGGGTCTACAAATTCAAGAGGAAGGTCAGTACAAGTGGTCTACAAAGGATTTAACCCGACCTACGACACAGAGAAGGTGATTCAAGAACGAATCAGCAGTTGGTCCATGCCGAAAGGCAGCAAAAATGATGTATACTCTGTCATTTTTTACAGTGCCGGATGCTTGCGATTAGATCGCGCCCAAAAAGTATCTAATGTGCTTAAAAAACATTATTCCAAGGCCTCAATCACTGTTCATTCTGACCTTCTTGCTCCAATTCATGTCAACCAAAATCAGGCAGGTTATTATGCCATTTTAGGAACAGGTTCTGTTGGTTGTTTTTATGATGGTCAATCCGTCCACCTACTCCGACCATCTTTAGGCTTTCTTATCAATGATACAGGGAGTGGTTTCCATATTGGAAAAGTAGTCTTAACTCGTTTGCTATCCAGTGATATAGTACATAATCCGTTGATTGTGAACATTCAAGAACAATGGGGTAATCCCCTTCAACAAGTTGACTGGGTTTCCATGGAAAACGATTTAAGCTTTCAATCAAGAGTGGCATCCCTGGCCAAAATCATTGCTGCTTACCAAGAAGATGCAAGCATTCGATCCGTCCTTCTTGAATGCTTCGATTTGTGGGCAAACGACCTTGTCCAACATGGACATGATCCAATAAAAAAAATACACCTCTCAGGATCCATAGGTTACTACTTTAAAGAGGTTATTGGAGAGGTGCTTTCGGCAAAGGGCATACAAATTGGCCAATGCGTCGCTTCCCCTATGACTGTCCTAGAAAAGCGACTAAACGTTGCATAAAAGCCAATAATTGACGACATTTGCCGCATAAAGTGATTATTACTTTAGAACCATGAACCAACCTAGCAAAATTGCCGTCCTCACCAGCGGAGGAGATGCACCAGGCATGAACGCTGCTCTTAGAGCAGCAGTACGCACCATTTCTTGGCACAAAAAGTTAGCTTACGGCGTGTATCGCGGTTATGATGGTCTGATATCAAATGACATCAAATACCTAGATGCAAGATCTGTAAATCACATCTTGGGACGTGGAGGAACCATGCTTAAATCAGCCCGCTCAGAAGGATTTCGAACAAAAGAAGGTCGCCAAACTGCCTTTGAAAACTTAAGCGCACAAGGCATTGACAGTCTTATTGTCATCGGAGGAGATGGCTCGTTAACAGGAGCACACCTCATGCACGAGGAACATGGCATTCCCATTGTAGGCATCCCTGCTACTATCGACAATGACTTAATGGGGACCGACGAATCCATTGGATTTGATACTGCATTAAATACAGCGGTTGAAGCCGTCGATAAAATTCGAGATACGGCTGCATCCCACAACAGGTTATTCCTAGTGGAAGTCATGGGCCGTAACAGCGGTGAGATAGCCTTAGCAACAGGAATTGCAACCGGTGCCCTTGCCGTGATGACGCCTGAAGAAAACCTAAGTGTAGAGGACCTTATTCAAAGTCTTGAGCGAGGCCGTCGAAATAAAAAAACATCAAACATCGTCATTGTTGCTGAAGGCTATGGAAAAGAAGGAGCGAAAGAACTTGGCGACATCATCCAACAGCAAACAGATCTTTATGAGACAAAGGTTACTGTCTTAGGGCATATTCAACGCGGAGGCCAGCCCTCTGTGCGTGATCGCCTATTGGCAAGTGAACTCGGCCATGCTGCAGTGGAGGCGCTTATGAATGGTAAAAAAGATATCATGGTAGGCCTGAAGCAAAGTAACATTGAGCACATTCCTATTTTGGAAGCTGTGCAAAGCAAAAAACATCTTAACCCAAATTATCTTCAACTAGTAAAAGAATTATCGATATGAAAAACATAGCTATCAACGGATTTGGACGTATTGGACGTCTGACCTTCAGAAACTTGATGCAACGAGATAACATCAAAGTAACAGCGATAAATGACCTAACAGACATCAACACATTAGCTCACTTATTGAAATACGATTCCGTTCAAGGGAAATACCCGGGCGAGGTACATGTCGATGGCAATGCACTTGTTGTAGATGGACATCGTATTGAGATAACAGCTGAAAGAGACCCAAGCAACTTGCCTTGGAGCAATCATAACATTGACCTTGTTGTTGAATCAACAGGACGTTTTTTAACTACTGAGTTAGCTCAGAAGCACATTGATGCCGGAGCCAAGCGTGTTCTGTTATCAGCACCTGCTAAATCTGCAGACATCCCGACCTTCGTACTCGGTGTCAACGATAACGGATTAACAGATCAGCCTATAGTTTCGAATGCAAGTTGTACAACAAACTGCGGAGCTCCAATGACAAAAGTTATTCATGATCACTTAGTCGTAGAACGTGGTTTCCTGACTACCGTACACGCATATACGTCAGATCAAAACATTCTCGATGCGCCTCACGCTGACTTACGTCGTGCACGTGCTGCCGCTTTGAGCATTATTCCTACAAGAACAGGTGCCGCTAAAGCTATAGGCCTGGTTATGCCTTCAATGCAAGGTAAAATTGACGGCGTTGCTGCACGAGTCCCAACACCAACTGGATCTTTTACGCAGATCTCATTCCAAACAGAGAAAACTGCATCAATTGAGGAAATCATGCAATTCTTTAAAGAAGCTGCAGCAAATGATCTAAAAGGTGTGTTGGAATACTCTGAAGATCCTTTAGTATCAACTGACATTATTGGAAATCCTCACTCTTGCATTTTTGATGCAACCTTAACCAAGGCCTCAGGAAATCTAATCACCGTATTTGGCTGGTATGATAATGAGATGGGCTATGCCACACGAATGGCAGATATGACAGAGCGAATGACATCGTAATCCTTCCTTTCATTTTACCTTTCGAATCCTTTAACTAACCATCATGATTATAGTAGCTGACAGTGGATCCATGAAGTGTGATTGGGCAGTAGTTGCCCGAGACGGCAGAGTGGTTAAAGAGTTTAAAACGATGGGGTTTCACCCCCTGTTTCACTCATCGACTTTGATTGAAAAGATTCTAGGTCACATGAGCGAATTTAAGACCATCGCCTCTCAAATCGAAGAAGTGTACTTCTACGGTCCAGGAAATGAAATTCCTCAACGTGCCCGAATTATCGAGATGGCTATGCGCAACATCTTTAATAATGCTGAAACGATAGAAGTTAACGATGATATTACAGCAAGCGCCTATGCCTCGTACAAAGGTGAGCCTGTTATTGCTTGTATCCTCGGCACATCCTCTCATGCCTGCACGTATGACGGAAAGGAAGTGGTCTTAGCAAGACCGCCATTAGGTTTTATCCTGGGAAGTGAAGGCAGTGGATCCTATTTTGGCAAAAAAATTATTCGAGATTTTTTCTATAATCGACTACCTGAAGACTTACACCAAGCCTTTTCGGAGCGATACAGTCTGAATGTTGAAGAATTTACTGACCGATTGTATAGAGACCCTCAAGCCCATGTGTATGTTGCCAGCTTTATGCAATTTGTATGCGACAACCGTGAACATCCATACATTCAAAAGATCAGTGAAAAAGGATTTAGAAAGTTTATTGAGAACCAAATTGTCAAGTTTGACAATGCTGAGTCCATGCCAATTCACTTCCTCGGTAGTGTAGCTTATTTCTTTCAAGATCAGATTAAGTCCTTATGTGAAGAGTACAACCTCAATCCTAAGACCTTTAATCGCAAGCCTGTAGTTAATCTCCTCAACTACCATACGAGCAAGTAATTGTAATAACTGGACTTGGTGCTTAGGGCTTCGGCAAAAATTCCGC
Source organism: Chitinophagales bacterium (assembly GCA_049890075.1). GTDB lineage: Bacteria > Bacteroidota > Bacteroidia > Chitinophagales > UBA8649 > UBA8649. Next base: position 4,465 of record JBMHCE010000035.1, read on the forward strand.
TGGAATCTCATAAAGTACAAAGCCATTTCGATTGGATAGCAAAATCCATTCTTGAGGCACTCCTTTGTTTTTTACGACGTTACTACGCGTAACAACATAGACCGGTCTACCATTAACCGACGCAATGTTTACCTCTTCAAAATGGGCGATATCCTCCGGGTTTCTACTCAAATAAAAATGGTCGGCGTATGTCGTGTAACCATAGGTAACTACTACAACCTCTTTATCAGCAAACTCCTTATAGATCTCAATAGCTGCTCGTTGAGTATAACCCTCTATTCTCGGCACAACTAAATACACTATGGATTGCACCAAAATTGAAACGGATAAAATGATTCCCATAACCGCTCTTTTTCTGTGACCGCGATTAGCCATAAAAAGAGATACAAGCATACCCACAAAAAACAAACCTGCTAACCAAAGGATAGAAGCAGGCCAAACCACTGATGCCTTGAGGTTATCCAATGCAAAAACGTCATTGATATAAATGTTTGACCACAATAAAGAAGGACTATTCCCAATGAAATAGATGAGGACCATTGCCCCGGCAAACAGCAACGATAGTATTACAAGCAGCGATGATTCCCACCAACGCAAGGCTTCCTTATGCTTTGCAAGCATCCATAAACGAAGACTAGCCAAATACGTAATTGGAAAATATGCCAAAGACGAATAGTGTATAATATTAGTCTGCACAAGTTCAAAAACTACAAGGACGGTAAACAATGTGATAAGCATCCACATTATAAAGTTTTGCGTTAATGCAGAATACTCTTCTCGCTTTTTCCATCCTGAAAACATGAAAGGAGTGCATGGGAAACTTCCAACCAACAGCACCAATAGGTGAAACCCCATAAACCCGCCAGACCCCGCATCATCTAGGCCATCTAGCCCAATATGGCGTTGAAGAAAAGCACCAAAAAATGTCCCGCCTTCTTGTTGAACATAAAGCAGTGTCCATATACCTAAAACAAGGCCCATAGAAACAAGCATCATAATCGCTTCACTAAGCCGAATAATTCGTCGAAACCTTGATATGATGAAATAAGCGACAAATACAAGACAGAATAAGAATAAGGCAACTGTACCCTTGGTCAGCATGGCTAAGCCCATAAACAAGCCGCATAGTCGCATAGCTCGAAAACGTCGTTTCTTTCGTTGATTGCTTGGTACAAACTCCCAGCTCTCCGTCATCTGAGCTAAAAAGTAAATGGATAGAAAAATAAATAAGTTGAAGGTTGGGTCAATCAGGGCAGATTTGAAGTATAAAAAGGGAAGAATACTTATGGCATAAACCATGGCCCAAAGTATACCAAAACCGCGCCCCTGAAGTCGTTTTCCTACTGTGTATAATGTCCATAACGTAATTACCCCAATTAGCGCATTGGGTAGACGCGCCCCGAAAGATGATATCCCGAAATACTTCATGGATATCGCTTGCATCCAAAAAAAGAAGGGCGGCTTTTCATAAAAAGGCTCAAATGCCATTTGCAACTTCAGCCAATCACCCGTTACGATCATCTCGCGAGCAATCTCAGCAAAGGTTATCTCATCGCCAACAAAAAGATGACTTCCACCAAGCATTGGCAGATATAGCAATAAGCCAATGGGAATAATCCATAAACCGTAAGGCCACTTTCGAATATCGAAGTAGTGAAGCATACAATGAATTTACAAGGATTGGATTAACCAAGCTATTTCTTGGCCGAACAAAAGACCGACAAGTCCAGGCTACAATCTGCGACTATACACTCTTTTTAGGAGGTAAAAATTCCACGATCATTTAATGCACGAATAGCGAGATAGAAACCAACAGGATATAGGATTATAGAGGGCAACCACATCGCAAAGTGTGGGTTCAGGACGCCTTCTTCTGACATATTTTCAGTAATCGAAGAGATAACTAAGTAGATGACAAAGATGACAATGGAAACAATAAGGGCGTACCCTATTCCGCCACGTTTCAGGATGGCACCAAGTGAACCGCCAAAGAGAAAAAATAGGAAACAAGCGGAGGCCATCGTATACTTTCTATGAATATCATTCCAATGATTGGCGTAAAGCCGTTTGCGATAGTCCAACATGGGCAGGTTTCGCATGTAATTGGAGTTTATCTGTCCGAGTCGAGTTTGTACTACGCTTTTCAATCCCAGCCATTGTTCAGGAGATAACTCCTTGAGTCTTGCATAGAAGTCGCCATTACTATTCTGCGTATCCAAACGCTTTGTATCCGATACATCATAAACAGCAATGCCCTCTAGCAAATTCTCTTGTAAACTATCAATGGCCTGTACCTGGACTTCCACCAAATGACGAGACTCAACCAAGGTATGGACCCCTTTGTGCCGCTCTGTTTTAAATGACTCTTCATCAGTCTCCTGCATAGAAAGCCCTCCTAAATCAAAGGAGCGAATCATTGTATCAAACTCAGTTACACTGTATTCAGTCGGAGTGTTTAGCGCGTACAAATCGGAATACTCGGAATATATTTTTCCCTGGAAGAATTCAATCTGCAAAATTTCTTGATCGGACGAGGTGGTGACCCTTGCCTTATCCGAAACAATCATGTACTGAACTTTTCGATCTTTGGTATGATCGTATACAATAACCTGATGTAAAGTAGCCCCGTCAGGATCTTTACTGCCAATGTAAATGGTTATGCCTTCAATGGATTGATTAAAGGTCCGCTCATTTAAGGATAAGGCGGGTTGCTTTTGACCTATGTCGTACCGTAATTGATATACTTTTTGAAAGGATTTCGGTATCAAGGTGTCTGCAAGGATAAACGAGGTAAAGCCCACAAAGATTGACATGAAAATCAGCGGACGAATAAGCCGTAAGTAGGATATACCCGATGCTTTGGACGCCGTGATCTCATGATCTTCAGCCATACGTCCTATCACTAAAAGAGCTGACAACAAGACCGCTAAAGGGAGCGCTAAGGGAAGGGTTTGCAGCGCAAAATGAATCATAAATTCGCCTAGCACCGACAAAGGCAACCCTTTTCCGATAAGCTCATTCGCATACTTCCAAAGGCCCTGCATTACCAAGACAAAGTCGGCCACAAAAAGGGATAATATAAACGGTCCTGCGTACCGCTTAACGAGGCTATAGTCTAATGGATTAGGCCATGACACAATCCAATGCTGTTAGGCACCAATGCGTTTGGTCAATTGCTCAAACTGGCTGAGCCAAAGTTGTTTTTGATCCTCTACCTCGTCGTCATCGGTAAAGTCCGTGAGGTATAACACCGTATCGTTACTTATTTCAGATTTGGTAATCTCAAAAGAAAAGTACTCATCTTCCTCTCCATCGACCCATACGTAGACTACCTTTTCAGGATCAATACCTTCGACGAGCTGAGCATCTTCTGTCGAGCCGTCCCAGCCAAAAGTGTATATGTCCTCGTTAATATCACAGGACTCACAAAACCATTGAGTCAAGCCAGAAGGAGTCGTGAGGAAGGAATACAAAATAGAGGGTGAACTTCTAATTTGATATTCCAATGAAAATTTTGTGCGTGCCATAGAGTGTATGTTACAACCGTGAGATACAAGATTAATTTGATTTAACAAAATCCTTCGCAGAAGATATCCCCAAAATGACGTGGATTGACGTCAATACTTGCTATATTTGCGCATTATTGCAGGAAAAAGAAAACATCTTCTTGTTTTTTTCGTATTTAAGGTTACAAATTGAATCTGTTCTATGGGAATGCGTCAGCTGAAAATCACGAAGTCGATTACCAATCGCGAAAGTCAATCACTCGAAAAATATCTTCAAGAAATCGGGAAGGTTGACCTTTTGACGCCGGAAGATGAAGTTGATTTAGCACAGCGCATACGACAGGGTGATCAAATTGCCCTAGAACGCCTCACCAAGGCCAACTTACGATTTGTAGTTTCTGTTGCTAAGCAGTACCAGAACCAAGGTCTTTCATTGAGTGATTTGATTAATGAAGGAAATTTAGGTTTGATCAAAGCCGCTCAGCGTTTTGACGAAACAAGAGGATTTAAGTTTATCTCCTACGCGGTTTGGTGGATTCGTCAATCGATCTTACAAGCATTGGCTGAACAATCAAGAATTGTGCGTCTCCCATTAAATAAGGTTGGATCACTCAATAAGATCAACAAAGCATTCTCTCAATTGGAGCAAGAATTCGAACGTGAGCCAACTCCGGAAGAATTGGCAGAAGTTCTTGAATTACACGCTCAAGAAATTGAGACAACCATGGGAGTAGCTGCGCGTCACGTATCTGTAGATGCACCCTTTGTAGACGGAGAAGATAACTCGCTTCTTGATGTATTAGAAGATCACAATACGGAGCGCACAGACGCTAAGTTGGAATACTTGGATTCTCTTCGTCGAGAAATCGAGCGATCACTATCTACCCTATCTGAGCGTCAAAGCGACGTGGTTAAACTGTATTTCGGAATTGGTGTTGAGCACCCAATGTCCTTAGAAGACATCGGTGCAGAGTTTGATTTAACAAGAGAACGAGTACGCCAGATAAAAGATAAAGCAATCAATAAATTGCGCACGGCATCACGAAGCAAACTTTTGAAATCCTACCTTGGAGGATAAAACCACCCCTACTTCAAATGCCCGGTTAATGGGCGACAACGGATACCCTGCCCACGATCCTAGAGCGACGAAGAAGTCCGAGGGAATGGGATACAAGGGTAGAGAATTTAGCTATGCAAGCCCAAAAGACCCCTGGTTTAAAAAATGGTTTATCCGTTTTATGGAATGGGTTGTAGGGAGGCCTTTTTTATATCGCATGTATCGCAAGCTAAACGATATAGAAGCTACCCCTCAAAACGTCTGGGGACATGGGCTCGACATCTTAGATATCAAAGTAAACTACGACGAAGATCAACTTGACAAAATCCCTCCAAGTGGTCCGACCATCGTTGTGGCCAACCATCCATTTGGCCTAGCCGATGGAGGTATGCTTGGTCACCTTGTGACAAGAAAACGAGATGACTTCTTTATCCTTGTCAACGAAATAATCAGCCGAGTTCCTCTGCTAAAAGGCCATATGCTACCCGTAGAATTCTCACAGACCGAAGAGGGTAAAAAAATCAATCAAAACACTAAAGATCAAACTACAAAAAGGCTAAACAATGGAGACTGCCTAATCATCTTTCCAGGAGGTGGAGTAGCCACACGTAGCAATCCATTTAAGCGAGACTCCCTATCGGAATATAAGTGGAGATATTTCATTTGCGACCGAATACACGAGGCTAAATGCACTGTAGTTCCCATGTACTTCCATGGCGAAAACTCATTTTGGTTCCATTTTGGAAGCTGGATTCATGTCAACTTGCGCATGTCTATGCTCCTCCGCGAACTAAAGAACAAACGCAACAAGACAATGGATGTAACCATAGGCGACCCCATTCCCTACAGCACTATGGAAGGAATAAAAGATAAAGTCGAGTTAATCAACTTTATTGAGGCCCAAACCATGCGCCTTAAAGATTTTCCACCAAAATCTTAGCCTGTGAGCAAACCACATTTAGATTGTGGTAAAGACTATTACCTTCATAATCTATGTCCGAGTTTTTATCCCTTGTTCCATACTTTTTACTACTTCCTGCAATCCTCATAGGCTTTTATTGGGGTAAGGCAGCCTCTACAAACCTTTTAGGCAAAGAGGTTTCTGCATTACAAACTGAGAATACCCTACAAAAAACTTCGCTAAAACAGTCAGAAGAAAAAACCGCTGTTCTTGAACAGGATAAGCGGCAAATTGAAGAAAAGTTATACGCGCTACAAGGACAAGTTGCCGCACTCAAGGAAAAAAGCACGACAAGTATAGAGGAACGACAGAAACAAGAGCAAGCCTTACAAGAGAAATTTGAGAACCTTGCCAATCGAGTTTTTGAGCATAGCAGTAAGATTTTTGTAGCCCGGCAAAAGAGCGAAATGGATACCTTGCTTTTGCCTTTTAAAAAGGATATGGACACCTTTAAATCTCAGGTCGAAAAGTATAATGAAAACTTTCTTACATCCAATGCTGCCTTAGATCAAAAACTAAAACACATCACAGAGCTAAACAATCGGATGTTAGAGGATGCTAAGAATCTCACCGAAGCGTTAAAAGGAGATAAACAAAAGCAAGGCGCATGGGGTGAAATGGTCCTTGAGCGCATCTTAGAGATGAGTGGTTTAGAAAAAGGCCGTGAATACGTGACACAAGATTCATATACCAATGAGGACCGCAGTCGAATGCGGCCTGATGTGGTGGTCAAGCTACCTGATGGGAAACGAATCATTATTGACTCTAAAGTCTCCCTCACGGCATATGAGCGATACTACACCGTTGATAATGACTCTGAAAAGGACGTACACCTCAAAAGCCACATACAGTCGCTAAAAAATCACATTAAGTCACTAGGAGACAAAGGCTATCAAAAGCATGAAAGCCTAGACACCCTGGACTTTGTATTTATGTTTATCCCAATTGAAGGAGCATATAGCGTGGCCATACGAGAAGACGATGGTTTATTAGATCTCGCCTTATCAAAAAACGTCATTTTAATGACGCCGTTAACCCTACTTTCTGCCCTGCGCACTGCAAACAATCTGTGGCGCATAGAAGATCAGAATGCCAATGCTAAGGAGATTGCTCGACTTGCAGGTCGCATGTATGAAAAACTTGCATTGAGTCTAGAAGACTTGGTAACCATTGGGAAGAATCTAGACAAATCCAAACAAGATTACGAGAACGTGATGGGACGATTGACGACCGGAAAGGGTAATCTTGTGCGAACCGCAGAAGAATTAAAAAAACTAGGTGCTGATACGACCAAGACCATTGATCCAAAGATCATAGAAAAAGCAAATGACGTCAGCCTAGATACACCGAATACGCTCTCCATAGAGGATAAGGACTGATATTGCAGAAATCATTTGAAGTATGATGACAAAGCTTCATCATTGGCTTGAGTAGCTTTCCATAAGGCTATATCGCCTTTGGCGTTAACCACCATAAACCGTGGTATCCAAGTTAAGCCGATATATTGTCCAAGATCGCCCTTCATTCCCTCCGGAAGATATAGATGATGCCCTTCTAGATTGTACATTTCAATGGCATTAAGCCATCGGCTGCGCTCTTTATCGACATTGACATACAGAAAAACAACGTTTTGTGGGTTGTTTGCCTTATAGTCCTTTACGTATGGAAAACTCTCTATGCAGTCTCCACACCAACTAGCCCAAAAGTCAATCATAATCGTTTGACCCTTATAACGAGCGAGCACATCACGAAGCGTAATCTCATCACCGGTTACCTCTTCCAGTACAACATTGGGAATAGCAGTATCCTCATCAAATGAGGCTTTGGGCTGACTGCAACCTACTTGGCAACTTACAGCAACCATGAAGTACACTAAATACTTAAAAACTTCTTTCATGAGATCTTATGTTCGAATGATTCCCTTGACCTTACTTCACAAATACCTTATGGCTGCAACAACTTAGGGTCTAATAAATATACGTTTACCCTTTAGGTTTAAAAACCTCTCTAAGGCCTTCATAGCTCATTTAACTTGCTGCCAAAGCTTCCAAGACGCCTCGGCTTGACCCTGGAGCATGGTCATTCCATCAAGGCTTTTAGCACCTTGCTGCTCCACTGCTCTCAAAAAGGACGTCTTAACAGGATTATACACCATATCAAACACCACATGATCCTTACCCAAAGCTTCATAAGGAATCAATGGTCGCTGCTCAACATTAGGCCACTGTCCCACAGGACTCGCATTGATTATCAATAAAAACTCCTGAATGACACGATGATCTAAATCAGCATAGCGCAACGTATCCTCGTTCGACTGACTCCGAGATACAAAAGTTGGCCATATCTCCCAATTTCGGAGAACGTGAGCCGCTGCCCTTGCGGCACCTCCTGTGCCCAAAATCAATGCCTTCGTGTGCCACGTTGTAACGTGCGGAGACAACGTTTCCTCTATACCTTTTATGTCAGTATTGTAGCCCTTCCATCCTTTTGGGCAACGAACAAGCGTATTGACTGCCCCAATCTCTTCTGCCTCCGGATCGAGTACATCGAGCAAGTCCATAATACTTGACTTATAGGGCATTGTTACATTGAAGCCATCATAATCTTTCATGAGATAATTCGAAACATCCTCTAGGCTATTGCACGAGCATAAGGAATAACTTCCGTTCAACGGCTCTACTCGTTTACTGAACAGGGATGGACTCATCGAATGCCCTATATCTTTTCCCAAAAGCCCGAGCTTCATTATTGCTCTTTGGTTTCCATTCCGAGATATTCCACACCCATCACAGCGACTACACCAATGGCCATTAACCCTAGCATGATCCAAAAGTTTGTTTCTCCTAAACTATCCCATGTAGGCATCCATCGCACATAGTCGACAACAAGACCATCTTCACATGCATTGGTTATTACTTGACCATATTTATCTATTGGCTCACCAAGACCGTTTTTCTGATAGACTGTTTCTTTCCATGGCCAAATGACGTAAAGTGATCCAAAGACGAATCCCGACATCAGCCCTAATGTCTGGCTCTTCGCCCGTTCAAAAAGTAGAGCAATAACTCGAGTTAAGGCTACAAGGCCCAATCCTGCGCCGAGAGCCAGAGGCATTAAGATGGAAAACTCCATATCTGATACAGCATTTACCACGGTGGCATAGCTTCCCATAAGCAGTAATATATAAGACCCACTCAATCCCGGAAGCACCATACTGCATGCAGCTACTAATCCACACAGCGCCATATAACCAAAACCGTCACCACCTTTCATCGGGGGAAGAAATCCGATTCCCATAGCGATAGCTACACCTATTAAAAAAAGTATAAAATTTAGTACTGACCGTTCTTCCACCCGCTTTACAACCGTGTAAACCGAAGCTAGAATAAGACCAAAGAATAGAGCATTTACTTGCATTGGATAGTCGCATAACCATCCAGACAAGACATTAGCTAGTGCAACAATCCCAATCGCTACCCCCAAAAACAACATGAGTAGAAATCCGCCATTGACGTATTGAAAAGCATCAAGCCATCGAAACCGAATCAGCAAGCGAACCCAATGCTTATCGATCCGCTTTAGTGAAGAAAAGATGTCTGCATAAACCCCACCGACCAGTGCAATAGTTCCACCCGATACCCCTGGAATAACATTGGCTATTCCCATGGCTAATCCCACTGCAAATGGTTGGATGTGTCGTCGACTTATCATGCGCCCAAAAATTGGTTAGGTGCGCAAAAGATTGGCAAACAAGGGGTCTTCCGCCATTTGGGGATCAGACAAAATCCAGTGACTTGCCCGACACTCGTCACATACCATACCTTGCTCTGCACTTACGATGGCCTGATTTCTTCGTCCCATCATGTAGCAGTATACTGCGTGAGCAAAATGAAAATCTGCCTCATGAGGGAAAATCTCCATGCAATCTTCTAACCAGTTGATAGCTTCCTCAACTTCCCCAGCTTCTACATACAGCATAGCAAGTTCCATCATAAGACGCTGATTATCCGCGTTTTCCTTAACAATATCTTTTAGTAAAGAAATAGCTAACTCCCAATCACTGAGTTCTTTATAGGCTTCCATGAGCGTAATGGAATAATCGAGGTTACTGCGATTTAGTCGCACCGCCTTTTCCAAGGGCGACAGGCAGTCTTCATACTTTTCTTCAGCTAGCAAACAACATCCAAGGCCATAAAATGCCTCATCATTTCTAGGGTCCAGTGATATACATTTTCGATAATATACCTTGGCTTCATCTACGTCATTAATCATGGCGTAGCAATTTGCTAAACGAAGAAAGACATCACGATTGGGAAGATTTAGTTCCAATACAGAATGATACAGAGCGAGCGCTTTGTCATACTCCTGCAATTCCATGTATAAGTCAGCACACAAAATTGAAGCTGCATCGTGTCCTTCATTAATGGCCAAGACAAACTCTAAGGCTGAAATAGCCTCTTTAAGGTTTTCCATGCCGATGTATGCTTGGGCAATATTAAACCAAGCCGCCTCGTGATAAGGATCATTGTCTAAGAGTCCTTGGTGGATCTCTATGCTTTTTGTGTACATGGCGGTCAACTCCACAGCAAACCACAGACGATTGAGCGCATCAACATGCTTAGGGTTAAGCTTTAGCAAAGCCTCAAGAGCTTCTATGACTTCAACGTAGTGCTCTACATCTTCATAAATGTCAGCCAATTCAATATATAACTCAATGGCTTCTTCCTTGGATGCTGTCTTTAACCGAGCATTGACAAGATCGATAGCCTGTTGATGTTTATCCCGCATGGCCAACAGATCAGCTCGATTCAGTACAATTTGAATATCATTGGGTTGCAGGCTTTCTGCAACATCCAGCCATTCCTCGGCTTCTGATAGTTGTCCGAGTTCCAAAAGGACCTCAGCATGTTTTAAACTTAAGGATCCGGCATAAGGATGCGCCTTACACCCGACTTGAATCAGGTTTACAGCCTGCTCAAAATCACCCGTAGAGAAGTAATGGTCAAATAGCTCTTCATACTCAGAGACCTCTAGGTAGATAAAATCACCCATTGCCTTGGCCGTCTCATACTTTTGCAGAATGCGACCGAGGTCACTCATAAAGCCATCAAAATCCCTATCAAACATAAGCTCCCTTAGATCCTTTTAGGAAAGATAAATAATGCCTCAACCATCTTTTACAAATGTTCTTCACGGTAACGAATAATTGTGGATAGCCTCTAAAGAACGCCAGATTATAGAGGAATGTTGCCGTGTTTTTTACGGGGCAAATTGTCGACCTTTTGGGAAAGCATGTCTAAGCCTCGAGCAATTTTCGCACGACTTTCTTCAGGCATGATTACTGCATCGATAAACCCTCGAGCGGCCGCCTTGTAAGGATTCATAAATTCCTCTCGATATGCTGCTACTTTTTCCTGAAGCATAGCCTCTGGATCATCGGCTTGTTGTATCTCGTGTTTATAGATAATTTCTGCCGCACCCTGTGGCCCCATAACTGCAATTTCAGCATCGGGCCAAGCATAGTTTAAGTCTCCTCCAATATGCTTTGAAGACATTACATCATAGGCTCCTCCATAGGCTTTACGGGTTATAATCGTGATTTTAGGCACGGTCGCCTCAGCATATGCGTACAGCAACTTTGCACCATTGGTTATAATCCCATTCCACTCCTGGTCAGTACCCGGCAAAAATCCAGGGACATCCACGAGCGTAACTAAAGGAATATTAAAACTATCGCAAAAGCGTACAAACCGAGCCCCTTTACGAGAGGATTCAATATCTAAGACGCCTGCCAGGACTGCAGGTTGATTTGCGACAATTCCCACCGATTTTCCTTCTATTCTTGCAAAGCCAACCAATATATTTTCCGCGTAATCCTTATGGATTTCAAAAAAGCTGTTTTCATCGATGATGGCGCTGACCACCTCGCGCATGTCATAGGGTTGAGATGCCGACGAAGGCATTATATCTTGAAGTGACTCGCTTGATGTAGCGGGCTCAAAGGCCTCAGCTAATGGGGGATTGTCTTCACAGTTTTGAGGGATATAGGATAGTAGCTGCTGAACACCACGAAGGGCCTTAATCTCATCCGCAAAGGTGCAATGGGTGACTCCTGACTTGCTCGCATGGCTTTGAGCGCCGCCTAATTCCTCTGAAGTAACTTCTTCATGCGTCACCGTTTTTACAACATTTGGCCCCGTAACAAACATGTAAGAGGATTTTTCAACCATCAATATAAAGTCAGTAATTGCCGGAGAATAGACTGCTCCTCCAGCACAAGGACCTAGTATAGCACTAATCTGAGGCACTACCCCACTTGCTCTTGTATTACGATAAAAAATATCAGCATACCCCCCAAGACTTTTGACACCATCTTGGATTCGCGCACCACCGCTGTCATTAAGTCCAATAACAGGAGCACCGTTTTGCAAAGCGAGATCCATAATCTTGCAGATTTTTTCCGCATGTGTTTCGCTTAACGATCCACCAAATACCGTAAAATCTTGGCTGTATACATACACTAACCTTCCATGAATTTTACCAAATCCCGTAACTACACCATCCCCATAAAATGACTGATTGTTTTGAGCAGTGCGCGCTTCCACAAACATTCCAATCTCCTCAAAGCTTCCTTCATCGAGTAGTATCTCTATGCGTTCTCTAGCTGTTAACTTTCCCTTGGCGTGTTGTTTTTCTATGCGAGCTTCACCGCCACCCAACTTTGCTAACTCTTTACGATGTTGTAAATCCTGTTGTTTGTTCATTTGCTTTAGATCAATTTTTTGATGCCACCAGCATATTAAAGTGGCTCCATAAATACCCTTTCACGTTGAAGATAAAAAATTGCAGGAGTAAAGACCCGTTAGGATTTTTTGAACTGCTCTATAGCCTTAGGAAAGAACCATTTAAACCAAGCCAAGCCTAAGCCTCCAGTCAATAGCCAATACAAAATTTCACTAGACCACCCCCAGGCTAAGCTATTGCAATCTAGGCCGTAGAAGATAACGATTAAGGATACCATGAAACCTACACAACTTAAGATTTCAATTACAAGAGACCAGGTAGTTTGTCCCAAGCCCACGATAGCATTAAACAAGATCGTTCCTGTAGAATACAACCACAACGAAGCCATAGAGACATACAATGTCATCAATCCTACCTCGACTAACTCGGGCGTAGTAATCCAAAGAAGGAGTATCCTAGGCATAAGTAAAACGGGAATCGTTACGCCAACAGCAACCAAAAGACTCAAGCCCATCATTCGCTTTACTGTTGGGATAATTTCATCATATGCCCCTTTACCTACAAGGTTGCCAATGGCTGTATTCGTTGTGGAAGCAAAAGCGTAGGACGTTACCCCAAAAAGAGTGTATAGATTCTTTACTGGGCCAGAAGCAGCCCAGGCTGTTGGACCCAGTTTGCGCTCCACGAGTGTAAAAAATAAAAACCACGTTGTCAAAGCAACAATCGCTTGAAAAATTAGTGGCAAAGAGGTCCAGTTGATTTGGGAAAAAAGTTTGGAGCTAAAGGACTTAAAATGAAAAATTTTGAGTCTTGGAATCAATCGTTGATAAAAAAGCCCCCCTAGAAACACCGCGAGTGAAACCACTTCAGCAATATTCGACGCCCAGGCTGCACCTCGTATCCCCATGGGTTCAATACCAAACTTGCCAAACACAAGCACCCAATTCAAAAAAATATTAGTTACCGACATGGAGGCAATGGCTAGAGCAAGAATTTTTGTACGCTCAATTCCGCTATACATCGCCAACATAGCACAGCCTAAAAAAGAAAAGCCAAAGCCAATCTTTCGAATGGACAAATAATCCCATGAAGCCTCTACGGCCTCTGGCGAATTGAGTAATGCGGACAACAACGTGAGGCCAAATTGATTGACTAATAACAAGAGAAGCATTGCCATGGCAAGCAAGGTGATTATCGCATGATCAACAATAGCACCTACCTTGTGTAGCGTATCAGCACCAACTTGATTAGCAACTAGGATTTGCACGCCTTTGCAATAGGCATACCCCATAATAAATATTGTAGTGTAGAGATGACCCACGTAGCTGATAGCGCCTTGCTCAATCGGGCCGACAAACTTCATAAAGTACATGTCTGCAAAGCCAATTGCAGAATAGGCTAGATTACCAAGAATCAGTGGGAGGGCAATGTTAAAAATCCGTCGATACGAATAGTTCAATTGGCTCATTTATCATCCATGAGACGGCAAGGTAGTCAATGCCCTGATGAATTCGCGCTTTTTTGAATCCAAACAGCACAAGTATCTTCTAGATAGCGCCAAAAATCATTACCTTTCCACTCAAATTGTTTACTATGGATGCAAGCAACCAAAAGAACATTAAAATCGGTCTTATTTCTGCCTTTACTGTTCTGGCTTTGATTTTAGTGGGTCAGATTCGTGGTTATATCGGATTTTACAATGACGTACAGGTTTCGATCAGCGAGCAAGATGAATCCGTCCGAGGTAAAATGGAAAGCTTAATTGAATTTCAAAAACTTCATATCGAGCAAAACAACAGTTTCGAGCAATTGGCCTATGCCACTAGCTCCGAAGAACTTGAAGCTTGGATGAATTATAATACAGAGACTGCTTCCGCCATTACCAATGCACTAATCTCGGATGTAGAGAAACTCAAAATGCTTGTTGAGTTTAGCTTTCTGCATCGCATCTCTATCATAACTAATCAGATAGATGAACTCTATGATGAGGCCAACGATGAAACACTGGAGGATACCCTCAATGCCTTGGCTAATCAATGGGTCCAGTCCAACATCACCAACAAATATGTTGCTGACCTTTATACCAACAAACCCAAAACAACAGTTGCGATTGTTTTTGGATCCCAGGATACCACGCAGATCGCAAAGCTTGAAGAGGCGCTGTTTAGCAACGACACGACGCTTGATTCTACCGTAAATCTTGAAGAGCTTGTACTTACTCAACTCAACAAAGAGCAAATTGGAAAGATCGTTAGTGCCGTCAGACCAACTAGTGGACATATTGATTACATCTTTTCTTCAGGCAACCGTCTTATCGATCGGTTAAAAGCCATCTACAACAAAGAAAACACCGTGCGTTTGGATGACGTATCCTTGGAGCTTTCGCAACGATGGATTATGGACAATTTCGATAGCTATCAGGAAGAGCTCGCTGAGATTGCTAATACGTATTTGGCGAACATACTCAATCAGGAAGCCATTCGTGTAAGTGAAGGTCCGGTATCTCCACGTAAAAGTCGCCTAATCGAGATTCAAACAGATCTTGCTCGCACCCTTGCCGATATGCTGAGCATGGACTATCTCATTCGTGATTTAGCACAAACAGATCTAGCCTATCATGATAACTGGCTTAATCGTTACCCTGGAGCGAATACGCTTGAGTCGATTCAAAGCATTTTAGCCGATACGACCTTTGATGACTTAACCTTCCTTAAAGACGTAATGGAATTTGAGCAAGATGCCTTGGATACTGCCGAACTAACCTCTATTCAGCAATTGGGGACTCCGGATAGCCTAGCTCAAGCAATCTACCAGAGATTTGCTCTTGGCGAAAAGGTGCTTTCCATGCTCGATGGCGGCAATAGCAATACACTATCCGTTTGGTTATACACTCAAGATTCTAAAGCGGATGATTTCCAAACGCTTTACCGAAATGAGTTGACACAGAACTTGAACAACTTCAATACCTGGCGTTCGATTGCCAACAACATTTTTACATCAAACAAAAAGATTTCGGATAAAATCAAAACCGTAGGAATCCCTGATATCGCTTCAATGTTTAATGACGATAATGGTTCTTTGACTTATACCTTCTCAGTAGATTCATCGGGGTATTACATCACCGAAGCCTTTCAAAAGGTATCGCACGAAGGCAGCTTTGTCAAGATATATAAGGACCTCCACACCTACTACTTGAAAGGTGTACGGGGTAGTATCGATCTTTCCACCTTTGATAAGAACAAAGCTAATGCCTCAGTCTATGAAAAGTATGCTGGCAATTTAATCAGTAGTACTACGAGACGTTTCATGGATTTTGAAGATGTTCTAGCAAGCAACCTCCATTTGGTAAATCTTGACAAAGGCACTTTTCAATCGCGCATAGAAGCAGTTGATGCATCTTTCGATGAAATCTTTACTGAAACATACAATCAACGAAAGGTAGATGCTTTCAAGGCATTTAATACGATTTTGGCCGATACTACGACGGATTCGACATCATGGCAAATCTTTTCAATCGAGTGGGACATGGACTTTAAGAATATTATAAGTCTGGCAAATCGAGCGACTACCGAACAATTAGGAGAGGACGTAACATTCGGAGAGTTTGGTACCATATTGGATGAAAACTACACCAAGGTGCAACGAGACATACACAATGAACTGGTGATGGAAGCGTTTAGCGATGCGATTATTGAAACAGATAACTTCAATCTGCGCTTGGGTAAATTTGATGTCTTAGCCATAGAGATTAGCCGTGATGATTATCTAGGTTTCTTAAACACAATGAATCCTCCCGGCTATGCACTATTCAAAGGTCCATTGCGCAGTGCCAAACAAACGTTAATCAATCAAAGTCCACCTGCTCTGACTGTTCAGGCTGAGTTAAAAACGGCAGACTCGGGAATTGAAGTGGGCGATGAAAGAAAAAACTGGGCTTCCGATAAGAAAGAAGACGAGTAATAGCTAAGGCTTGATTATTCCTACACTTTATCTCTATGACGAAACTTCTTTGCCTGTCGCATTTGACGGGAAGCAATGGAGTTCTGTAGACAACGAGCAAGACGTAAACGCTGATTTTCATCGCTTATCCTCAAGCAGACTCCACTTGATTCATCCCGATGAATTGAATGCCGGAGAAGCAGAAATCCTATTCAAGGCCCACTTTAATGATTATCAAGCCACCCTGTTTGATATGCATCATGAACAGATCACAGAACGTCTTCACTTGACATGGGCGTGTACCAAAAACAAGGCGTTAAACAATGAGTACCCTAATCACCATATTGCCTCTACTTGGCTCAAAGGATGCCTAGATTCCAAGGACGTTAACGATACGCTGCATTGTATGGAAATCAAGGATAGACTGTATGTGGCTCATATTCGACAACATCAATTGTTGTTCTATCAGTCCTATCCGTGCCCAAGCCACTCCATGGTTTTGTACTACATTTTTCAATGTATTCAAGAACTACATCTTGAGCCTGAAATCACATTTTTTCAGTGTCTTACAGAAGTAGATCTCGACAACAAAGTGAGTCAAGAGCTACAATCGAGAATTGCTACCATTTTTTTGGGCAACAGTTTCGAAGGCCTGCTACATTCGATGAACCATAAAACGAAGTAACCATGCGAATCATTGGAGGACAATTTCGTGGAAGGCCGCTTCGTCAGCCCAAATTCAAGCCAACTAGACCTACAACAGATATTGCCAAAGAGGGTTTGTTTAATATTCTTAGCAATCGTTTCAATTTTGACAAGGTCTCCTTTCTTGATCTTTTCAGTGGTACAGGAGCCATATCTTATGAGTTCGCCTCAAGAGGGTGTCAAGATATCACAAGCGTTGAACGGCACAGACCTTGCCTAAACTTTATAAAGCAAACGTCCAAAACCCTCGGCATTCCCAACCATAAGATCTATTCGATGGATGTATTTAAGTATATCGAGCGCTGTGAGACCTCCTATGACTTGATTTTTGCAGGACCACCCTATGGCATGCCAAAGCTTGATACCTTGCCCGATGTAGTTATAGCTCAAAACATGATCAATGATATTGGATACCTCATTCTAGAGCATAATCCAAATCATGACTTCACCCATCATCCTCATTTTTTAGAGTCCCGTAACTATGGACAAACGATTTTTGCCATCTTTACAAAAGAAGAAGTGCAGAAATGAGCAAGATTGCAGTATTCCCAGGGTCTTTTGATCCTATTACCCTTGGCCACGTTGATGTCGTACAGCGGTCGCTTCCGCTTTTTGACAAAATCATTGTTGCCATCGGCCAAAACAGTCAAAAGAGTGGTCTCTTCCCTATCGAGGAGCGAAAGGCGTGGATTGAACAACTCTTTCCCAACGAGCCAAAACTTGAAGTAACAACGTACGAGGGACTAACAGTAGATTTCTGTAAAGCGGTAAAGGCTAACTATATCGTCCGCGGAATTCGCAGTGCTGCAGACTTCGAATATGAAAAGA
This sequence comes from Chitinophagales bacterium, assembly GCA_049890075.1. GTDB lineage: Bacteria > Bacteroidota > Bacteroidia > Chitinophagales > UBA8649 > UBA8649. The sequence goes on from JBMHCE010000035.1 coordinate 22,205, forward strand.
CCATCGCACACTTAAATCATGCGATGGCGGAAGACATAGAAACCTTTCTTATTATTTCAAGGCCGGAATACTCGTCAATAAGCTCTACCATTGTCCGTGAAATCCTTCGAGGTAAAGGGGACGTTTCTCCCTTTGTGCCTGGACTCGTTGTCGAAAGGATTAAAGAGTTTTTGTAGACGCATACGTTGTGAACCATCACGATTTAATGGATTTATGTGAGAGGCTTCCCTATGCCGAAGAGTGTTTTCCATTTAATGAAGAGACCCTTGTATACAAGATTGGCGGCAAGATGTTTGCCCTTATTCCTTTAGAAGAATCCGGAATAATCATTTTAAAACACTCGACAGATAAGATAGAAGAGTTAAAGGAGTCTTGTAATGGTATTTCCGCGCCTGCCTACTTGTCCAAGAATCATTGGATACAAGTTGACACAAAAGAAAATGGCTTGCATCGAAACATTAGGGGTTGGATTCAAATGAGCTACAGCCTCGTCTTAGCAGGCCTTCCTAAAAAAGAGCAACAAAAGTATCTGAGCTAAATGCCAGCAAGCTCATCGATTACTTTACAGGATAAATGGCTAAACTTGCAATCTAATTGACACGAGATGATAAAGTACAACACCAAAAATTGGTTCCTCTTTTTATTCAGACATGGTTTAAAGCATGTTAGAGGTCACTTTTCAAGTGTACTTGTTGTTGGAGTTTATACTGCACTAATCATTCTTGCCCATGAACGCTTTTTCCCAGGACTGAGCTTGGATAACACCGTGTTTAAAATGTTAGGTATCGTCTTGGGTTTACTCTTGGTATTCCGCACCAATAGTGCCTATGACAGATGGTGGGAAGGGCGCAAGCAGTTAGGTAAAATGGTCAATACGACGCGGAACATCGCTATAAAGTGGTCGACTATGGTGGGAACGGATCATGAATCCTTCGAACAGTTTAATCTATCGATTTATGCTTTTTTCTACACCGTCAAAGAACATCTACGAACAGGTGATTTTTCCAAAGTCGAGTCAAAAATCCCAGCAGGGCTCAAAAAGGGTTGGGTGTCAGCTTCCCATAAGCCGAACTATATATTGCAGCAAATGACTCAAATGATTCATAAGGCCTACCAATCCAACAGGATTGATGGTGATCAATTAAGAATTCTTGAAAATGAAATGCAAGAACTGATCAACATTCTAGGTGCTTGTGAGCGTATTCGAAATACGCCAATCCCCTTTAACTATGCATTGCACATAAAACGAGTCGTATTACTTTTCTCCATGATGCTTCCCTTTGCCTTTTTAGACAACACCGATGAAGACATCAAAGCCATCTATATTGTAGTTCCCATTGTAATGCTTGTCTTTTATACAATGGTGGGTCTAGAACTCATTGCAGAAGAGATTGAAGATCCATTTGGTTACGATGATGATGATCTTCCCGTTGATGAACTTTGCGCAAAGGTTGAGGGCAATATCCACGAGATTATGCGCAACGCATAGAGGTCTACCCTGCCTAACCCCACATATTTTGCCTTGTTAACTCGCTAATAAAAAGTGTGTTAGCCAAGATTGTATGTTTTTATTGGAATAATGAATCCCTTTTGATGGATCTGCCGTACAAGTATGCATAGCTTATTTTTTAACCTTAAATTCTTTATCCATGAAAAAGCTAGCCATACTCTCTATTGCAACCCTTTTCGCAGGGTCAACAGTATTCGCTCAAAGTG
>JBMHCE010000036.1:0-37223 GCA_049890075.1 Chitinophagales bacterium
TTTCTTAGCTGGTCCTAGTACATCGATTTGGCCCTTGAGCGCGCGCCGGAGAATCGTACCAATAGAAAGTAAACGGTTGATTTCGTTGGTTCCCTCAAAAATTCGATTGATACGGGCATCTCGATATGCTCGAGATACTAAGGTTTCTTCAGAGAAGCCCATGCCCCCATGGATTTGTACCCCTTCGTCAACTACGTAGTCAACAGTCTCAGAACCCAATACCTTAAGTATGGCGGCTTCAATGCTGTATTCTTCGGCTGCATCGATTTTAGCTTGAATAGACGAAACGCCTTTAGCTTCTAAATCATCCATTAGATCTTTAATTAGACCAGACGTTCGGTAACATGCAGACTCTAGCGCATAGGTTCGTATCACTTGTTCGGCAATTTTATATCGAATGGCTTCAAAGTTTGCAATGGATTGGCCGAATTGCTTCCGTTCATTGGCATACTTTACAGAGGCCGTGGTGACTACTTTTGAGCCTCCAATTCCTATGACTCCAAGCTTGTATCGCCCAATGTTAAGCACGTTGAAGGCTATTTTATGTCCTTTGCCAATGTCACCGAGTACATTTTCTCTTGGAATAATGACTTCTTCGAAGAACACCTGCCTTGTGGATGAACCATTGATACCCATTTTCTTTTCTTCAGCACCCAATCGAACATTATCGCAATTGGCCGGTACAATAAAGCCGGTGAACCCGCTCTGACCTTCTAATCGACCGTCTTCCTGGACTTGAGCAAAAACGGTAAAGACATCCGCAAAGCCACCATTGGTGATCCACATTTTCTGACCAGAGATGACCCAAGACTGACCATCCTCTGAAAGAACGGCCTTGGTTTTCGCACCGAGTGCATCAGATCCTGATCCTGGTTCAGTTAGGCAATAGGCGGCCTTTTTTTCTCCAAGGCAGAGCGCGGGAAGCCACTCATTTCGTTGCGCTTCACTGCCATAGTATAAAATAGGAAGCATTCCAATGCCTGTGTGGGCGGCATAGGCTACACCAAAGCTTTGAGTACGGCCCATGATTTCAACAAGGTAGGTTTCGCTGTTAAAGTCCAATCCCATTCCTCCATAGGCTTCGGGGATACCAGGTCCTAGTAAGCCGAGTTCGCCCGCTTCCTCTAAAAGGGTGACTACCTTATCAAATTCCTTATGCTCGATAGCATCGAATTGAGGAGCGATTCGCTTGTCGACAAACTCAGACGTTGCATCAGAAAATGCCCGTTGTTCTTCATTGATGTCCTCTGGGCTGTAGATTTCTTGGGGAGCTGCTTGCTTGACAATGAATTCTCCTCCTTTGATTAATGTTTTTTGATGTGTTGCTGTATCCATAATAAATCTTATGTCTTGGTTAGTTAAGGTATTCGTAGATGGACGCAATTCCCTGTCCACCGCCAATGCAGGCTGAGACCATGCCATATTTCTGCTGTTGACGTCGCATTTCACAGAATAATTTGATGCTTAATATCGCTCCAGTACATCCCAAGGGATGCCCTAAGGCAATCGCTCCTCCGTTGACGTTGACCTTGGCAGGGTCGAGGTCAGGTAGATTCTTTAAAACGGCTAAGGATTGGGCTGCGAAGGCCTCGTTGAGTTCAACTAATCCTATGTCTTGATAGCTTAGTCCTGCCATTTTTAATGCTTTAGGAATGGCTTCTACAGGGCCTATACCCATGTATCGTGGTGAGACTCCGATGGTCGTGGAGGTTACCATGCGTGCAATGGGTTCCAAATTGAGTTCTTTGACCATTTCTTCACTCATTACCACGACAAAAGCGGCGCCATCTGAGGTTTGCGAGGCATTGCCAGCGGTCACTTGCCCGCCTTGCTTAAAAACGGCTCGAAGTTTTCCTAAAACCTCCATAGAAGTGTCTGCTCTAGGTCCTTCATCTCGACGGACGGTATAGGTCCTAGATCGCTTGGACTCTGAAGTCGAGTCATAGTAAACTTCTTCAATATCCATTGGAGTAATCTCTTCGTCAAAAAGTCCACTATTGACGGCTTTTACAGCCTTCTGATGGGAGTTGAATGAAAATTCATCGGCTTCTTGTCTTGTGACACCATACTTTGATGCAACTTCTTCAGCCGTTAGTCCCATGCCAATGTAGTAGTCTGGGTGATCTACGGCGATTTGGTAATTCGGCACCGTCTTAAAGCCCATGGTAGGTACTAGGGACATAGATTCTGCTCCACCGGCAATCAAACAATCCGCCATGCCCGCTTGAATTTTTGCTGTAGCCATGGCAATCGTCTCAACCCCCGACCCACAATATCGGTTGACGGTTACACCACTCACGGTCTCTGGAAGATTGGATCGAATGGAAATCCACCGTGCCATTTGAAGGCCTTGCTCGGCTTCGGGAACGGCATTTCCAACCAATATGTCTTCTATTCTACTTGGATCTAAACTTGGTAGGTCTTGTAAAAGTTGATTGATCACGTGCGCTCCCAAATCTACCGGAGATGTAAATCGAAATCCTCCTCGCTTGGCTTTCCCGATGGCGGTACGTTTTCCAGCTACTATGTATGCAGTTCTCATAGGTTTTTGTTTAGTATTCTATTCAAGAGGATTAAAAGTTAGTTTCGAAGGGGTTTCCCAGTTTTTAATATGGATTCCATACGTTGTTGTGTCTTGATTTCGCCACAGAGGGAGAGGAAGGCTTCTCGTTCTAAATCGAGAAGGTATTGTTCAGAGACCTTGCTTGGTATGCTGAGATCTCCACCACAGAGTACATAGGCGATTTTTTTGGCAATGGTAATGTCGTGTGGGGTGGCGTAGTTGCCCAACTCAAAGCCACTAAGTCCAGATAGTAAAGCTGCCATTCCTGACCGGCCCATTACTTCTATGTCCTTTCGGATAGGGGGTTGGCTATATCCATTGTTGTGTAACTCAAGCACCTTCTTTTTGGCTTCAGCAATAACACGCTTTGCGTTGATCACTACTTCATCCTTTCGCTTGTCTAAGAGACCTAATTCAAAGGCTTCATGGGCTGAGCTCGCCACTTTAGCGGTAGCAATATGGGTAAATGCCTCAACGATTCGTGGAATTTTAGGATCGTTTGTATGGTAGTAATCCGATGCGCGCAATGCTAATTCTTTACATCCTCCACCGGCAGGTATAACTCCTGCACCCACTTCTACGAGTCCAATGTAAGTCTCAGCAGAGGCAAGCGCAGCATCGCTATGCATGGTGATTTCGCATCCGCCACCTAACGTCATTCCGTGAGGTCCTGCTACTACAGGAATTGATGAATGACGAACGCGCATTGCGGTTTGTTGAAACTGACGGATGGCAAGATCAAGTTCATCATATTCTTGCTCAACGGCAAGCATGAGAATCATTGCGAGGTTGGCTCCTGCAGAAAAATTACTGGCGTCATTCCCCAAAACAAGACCCTTCCATCCTTCGTTTTCTGCTTTACTAATGGCATGATTGATTCCCTCCAGTACTTCACCGCCAATGCTATTCATTTTGGTCTTAAACTCAAGATTGAGTACACCATCTCCTAAGTCATAGAGATTTGTGCCGCTATTTTTCCAAAGAATATCTTCCTTGCGATTGGCAAGAAGGATAAAGTGTTCCTGACCGGGCACTGCCTTGTATGATGCTGAAGGGATATCCCAATACATGCGCTGTCCTGCTTGGTGCTTGTAAAATGAAGTTGCTCCCGATGATAGCATGGAATGCACCCATTGAGGTGCTTCAAAGCCCATAGAAGTCATTAGATCAAGCATTTCCTTTACTCCGATGGCATCCCACATTTCAAAAGGACCCATTTTCCATCCAAATCCCGTTCGCATGCCGTCATCTATGCGATAGAGTTCATCCGATATCTCTGGGATACGATGGGCACAATATTGAAAGACCATGGCATTCACGGTATTGTTAAAGCGCGCTGCCTCATCATTTCCCTTGGATAACACACGGAGCTTGTTTTGTAAGCCGCCAGCTCCTTTGGCTTGTGCGATAGAATCAAAGGGTCTTTTTGGAGTCTCCTTGTATTCCAGCGTTTTGGGATCTAACTCGAGGAATACGCGTTTCCCTTGCTCATTTTTTGATTTTTTGTAAAAGCCCTGACCTGTCTTGTCTCCAAGCCATTGGTTCTTCTCCATGGTAAGCACAAACTCGGGTATCTCGAAAGTGCTTCGTCGCTCGTCTTCAGGACAATTATCGTAGACTCCTTTAGCTACTTTAATTAAGGTGTCGAGTCCTACAACATCTGCTGTTCTAAACGTTGCTGACTTTGGTTTTCCGGTGAGGGGTCCAGTAATGGCATCAATTTCTCCTATGCTGAGGTCGAAATCGTTCATGAGTTGAAAGATGGTCGACATAGAAAAAACACCTATCCGGTTGGCGATAAAGGCTGGAGTGTCTTTGGCAAGAACAGGCGTTTTTCCAAGGAATAGATCGGCATAGTGCTCAAAAAATTGAATTACTTCTGGATCCGTTGTAGTGTGTGGGATAATCTCAAAAAGATTGAGATATCGAGGGGGATTAAAGAAGTGCGTGCCACAGAAATGTCGTTGGAATTCTTCACTGCGTCCTTCCGCGAGCATTGAGATGGGAATCCCTGAGGTATTAGAGGTTATAAGGCTTCCTGGTTTGCGAAGCTTTTCTACTTTATCAAAAAGCGTCTTTTTAATGTCCAAGCGTTCAATAATCACTTCAATCACCCAGTCGCAAGTAGCTATTTTATCTAAGTCATCTTCAAAGTTACCTGTGGTAATGTTATCCAGAAATTTTGTGTGATAAATAGGGGAGGGTTTGGACTTTGCTGCTGCTTTTAGTGCATTGTTGACAATCTGATTTCGTGCTTTTGAGTTAGTCTTTTGTTTTTCTGTGAGATCGAAAGGAACAATATCAAGGAGAAGTACGTCCAGACCGATGTGTGCAAAATGACAAGCTATACGTGAGCCCATAACACCGGATCCCAGTACAGCTACTTTTCGAATATGCCGTTGATTCCCAGGTATTACCGTGCTTAAGCTTTTCTCATTGGACGATGAATTCATCATGGTTTTAGTTTAGATCGTTTACGGGGTTTCTTCACCAAGAATATAGATTGATACATTCTTATCAAACAAACGTTTGGTAAAATACAAAAATTGTTGACTTTTTCAAGTGTTTTTGCATACTAATCAGTTTGCTTAAACTGAGAATCTAGAGTACGACTCTACAGCTTGTATACATCTGTTGATTTCCTTTTGTGTTGGATGGTCTTTGAAGTAGTAGCTTCACATTCTATTCATCATTTAGTCTACGTCAAATGGAAAATGCACAATTACAATCACTAGCTACTCAGACTCGCCGAGATATTCTTCGAATGGTGCATGCCGTGAATTCTGGTCATCCCGGAGGGTCTATGGGATGTACTGATTTCTTCGTTTTACTGTACCACGAAATTCTTCAACTTAAGGACGGTTTTTCGATGGATGGGGTTAACGAGGATGTTTTCTTTTTGTCCAATGGGCATATTAGCCCTGTTTGGTACAGCACACTTGCTCGCCGAGGATTCTTTCCTCTTGATGAGCTAAAAACCTTCCGAAAAATTGATACAAGACTACAAGGGCATCCTACAACTCATGAGGGGCTGCCAGGAATTAGGGTAGCGTCAGGTTCGCTAGGACAAGGCTTGTCGGTAGGAATTGGTACTGCATTAACTAAAAAGTTAAATGGAGATGAGCATTTAGTATACACCTTACATGGCGATGGAGAATTACAAGAAGGGCAGATTTGGGAGGCAGTGATGTTTGCCGCACACCATAAGGTAGATAACCTTATAGCCACAGTAGACTATAATGGTCAACAAATTGATGGAGGTCTAGAAGATGTAATGAGCTTAGGTGATTTAGCTGGTAAGTGGAAGGCTTTTGGCTGGCTCGTCCTTGAAATGAATGGCCATGATTTTGATGATATGCGATCGACCTTTGCAGAGGCCAAATTGCTCACAGGGCAAGGAAAGCCTATTGTTATTCTAATGACGACTGATATGGGACATGGTGTTGACTTTATGTCGGGTACTCATGAATGGCATGGCAAAGCACCTAATGACGACCAACTAGAAGTGGCTTTAAGTCAGCTTGAAGAGACGTTGGGGGATTACTAGGGGAGAGGGTGTGTTTGCTCATTTGCTTGGGCGAACATTTTTTTTAGTCTTACTAGGGAGGAATCCACCCCCACCCATCCTCCCATCAATCTACTATTTCTTTTACGTCATGGCTTGAGAAAATGAGTATCCTGCTGCCCCCTCAACGCAGCTAATCTCCCTTTCTCAACACACTCATTTTCAGATAACTATTGATCATTTTGTATATTTAAAACATGTTGGATCAAAGTCCTTATTCTCCAAAGAACAAGGTGCGCGTAGTAACAGCTGCATCTCTCTTTGACGGGCATGACGCAGCCATTAATATCATGCGTCGAATCATTCAATCAACAGGTTGTGAAGTCATTCACTTAGGTCATGATCGAAGTGTAGAGGAAGTAGTAAATGCAGCAATTAATGAAGATGCTCAGGCTATTGCTATGACGTCCTATCAGGGCGGGCACAATGAGTACTTCCGTTATATGTACGATTTGTTAAAAGAGAGAGGCGCCGAGCATATCAAGATTTTTGGAGGTGGAGGAGGTGTAATACTTCCTGAGGAGATCAAAGAGTTGATGGATTATGGAATCACTCGAATCTATTCTCCTGATGATGGTCGTGCAATGGGCTTGCAAGGCATGATAAATGATTTGGTGTCTTCATCCGACTTTCCAACAGGTGAGAATATTCTAGATGAAATGTGGTCGGTGGATAAGAATAATCCGTCTTCTTTGGCTCAAGTACTGAGTGCTGTAGAAAATTTTAACGATAAGTATGCTGTCCAAATTGAGGGTCTAGAGCAGGCCGCGGCCAAACTGGACACTCCGGTATTAGGTATAACGGGAACAGGAGGGGCAGGTAAAAGTTCCTTAGTCGATGAGTTTGTGCGTCGTTTCCTATTAGACCAAAAGGATAAACATATCGCCATTGTTTCTGTTGACCCATCTAAGCGCAAAACAGGAGGTGCTTTACTTGGAGACCGCATTCGGATGAATGCGATCAATCACCCGAGAGTATTTATGCGCTCTCTGGCAACGCGCCAAGCGAATCTTGCCCTATCAAAGCATATTAATCAGATTGTTCAAGTACTTAAGGTTGCAGGGTATGACCTCATCTTACTCGAAACTTCAGGGATTGGTCAAAGCGATACAGAAATTGCTGACCATAGCGATGTTTCTATGTATGTAATGACGCCAGAATATGGCGCAGCGACTCAGCTTGAGAAAATTGATATGTTGGACTTTGCCGATGTCGTAGCGCTCAATAAGTTTGATAAGCGTGGAGCACTAGATGCCCTTAGAGATGTTAAAAAGCAGGTTCAACGCAATCGAGGTTTATGGCATGATGATGTGGATTCTATGCCCGTACATGGTACGATAGCCTCTCAGTTTAATGATCCAGGTACCAATGCACTCTATCTCGCCGTAATGCAACGGGTGTCCCAACTTGAGGGGTGCGCATCACTAAAACCCTCTTCGCATTGGAACTCGGATTTATCAGAGAAGATTCATATTATTCCACCCAAACGAGTTCGATACTTATCAGAAATAACGGAAAACAATGCACGCTACGAAGAACGAGTCAATCATCAAGTAGCGCTAGCCTCCAAACTTGGTCAATGGACAGCCTTACGCAGTGATCTATCAGAAACTGCTATGGTGGACGAAGCGAATGCACGTATTGAGGCGTTGAAAAAAGATTTAGATGATCATCTTCTTGATGATATTCATGCATGGGATACCATGATTACAGAGTATTCAGCTCCTGATTACAATTTTCAAGTACGAGATAAGACGATTTCAATTAAAACTCATACTACTTCACTGTCTCATCAGGAAATTCCAAAAATTGCTTTACCGAAGTTTACGGATTGGGGTGATCGTCTCCGGTGGTTAATGCGCGAAAATGTTCCAGGTAAATTCCCTTACACTGCAGGAATCTATCCCTTTAAGCGTCAGGGGGAAGACCCAATAAGAATGTTTGCTGGCGAAGGGGGACCTGAGCGCACCAACCGAAGATTTCACTATCTGAGTGCAGATATGCCAGCTAAGCGACTATCGACTGCTTTTGATTCAGTTACCTTGTATGGAAGAGATCCTGGTCTACGTCCTGACATTTATGGTAAAATTGGTAACGCAGGTGTAAGCGTCTGTTGTCTCGATGACGCAAAACGCCTTTATTCAGGTTTTGATCTTTGCGATCCGTCGACGTCGGTTTCAATGACCATAAATGGTCCAGCACCGATGGTCCTTGCCTTCTTCCTAAATGCTGCCATTGATCAACAGTGTGAACTGTATATCAAGGAGCATGGTTTGGAAGACAAAGTTGAAGCACTTAGAAAAGAGCGTTTTGGGGACAATCCACCCGTCTATCAAGGGGAGATCCCTCATGGGCATAATGGCTTGGGGACACTCCTGTTGGGGGTCACTGGGGATGAGATTCTTGATGCTACTGTATATGCCGAGATTAAGGCAAAAACACTCCAAAGTGTTCGAGGCACTGTACAAGCTGATATTTTAAAAGAAGATCAGGCACAAAACACCTGCATCTTTTCTACGGAGTTTGCCCTTCGTCTAATGGGAGATGTTCAAGAATATTTTATTGATCAAAGGGTGCGCAATTTTTATTCCGTATCCATTTCAGGATACCATATTGCTGAAGCAGGTGCTAATCCAATCACACAATTGGCCTTCACACTGGCTAATGGATTTACCTATGTGGAGTATTACCTAAGTCGTGGTATGGATATCAATGCCTTTGGGCCCAATTTAAGTTTCTTCTTTTCCAACGGTATTGATCCTGAATATGCCGTAATTGGTCGTGTTGCAAGACGCATATGGGCTAAAGCTATGCGTGATATATATGGCGCAGGACCCCGAGCTCAAATGCTGAAATATCATATCCAAACTAGTGGTAGGAGTTTACACGCTCAGGAGATAGATTTCAATGATATTCGAACGACGTTACAAGCTCTATATGCTATCTATGACAACTGTAACTCGTTACATACCAATGCTTATGACGAGGCAATCACCACGCCTACCGAGGATTCAGTGCGTCGAGCGGTGGCCATTCAAATGATTATCAACCGAGAATTGGGGCTTGCGAAAAATGAGAATCCACTGCAAGGTTCATTTATTATCGAGACCTTAACTGATCTTGTAGAAGAAGCGGTTATGGCAGAGTTTGATAGAATTACTGAGCGTGGCGGCGTTTTAGGAGCTATGGAAACCATGTACCAACGGGGTAAGATTCAAGAAGAGTCCCTGCATTATGAAACCCTAAAGCACACAGGAGAGTATCCGATTATTGGCGTAAATACCTTCCTTTCATCTAAAGGATCTCCAACGGTTATCCCAGGAGAGGTCATCCGATCTACCGAGGAAGAAAAGCACGTTCAGATCGATACGGTAAAGGTTTTACATGAAGTACATCATGAGGCCTCAAGTAAAGCTATTGATGGGGTAAAGAATGCCGCTGTACAAAACGAAAACATCTTCTCTGAATTAATGGAAGCAGTTAAATGTTGTACCCTGGGCCAGTTAACCGAGGCTATGTTTGAAGTAGGGGGGCAGTATCGAAGAAATATGTAGCCTCTATAAAGAGCTCTTTCTCGCTGCTCGTTTTTCACGTTTTGCGTAGCGATCATACATCGTAAAGACACGACTTACATTAAAGCCAAAATGAATATCACCATCCAGCCAACGTCCCGTGGTTTCGCTAGCAAGGAATTTTTCATGCATTCCTCGTGCATTGGTAAAGTGTAGCTGAAAGACATGTCCACCGGTTTCTAGATCAATACCCACGCTAAAGGCGTTACGCACTTTCTCACCTTGAATGTCCGACTGGATTTGATTGCTTGGAAGAATCATGTAATACTCTGCATTAAAGCGCATTGCTCGGGTGAGTTTGACAGATGAACCAAATCCTAAGGAGAAGATGGTGTTTTTATCATTGGTAGTCTGTACGAGGTTACGATGTACGAGGGTAGGGGTTACCTGTAATGACAGCCAATCACCAAATTTTCGGGCGATCATCAGTTGATAGGTGTAATACATCCGACTGCTAACTGGTACGTCTATATTTCCAAAGGGACGCAAGTCAGATCGAATCATAGCACTGGCCATAGCTGTAGCGGTAAACGGAAACGGCTTCGCTCCATATCGTTGGCGCAGAAATCTATACTTAATATGGCTGTCGTAGATCTTAGTGTAGGAGGAACGTCCAATTCCAATGTTAAGGTTGTCAGTTATACCGTAATCAAGTCCTAGTCTCACGGTGGCATCATCTAGTCCAAAGAGATCACGCCATCCTGAATTGAGCCTTCCAAACCGATGGCCAATTAGCATCTGCATTACCCCTTCTGCTTGCGTTTCTACGGTGTGGCCGCTCACTATTCGAGTTCCTTTAAATGTGGCGATGGTATACTGTGTTAAGGGTTCCTCCTCTTGAGTAAGCATTTCCAATAAATCCTCTTGACATTGTGCCATCTGCGGCACGATAAAAGAGCATGCGAAAAATATTAGCGTATACTGTAGGCGCATTGAAGTGTTTTTGATGCTATGACTTAGGCTTGAGTTTTGCATTGACCTTAATCTCAATGGATTCTGAGATGTTGTCGATATACATAGTCGGTATCTTAACCTTGTAATCCTCGAGATTGATGGTAAATGTAGAATTCGCGGTGAGCGTTTTATCATCGCTGATTTGTAGCGTGCCTTTTGAACTTACCGTTTGGGTTGTTCCATGAATCGTAAGTTTTCCGCTCACCGTGACATCATAGCTTCCTGGCTTGGTTAAATCGACTTTCTCAATGTCCTCAATATTGCCAGCAAATGTTGCTTTGGGATACTTATGGGATTCAACATACCGTTCGTTAAAATGCTCCTGCATTAATGCCTTCTCAAATTGAAAGGCATTCATCAGCATACTAAAAGCCATCTGACCTTTGGAAAGTTCTATTGCACAAGAGACTTGCTTATTGGTTGCTTCAATATCTTCTAGTGGTGCATATGAATAAAATGTGATGTTGCCATTCGATGTAGAGTATAGTTGACCATACGATAGACTGAGACCGAGTATGCAAGTTGTCAATAGTGCAAAGATGTTTTTCATAACTATACTGATTTAGTTTTTACATGCTCCTTCGTCAAGCCATGTGCCAATTTTTTGAAGTTCCTCGGGAGTTAGTGGAGTTCCGATAGGCATCGCATAGGGCACCTGGTCAATCACCCAGCTTTTGAAGAGTCCATTATCTACATAGAATTTGACTTGCTCATAGGTTGTTAATTCGGCTTGTGGTCCACCACTGGCATGGCATCCGCTAATCGCACACGATTGAAAAATTATAGGTCGTATGTCAGACATATAACTTACAGATGCTGAGTCGCAAGGTGAAGTGGGCGGGGGTGGGTAGTTGTCTTCAATGTTTTCATATTCACATTGTTGAAAGAGGCAAATTGTACAACCTGCAAGGAGAATAGTGGTCAATAGAGATGAACGCATGGCAAAAAGGTAAACATTATTCAATAAAACGAAGCGCATCCTCCACGAGAAGATTCATTTCCTCTGGGTTGGTGCCATCATAAAAGCCAAGAACTTCCGTCTGATTACGCACAAGAAACACCTTAGAAGAATGCGCTTGATAAGCCATCTTACCCATGCTTTCGTCAAAGGGAAGCTTAAAGGTTTTTCTGTAGAGGGTTAAGATGGTGGTTGAATCCCCAGTTAAAAACTCCCAGCGGCCTGGCAACGCATCATAATCGTTACTGTATTCTAGTAGGCGTCCAACGCTATCACGCTTAGGGTCAACAGATATCGAAAGAATTTGAAAATCACCCTTATCAGAGAGTTGATTTTGAACCTCTACGAGGTTATGACTCACCGTAGGGCAGATGCTTGGGCAACGCGTAAAAAAGAAGGTAACAATCGATAAACCTTCCGTCATATTATCATCGTTGAAGGCTTCATTAAACTGATTGATGAGTTCAAATTTCGGAGTGATGGTGAAAATCGGTTCATTGGACCCCTGTGCGACACGAGTAGCACCTTGAATATTTTGGATAGGAGATGTTATATTGCCTGCAGAATCGTATTCAACCGGGCTATCATGCCGTTGGTCATAGGCCGTGGCTTCTGCAGTATTAAAGTATTCATCGGGGAGGGATGAGCCGTCGTCCTTTCTTTCTTGCACACGCTGTTTTGTGGCATCAAGATAGCCACAACTCACGCACAAGGTTGTGATGACTAAGACTATAAAAATGGAATCTATTCTATACAACATTTATACAATACAATTTCAGTGGAGGATTCACCCATCATGGATGCAAATGGATCATCGCTTACGTCAAGTTCTTTTTTTCCTTTACAGTAGCACTGTACCGTGATGTCCGATCCTATGCTGTAGGTTGCCATATCAATCGGCTCTCTAAGTGCGCAGTTGATGAAATTACTTTCTGATTTATCAGCGACAGCATCAAGATGCAAATGCTCCCCATTGGAGTCTACAAAACGAATACTTCCCGTTAGTCGAACCGCGTGTTCATGCGCTTCGGAGAACTTTTCCTGCAATTCCTTAGATGATATGTCTTTATACTCGTCAAAGAATGCAATGGCATCCATATCAACTATTGGTTCTGTTGCACACGGATCGATGTATTCTCTTTCATATTCCATGAGGCCATAACCCAATCCCAGAATTGCGCCTAGAGCAAGAAGTGCAAAGAGGGCTACATAAAGGTCGCGGTGAAGCGGATTATAGAATCTCTTTTTCATAGCATGCATGATTTAAAACGATACGCAATAGGTGTTACCTACTCAACAAAATTAACCCTCTGATTGCTAGTACATCATATACAGTCTGATCATAATGTCCGAATACATCAACACGGACTCATTTTTCTGATGTATACCACATTCTTCTTATCAGCGTTAAAATAATCAATAATAAATCCGTAAGTTATTCACAGAAGTCAAAGTATGCGCATTATTACACAATGGTTGCTGGTATGCTCGGTTTTACTCGGAGGAGTATACTTTTTCCCATCCTCTGTACAAATAGAGCCAATCTACACGGTGCTTGTCTTAGGGGCCGTGATCCGTGTACTTAATGCCACCTTAAGGCCTTTGCTCTTATTGTTTACCCTTCCATTTACCCTTGTGACCTTAGGCTTCTTTATCCTTGTGGTAAATGGATTTGTATTTTATTTAGCTGCCCGTTGGGTCGATGGTGTTTCCTACAGCTTTACAGCAGCTTTTGTCTTAGCCCTTGTCACCACGGCATTAGATTCGCTGACCCAGGATAAGAAGAGGTCGTCATCCAATGTTGTTTTTCATCGATTTGGTGGCCAGGCAAGTCGAAGGGAAGTCGATGAAATCGAAGACGTGCCATTTATCGAAGTCGAGCCAAAAAAGAAGTAGAGATGCTGCCATTAGTTTTTCTAGCAATGATGTTTTCGGCTTTAGTAGCCATTGTGACTCAGGTGTTTCGCTATAGAAGGCAGGCAAACTATGCTTTAGAGCGATTTGCTGATGCTTTGTGGGATGCAACAAATAAACTCAAACTAGTCCAGCCGGAATCAGAACATGAAGTAAATGTTCAGCGCAGTGCCGATCTACGTCCTAGTGAGTTACAGCGCCTTTACAAACAGTATTCAGTACATCAAGACTTTACCTATACAGATGCCATGATTGATGCCAAGTGGCAGCGATTACATCGCAAATGGATTACTTCGCATGGATATCTTGAGCAATGCCTTATGGAATATGAGTTGCTTGCAAAAAATTTCAATCTATCCCTTAAGATTTTCCCTTACCGTGCTGTGGCCTTCCTCTTTAGGATTAAGCCCGTTATGTTGTTTAGAACATGACAAATTTTCAGCGATACAGTGCATATTTTTAAAGGCACAGTTTTTGACCTACTTGTAAAAACGAATTATGGATCTATATTTTGGAATTCTTGGCATTTCTATCTTTTTTGGCATACTAGGTATGGTAGTTAGCGGACGACTAAAGCGCAAGTTTGCCTACTATAGCCAAGTCGGAATAAGATCGGGGATGACAGGAGCTCAGATTGCAAAAAAAATGCTTGATGATCACGGAATTCATGATGTTACGATTGAATCTGTCCCAGGAAAATTAACCGATCATTATAATCCCTCAAACAAGACGGTTAACCTAAGTCCCGAGGTGTATCAAGGGCGCAGTGTTGCAGCAGCAGCTGTAGCCGCTCATGAGGTTGGCCACGCGGTTCAACATGCCCAGTCCTATGCTTGGTTACAGATGCGTTCCACCCTTGTTCCTTTTGTTCAGTTTAGTTCCAATATGATGCAATATGTAATGATGGCTGCCATGTTTGGTCTGTTTTCAGCTTCGACCTTTGGTGCCACAGGGATTTTAATTGCTGCAGGGCTTCAAGGTATGATTATGCTTTTTGCACTGGTTACGCTTCCTGTCGAGTTTGATGCAAGTCGTAGGGCCTTAGTTTGGATTACAGAAAGTGGGGTAGCGGGTCATCGAGATGAAGAGTATGCAGGTGCTAAAGACGCTCTTTGGTGGGCTGGTATGACTTATATGGTAGCTGCATTAGCTGCGGTCGCCCAGTTTTTGTATCTCGTCTTACTCTTTTTAAATAGACGCTAAACGATTAGTCTTTTATTCAACTATAAACCAAGGATTGAGCATATCCTCGCGGTTGTATGTCAAATCCTCTTTTGTCTCGTGTTGTATAACGCGTCGTCCTGCTTCTAAACAGACAGCTTGGGCTGCTGCCGTATCCCATTCCATTGTTGGTGCAAGTCTTGGGTAAACATCGGCTTTGCCTTCTGCCACAAGACAAAACTTTAAAGAGCTCCCTGCAGAAAGAAAAGTAACTTCCTTTCCTGAGGCCTTTAAGTCCTCTACAAAGGCCTCAACCGCTTCAGATAGGTGAGAGCGACTGGCGACTACCGTAACCTTATCTAGTTTGCTGTAATGACCTTTAGTGTTGGTGAGTTGGCTTCGATTTCCTTGGCTATCCTCCTTCCATGCACCGTGGTCTTGGGAACCATAGTACAAGGTCTCCGTAGCTGGGACATATACTACACCTAGAACAGGTTTTCCGCCTTTCACTAAGGCTATGTTTACGGTGAACTCCCCATTTCTTTTGATAAACTCCTTTGTCCCATCAAGAGGATCTACAATCCAAACTGTATCCCAATGCTTTCTTTCTTCGTAGGACTTGTTTTTGTTCTCCTCAGAAATGATAGGAATCTCTGGGAAATGCTGTTCTAGTCCTGCGACAATCACGGCGTTGGATGCTAAATCTGCTTTAGTTAGTGGACTGTCATCTGATTTCTTTTGGATCCCTATATCATCAGGCATTGTGTCGTAAATGTGCATGATGGCTTGTCCGGCTTCTACAGCGATTGATTTTATTTTGTCTAACATAAGTTGTTGTTGTAAATCGATTATAGTTTGTAATTCTTCTTCCCAAGGCTGCATAGTCATTCCCAGTGCGTTCTCAATTTTTGTGGTATCGAGTACACTATTGTTTGGCCTTTTTGCTGGCGTGGGATACTCCTCACTAGGAATAGGGTGAACTTGACAGGAAAGGTTGCTTTTCTGCATGATCGCAGCGGCAAATTCTGCCCATGAAGCTTTCCCATTGTTGGTTACATGGTAAATACCCTGATGGTTCTTTAGCCACTGCATATCTTTTGTTATCAGTTGTCTGATTACCTCTGCCAAGGCAATACCAGAGGTCGGACATCCGTATTGGTCGCTAACGACACGTAGTGTGGATCGATTGGAGCCCAGCTTTTGCATGGTCTTCATAAAGTTGTGCCCAAAAGGACTGTATAGCCAAGCAGTTCGGAGGATGTACGTCGTCTTTTTAGATCCTAGCAGTGACTGTTCGCCTTCTGCTTTGCTCTTTCCATATACGCCGAGAGGAAGGATGGGGTCCGTTTCTACATAAGCTCCATCTTTCGCTCCATCAAAGACAAAATCAGTACTGATATGAAGGAGTGCACAGGATGATGGCATGCATTCTACAAGATGTTTTGGTCCGTCAGCATTGATTTGATAAGCTAAGTCCTCATCGTCCTCTGCCTTATCTACGGCAGTGTATGCGGCACAATTAATGAGGATATCGAGTGTTGGATGATGTTTAAAAAAATCCCTGACTGCCTCGAACTCTGTTATATCTAATTCTTCCTTATCTAACAGAAGGATATTATGTCCGTGCTCGTATTGACCTAAAACATGTTGAAGAGAAAGCCCTAATTGACCTCTAGATCCTAGTATAGCGATGTTTTTCATACCCATAACTAGAAAGGAGATTCAAAGTCTTCCCAAGTTGATAACGCTTTATCTTTATCTGAGAGGTTCATATCGACATTCACCGTAGGCCAATCTATCTGAATTGATGGGTCATTCCAAAGGAGCCCACCTTCACTTTCCTTGTGATAATAATTATCGCATTTGTAAGAAAAAATTGCTGTTTCGCTCAATACTAGGAAGCCGTGGGCGAAGCCATGCGGGATAAAAAAATGTCGGGCATTTTCTCCTGAAAGATATACTCCATGCCATTGTCCATAGGTGGGAGAATCCTTTCGAATATCGACAGCAACATCAAAGACCTCACCTTCAAGCACATGGACAAGTTTTGCTTGCGCGAAAGGGGGAGCTTGAAAGTGCAAACCACGCAGTGTTCCTCGGCTTGATTTTGACACGTTGTCTTGTACAAAATGTACTGTGCGACTTATGTTTTGATTAAAAAAGTCGTTGCGAAAGCTCTCAAAAAAATAGCCCCTTTGATCACCGAATTTCTTCGCTTCATATAGGAATAGTCCTTCAATTGGGCACGCTATCTCTTTCATATTGTTTCTGCTAAATACTTGTTTTGAATTGGATTATCACCCATTGATTGAGATAAAGTTTTCAAACGGTTCGCTTTTTCTAAAAACGGGATTTGTTGGCTTTTGTGTATATCGGTGCCAATCCAATGAACAAAGTTGTTTTTTAACAGCACTTCAGCAACTTCTTTTGCAATTCTTCCATATAAGCCTGTAAGGGAAAAGAGATTGATTTGAAGTTCAATACCCTTGTCAATAATCTTTTCAAAAGCCTCTATGCTCTTGGATTTTGATAAGTAAAGGTATCGTTCAGGATGAGCAAGGATAGGAGAGTATTCGGCGCATTGCATTTCGTAAATCGCCTCGTCGAAATAGGGATTTTCTTGTGTAAAGCCTGTTTCGACTACCACATAGTTTTTCTTCCCAAAAGCTAAGAGCTTTTTTGATTTGGCCAGTTCAATAAACTGACGATCAATCATATATTCCGCAGACGCTTTCAACGTAAAGTCTATGTTGTTTTTCTGAAGTTCGGATTGTAATGAATCGACCCCATGCAACATATCCTCTGCCTTGTTATCATAAACCTCAGGAAAGATATGTGATGTGCAAATTGCCCCTCGATACCCGACATTAACCATGGCTTCGATGATGGCAAGACTCTCTTCAATTGTCGCAGGACCATCATCTATTCCTGGTAAAAGATGGCAATGCATATCATACTCTAGATGCTTCAAAGTTGCCAAAGATTGACGTGATGATGTGAGCCAGCCAAACATGTGTTACAGTGTATAGGAGGGTATTGTGTATTGTATGCCTTCTGCAAAGCTAAACTTGGGGTGGTAACCCAATCGCTCTCTAGCAAGGCTTATATCAGCTAGGGAATCACGTATGTCTCCTTCTCGAGGATCTCTGTTAATTGCATTCGTTGGTTTTCCAAGGGATGAGCAAATGGTCTCATACATCGCTAAGATGCTGAAGCGTTCACCGAAGGCAATATTGTATACTTCACCAAACGCATCTTCATTTTCGGTGAAGAGGCTTCTGATATTGGCTTGTACTGCATTAGCAACGAAGGTGAAATCCCTCGTTTGAAGGCCATCTCCATCGATGTAAACTGCTTCATTTTTTAGCGACCGATCTATGAATATGGGTATAACTGCTGCATAGGGGCCATTTGGATCTTGGCGTGGACCAAAAACATTGAAGTACCTAAGCCCAATAATCTTCATGCCATAGGTCATTCCAAAAACTCGGGCATACAACTCATTACACTTCTTGGTTACAGCATACGGCGATAAGGGCGATCCCACACGTACTTCCTTTTTGGGTAATGTTTTTTCATCCCCATATACCGAAGACGATGATGCATAGACCACTCGTTGGATACTACTTTCTTTGGCAGCCACCATCATATTTAAAAAGCCATCTATGTTGATGCGATTTGTACGAATGGGGTCCTTGATTGATCGCGGTACTGATCCTAGTGCGGCCTGATGACTCAAAAAATCCATCCCTTCACACGCTTTGTGACATGTGGGGAGATCATTTATGTCTCCTTCGATAAACTCAAAGTTTGGGTGATTTAGGAAAGGCTTTAAGTTATTAATGTTTCCAGTTAACAGATTATCAAGCACTCGCACCTTTTTTGCTCCATGATGCATAAGGTACTCTACAATATGCGACCCAATAAAACCAGCCCCTCCTGTAATCAGAAAGGAATATTGGTCTAAGGATGTATTCCCATGGAATGCTTCACTGTACATGGACTGATTCATAGGTTACGATTTAGCGTATTGGCTGTCATAGTATTGCCGATAATTCCCACTGGTTACCTGATTTAGCCATTCTTCCTGTGAGAGGTACCATTCGACGGTTTTGACTAGTCCTTCCTGAAACGTAAGACTTGGTTTCCACCCGAGTTCGTCTTCGATTTTTGAAGCGTCAATGGCATATCTTCGGTCATGTCCCGGTCGATCTTTAATGTAGGTAATGAGTTTCCGTGATGATCCCTGTTCTCTTCCGAGTTTATCATCCATAACATCACAAAGTAGCTCGATTAAGTCGATGTTTTTCCATTCATTATGCCCTCCGATATTGTACGTTTCTCCGGATTTTCCGTTAAACAACACCTGTCGAATGGCTTCCGCATGGTCCTCAACATAGAGCCAGTCCCGAGTATAAAGGCCATCTCCATAAACGGGAAGAGCCTTGTTGTGTTTAATGTTATTGATAAACAGAGGGATAAGTTTTTCAGGAAATTGGTTGGGCCCATAATTGTTCGAGCAGTTGGTGATTCGAACATCCATGTCAAACGTGTTGGCATAGGCACGTACTAAATGATCAGAAGCCGCTTTTGAAGCAGAATAAGGTGATCGGGGATCATAGGGTGTACTTTCTGTGAAGAGTCCTGTTGAGCCAAGCGAGCCATAGACTTCATCAGTCGATACATGATGAAACACCCCTGTGCCGTCTCGCCATATATGCTTAGCGGCATTCAACAAATTGGTGGTGCCTATCACATTAGTCCTTACAAAGGCAGTAGGATTGGTTATGGAACGGTCAACATGGCTTTCTGCAGCTAAATGGACAACGTGCGTAGGGCGCAGATCTTCAAACAATTCAATCATTCGCTGCGCATCACAAATGTCAGCTTTTACAAATTGGTAGTTATCCTTCTGCTCAATGTCCTTTAAGTTTTCCAAGTTGCCTGCGTAGGTAAGGCTATCAAGATTAACAATTTTCGCCTCCGGGTACTCTTTTACGAACAAACGAACTACATGGCTTCCTATAAATCCAGCGCCACCGGTGATTAAAATAGTTGCAGACATAGAGTGTTGTTTGGTAACAAGTTACAATGACCAATAGTGAATACCATCCATATCAAGATCTTTAAGCATTCCTTTGATATCAAATAGTATCGGGTTCTCGTTCATTAGCGCCTTAAAGTCTTCAGGTTTCATTTTCTCATATTTATCATGGTTAACCGCTACGATTACCGCATCGTAAGGCGGGTTGGCTTCCTTACTTAGGGTTAGGCCATATTCATGTTCCATCTCTTCGGGATCGGCATAGGCATCAATCACATCAACCGCCACGGAGTAGTCCACAAGTTCTTGAATTACATCTACGACTTTGGTATTTCTGATATCACTTACATCTTCCTTAAAAGTGGCTCCCATGATGAGAACTCTTGTTCCACTTACGTCTTTACCCTGTTTAATCAATGCTTGGACAAGTTTTTTTGCCACATAGGCACCCATGCTATCATTAATGCGCCGTCCAGCAAGAATTACTTCAGGCTTGTAGCCTTTGGATATCGCTTTGTAGGTAAGATAGTAGGGGTCTACACCAATACAATGTCCTCCTACTAACCCGGGAAAGAAGTTGAGGAAATTCCATTTCGTATTGGCTGCTTCGAGCACATCGTAGGTATTAATGCCCATCAAGTCAAAAATCTTAGAAAGCTCATTCATGAGCGCGATATTTAAATCTCTTTGGGTGTTTTCAATAATTTTCGCCGCCTCAGCCACTTTGATTGTCGGTGCTCGGTGAACTCCGGCATCAACAACTTGCTCATACATCGTTGCAATGGTATCTAGAGATTCGTCGTCGCTGCCTGAAACGACCTTTACAATGTTTTCTAACGTATGCTTTTTATCTCCTGGATTGATACGCTCTGGTGAATAACCGACTTTGAAATCATCCATCCATCGGAGCCCTGAAACTTCCTCTAGGACTGGTATGCAGTCGTCCTCAGTACAGCCAGGGTATACCGTGGATTCATATACCACTATGTCCCCTTTGGAAAGAACTTTTCCTACACTGCGTGAAGCAGAGAGTACGGGATTTAAATCCGGCACCTTATGCTTGTCTACAGGAGTTGGTACTGCTACGATGTAGAAGGATGCGCTTTTGAGGTCATCAATGTTATGTGTGAATTGTATATCGCTGTTGTCAAATGCAGAGGAGTCTAGTTCTTTGCTTGGGTCAATACGATTTTTCATCATGTCAACACGTTCTGCATTAATATCAAAGCCAATCACGCGAACTTTTTTTGCGAAGGCAAGGGCAATAGGAAGTCCCACGTAGCCTAGGCCGATAACCGCCAAGGTTTTTTCTTTAGATAGGAGTTGTTCTTGCATGATGTTGTTTTATCGTCTTATGAACTTTGAAAAGTCGTTATGGGCTTGCGTATCTCTTTCCTCTCGTGGAATACTTTTAAAATATTCTAACGTTTGCATAAGGCCTTCTTTGCGTTCCATAACAGGTTGCCAATCAAGAATGTCTTTAGCCTTGCTTATGTCTGGTCTGCGAAGTTTTGGGTCTCCTTGCGGTAAGGGATGGTAATCAAGTCCAATAGTGCGATCAGGAAAAAGTTCCTGCACTTCTTGAGCAAATTGTGCAATACTAATCTCGTTGGGGTTGCCAATGTTAATGGGGTCGGGGCAGTCGCTCATTAGAATCCTGTAGATTCCTTCTACAGTATCATCCACATAGCAGAATGACCTTGTTTGAGAACCATCGCCAAAAATGGGTAGATTTTTCCCTTCAAGGGCATTTCCAAGAAAAGCAGGTAAAACACGTCCATCATTGAGCCGCATTCTTGGCCCAAAGGTGTTGAAAATTCTCACTATACGTGTTTCAACATGGTGAAACCTGTGATAAGCCATCGTTAATGCTTCCATATACCGTTTGGCTTCGTCATACACTCCTCTTGGACCCACTGGGTCAACATTACCTAGATAACTTTCCTTTTGTGGGTGCTCTAGGGGATCCCCATACACTTCAGATGTGGAGGCCACGAGTATTCTAGCATCTTTAGCCTTTGCGAGTCCTAACAAATTGTGCGTCCCATGCGCACCAACTTTTAATGTTTGAATTGGAATTTTTAAATAGTCAATAGGGCTTGCCGGAGAGGCAAAATGAAGGATATAATCCAAATGTCCGCCGATATGGACAAACTTGGTCACATCATGATTCATGAAGGTAAACCGCTCCTTTCCAAAGAGATCTTCAATATTTTTGAGCGAACCCGTGATTAGGTTATCCATGGCAATGACATCGAAACCTTCATTGTGAAATCGATGGCAAAGGTGGGATCCAAGGAAACCAGCTCCCCCCGTTATAAGAACTCTTGGTGTAGTTTGGTTGCTCATGGTTGTATTCTACGGTCTGCCTATACTTTGGTAAACAATTCCTAGATCCTTGATTCGTTCTTTGTCGTAAAGATTCCGGCCATCAAAAACCAGAGGTAGTTTGAGCGCATCTTTGATCTTGTCGAAATCAGGTTGTCGAAAGGCCGACCATTCGGTTACAATTACAAGGAAATCCGATGAATCCAGCGCATCGTACATCGTATCACAAAACTCAATGCGATTCCCGTAAAGTGCACGAACATTATCCATCGCTTCGGGGTCATAGGTCTTTACTTTAGCTCCAGCCTCTAACAGTTTATCAATAATGTATAAAGAGGGCGCCTCTCTGATATCATCAGTTTCAGGCTTGAAGGCCAGTCCCCACAAAGCAATCTGCATTCCCTTTAAGTCTCCATCGAAGTGGTCATGGATTTTTTGATAAAACCGTGCTCTTTGTTCGTAATTGACCTTGATTACGGCATCAAGAATCTTAAAGTCGTACTCATTATCCTTAGAGGTTTTGTGAAGGGCTAGGACATCTTTGGGAAAGCAACTTCCTCCATAACCTACTCCTGCAAAAAGGAACCGTCTTCCTATGCGATCATCTGGTGCCATGCCAATTCGGACATTGTCCACGTTAGCTCCAACCACCTCGCAGAGGTTGGCTACCTCATTCATAAAAGAAATCTTCGTGGCTAAGAAACTGTTGGCAGCATACTTAGTCATTTCAGCAGAACGCTCATCCATAACGAGTATAGGATGCCCTTGTCGGACATACGGTTCATAGATTTGACGCATAATATCGGCTGCCCTCTCGGAAGACGTTCCAATCACTACGCGGCTTGGTTTTAGAAAATCGTCAACTGCCATTCCTTCTCGAAGGAATTCCGGATTCGAAACGACATCGAAATCAATTGATGTATGCTGAGCAATTTGATGAGACACTTTATCGGCCGTTCCAACAGGAACGGTGCTCTTGTCCACAATCACTCTATACTCTTTTAGATTTTTTCCAATATCATCGGCAACCCCTAATACATAGCTTAAATCGGCAGAACCATCTTCGCCAGGGGGTGTCGGTAACGCTAGGAAAAGGACTTTTCCGTGGTTTATTCCCTCAACAAGTGAAGTTGAAAAGGAGAGCCTACCTTGCTCGATATTGCGTTCAAGTAGTGGCTTGAGCCCTGGCTCATAGATGGGGCATTCCCCCTTTTTCAGCCGAGCTACTTTCGACTCATCAATATCAATGCAGAGCACATCATTTCCTGTTTCTGCGAGGCATGTTCCTGTGACGAGGCCAACATAGCCGGTTCCGACTATCGTAATTTTCATAGGGTTACTTTTTCAAAGATTGAAGCAATATATTCAATTTGGTCATTTGTGAGCTCAGTATGCATAGGTAATGCAAGAACTTCTTGGCATATCTCCGCGGTATTTGGGCATGGTCTTTTAGGAAATTTTGCCATGGCCTTCTGCTCTTGTAAGGGTAGGGGGTAGTAGATATTGTGTGCAATTTGGTGCTCGCTGAGCAATGCAATAACCTGATCTCTATACGCAGTATCCATTCGTATAACGTATTGATGAAAGCTGTGCTCACAATAGGGGAGCCGCTTGGGGGGAGTGATCCAGTCAAACCTTTTAAAGACATCGTCATACTGAGCGGCTGTCCAGCGTCGTTTACTGATGTAAGTATCGAGATGCTTGAGTTTGACCTGTAAAATGGCCGCTTGGATTGCGTCAAGTCTTGAGTTGACCCCTATTCGATCGTGATAGTATCGTTTGCCCTGCCCGTGGTTGGCAATTTGTCGGCATGCTTTGGCTAGTTCTGGGTCGCTTGTTGTGATGGCCCCTCCATCGCCAAATGCTCCTAGATTTTTAGATGGGAAAAAGGAAAAACAACCGATATCACCAAGATTTCCAGTAGACTTCCCCTTTAAGTCGCCCTCGGTCATGGTACAGCCAATGGACTGGGCACAATCTTCTATGACATAAAGATTGTGGGCTTCTGCAATTCTGTTAATCTCTTGCATATTAGCGGCTTGGCCAAAAAGGTGCACGGGAACGATTGCTTTGGTTTTTGGCGTTATGGCCTGTTCAATATCTTCTGGAAGGATGGTGAAGTAATCTTTATCTATGTCAACGAAAATAGGTGTAGCTCCTAACAAACCAATGACTTCCGCAGTTGCGAAATAGGTAAAGTCCGGCGTGATTACTTCATCTCCGGGGCCTATACCTAAGGCCATCATGGCAATTTGAAGAGCATCCGTACCACTGTTGCATGGGATAACATGATCGACGCCAATGAATTTGCCTAAATTTTCACAGAATTCGTTGACCTTAGTACCTCCGATGAATTGGGTTGAATCAATAACTTCCATGATGGCTGTATTGATTTCCTCACGAATTTTTTGGGTTTGATTTTGTAAATCAACCATGACGATGGAGGATGTAGCGTTCATGCAGTATATAGGTCTATGTTAAAGGTAAGGTAATCTAGGGATTGCAAGGAAGAATCAATGAATATATCCTTGTAACTTTAGGGTATGGTACGCCTTCTTTTGACAATAGCTATTTTTCTTGGTGGTTTATGTGTATCCATAAAGCCCACTTCGGGCCAAAAGCCATCCAACGTTTTGCATCTTACGCCGCAATATGGAGCCTATCTGCCTTTTGGTAATCTAAGGGAACGGTTTGGTTTTTCACAGTCTTTGGGATTTTCTGGCGATTATATCTGGGGAGGGAAGCTTGGGTTGGGCTTAGAAGGTCAATATCATTTTGGTAATGAAGTCAAAGAAAATGACCTATTGAATTCCCTCCTGTCCTCTGGCTTTATGGTGAGCGATGACGGTGATTTAGTCCCTGTAGGTTTTGAGCAACGCGGGATGAGTCTTATGACATGGCTGAGTAAAATCCTCCCATTTTCTCCGAAGTCACCAAATAGTGGACTTTTGATGAAAGTAGGTGTTGGATATACCCTTCATAAGATTAACTACAATGTGGACCGAAATGCTGTACCCCAATTTAGTCCGCAGTATCGAACAGGCTATGATCGAATGAGTGGGGGAGTAGTTTTTTCGCAATTTATTGGATTGATAAAGTGTGAACAGCAACGCTTTGCCAATCTTTACCTCGGCGTAGAGTTTCAAGAAGGGCTCACATCTAATCTTCGTCCTTGGGATCTTGCAACAAATACGTCGTTGGAGGCTTCACGATTCGATCTAAGAATTGGTCTAAAACTGGGTTGGATTATTCCGGTATGGACTGGTGCATCTACTGAAAACGACCTTTACTACTATTAGGCTGGTATTCCAATCGGATTACATCTACTAGTCCGCTGTGCTAGTTGTCTTTTAGCTTATTGCGATTCACCGCGACATCACTTGGTTTTACCGCGAGTTTGGCTAAGCTGATTAGGAAACGTTTGAATATAGGACCTCGACGTCCTCTCTTTTTTCCTTTTCTGATACTGTCAAAAAAGAATTTGGTTTGAATGCTTGTAAAGAGCGCACAGGTATTGTGATCGTATTTTTTACCCCCATTGGATAAACGTACATGCCTTGCTCCAAGGTTTTTCATATAGTCATAGGTGAAGAGCGTATTGCGGTAGTCCACTTGTTCATCGCTATTACAATAACATAAAAGCATAGGGCTTTCTGGAGCCCAATCATAGAGATCATTATCGGCTAATGCAACGCGTAACGGGAAGGTGGAATCCTGTAAATATTGCTCAACGAGTGATGGGTCAAGCATATCAGCAGGGACTTCAGGTAGTCGCTTAGATACATAGCCGATGCTATATTCTCCGGTCATTGTTGCACGCAACAGGCTATCATATGGTGGGACAAACACTTCATAGATGTCCCCATCCCACATAGCTGGATAGGCCCGATCCATTGATGTGATCAAATAGGGTAGGTATGCTTGATGACCATAGGGTTCAAACATTCGCCGTTGTTGATCTTTTCCTGTCATATGATAAGCCCCAGACGCTGGTGCACTGGCACGCACAGTAAACTCATCGGGATATTCTTCCTCCATAATTTTATGACTCGCCATGGCCGCATGACCTCCTTGGGAATATCCTGAAATGTATAGATCCTCATTAAATGGAGTCTCCATAATCACAGCAAACTCGCGCAACGCCCGCACCATATCAATTGAGGCTTGGGCCTCTGATTCGGTATGCTGGTATACATGACGGCGTTCTCCCTTGCCCAATCCGATGTAGTGTGGATACAGACCGTAATATCCATCTGTAGCGTAGGCTGCAACCACGGCTTGCAACCCTCCAAGGCCGTTCCAATTGGGATTGATTCGCATTTCTGTACCGTGATTTAATATAGAAGCTGGAATTCCATTGGCCATATCTTTTGCAGGCATTAAGGGGAGGAAGATGTATCCTGAGGCCGTAATCGTATCCCCGTCAACATAAACAGTATTGTATATCACCTCATATACATCAAAATCATACTTGATGGGTACAATGAATTTTTTAATCTTGTTTTGTTTCCAAAGAGCATGTAAGCTGTCTGTGGTAAAGGAATCAACCTTGGTGTAGCTTACTAGATATTGAGCATGACTAAGAGTGCCTAGGAACAGGAAAAGGAAGGATAAAACCAGATGTTTTTTCATAAATGTGAAGTATTGCTTATAAAATACTTCGAATTCGAGGTTACTCAGTCATGAGGATTGGCTATTTAACCTTTATTAGGAAAGAGGGATAGATGAGTCGGTAGAACTCAGTAGCTGTGTGGCTCAGGCCTTTCGTCGGGCATAAACTTCCTTATCGACTTCGGCTACCAGTACTCCTTGGCTATCTAATATCTCGGCGGTAAACACATAGGTGGTTTTACCTTGGGAATCTGCCTGAGTTCGAATGTGCTCAATTTCTTCTGGCTTGGCTCTGAATATGGCCCTAAGTGTTCGTTCTCCTGGCTTTAGAAATCGGATAGTAGCACTTTTATCCCATACGATGTAATCAGGGCCTAACTTATCAAGCACAATAAAACAAAACCATGGATCACTCATAGCATAGATAGAGCCGCCAAAATGGGTATTAAAGAGATTCTTATTCCACCAACGCAACTTCATTTCAACATGGCAAGCATACCCATCATCTGAAAAGCCTTTGAATCGTATACCCGCACCTAAATAGGGAGGATAAAGATTTATCCAGCGCATTTTGCGTTGTTTAAAGCGATAGCTGGACATTGTTACTGGCTGGATTTGTCTGAAGCAAACTCCCCTTCACTATGAGCAATAAGCGTTGCAACGGCGGCATCCCCGGTAACGTTGATTGCTGTGCGCGTCATATCCAGTATTCTATCGATGGGGAAAACTAACGCTACCCACCAAGCTTGATAGCCCAATGAGGCAAGTATTCCCATTAGCAACACCAATCCAGCACTTGGGACAGCAGGTGCTCCGATAGAGGCTAAGGTGGCCATACCAATCATTAACAATTGATCTGTCATCTCCATGCCTCCTGCAAAGAATTGGGCTAAGAATACTGCGGTAATTCCTTGAAACATCGACGTGCCATCCATGTTTATGGTAGCACCAATCGGTAAAATGAAGTTTGTCGTTTGAGGTGAAACACCGAGGTCATTTTCCACGACATCCATGGTTACTGGAAGGGTGGCTGCGCTAGAAGAAGTGGAAAAGGCAACGGATTGGGCCTTGATAAGCTTGCGCATAAATCCTCTATAGCCAATGTGCCGAACAAAAATGGCAACCAAGCTTGGGTAAAAAACAAGTGCCATAATGGCTAATCCTAGAATAACTGTGCCCATGTACCAACCTACAGCTTGAAGAATTTGCGATAAAATCTCCGGGTTATCACCTGCTAATCGTGCCATCTGTCCTGCCAAGAGACAAAAAACAAAGAAAGGGGCAGCGCGCATTACCCATTGGATTAATAACAGAATTACTTCATTGATACCATCTACGGCCTTGTTCACAGGATCGCTGTATCGCTTGTCGACAAAGAGTAGACCAATGCCAAAGAATATGGCAAAAAAGATCACCTGAAGCATTTTGCTCATGGAGGTTAAAGCTCCAAAAATGTTATCAGGAACTGACTCCACAAGGATAAACAAGGGGCCGTATTCTTCTTGAATTTTATTGGTAGCATCCTGTTTTGCTTGTAAGGATTGAAATCCATCATCTTGGGAAACATTCATTTCAACGTAGGTTTGAATTTCCCCTTTAACTGCTGGGTCAATTTTATTGCCAGGTTCAATAAGATTGACAAGACCAAGTCCAATAGTCACGGAAACAACCGTGGTAAGCACATAAAGCCCAAATGTCTTTGCTCCCAATCTGCCAAGACGAGAAATATCCGACAGTCCAGCTACCCCCTTAATGATTGAAAAGAGTACCAAGGGTATGGCAAGCATTTTTAACAAACGAATAAATATGTCTCCAAAGGGACGCAGGTAGTACAACGTAAACTTCATCCAACCTTGTGAAATCGCTAAGTAGGAATAAAGTACTCCGAGGATGAGGGCTATGATGATTTGCCAATGAAGGGCTAGTTTTTTCATGGTGCTATGGTTTGGGTTCGGATTCAAAGACTATTTCATCTTCTTCTCGCCAGGCTGGATCTACGATGCAATAAAAGATTAAATCCTCCGTGCCAATGTTTTCTATACACTGGACGGCATTTGGCGGGATGTAAACGACATGCCCTTTGGTGACTTCTTGAGCTTCCTTATCAATAACCATGCGTCCCTTTCCTTCGAGAATGATGTAGATTTCACTTGTTGTTAGCGCGTGTTTAAAGGATGTTTCGCCTGGTTTTACTACGGCATGCGCCAAACTGTAACGCAGGGCAATGTCCATTTTATCCGGATGAAGTATCTCTCGTAAGTGGGTGGCATCTCCCGCTAGAAACTCTTGACAGTCTTTATGGTGGTAGACTTTCATTGTTTCAAGCCAATTTGTTCAATAGTATCACTCTGTGCTAGAAGAATATGATCTACGGTAACAAGATTTGCCATCGCTTCTACAATGGGCACAGCACGCGGGATTACACAAGGATCATGTCTTCCTTTACCTTCAACGATTACATTTTCGCCCTGCTGATCGATAGATTGTTGAGGTTTTTGAATGGTTGCTGTTGGTTTAAATCCCACCTTAAAGGTTACGGGCATCCCATTGGTTATTCCTCCTTGTACACCACCACTAAAGTTGGTTGTTGTGGCCACTTTGTCTTTTTCAAAAACAAAGGCATCATTATGTTCACTTCCTTTCATTCGGGTTCCTGCTATACCTGAGCCAACTTCAAAGGATTTGGTCGCATTGATGGATAACATGGCAAATGCTAAATCAGCTTCAAAACGATGAAATACAGGTTGGCCTAGTCCAACAGGGAGACCTGTAATGTGGCATTCTACAATACCTCCAAGGCTGTCTCCTTCAGACTTTGCCGACTCAATTGCTTGTTGCATAGCTTCTGCAACCGATGAATTTGGGCATCGTGTGGGATGTTGCTCAATGCTTGAATAATCAATGGTTTTGTCCTCTAAAACAACTTGACCAATCTGATGTGTAAAGGCGTAGACGTTTATGTTAAGGTGTTCTAAAATTTGCTTTGCTACCGCTCCTGCAGCTACACGACAGGCTGTTTCACGAGCAGAAGCTCTACCTCCTCCTCGAGGGTCACGATGTCCATATTTCTTACGGTAGGTGTAATCTGCGTGAGAGGGACGATAAACTTCTTTTAGTTGGTTGTAATCTTCTGGACGAGCGTCCTCGTTGCGTATAAGCAGAGTTATAGGGCTGCCCAAGGTTTTATCTTCATAAACGCCTGATAGGATTTCTACTTGATCTTTTTCCTTACGAGCTGTTGTAAGATTGGATTGGCCCGGGCGTCTTCGGTCGAGCGCTTTCTGAATATGGGACGACTTTAAGGATAGTCCAGCGGGACACCCGTCAATAACCACTCCCATAGCTGGTCCGTGTGATTCACCAAAAGTGGTGATTCGAAAGCGATGTCCAAAGGAATTTCCGACCATAGAGCAAAAGTAGATAATTCTCCTCGTCGTTTCGGGGTGTAAACGGTAATAACCCTGTATCTTGACGATATGTCAGGTGCAAAGCTCATTACTAATCTTCATACTCAATCACCATACGTCAAGGAAACGGGTCTAAACTCAATCGCTATCGACAATGGCAGATTTATAGAGATTGAAGATTTACCGTTAGAGGCAGAAGTTATCGATGTTAATCAAGCCTTTGTCCTTCCTGGATTTGTAGATAATCATACACACCTTGTGCATGCCGCATCTCGGGAAGAGGAATTTTTGATGAAAATTGAGGGTAAGAGTTATGAGGAGATTGCCGCTGCTGGAGGCGGAATCCATAATTCTGCTAGAAAGCTTCAGGAGATGTCAGAAGATGCGCTTTTTCAGAGAGCGTGTTGGAGAATGAATGCCGTGCGCAAAGCAGGGACGACGGCCATCGAGATAAAGAGTGGCTATGGTTTGACGGTTAAGGATGAGTTAAAGATGCTTCGAGTCATTCGTCGTCTACAGGAAACATATTCTGATATGTTGATTCGTCCAACCTTGCTAGCGGCTCATGCACTCCCAACGGCCTATCAGTCGAATCGCAGCCGTTGGATTGATATTGTTTGTGAGGAGCTCATACCTGCCGCGGCAGAGGAAAAGCTTGCTTACTTTATTGATGTCTTTTGTGAGAAGGGCTTCTTTACCGTGGATGAAACGGCTAAAATTTTGGCCAAGGGAGCTGAGTTCGGTCTTAAGGCGAAGATTCATGGCAATCAGCTGGCCGTTAGTGGCGGCGTGCAGGTCGCCATTGAGCATGAGGCTGTTTCAGTCGATCATTTAGAACAAATCACGGATGCAGAACTTAAGTTACTCGCATCGAGTAAAACCGTGCCAGTAGGATTACCTGGTTGTAGTTTCTATCTCGGGATACCTTATGCGCCAGGTAGAGAACTGATGGAGCGAGGCCTGCCATTTGCCCTTGCTAGTGATTTTAATCCAGGAAGTTCTCCGGTATACGATATGCAGAAGATATGGTCCTTAGCCTGCATAAAAATGAAGCTAAGCCCTCAACAAGCGCTTGACGCGATTACCTGCAATAGTGCAATGGCAATGGATGCAGGTGAAGAGGTTGGAAGAATACGAGTTGGACAACGAGCGAATCTTGTGGTCCTTCAAGAGGAGATACAAAACTTATCCTATGTCCCTTATGCCTTCGGAGAAAACAATATTGAGAAGATTATGATATCCGGAAAGTGGGTAGCTTAATCAATGAGAAAAAACACAATGAAAATATCATGAGAAAGTTAATCGAATGTGTGCCAAACATAAGTGAGGGGAGAAGGCCAGAGGTTATCGACGCCATTGCGAACATGGTAAAGCAAGTGGAGGGTGTCCGATTGCTCGATGTAGATCCGGGAAAAGCCACGAATCGAACAGTAATCACGTTTGTTGGAGAGCCGGATCAAGTTGTCGAAGCAGCTTACAAACTCATCAGCAAAGCAGCGGAGCTCATTGATATGAGCCAGCACAGTGGGGAACATCCAAGATTTGGCGCTACAGACGTATGTCCATTTATCCCCGTAGCCAATGCCTCGATGGAGGACTGCATTGAATGTGCCAAGAAGCTCGGTGAGCGGGTAGGAAAGGACTTAGATATCCCGGTTTATCTCTATGAGTCAGCGGCCACAGAAGAGAAGCGGAAGAATCTCGCGACGGTTCGTGCTGGGGAATATGAGGGAATTGAAGAAAAGATCAAGCAGGATGGGTGGAAGCCGGACTTCGGCCCTCAGCGTTTCAATGCAAAAACAGGAAACATTGCGATCGGTGCACGTGATTTTCTTATTGCCTTTAACGTGAATCTAAATACAACCTCTGTGCGTAGGGCAAATTCAGTTGCCTTTGATATAAGAGAAAAAGGTCGCATAAAAACAGTTGATGGCACACCAACGGGCAAAAAGGTCCTTGATAAAGATGGCAATCCGGAGCGAGTTCCTGGTACTTGTCCAGGAGTAAAGGGAATTGGTTGGTATATCGAAGAATATGGTGTAGCCCAAATTTCTATGAATATCACCGATGTAAATAAAACTCCACTGCATAAGGCCTTTGATGAAACGGTACATTCCGCGCACAGGCGAGGCATGCGGGTCACGGGATCCGAACTTGTAGGTCTTGTGCCTCTTCAAAGTATGTTGGATGCGGGTAAATATTTCCTGCAAAAACAAAACAGAAGCATTGGTGTCAGTGAGGAAGAGCTCGTTCGAGTAGCAGCGCTCTCTATGGGGCTTAGTGATTTAAAGCCTTTTGTGCCTGAGGAAAACATCATCGAATGGATGATACGCGAGACGAGTTCATCCAAGCTAGTGGGAATGGATTTAAAAGCCTTCGCCCATGAAACAGCTAGTGAGAGTCCTGCACCTGGGGGAGGGTCAATTTCAGCTTATGTAGGAACGCTCGGTGCAGCCCTTGGAACTATGGTGGCTAACTTATCCTCTCATAAACGCGGTTGGGATGACCGCTGGGATTTCTTTTCTCAGTGGGCTGATAATGGTCAGCAAATCCTTTCAAAGCTACTTCGACTTGTTGATGAGGATACGGCGGCATTTGAGCGTATTATGGCGGCCATAAAGTTACCGAAGGGGAGTTCTGAGGAAAAAGCTGCTCGTCAGCAGGCTATGAAGGAGGCCACAGAATATGCCATTGAGGTGCCTTTGGAGGTAATGAGGACGGCGTATAGTATGTTTGATTTACTTGATGCCATGGCAAAGGATGGAAATCCCAATTCAGCTTCTGATACAGGAGTAGGAGCTCTTTGTGCACGAACTGCAATTCAAGGGGCTGGAATGAATGTCCGTATCAATATTCAGGACCTTGCTGATGGTCCATGGAAGACGAAGGTGCTTGAAGAGATGAAGCAATTGGAAAAAGATGCCGAGCGTCGATGTAAGGTGATTGTAGATCATGTAGAATTGCTGATCGCCTAACGGATCAATTTGAGTATGTTCTAATGCAACGTATACTTGGTGACCATATTCGATGGATCAATAGCCCGTCTAATGATCCAGTAACTAATCTTGCCTTTGAGCGCTGGGCATTGGAAGAGGACACGGATGATCGTCCTTTGTTTTACTGTTACATCAATAGTCCTGCCGTGGTAATCGGCAGAAACCAACAGTTGTTTGCTGAGGTAAATCTTCCCTTTTGTGATGGTCATGATATTCAAATATGTCGTCGTGTAAGCGGTGGAGGAACTGTGTATCATGATTTAGGAAATCTCAATATCGGTTTGGTTATGCCTAAGAACTTGGAATTTGTAAATGACTACCATTTTTTCTTGGATTGGCCAAGGAAGGCCTTAAAGAATCTTGGGCTTGGTACAGCGTTAAATACACGAAATGCTATTCTCTGTCAGGGTAAAAAGATATCCGGATCGGCTCAGTTTGCTGGGAGAAAAAAGCTGTTAACTCATTGTACTCTGCTTGTGGATAGTGATTTAGATCATTTAGAACAATCCATAACCTCTCCACTTGGTATTCGTACGAAAGCGCTTCCCTCCGTTCGATCAGAGGTGGTTAACTTAAAATCGTTTGGTCTCACTATGGAAACGCTTGTGGACGCTCTACTTAGTGAGTTGAAGGATTCTTTTTCTTCTGTAGAGCATGCCGTTCTTTCAGCCGATACCCTCCAAGCACACAGCGAACTTTTACGTTCCTGGAAGTGGGTTTATGGCCGATCTCCTAAGGCATCTATTACCTACAATGGGGTGGACTATATGGTGTCAAAAGGTAAAATTGTCAAACACCATAGATTTGACGGAGTGGCGTTTGATCGATTACTAAGGGAAGATTTATTCTCAAAATAGACGCATTGGAACAACTTTTGTTTAAGTTTATTCTAAACCTATCCTAAACATGCGGAAGTATCACTTGTTCACCGTCCTTCTTTCCTTTGGTATGTTGTTCGCTCATGGACAAAGCCCTGAGTCTATCATTGATAGAATGTATGACCGAGTCATGGATGCATCGGGTCATTCTTTTACGCTTGTTATGAATGAGCGAATAGATGGTGAGATGGTCCAGTCCTCTATGGAGTGTAAGATTCATTATCCATCGGAGAGAATCTATACTAAGATGACCGGTGGTCCAAACAACGGCGCAGAGCTTTTGTATGATCCTGCGGTGTATGGCCACAAAGCATTAATTAAGAAGGGTATTAAAATTAAGCTTGATCCTAAGTCTGCCATGATGAGGAAGGGAATGCATAACCTACTTACCGATGCAGGATTTCGTACTCCGGCCATCTTGCTGTATCAATCGATGGAAATGGCCAAAAGACAAGGGATTTTGGAGAAGGCATTTAGGCTTTCGGGAAGCGTTACATTCGATGGGAAGTCTTGCTATAAAATCGAAATCAATGATCCCAATTTTGTAGTAAAAAACTATACGGTTCCTAAGGCACAGACCTTATCAGACCTTGCAAAATCACTACACTTAAGTGAGTATTTACTGGCTGAAATTAATGGTTGGAAAGTTGGCAAATCTTTGTCCGCAGGTGATGTGATTAAAGTGACGAGCGCTTACGGAAAGACCAGTATTTTTTACATCGATAAGACAACCTATCTTCCGATTTTTCAAAGGATTATTGACCATAAAGGGAACTTGTTTGAGGAGTACCAATTCACGGAAATTGTTATAAATCCTTCCTTCTCGTCTAGTGATTTCTCGGAGGACAATCCGAACTACTCGTTTTAGGCTAGTCTCTCTACCCAACCAAACGATTCCTTTGCGTTCCCCTGCTTGATTTCTTGAAGGGCTTTTTTAAGTCGGGCTGAGATTGAAGAGTCATCGCCTAGCTTGACTTCATAGTGGCGGTCATCATAGCCAAAGCCTTTGATGGGAGAGATTGTTGCTGCCGTTCCGCTACCAAACATTTCATTGATCTGGCCGCTTTCCTGTGCCTTGATTAATTCGTGAATGGATATTTCACGTTCATGGACTGGGATATCCCATGATTTGAGTAATTGGATTACAGAGTCTCTTGTGATACCAGGAAGAATAGTTCCTTCAAACAATGATGGTGTATGTACTTCGTCGTTGATCACTGCAAAAACATTCATGGTGCCGATCTCCTGGAGATTCGTGTGGTTTCTTCCGTCAAGCCAAAGAATTTGGTCGTATCCATTGTCTTTGATTTCTTCTGCCGGTAGGATGGCTGCCGCGTAATTTCCAGCTGCTTTTGCCATACCCGTTCCACCTGGCGCCGCTCGGGTATACTTTGTGGAGGCATAAACTTCTACAGCACCTGAATAGTAGCCAGCAACTGGACTTAAAATCACCATAAACTTATAGTGGCTAGACCTACGTATTCCAATAAACTCGTCTGTAGCAAACATGTAGGGTCTGATATATAGCGAGTAGCCTTCTTCTTGTGGTACCCAAGCTTGGTCTAGTTTGACCAGCTCCATAATCCCTTTGCGAAATAGTCCTTTAGGAATCTCAGGCATTGCCATGCGTTTTGCCGAGTAGCAAAAACGAGCTGCATGATCATCCATTCGAAAGAATACAATGTCGCCTTCCTTGTTACGGTGGGCTTTCATTCCTTCAAAAATGGACTGTCCATAATGAATGGACGATGTTGCCGGGTGCACTGAAATAGGGCCGAATGGCAGTATCTGTGGGTTAATCCATTCACCATTATCATAATCAACAACGAACATGTGGTCCGTAAATGCATGACCAAACTTTATGTTAGCAAGATCAAGTTGTGATAGGCTGGATTCCTTTACTTTAGTTGTTGGTATGGTGATGTTTGAGTGGATATCCGTCATAATGCCGTGCAAAGATAGGGAAAATGGAGCATCTTTTTGAGAATTCTCGGCTTTATAATGTAGAACGAAGAAGTATAAGTGATTGTAAATCAGGCGTTGATGTGATTTTGGTGCTGAATGAGGAGGATGATATTCCCGAAACCCACGCTTTTCTAGAAAAAGTGATGAAAGCAGCCAATAGAGATCAATCTGCTTATGAGCTAAGGTTCTGTTCAGGTGATGAGGCCTTGGGTGAGCTCTTTCAAATGGAGGAGCTTCAATTTTTGATCTTCTTTGGTATACGACCCTCAAATTTTGATCTTCAATTCCATCCCAAGGCATATCACCCTTATGAGATTGCTGGCAAAAAAATTGTTTTTTCCGGCGGTATTGCTTGGATGAAGGATCGCGCAGAGGATAAGAAAAAGCTTTGGGGTGCTATGAAGAAAATGTTTGACTTGACCTCAAAAAGTTAACTATGAAGCTAGTTTTTGCAACAACAAATGCTCATAAACTTCATGAAGTACGAGCGATGTTACCTCATCTAGATATTGTTGATTTGAATAGCATCGGCTTTACAGAAGAGGTTGAAGAGACTGGCACTTCCTTTGAGGAAAACGCGTATATAAAAGCAAAGGCGGTTTTCGATTTTTGTGGCCTTCCAACAATGGCAGAGGATTCTGGTCTTTGCTGTGAGGGTATAGGTGGCGATCCTGGAATCTATACGGCGCGTTATGGGGGACTTCCGGTAAATCATGACCGCAATATGGATAAACTACTGTCTGCTCTGCAGGGAAAGAGCCGGAAAGCATTTTTTAGAACGGTAGCTTGCTTTATCATGATAGAAGACGGAGAAGAGACATCGACCTTCTTCGATGGTGAAATCCATGGTGAAATTAGCTTGGATAAACGCGGTAACGGCGGATTTGGATATGACCCTATTTTTATTCCTGAGCACCATGCAACAACATTTGCCGAGATGCTTGATGAGGAAAAAGCGAGTATGAGCCACAGAGGTAGGGCTATGCTGCTATTTGGTGATTACATCAAGCATGTAAAACGATAACGGTATTAGTAACGGGAACGCAGGATACATCCTATCCACGGAGCATCTGAACGGCACGTTTTACGCCCGTAACAAAGACTTCAACTTCTTCCTCTGTGTTATACGCTGCAAAAGAAGCACGGCACGTTCCTTCTACACCATAGAACTTCATAAGGGGTTGACAGCAGTGATGTCCTGTTCGTGTGGCTATACCCATTTTGTCGAGTAAGACACCTAAATCGTAGGCATGACATCCCTCAATGAGAAAAGATAGCACGCCAGCTTTGTTTTTGGATCTACCGTA
>JBMHCE010000037.1:0-88624 GCA_049890075.1 Chitinophagales bacterium
ATTCCTACACCAAGTTCATTGGCTATGATATGAGACAATGTTGTTTTTCCAAGTCCCGGAGGACCGTGTAATAGCACGTGATCCATTGCCTCAGCACGCTTAGAAGCAGCTTGGACAAAGACTTCCAGGTTTTCCAGCACAGCACTTTGGCCTTGGAAGTCACTAAAACCAAGAGGTCTTAACGCCTTATCCGCTTCCATGTCTCTATTCGACAAATTCGATAAATCAGGATTCAAATGGGGATTCACACTTCTAATGTACAGCTTAGGTGAGGGCAAATAGTGGATTCCTTATGGATAGTTTCAACATGGATTAAGTACCTTGTACAGATTACCACGCTAGCCGATAAATCGCTAAATGCTTGGTAACTCAAGTATGCTTTATGCTAAGGAAGGTAGGTCAATATCACGAGTGGGACAAATTAAAGTCCATCATTGTGGGCTCTGCATTGGACTCAGGTCAGCCTCCACGTGAAGAGGACTGTTATGATCCAACCACACGAAATACTGTAAAGCAGGGTGTTTATCCCTACCACGAACTCCTTGAACAACAACTCAATGCCTTGGTTAATACCTTAAGATCACTTGGTGTTACCGTCTATCGCCCAAAAAATCTACCTGAAATAGATCAAATCTTTGCCCGTGATGTGGGTTTTGTAATTCAAGATGTGCTCGTTCGCTCTAAAATGATTGAAGATCGTGCGAAAGAATGGGAAGGAGTAAGTGATTTGCTAGGAACGGTTCAAACTAAAGTGCCACCGCCTGATGTCCAAATCGAAGGTGGGGATGTACTAATTGCTGGTAACAAACTGTATGTTGGATACAGTGATCAAGAAACAATGTCCACGTTCAAGACAGCACGTACAAATCAAAAGAGTCTCCATTGGCTTCAAGAAACCTTTCCAGAGTTAACGGTTATCGGTGTTGAGCTAATCAAAGATGATTTCGAGGTTACTAACAACGTATTGCATCTAGATTGTGCCTTTATGCCGCTAGGCCTAGGCCACTGCATCGTATATAGGGATGGGTTTCGTACAGCAAATGACTTTACCCGTATAACGGAAGACTATTCTGAGGATTGCATCTTGCATGTTACACAAGATGAAGCCATTCAGCTAAACACAAACCTGTTGTCCATCGACAAGCAAAGCATAGTGTCTGACAACCGATTTATTCGGGTAAATACGTGGTTAAGGGATAAAGGATACGATGTACATTTAGTAGATTACAGCGCAATTGGAAAGTTAGGTGGATTGTTACGATGCTCCACCCTACCCTTGGAAAGACGATTAGTATGACAAAACAACGTAGCCGACGTATTCTTATGATACGTCCAACCACCTTTAGAAAAAATGAAGAAACGGCAGTAAACAATGCCTTTCAGCAAGATGCTACGGACTCCTCAGATGTACTTAGTCAAGCGCAAGCAGAGTTTGATAACCTCGTCGATGTCTTGGAAAAGAACCTTATCGATGTCACCGTCATCTCAAGCATCAAAGAGCAGGACACCCCTGACGCCCTCTTTCCAAACAACTGGATATCCTTTCATGATGACGGACATGTTGTACTCTATCCAATGTTCGCGGAAAACCGAAGAAGAGAACGAAGAGAGGAGATTATAGACCAAGTAAGCGATAGCGGATACAAGCCTAAGAATAGACTCATCGACTTAACGGCGTATGAAGAAAAAGAGCTCTTTTTAGAGGGAACAGGAAGTATGGTGTTAGATCGGGTACATCAGATTTGCTATGCTGCACTTGGCCCAAGAACCAGTCAAGAGGTTCTCGATGTTTGGGGGGAACGTCTAGGCTACAAGATTGTCTCTTTTACATCCCACCAAAATAGCCATAGCGAGGACCTAATCTATCATACCAATGTTATGATGTCTATTGGCACAACATGGGCAGCCATCTGCGTAGAATCTATTCAAGACATGGTATCCTGTGAAAAGATTCTGGATGAATTAATGAATAGCAATAAAGAGATAATCGACCTATCCTATGAAGAGATTTATGGATTCGGAGGAAATATATTGGAAATAGAAAACCAACGAGGTGAGTCGGTTATTGTAATGAGTGAAACGGCCTTTAATACACTCCGCGTGGATACAAAAACCAAGCTCAGTCGACATGGAAAGATTGTCTTCGCTCCTATTCCTACGATTGAAAAACTTGGAGGAGGCAGCGTACGATGTATGATTGCCGAGTTATTTTAATCGACGTCCAATTCCTGGAGCCATTTTTCGCAGACTTGCGGCTAACTCAGAGAACATTTCTGGAGTTATCTGTTGCGCAGCGTCACTTTTTGCTTCTGCCGGATTGGGGTGGCATTCTATCAACAAAC
This sequence comes from Chitinophagales bacterium, assembly GCA_049890075.1. Classification (GTDB taxonomy): domain Bacteria; phylum Bacteroidota; class Bacteroidia; order Chitinophagales; family UBA8649; genus UBA8649. The sequence continues at coordinate 2,343 of JBMHCE010000037.1, forward strand.
CATCAATACCCATAGCAAAGGCTGCACGGCTTAAGTCCGCAACACCAAAGCGATAGCCAATAGCATGACTTGGATCAACCACAATAGGCAAATTACAATATTCCTTGAGCCATGATACTCCACATAAATCAAGTGTGAAACGTGTCGCTTTCTCAAAAGTCCGTATACCGCGTTCACATAAAATCACATTGGGATTACCCAAGGAGAGTATAAACTCAGCCGCTTGGACAAACTCTTGAAGTGTTGAGTTAAAGCCCCGTTTGAGCAATACCGGTTTACTCTGTTGACCACATGCTCTTAAAATTCCATGATCATACATGGCTTTTGCTCCAATTTGAATGATATCGGCATGTTGAATAACATCTTGCACATGACTTGCATCCCTTACCTCAGTGATTACCTTAAGATCATTGGCATCCGCCACTTCTCGAAGAATTCTTAACCCCTCTAGCCCTAATCCTTGAAACGAATAAGGAGATGTTCTAGGTTTATAGCAACCGCCTCGGATAATGCGCACATCTTGGGTCTTACATAAAGTGGCAATTGTTTCGATTTGCTCCTTACTTTCTACTGAACAAGGCCCCGTCATCAACCAAGTTGAATTACCCTCCCCGCCTACAACCAAGTCTTCTGCAATGCGAACTTCAGCCTTCCTATCTTGATAGCTTCTGGAGGCAAACTGGATATCACTATCCAACACCACAAAGTCCTCTGCATGCTGAGATAAATCTGCTGGAAGCTCTTTGATCTTAGAGGATAAGGTTAAAATGTATCCTGTATGCCACTGTGTATTTTGCGTAAGAATTGCCTGATGTTTTTGAGCTAATGTCTTAGCCTCATCATGGCCAATGGTTGTTTTGAGATGTACGATCATAAATCAAAAGTACTCCCTCTTCGAAAATAATTAGAGACTATGGGCTAAATAGTTAAAGTGTACCAAACCACAAAATCGATCTTCATCAATCACGGGTAGAAGATGCAAGGGCATTGCATGGTAGTTAAGGAGCTCTATCATCTGAGAAAATGAGGTCTCCGATTGCACAGATAGTGGATTCGCGTTCCACCAAGGCGCATTGGTATTTCCATCCCGCTCTTCAAGCACGGCTCTTCGCAGGTCAGCATTCGTAGCCATACCCAGGCATTTGCCCTGATCCACCACCATCAGAATACCTAATCCCCCTCGGTCTAATTCTGTTAGGGCAGTCCAGATAGAACTATCTGATGACACCTGAGCTACATCCTTTCCCTCAATCATAAAATACTTGGCTTGAACGTCCACTTGCATATCAGGATGCAGTAAATCAAGGTAGGCTTGATATGGATTATCAGAACGCATTAAATGAGCTCCCACAACAACATTAGAGATTCCTAAAATCTTAAGCACTGAAGCAACCTCTGGACGAATACCACCATCAATGAGTAACGAGGTATTCGTTAATGCCCGACGCCAACGGCCTATCACCTGAAATGCCTCATTGGGAAACGATCCACCGCTTTGTCCAGGTATCGTTGTCATTACGAGAAGTGCATCCAAAGATTCGATTTTCGCAGGCGGCAGTTGCTCTAGTGAAGTCCATCGATAGGCCAAGCCCTTTTTAACTCCCTCATAGGCCGAAGGAATATTTACAAAAGGATCAGCGGATAAATCTTCTGCTTGAAAATAGATACACGATACAGGACAGTCATCAAGAATAGACCACAAATCACTCGGATGGCTCAATACCGCATGGATTTCTACCGTAAAACGGCCATCCTGTTCAAGATGGGATAAAACATCTTTTGCTAATAGGAGATTATCATCGGTCACATCGAGGTGCACATGGAAGATATTAAGCAACTCCAATTTGGAGAGACCGCTTTTCCAATCTTGACTTTCTTGAGCAAAAACTGAAGCATGTACCCTCATATTAGGCCATTTGACGTTGCTGCAATTCTACCATAAAGTGGTAACGTTCTTTATTGGCCATCAGGCTTTCATGATTACCAACCTCTTCTATTTTACCATGATGCAAGACCACAATCTTAGTCGCATTTCGAACGGTAGATAGCCGATGGGCAATGACAATGGTTGTGCGATTCTGCATTAACCGCTCGAGAGCGTCTTGAACAAGAGACTCCGATGCACTATCCAATGAAGAAGTCGCCTCATCAAGTACCAAAATCTTCGGGTCTTTTAAAATGGCCCGAGCAATGGCAACACGTTGCTTTTGACCTCCTGACAACTGTACGCCTCTTTCTCCAACCATGGTGTTAAGACCATCAGGCAAACTGTCAACAAATTCCATAACATTCGCCTTGTGCGCAGCCTCAATGATCTCTTCTTCAGTAGCGCCAGGACTTCCATAAGCAATATTATCCTGTATACTACCGCCAAACAGCACTACATCTTGAGGCACAATTCCAATGTTTTGACGGATACTCTCTACCGCATAGTCCCTGATGGATGCACCATCGATAGTAATATCACCGGTGTAATCAGGATAGAATCCTGCTAAAAGCTTTACCATGGTCGACTTACCAGAACCACTCGTTCCAACAATTGCCACATGATCACCTTTATCGATTTGAAGGCTGACATTATCTAATGCAGGCACATCTTGTCGTGTTGGATAGGCAAAAGATACCTTGGCAAACTCAATAGATTGCTCGAATTCCATAGGTGACGGAAGGTCGGCATCTATGTCCATTTCCGTTTCTTGAGATAAGATTTCTTGAACACGCTTTGTCGCACCAAACGTACCCAACAAGACTACATAATAGTTTCCAAGGCTTGCAATAGCCCCTCCAATCACACCAGTTAACAGAATAAACAGGGTCAAATCACTAACGGATAGACCGTCATATTTCACCATGAGTGCACCACGCCAAAGCACCGTCATTAACGAGCCGAACATGAAGAAAATGATAAAGACTACAAATACAGCACGAACCTTACCGTATTTCATGGCAACTGAAATCATATCATTAATCGCCAATCGATACCGCTGCATTTCAAATCGCTCATTAACAAAAGCTTTTACCGTAGTGTACTGAGAAAATGCTTCTTCAGCAATCACATTTGTTCTTGCCAAGGATTCCTGCCTCTTCGAGGAAAATCGCTTTACATACATTCCGAGTGCCATTGCAACTAAAACAACGACCGGTATAATGCTCAACATAAACAAAGACAGCTTAGGCGCCTCAATGAATATGATGATAAGTCCACCAATAAAAAGAATAATCTGTCGAATGAGTTCAGGTAAGGTATTGGAGAAGGTGGATTGGAGCTGCTCAATATCCGCTGTTAACCTTGAAATCAGGTCACCAGTGCGATTGCGTTCGATAAAGGAGACATCTAAAGCAATAATTCGCTGAAACAAATCCCTGCGTAAATCGGCTATTCCATGCTCCCCCACTTTAGTAAACAGATAGATTCTTGTATAGGATACAACAGCTTGAAAAATCAATAACCCAGCAAAAACATAGATATACGTTTCAACCCCAGCCTGTGGGATAAACGTGGTCAATATATGTTCGTTCCCTTCTGCTGCTTGTGCCATCTCTCCGGCAAGCTTCATGACCACCAAAAACATACTTGCCGAAATACCCAAGAGAATTAGGCCAGTAATAAAAGAAACTCGGTAGCGCCAGACATATCCCATTACATATCGAGCCGCCTTCCACTCGGCTTTTGAGGGACGGCCTTTTTTTGGCATGTCTGTTCTTCGCCGACTCACAATAAACTCAGCACATTTTGAAGGCCAATAGGTCGATTACTTATAAATCCCTCTGCATAATTCGCCCCAATCAAGTTGCCAAATTCTGCGTGACGCCCCCTCAACATTTCAAGAAAGGTTGGTGTAGAAATAAAGGTTTTCTTATCCGAATTCTCAAAGTCCTTGTTCTCCGCATTGAGCGAATGAAACTGTGTCGAGTAGGCCATAATTGCTTCCCACTTCTTCTCCCAAAACTCAGAGACATTAACCACAAAGGTTGGTTCAATATAATCTGATTGTATGTAATGATACACTGCTCTAGGTCTGTGCGCCTCCTGTACGTTACCCTCGGCATCTCGAGTTTCAATCTTGACTAGCCCACTTAAAAAGGCCGCCTCACGAACAAGTTTTGCTGCTTTGGGATGATCAGGATGCCTATCTTTTATCGCATTGGCCAATACAATCTGAGGACGAGCACTTCGAATGGCACGAATAACCGCCAGCTTACTCTCCATGCCATCATCAATAAAACCATCAGGGAGACCAAGATTTTCGCGAAAAGCAACCCCTAAAATGTGTTGCGCGTTAGTTGACTCCACAAGGCGACTTTCCTTTGTACCACGGGTACCGAGTTCTCCATAGGTCAAGTCAACAATTCCAGTAGACTGACCCTGTGCATTAGCAACGAGCAAGGTGCCTCCACAGCTTAGCTCCACATCGTCAGGATGCGCGCCAAAAGCTAAAATGTCTACCGGACGCATCACTATTCCAGATAGGTTTTTAGCCCGTTAAAAATCTCGAAAGGTTCCTTAGTTGCCGAGTTGCCCAGTAACCAAGCAGGGACATTTCCACCTGGATCGGTAGAGTACTCTAGCGTAACCTCTACCCCATTACTTTTCTGGACTAAGCGATATTCTCCATCATAAATAGGAATACGTACAATACCCTCCTTTTCCTCTATGGCATCAGGATCACTTGTCATAGGTAAGGTATACCCTTCACTTGTTTTTTCTTGACTGATTTCTACAATCACATCGCGGTCAGCAACTACGGGTGTTTTAACAATCATATGATACTTAATCTTACCATTCGACTCAGACAAAATAGTGATCTGGTCTGCCTTTGGTTGCCACTTGGGATAAGTCATAGGGTTCATTAATGTTGTTAGTACCTCATTCATATCCGCCTTGATGAGAGCGGTCACCTTAGAATCATCCATGGCTCGATCACTCGATCGCGTCCATACCTTAATACCCTTCTCACTTTTCTGCAATTCCCATGTCTGGGCATTAGACATCAAACAGAAACAGCAAGCTATACTGAATAACAAAAATCTCATAGTTTTCTTTTTAAGGCGGACTACACAAAAAAACATGCCAAGTTTAGACGTAACCTTCTGCTGATAAATAGCGTTCAGCTTCTAACGCCGCCATGCATCCTGTACCCGCAGCAGTAACGGCCTGACGGTAGTGCTTGTCCTGAAGATCACCAGCGGCAAATACTCCTTTTACATTGGTAGCAGTCGAATCTGAAGAGGTCACCACATATCCTTGCTCATCCGTATCAATAAACTCAGCAAATACATCGGAATTAGGCTTATGCCCAATAGCTACAAAAAATCCTTCAATCGGAATCTCTGTCAGCTCTCCTGTTTTGCTGTTTTTTACGCGCATTCCTTCAACGACCTGTTCCCCAAGAACTTCATCCGTCTCAGAATTCCAATGCACCGTGATCTTATCGGATTGCATCACGCGATCTTGCATTACTTTCGATGCGCGCATTTCATCTCTTCGCACCAACATATGGACATGACTACAAATCTTGGAGAGATAAAGGGCTTCTTCACAAGCCGTATCCCCACCTCCAACAACAGCGACATCCTTGTTTCGATAGAAGAATCCATCACATACAGCACAAGCTGACACACCCGACCCGTTTAGACGCTTTTCACTGGGTATGCCTAACCATTTTGCTGAAGCACCTGTCGATAGAATCACCGCATCTGCTGTTATTTCCTTTTCTCCGTCAATCCAAAGTCGATGGGGTTTTTGACTAAAATCAACCTTCGTGATCATGCCATAACGAATGTCTGCTCCCATTCGTTCAGCTTGTTTTCTAAAATCCTCCATCATTTGAGGACCAAGAATTCCATCTGAATATCCAGGATAATTTTCTACATCCGTGGTCTGCATTAACTGTCCACCTGGCTCTAACCCTTGGTACAACACAGGGTGTAAATTCGCTCTTGATGCATAGATTGCTGCCGTATATCCTGCGGGGCCTGATCCCACAATAAAGCACGCTACGTGCTCTCTTTCGTTTACCTCACTCATACTGTTAAAATACTATTTGAAAGTACAATACGCCAACGCTAATTTGAACATATTATATCTAGATAATTATGGGTATAGCATGCCCAAACCCCTAACGCCCCCTCTACATTACCCTTCACCTGGACCGGAGCTGTAAATGGAGTGTCTCCCCCATCATTTTGGATGGAAGACCAAAACTCATAGATAGGCCGTGTGATATTCGACCATTGCAAGTACACCGTATCACCTACCACAAAATATCCAAAGGTTTCGAAGTCCTCCCCTTGAGGATCAGCATAAGCTCGCTCTAATGGCAAACTAAACTCCGCTCCTGAAACTCCGAAGATCCGATCATCCCATACCGCTTGTGTAGGTCGATAGAATGGCTCAGCATTTCGTGCGGTTTGATACATAATTTGATTGCCTACAAAGTCAGGAATTGTAAGGTGAACATAGACCACAGCCAGGGTGTCATTTGTTGAATTCTTTTCCCAGGTCAGTGAATCAGGAGATATCGCTGGCACCATATAATCCACTGCTGATATCTGGCTTCCGTCTTCAGTTAAAATATCCAAAGTATAGTTTCTTCCCTCAGTCCCCACGACCGACGAATTCCCCGTAGTAAAGTAGTCGATAAGCTCATTAACAGGCAACGTGTAAACGCAAACATTGGGCACCTCCGCTGAATCAGCTAATGAAGATTCCAAGCCAAAGGCTTCAAGCAGTATGGCTAACTCCTCGTTGGTTAAGAATCCCGATAAATCATTGATGCATAATTCATTCAGTTCCGTACTGTTTCCAGCATCATCGCTCACAGTCATCGCAGCATTATGAACAAACAATCCCTCGAGATCATTAAAACTTTGGCTTCCAAAAAAGGGCTGAGAAGTAGTTAAAAACACAAAAGGTGGTTCACCAGAAGCTATCGACCCCTCAACAACATAGGATGCCTCTGAGTTAGGTAAGTCAATGGTTATCTCCTTTTCACAGGCAGAAGTCAGCACACCGATTGCTATAATCCAAAATCCTAAAAACTGTTTGACTTTTTGTAACGGCATGATCAAAATTTAAAATTCCAAGCTCCCGTAAACAATATCGGAAAGAGGGAGGCCTGCTTTGCACTTACCTCAAGATCGCCCGAAGAAACATCCCCTTGGAAATCGTAGTATATAAAATAAGGATTGTATCGGTTGTAAGCATTATAGACCGATAGCGATACCGCTGAATAACGCTTTTCATCATCTCGAAGAAGCATTGTGGCCGATAGGTCTAGTCGATGATACGCTGCCATTCTATACTCATTGCGTGGCCCATAAACATTGGTTACTTCACCCCCAATAAAATACCATTGGACTGGAAGGGTTGTGTTTTGGCCACTACCATACACCCAAGTTGCACTGACATCCCATTTTTCATTCACATCATACATAACTACAATGGATGCGTCATGACGGCGATCAAATTTGGCGCGGAAGGGCATTCCATTGTTTATATCATCAAATCGACGTTCACTCCATGAAAGCGTATACCCTACCCATCCGTTGAGTTTACCATAACGCTTTTTCAGAAAAAACTCAGCGCCATAGGCATACCCATCACCGTATACAAATTGATCCTCTGTTTCCTGCGTACCGTCATCATTGGCATCTTCAGCATATTCGATTTGATTCCACAACCTTCGATAATATCCTTCAACTGACATCTCGTAGGCATTATCCTTTAGGTTCTGAAAATATCCAATGGACCCCTGAACAGCTGTTTGTGGCTTAGAGAGATCCGTACTAGGTACCCAGAGGTCCGTAGGCAGCGTAGTCGTCGACTGAGACACCAAGTGCATATACTGTCTATTTAATGACGTACCACACTTGATAGATGCCGTTGGATTCAATAGAAATCGCATGCTTATCCTAGGCTCAAGTCCGTAATAGGTTGCAAACGCCTCATTTCTGCCCTTGGTAACCGTATCGATGGGAAGTCCTGTTGCCTCATCGTAATAAATTCTACTACCTGGGCCTACGTTGGACCACAAACTTGCTCGAAGTCCAAGGTTTAGCTTCCACCAAGATGTTGCGTCCCACTCATCTCGAAAATAGACTGCCGCTTCGTGCGCCCACTTTGGATCAAGATCATTGGTGAAATCCTCCTCTCCTGAACCGAGCTCCACCTGATAGGGTGTAAATCGATGAAAAATATATTCATAGCCAAAACGCGCATTGTGCCTTACCGATGGATAATAATCAAAGTGACCCTTGATACCATAGTCTCTTATTCCCGATTGTAGCTTAAAACGAAACGTTTGGAAACCCGCATTTACCCTTGACACATAATCATTAAACACCAAAGTTGTATTTAGAAAGAGTCGCGGTTTGAATTGATGATTCCAACGTAATGTCGCCGTCGTATTGCCCCATGGGATTTCGAAATTAAAGTCACCATCAGAAGAACCAAAGGCAAAACGATCGCGACCGATATAGCTAGAGATGAACAAGCGATCCCTATCAGAAAGCTTTGCGTTAATCTTTAGGTTCACGTCGAAAAAGGAAGGAATTCTCCCTGAATTTCCTTGCTTGCTCAACAGAGGGTTGATTAGATAAGGTAAGTATGTGATTCGATTACTTATCAGAAAAGACGCCTTCTCCTTTTTGAGCGGACCTTCTACAGTAAACCTTGAAGCAATAGCACCTATTCCTCCTTCCGCATGAAATTCCTGCATATTCCCCTCGCGCATGGATACATCCAATACAGATGATATTCGTCCGCCGTATTCTGAGGGCATCGTTCCCTTGATCAGTTTAGTACTCTTTATAGCATCTGAGTTAAACACACTAAAGAAGCCGAGTAAATGGCCAGGATTGTAGACTGTAGCATTGTCCAGTAAAACAAGATTTTGGTCCGGCCCCGATCCACGGACATAAAGTCCAGAATTCCCTTCACCACTGCTCATAACCCCTGGCATAAGCTGTAGGGTTCTTAAGATATCTGCTTCGCCAAAGAGAGCAGGCAGTTTCTTTACTGTGGCGGTCTGCACCTCGAGTACCCCTACCTCAGTCGAAGACACGTTTTCATCTTCTCGCTCACCGGTTACTACAACTTCTTGCAAGAAATCATCATCAGGAGCTAACTCAAAATTGACTACTTCATTGGAATCGACAAGACTAACTTCGACAATCGCCTCCTTCAGTCCTAAAAAGGAACATTGAATCCGGTAGGTTCCAGGGAGCAGTGATAGCGCATAATATCCATAGGTATTTGTCGTAACCGCAATGTCTGTGTTTTCCACTTGGATAACGGCTCCGATCAAATCTTCACTTGACTCTGATTCAAGGACATAGCCGCTAACAAGCAACTTTTTTTGAGCGGTCAGTATAGTTGGAGACAGCAGGGAAAAGCCAAACAGAAGGGTAAAAAACAGTATTAAGTAAGAGGAGTTTGACCTTTTCTTCATGATGGACCTCAAAAATAAGTTATCTCATAGGTATAACCACTTTTTTGTCATAAAGTTCCTCTCCGCTTTGTGAATCGTAAACGCGAACAAAAAACACCCCATCGTCTAGTAATGCATTTTCCAGCGAAACCGGGATATCAATTGTTGATGCACCATACGTAGAGAACTCCTCTTCATACATAAATTGCCCACTAATGCCATACAGTACAACGCCGATACTTTCCCGCTGATCGGTATGGATCACGAGGTTAAACTTATCCTCTAGAATAGGATTAGGGTACAGCTCAAACTTACCATCTACCTCAGCTGTACGCCGTGCCATATACATAGCAAAAAAGGATGGGATACCATATCCATATTCATAATCAGGGCTGTCAAACTGATGGCTAAAGCGTTTTACATCACTGTAGATTTCAAAAGGAGTTAACTCAGGATAAGCGCTCCAATAGGAAGCACATAATCCACTGACTAAGGGACTGCTAAAGGAGGTACCATCGGCATAGGTAAGAAAACCATTTGGCGAAGTCGTTAAAACATCATATCCCACTCCCATGACATCGGGTTTAATCCTACCATCAGCCGAAGGACCCAATGAGGAGAATGAGACTCGATTGCCGTCTAAGGTTGTAGCCCCGACAGCAAGAACACTATCTCCATCAGCAGGAGCCGTAATATATTGCCAAGAACTGTTTCCTGAGTTACCCGCGCTATTGACTACTAAAAATCCTTTCCGTGCAGCAAGATCAGAGGCAATTGTAATAGGCGTTGTATTGCCATCCATGTCATCTATGCTATGGTTTTGGTCATCAATATCAAACCCCGTTGAATACCCAAGCGAAGTGTTAATGATTGCTCGAACACCCATTAAGCTGTCTGCATATTCTGCCGCAATAGCCCACAGATACTCTTCATAAAGACCTTCAGAATCCGTATCCTCGGTAACAAAAAGATAGGCTTTACTCTGTGGAGAAGCCCCTATAATTTGACCTTGAAAATACCCTAACATGGTTCCGAGCACCAAACTACCGTGACTTCCTTCTGAAAAAACATCCTCATCATCGTCTACAAAGTCATATACAGGAATAATTCGGCCCTCACTGCGCGCTTGTGCAAGATATCCTGAATTGTCCATTCCCTGAAAGCCATTATCCATTACGGCAATGTCCACCCCTTGACCTTGGAAACCATAGGAATGAAGCTCTAATCCACCATGCATACTTATATTGAGAGCGGATTCGCCGTAAGAATCACCTAGATTCTTGCTTGAACCTTTAGTACCCTTAGCGCGACGTCTTCTAAACTTAGTCTGTGTCTTTACTATAAAGACGGTATCCACGAAAGGTAAAGCCTGCAAAGAGTCAATGTGCTCTGATTGTCTAATCATACCGAGCATACCATTTAGCCATTTACTCTTGTACTTGCATTCAATAAAGGAATCTACTGCTGATAGGTAGGAAATGGGTATTGGTAAATCTGTAGTTTCCACAGGAATACGGTAAGCTTCCCGTCGAGCGAGTGCATTCAATGGCATAAATGATGCGGGGTCATCTAAGGAGTATGCTGAGCCCACTTTATCAGCAAACTGGAGCCAGTACACATCTTGCGCAAGTGCTGAGGGAAGGAAAAGACCTAAAGCCGTAATTACTGTAAACCAGTACCTCATCCAATGGCTTGTAAACTTAATCATGGGTTGTCTGCAAAATACCTATATAACGAAAAAAGCACCAAGGGTATTGGTGCTTTTTCATGGATTCATGGATTATTAATATCGTTAGGCAGGCTTTTCAGTAGTATCTGAAAGATCTGCTTTGTAGGCTGGACATGTTGTGTGCTGGCAAGAAGATACCACTGCTGCGGTTATGATTAATGCCAGAGCGAAAATGATTTGTCGAGTTTTCATAGCTTCTATGTTTAGTGTAAAGTTAATATTTATAATTTTCCTTTGTTAGAGTGTTGCGTAAGTTTTCAAGAGCTTAGTCAATCTTGTCTAGTATTGGTAACCCTCAGATGAGCATTACGACGATAAAAGACACATAAAGAACGATTTGTTGAGCCATTTTCTTGTGTAAACCATCCAACAATACCTACATATACGCGCATAAATCAGGAAGGTTACAGATATATAGATTTTTTTTTCATATGAAATAAAAGCGCCCCCTTTAATCGTATCTTTATTGCTATGCAATTAAAACGACCTTTGGCCTTTATTGATCTTGAAGCAACCGGTGTTGACACCGTCAACGATCGCATTGTTGAGATCGGAATTGTCCTACTTCATATTGATGGACAAGAGACTGAGCACCGCTATCTAGTGAACCCTACCTGCCCTATTCCTCAAGAGGCCAGTATGATTCACGGAATAAAAGATTCGGATGTTGCCAATTGTCCAACGTTCAAAGAAATAGCCCAAGAATTGTTTGACTTGTTAAATCCATGTGACTTTGCAGGCTTTAGCTCGAACAATTATGATATTCCTTTGCTCGCGGAAGAATTCTTGCGCGCAGACCTTGTTTTATCGTTTAAAGACCGGAGCTTAATCGATGTGAGAAATATCTTCGTTCTTAAGGAAAAGCGTGACCTCGCTACGGCCTATAAGTTCTATTGCGATCAAGAAATAGTCAATGCGCACACGGCAATGGCAGATATTCGCGCGACAAAAGATGTCTTTTTTGCACAATTGAAAAAATACGACGACCTACCCGAGTCCATTGAGAAGTTACACAACTACTCAAATCAGCACCAACTTAACCGAATTGATTTTGCAGGCCGGTTTGTTATGCGCAAGGGAGAGGCAACCTTTAACTTCGGTAAACATAAAGGACGTCCTGTACGAGAAGTTCTAGCTAACGAACCAGGATACTACGCATGGATGATGAAAAATGATTTTTCACGAGACACCAAAATGCGTTTGAAGGAAATTAAGTTAAGTATGAATTCGTTTTAGAAAGGATGAACCCTTTAATCGTTATCCCTACCTATAACGAGATTGAAAATCTCGACCGCATGATTCACGCCCTTATGGCCTTGGAACATGAGGTAGATGTCCTTATTGTGGATGATGATTCACCTGATGGCACAGGAAAGGCAGCTGATGAGCTCGCAACTAAATTCCCAAACAGAGTATTTCCATTGCATAGACAAGGAAAACTCGGCTTAGGCACAGCCTATATCGCTGGTTTTAAATGGGGATTAGATCGCGGATACAGTTTGCTTACAGAAATGGACTGTGATTTCTCCCATGATCCCAAAGAACTAAAACATTTAATTCATGCCTGCCAACATGGTTATGATTTTGCGATAGGGTCTCGCTATACAAAAGGCGGTGGTTTTGAGAACTGGCCATTTCATCGCTGGGTTCTGTCTAAGTTTGCAAGCATCTATGTCCAAGTCATTCTCGGTCTACCCATTAAGGATAGCACGGCAGGCTTTATTTGCTATCGCAAAGAAGTTTTAGAGCGCATTGGTCTTGATCAAGTGAAGTTTATAGGATATGCGTTTCAAATTGAAATGAAATACAAAGCCTACATGCATGGATTTAAGCCCAAGGAATTACCTATCACTTTTGCTGATCGTGAATTTGGCAAGTCGAAACTGTCTAATGGCATCATTAAAGAGGCCATGTTTGGGGTATTCACGCTAAGGAAGATCGGGAAGCAGATTCGAAAGGGCCTGTAAACCACATTACAGTTCAATTTTTCACTTCTATAAAAGTCTTTAGAAATAAAAAAAAGGCGTCCGCAATGGACGCCTTTTTTTTGATCAAACTGATCATTAATCAGAGAGAGAATGATTACTCCTCTCGCAGTACTTCAATAACGTGACGTTTACCATCGCGTTCAAGCTCTAGCATATATACACCAGCTGCCTGAAGCGCTCCAACTTCGAGCGTCAATGTGTTCATTCCTCGAACTACTGGGAACTCGTTACGATAAACAAGTTGACTTGCTGCATCATAAAGTGAAACAGTCAATGCACCTTCAGTCTGAGCTTCAAGCTCTAAGCCGAGGATATCATTGAATGGTACAGGGAATACAGCCAACTGAGTCAACCCATCAATATTCTCAATACCCGTACAGAGTACTACATCGACTTCAAAGTTTGCTGTAGTAACACATCCAGTAGTTGTATCCGTGTAGGAGTAGGTTAAGTTGTGAGAACCTAGACCTGCCAAATTAGGATCAAACATGTTTCCAGATGCACCAGGACCTGTAAGAACTCCTCCAATTGGCAATAGATTCAAGTCGATAACCGAATCCGTTTCACAAATACTAGCGCCAATGTTTCCATAATCAATATTGATTTCTGGTAGAACGCTAAGGTTGGTGTAGACAATAGAATCGCAACCTCCCGAGCTAAGCAATGTATCCACATAGGCTCCTGTTTGGGTGTAGATACTAGATGGATTTGGCGTACCTCCAACCACGAAGGATTGACCCGCACAAATCACAGGACTTTGGAAGATTGTGAAGCTAGTAACAATAGAAACATCATAGGCTAGCAAGCTATCGCATCCAGATGTAGTCTGAAGATTGACAGAATAAAATCCTGAGTCATAAACAGTAACTCCATTGGCCAGGGTAAATCCGTCACCATCACATAAAACAATATTCAATGTATCAGTAAATGTTGGATTCACCGTCAGATTTGTTACAATCACGCTGTCACATCCAGCTGCCGTACTCAGCACATCGGTGTAAACACCTGACTGCACTACTACACTACCACCAGGTAAAGCATAAGATGATCCTTCGCAAATTTCAACCGTTACCGTGTCAAGCGTTGGATTGTTAACCTCGATTGTAAACTGAGAGAAATCAGAAGCACAACCACCGGATACAGTGTAAGCCGCATTAGGTTCTGCACCGCAATACTCAATTCGAACACTTAAGAAGTCTCCACCGCATAACGTTGTATTGATATTGCCCGCAGCATCGATACCAGAGAATTGAACAACCCCATCGGCATTCCATGCAGCCATTTGAGCAGCTGAAACCGTTACCGTATCATACAATGTATCATTACACTGTGCCGCAAAGCTTCCAACTCCCCCTACTGAACCGAGAAGGTTTCCATTCTCATCCAACAGGTCCCATTGCTCTAGATTTGTACCAGCACCATCAATATCACCATAACCAGAGATTATAATGGTTGCACCACTTGGGAAGTTTCCTGGCAAGCCATTGATGCTAAAGGATGTAAGGGTGCTGTTCAGTGAACTGCCCGTTGCAACCTCCTCTACTGCATAGCAAGAGGATCCTCGTTGCACGTAATAGGTCGTTGTAACTGCTGGCGAGAAAGTCACCGTATCGCCCATTGCCACAGCAGTAGTTGACGTATCCGATAGATAATACATCGTCTGCGCACCATTCATATCAGGCGCTAAGGAAACATTGACTGAGTCTCCAAGACATATAGATGCGTTTGGTACTGCAACAGGCATTGGAACTGCCTCCAGCTCAACAAAAGTAACCGAAGTGTCATTCTCTGAAATCTCATCTTGTCCCGACAGAACTTCGACCGTACCTAAGAGGATAAGCGGTGAATAACCACCTAACGTGCTAATGTATCCAACAGATAGCGTATCAAACTGACCAGGAGCAAGAACACCCGTCACTGCACCGATAGAAGCTTGTGGAGCTGTACCTGGCCCATACAATACATCAACTACAACAAGAGGTAGTGTGTCTAAACCAAGGTTTGCCACAACCGCTATGATTTCACTTGAATCACTTCCACATCCGTTATTCGGTGAGAGGAATTCAATAAATGCTACATCTACATTAGGTATAGTTTGAATATTGATGTTATCGATAAAGATATCGTTGTCCTCAATATCATCAACATTACCTTCTGTAGCATAAAATCCAACTTGGATGTTCTGCCCAACGTAGGCTGATAAATCAACTGTATCATTTTGACCTGTATTGGAGATAACAGAGGATGCATCATAGACAACTACTGGGCTCCATGATACACCGCAATCCGTTGAAACGTAAACTGCTACCGTATCGTCTGAACCAAGGGTACCTGGATTTGTATTAGCAAATTCGGTCAGCGCCAAGTCATACGTGAAAATGGTATTGGCTTCTACTTCAAATATTGGAGTTAACATCCAAGCATGATCGCCAAGATTCCAAAGATTGATTCTTGCGCTTATTCCATTGACACCTCCAACATTTGCAAAGTCATCACTTGTCCATCCTGATGCTCCCG
Organism: Chitinophagales bacterium; assembly: GCA_049890075.1. Taxonomy (GTDB): domain Bacteria; phylum Bacteroidota; class Bacteroidia; order Chitinophagales; family UBA8649; genus UBA8649. Next base: position 18,008 of record JBMHCE010000037.1, read on the forward strand.
CATTTTGAGGACTACCTTGACCTTCCCACTCAGTTAATGGTCCAATTGCGTTTAAGTTAGCACCTGTAAATCCAGTGAAGTCTTCTTGAATTGGAAGCTGGGCTACCGGATCAACCACTACCTGATAGGTTAGCGTATCATTAAATGAATTGATATCCGTACTGTTCACAAAGGCGAGGAAGTCATAGGTACCAACCTGAGACATATCAACAGGCCCAAGTGTTAAGGTCATCGTATTACCTCCTAATGGAAGTAAGGTGTCACTCGGTACAACAACTGTTTGGTTGAAAGTACCGCCATTTGGCCCGAGCTGGACTACGTTTAACGCATTACCGATGGAATCAGTAAATAGTGTATCTGAACCGCCGTTTACAATTTCTACCGTGATAAATGCTGCAGGATCGTAACAACCAGGATTAGCCGGTGAAGTAAAGGCAGATACAACATAATCTACAGGAGGTAGAACCGTAATTCCGATATCATCGATTGCCATATCTCCATTAAAGGAAGGACCGCGTGTACCTCTCCAAGTTATGGTTACGGTGTCGCCAGCAAATGCAGACAGATCCAACTGAGCTTCTAGCCAGTCATCGCCATTAGCTGTTTGCTGTTGGCCCGATAGAGACCATATAGCTGTCCCACCTGCACCATTATCGACAAGAACTTCAAGTGTTCCCATATCTGATCCATACATATGATACCAGAACGTTAACTGATACCCCACGCTCGGATCATCGAGTGCGATTAACGGTGATGTTATCTCAGCGATAGCTCCTTGAAAACCCGAAGAAGCTTCCGTGTAGAGATAAGTACCAAGGCCCGTTGTGTGATCTCCATTTGGACCCGTTGCAGAGGAAGTTGTCGTTCCTTGATCTGCTCTCCAAGAGAAGTCGGAGGTAGAAAGAGGATTAGCCGTCCAACAAGGATCAAATGTTATGTTTGAGAATGTTGTCTGCCCCCAAGAAGATCCACTAAAGGTCTCAACAAAAGGCACACCGAAGATATCGCAAGGTGTAGTCACGGTTTGACTCAATGCAAACGATGTATCAGGGCCAGAGCATATAGACGTGATGTAGAAGTCGTAGGCTGTGTTGCCTGAGAGACCTGAAACCGTCAAGTTGTTCGTGCCTGACAAGACCGTTAACATGGTACCCGTTCCAGGTACAAAGCCACTCGCGCCATATTCTACAAAGAATGAATCGGTTGCCACAGGACCATCAATCCATGCTAAGTCAACCGTATTAGGATCAACCACTGTAGCTGTAAATGATGCAGGAGGTGCACAAGGAACACAAGTCTCAACTTGAATCAAATCGAGTGCTAAGTCACCTGTGAATCCATTACCTGTTCCTCCATAATTGAAAGAAACATTAATCGTACTACCCGCATAGGCACTCAAATCGACTTCTTGATAGAGCCATGGATCATTACCAGAAGCCTGCTGCTGTCCACTTAGTGAATACGAGGTAGGCGTAAACGTAGCGCCACCATCAGTACTTACATCTACAGTAAGTGTTCCAATATCTGAACCAAATGCATGCACGTAAAAAGATAATCGTACCGGAGCAAAAGCGGTTGTTAAATCGATCGCAGGAGAGATAAAGCTCGCAATGTTACTTGAATTACCTGAAGCCTCATAACTCACAAAACTTCCTGGAGCTCCACTGTATTCAGCATTGGGTCCTGTACCCGTGGAAGTTGGCCCACCCGGGAATTCCCAACTTCCATTACCTGCATTGATATCACCTGTCCAGCCATTGTTTGATTCTAAATCGTCACTGAAGACGGCAATCGCTGTTCCTCCAGAAGAGCAGACGATGCTCGAAGAGCCCGTTGTAAAACCAACAGGTCCTACAAGGAATGAACTATCTACTGCGTTACAAACTGTTTGAATGTAAACATCATATGAAGTGAGGGGTAAAAGACCTGTAATTGTTGCTGATGTTGATGTACCAGGAACAATTATTGATGTACCCGTACCTGGTGTAAATCCTGCAGGACCATATTCAAGGATAAACTCTTGAGTTATTGGCGCAGCATTTATCCAAGTAACTAGCGCATCGGTATTTGGAGAAGATACCGCAACATTGGTTGGCTGTGGACAATTGTTCTCCGCGATGACGACATTATCAAAAGTTACACCGTCGCCGCCAATCCAAGTTGCATTATCATCTTGACCAAATCGAACTTGGAATGTAGAAGATGGAGTTTGACCTGCAGTCGTTAATGCTGCATCAATGTCAATTGGTCCAACATTAACTACTGTATTGGTAGGACCAACCGTCCAGTTGTATACTTCAACCCAAGTATCCGTGTTTGAACCACGTACCCATACGCGGTCTTCAACATCAGTTTCATCAGCATTTTCGATGTAATCGAAATACAGCTCAAGAATGGTTGACGTTGAATAGGCCGATAGATCTAAGTTTAAGATAACGTAGTTGGTTTCACTAAGCGCTGTGGACCCCCCGTCATCAAGAGTGAAAGCTCCAAGTCCTGTCGGAATTGTTCCAGTGGCATCCGTACCGAAGTACACAGCACCTCCTGTTGTTTCGAATTCCCAACGGTGGTCTACATCACAATGAAGGTCACCGTTCGTAGTGCGTGTTATATTACTTGTTGCTTCGAAACTTTCAACATAAGGCAATGTCACAGGAACAAGCGTTTGGCATTCCGTATCAAAGCTGAAGGAAATGGAGTTCGCAGTATCGCCCGCAGAACAAACCGTCGTGACGTAAACATCATATGTAGTATTAGCCAATAGCCCATTAATCAAGGCTGTATCTAGCGCTGAACTGACTGTTGTGCCGCTTCCTTGAGCAAATCCACTTGGTCCATATTCAATTAAAAACTCTTGGAATGTAGAGTTCGTATCTAGTATAGCAACAAAGGCCGAATCCTCTCCAATGTCAAAGGCATTTGCCGAGAGTGCATCAAAACACGTAGGCGCGGGGAAACAACTTACCGTGTAAGTAATTGGCGTAGAAGCCCCAGAAACACAGGATACCGAAACATCTGAGATTACACCAAAGGAAATTTCTCCATTGGTACTAGTAAAGGTTAATCCACTGACATCACCCGCATTACCATATTGATCGTAGAGTACAGTACCACTCCCGTTCAAGCCATCAGTAACTGTTAATTCATCAAAGTTAACTTCAACTGTACCCGAAAGGAACTCTAGTTGAATCCAGTCCCCAGGATTATCGACCGTGAAGTTTTCATAGGTGGTATTGTTATTATCGTAGCAGATGGTTGCCGTGTCGCCACAAGCAAGTGGCGTAGAGAAACTACCCTGTAGTGCTAGAGAGGTATCTCCAGGCGCACAAATGGAGCGGATATACACGTCATAGTCGGACGAAGACGCTAATCCAGATAAGGTATAAGGGTTAGTCGCAACGACAATACTTGTTCCCGTTCCTGGTGTAAATCCAGCGGCTCCATATTCAATTTCCCAGCTAGATGCTCCGGCATTATCTGTCCAGCCGAAATCAGCACTCGTCCCTGTAACACCATTTGAGACAAATAATGTTGGTGCAGGACAGCTAGGGATTTCGTCAAAACAAACTTCATCAATCAACTGATCTAGATTAAAGTCATTACCAGCTCCGCCTGATTCTGTTCGGAATCGAACTCTTACTAAGGTTGGTGTATAGTTAAGCCCTGCAAGGGGAATAGCTACATTTTGCCATCCCGCTACATTTACGGAGCGCGTTAAAACCACATTCCAAACCGCACCATCCCACACTTCGACAAAAAGATCGTTGTTTGGCGTCACAGTCCCATTGTAAAAGGAGAAGTGATCAAAAGTCATCTGTGGATTAGCCAGTGCAGAAATATCTACATCGCCTATTTCCAAAATTACCCCTGCGTCTGTGCCGGAGAAATCCATCCATGCATAACTTCCAGCAGGTCGACCATTGAAGGCTGCATCATATCCAGGAGTTCCTGAAAACACCCAAGGACCACCTGATGTAGAACTTTGTGACCATAAATTAGGGATCGTTCCCGTACTGAAATCCTCACAAAACGGCGCAACAAGAGACGATGGCGGAGGGGTAAAACTTACAGAAGTTAAGACAGCGCTGTTAAGGCAATACCCCCAATCCCATCCACCGAAATCATCATAGCGAATTCGGTATTGAAAACCAGCAGCTTGAGTTGGACTAAACCCAGAAACATCTAAGGTATTTGATTGATAAGGAACTGCAGTCGTGCACCAATCCGGACCTTGGTTTGTTGAATTACTTGGTAGATCTTGCCACAACACCCACGTGTTGGCGTCAACATCAAAGTACTCCAACGAAAGTATCGCACCAAAGTTTGAATAATGATCCATTAGAATATCTAGCTGAAGCCCATCTTCTCCTCCAGCAATAGCAGCGCTGAGGTCGATTACGGGAGACGTTGCAACGAGATCGTCAATTGATCCTGAACCAGCACCATCATCATCATAACCAAAGTTTGCAGTGGTCGTAGGATCATTTGCAAATGCTGGGTCAAATGTTCCAGTAAGTGTCCATGCAGGATTCGGCCAGTTAGCTGGCTGATTTAAAATTTGCGCGAAGAGTGCGCTTGAAACTAAGAGAGTACCGAGAAATAGTCCGAGTTTTTTCATAGAATTTGATTAAAATCTCTTTTTTAATAGAGTATCTATGAAAGGTAAGGCTTTTTACAGAATACGCAACCAATTTTCTACTGAAATTTTACGCTACCCTCAAAGGTTTTTTGAGCTGGCCCAGAAAGAATCACCCTCTTCCATTCACCTGAAATGGTCTTTTCATCATAACCGGTAGACAAAACACCTCCGGCATTCTGAATCGATAAGTCTTCATCGACTGATATCAACCCTTGGGTATTTAGCACGAGGAATGCAGCAATATTCCCCGTACCACAGGCTTCGGTAGGCGCTTCTACTCCTCGTTCATAGGTTGTAATATGCCACATTTCTTGGCGTGCAGAGGTCGATTCTTGCCATAAGAAATTTACATTGCACCCCTCGGGCTTAAATCGCTCTTCCCAACGATACTGGTAGGCCTCTTGTATCCAGTTTTGGTCTGGTTTCTTAAGGATGATCAAATGGGGCGAGCCTGTATCCACAAAAAACTGATTATCTCCCAAAGATTGTACAACCGCCTGGTGCACCGGAACCTCAATACGTATATCATCTTGGCTATTTACTCTTCCTCGATATTCACCACCAAAAGCCGTGTAAGACACCCACGTATCTTTACCGACAACACCTATCTCTTCGGCAAATGCTAAAGCGCAGCGACTTCCATTTCCACAAAGACTTCCTAGCTCCCCATCAGCATTGTAATACACCATCTCAAAAGCAGAAGTATCGCTTGGCTTGACAACAATAATACCATCTGCCCCAATACCATAGTGTCTTTGGCATAGAGCCGATCGTTGCTCAGTAGTCCAACGTAAGTCGTGATGAACAAAACCATCAATCATGATAAAATCATTCCCAGCACCATGATATTTTACAAAAGAAAATGCCATATTTTCCGTTTTAAGTAAAGTTGGTAAGAAATTTGAAGTATGCCAACTTGATTTAAAAAACTATCGCTCTATGTCTGCAACAAATCGAAAAGTAATCAATCTTGCTATCACCATCACTACAAGCCTAGCTACATGCTTAATTGTATTGGGTATTGCCTTTCAAATTTGGCTTCCAAGTGAGCCTACTGAAACTCAAAATGATAAGGGTTCAGAAGCTGAGAAAGCGGTGGAGATTCACCAAGATTTCTACAGGAAAGCTAGTCTTACCTTGCCTGATTCGCTTCCCAATTTCGTGGGTGCAGCGCAAAACACAACTGAATGTGTCGTACATATTCGCTCAAAAAGTACGACATCCTATCAGCAGTCTCATCCGTTTATGGATGACCCTATGTTCCGGTATTTTTTCGGAGATGAGTTTTCCAATCCTCAAGAATATGAAAGTGAAGCCACTGGCTCTGGTGTCATTTTGTCTGAATCAGGATACATTGTCACCAACCACCATGTTATAGAAGGAGCTACTTCGCTTACCGTAACAACATGGGATAATGTAGAATATGAAGCAACCCTAGTCGGCTCTGATCCAGACACCGACCTTGCCTTACTCAAAGTAGAGGGGGATAACCTACCAGCTATCCGTGTAGGAAACTCAGATTCAGTGCAAGTTGGAGAATGGGTGCTTGCCGTTGGGAATCCATTTAATCTATCCTCTACCGTTACTGCCGGTATCGTGAGTGCAAAAAGCCGAAATATTAATATAGGGTCTGCCCAAACCTCGGTAGAATCTTTTATTCAAACCGATGCAGCGGTCAATCCAGGCAATAGCGGAGGCGCATTAGTCAATGTCGACGGATACCTGATTGGCATTAACACAGCCATTGCCTCCCCTACCGGAAGCTACACAGGATATTCATTTGCCGTACCGTCCAACTTAATGCTTAAGGTTGTCAATGACCTGATGGAATTTGGCATTGTACAGCGTGGCTTTTTGGGGGTCAGCATTCAAGATGTACCGAAAGATCTCGACTTAGGGATAACGCTTGGAGCTTATGTAGCGGAAACAGTTGAAGGAGGCGCTGCGGATAAAGCAGGTGTTCTACCCGGCGATGTTATTATTGCTGTCGAGGGCCGGCCGATTCGCTCAAGTGCATCCCTTCAAGAACGAATTGCCTCCTTCCGTCCAGGAGATGAAGTGGATATAACCTTATGGAGAGATGGCGAGTCTATTGAAAAGACAATTACACTTCGAAACAAGGATAATGAAACGGGGTTAATGGCAAAAAGCTCTGAAAAAATTGAAACCCTTGGCATTTCCATTGCTGCACTCGATGAAGAGGATTTAAAGGAATACAACGTTAAATATGGCATCAAAATCACCCAAGTTCACCCCGGAGTCGTCAGTAAATCGACAGACATCCGCCAAGGTTTTGTGGTTACCATGCTAAACGACAAACCTATAAAATCAATAAAAGACTTTAATGATGCTATTGAAAGCGCAGAAGGTAGAGTGATTCTTGAAGGTAAATACCAAGATTCTGAACGAACTTATCTAAAAGCCTTTACCTTTGAACAGTAATTAATATTTAACGTCTAATCGGAAGTATGCAAAAGACTATCAATCAGTTGATGACCAAAGAAGTCATTGTTATCGATTTTAATACTAAGTTTTCTAAGATTTTAGAATTCTTTCACGAGTTTCGAATGAACCACTTACCTGTGGTCTACAATGACAAGCTTGTTGGCATGATAAGCCTTAGAGACGTCCTTAACACATATTACAAGCACCTAGGTGACCCATCGTCTTTCACGATTGAAAACATTGATAACAACTTCAAGGTCGAGAATATCATGACCAAGGATGTGCACAGTATAAAAGCCGATGCCACAAGAGAGGAAGCGGCTAGCACTTTTAAAAACAATAAGTTTCGGTCCCTTCCTGTAACAAACAACGAAGGACAGCTTATCGGAATTATCACTCCTCTAGACTTAATCTAGAAAGAGCTCCATAAAATTAAGTATCTAGCCTTGACTCGTGCTTTGAGCGAGAGTCCTTACTGTTTCGCTAGTTTATATAATAAACTTAGGAGTAGGTTACCGATTTAACGGCCTGCACCACGCGATGTACGCTTGGAAGATAGTTCTCCACGAGATTCGGAGCGTAATGCATTGAAGCATCTGCACCATTGACACGCATTACCGGCGCATCTAAATGGTCGAACGCTTTGCGCTGCAACTGATACGATACCTCTGAAGAGATTCCACCAAATGGCCAAGATTCATCGATTACTACGCAACGATTCGTCTTTTTCACACTCGCAACAATGGTATCAATATCCAATGGTCGAATCGTACGTAAATCGATTACTTCTGCACTGATTCCCGACTCAGCTAATGCATCCGCTGCATCATGAGCGACTTTCATCATCTTGTTATAAGAAACTAAGGTTACATCACTACCCTCTCGCTTCACCTCGGCTTTTCCTATCGGAATAACGTATTCTCCTTCAGGAACAAGTCCCATGTCGCCATACATCAACTCAGATTCCATAAAGATTACTGGATCATTATCGCGAATGGCACTTTTTAATAATCCTTTGGCGTCAGCTGGATTGGACGGTGATATTACTTTTAAACCAGGCACATTGGCTAGCCAGTTTTCAAACGTTTGTGAGTGCTGCGCACCTAACTGTCCTGCGGATCCCGAAGGACCGCGAAATACGATAGGACAAGAGAACTGCCCTCCAGACATGGCTAACATTTTTGCCGCAGCATTGATAATTGGATCAAGAGCTAAGACTGCAAAATTGAAGGTCATAAACTCAATGATTGGCCGAGTGCCATTGGAAGAAGCTCCGACACCAATCGCAGCAAATCCTAATTCGCTAATTGGTGTGTCGATTACACGCTCCGGACCAAACTGATCGAGCATACCTTCTGTGACCTTGTAGGCACCATTATATTCAGCGACCTCCTCTCCCATCAAAAAGATCGATGGGTCGCTAATCATTTCTTCGGTCATCGCTTCACGAAGCGCGGCACGCATACTTAGTTCTTTCATTGATTATTGTTTAGCAAGACGCAAAGATAATCCTTCCAATCCTTTTACAAAACTAAGTTGTGGATTCCTGACAAAGCCCAATGTCACATAATTGTTACCTTTGATTCCCAAGCTATGAGACACTTGACAACGACCACTCCTACAATGCGGAATTTCGCCTTGTTTCTAGCCTTTGTTGCAACCTTTTCCTTTAGTGCATCCGCTCAGTCTTCAATTACTGGGACCATACAATTTACCGTAGACGAAGTATGTCCTGGAGCAGAAGTCAAACTGACAGGACCTCAGCAATCTAGTGCACTGTCCAATAGCGATGGAACCTACACATTTACCAATGTAACAACTGAAGGAAGGTATATGCTATCCGTTGGATTTTTAGGCTACGAGACCTTTTACAAAGAGTTTGATCTCAGCAGCAAACAAATTCAAGAGGCCTCCACAATAGTTATCAACCATATCTTCGAAGAAGACACCAAAATGGATGATATCATCGTTCAAGGCTGGGGTAAAAGCGGAAAGCCTTTGGAAGAGGAAATCGTTTCGGTTGATGTGGTAAACACCCAGTTGATTGAGTCGAATGCCATTATCAATGCATCCGATGCTATTGAAAGAGTACCAGGGATTGTTATTGTCGACGGGCAAATTTCCGTTCGTGGAGGGGGCGGTTATGCTTACGGAACAGGAAGTCGCGTGACCCTTGTCATTGATGATGTACCGATTTTAACCCCTGAGCGAAACGAAATTCTTTGGGATTTTGTGCCATTAGAAACTACGGATCAAATTGAGGTGGTCAAAGGCTCTTCCTCCGTGCAATATGGTTCCTCTGCACTCAATGGAATTGTGCATGCTAGAACCCGCTGGCCAGAACGAAACAGTAAATCCCAGACGCGGATTCGGACCTTTTCAACCTTCTATGACAAGGCATATCAGGAGGATTATCGTTCGGCCCAATGGTGGCAAACACCAGATACCGGCAACAGTTTCCAAAGCTTTCCTCATTCCGTAGGATTTTCATACTACAATGGCAAACACTACGCCAAACGAAACCTCGATGTAGTCTTTGGTGCCTTTGCGACGACCGATCAAACCCACATTGTTGAGGAGTTTAACCATCGAATCAGAGGTAGTGTGCGGATGCGTTGGACCCCGGAAAAGTTTGATCGATTTAACATGCAACTTTCGGTATTGTCCATGTACCGACACCGCAGCAACATCTTCATATGGAATGGAGATTCTTCGGAGATTCTCAAGCCACTAGCCAACTATAGAGTACGTTACCAGTACGCAATGATTGACCCCGTACTTACCTACTACCTTGGAGAAAAGCGCAATCAAAAACTTCAATTGATCTCAAGGTTCTACTTGGATAAGGCCTTAAATGGAATCGGTGATCGCAACAATGAGTCTTACCAGATATATAACGACTTTCGGTACTTCAATGAGTTTGGTAATATTTTCAGCTTTGTAGGGGGTCTCACGAACCGTCAAATGATTGTTCGCTCAAATGCCTTACGCGGTTTCTTTACCGATGGATCCAATACGTTCCGATATGGAGAGTTGTCGGGATATGGAAACTTAGATGTCAAGCTCGATCGCTTTGTCATCAATAGTGGATTTCGATTTGAGTCTTACATTATTGATGAGCCCACCGCTCAATTGATCAACGATACATCGATTAATTCAGATGCTGATAGCTTAAACCCTCAAGGTCGTTTTCTGTTTTCTAAGCCGGTATTTAGTATTGGAGCCAACTACAGCCTCTCCAAACGAAGCAATCTTCGAATAAGTTTCGGACAGTCGTTCAGGGTACCTTCAATTGCCGAGCGCTTTGTTAATGAAACCCTAGAAAATACGCTTCGCATTCGCCCCAACCCAACGATTCGACCTGAGGCAGGCTTTTCAATGGAGTTTGGATATAAGTACCACACAACCTTCAAGAAAACACTTAACGTATATGCGGATGCTGCTATTTTCTATCAGTCATTTACTGACATGATTGAATTTCAGTTTGGAGTAGATCCAACCGATGAAGTACCCCTCGGTTTTCAAGCAAACAATGTAAGCAAGGCTAGGATCCTTGGGTATGAGTTATCGCTTAGCTCCAGTGGAAAAATCGGCAAAGTTCCTCTCAACGCGCTGATCGGCTACACCTACACGTTCGGCGGTGATGCTTCCGTGAATGACGAGTATAATCGCTTAGGGCCATTGATTCGAGATGCATTTCGTGCTTACTCCATCAGCGATCTCGAACAAGCTGAGTTTCAGAATGGAAATATCGCGCAACGAGAAAATTCTATCCTAAATGGAATCCTAAATTATAGATGGAGACACCTACTAAAGGCCGATGTAAATACCGGTTATGGTAAATGGACGGCAGGCTTTGTCTATCGCTATTATTCCTATTTAGATCGTATCGATGAGGTCTTTGAAATTGATGTTTATCCTTACACAGCAGCCTTTGGTCGGTATAGGGACAATCGACAATTTAAAGGAGAGCATATTCTTGACCTCAAGACTGGGATTAACTTCAATGAGAAAACAACACTTTCCTTTGTGGCGCAAAATGTATTTAATCGATTTATAGTCATTCGGCCCGGAAAAGCTAATCCACCAAGAACCTACACACTTCAAGCTACTTTTGAGTTCTAGCAATTTGTGAATAAGGGATGTAAATAGCACAGTTTTTCCTACTATATTTAAGAGGAACCAAAATATTCTCTGAACATGTCAACTTGTGGAACGAGTTTGAAAGCCGTTGCTTTCATCTTTTCAGCATGTGTAACGCTTTCCTTGCAAGCACAAAAAATAGAGCAGCCAAATCTTGCACCGGGTTATAAACCGGCTACTGAGGTTACAAATAATTGGACAAGTCTTCTTGGACATTGCAGCCTAAATCAAGCAGACTTCCACAACGTCTGCCCTAACCTTCCATCGTGGTCGACCATAGCTGACGCATCTACCCTAGCCTATGCCATTCAAACCTGGGAACAGCAGTATCCAAAAGAAGTTGAGCAGTTTTGGGCTCTCCTTGCTGAACAGGATTGTAATGTTGGTTCAACCTCTCTTTATCTCAAGCCAGCGACTAAAACGGTTAAACACCCTTGGTTAGAATGGGTACTATCGAGCAATCTTAGTTCAGAAGAGATGAAGCGAATTGCCCCTAACAACCCATTTTTTGAAGAGAAAGATTATGATGACATGGAATTTGCCGTTCGGAGATGGCAGGTTTTGTATGGGCACGAGTATGAGGCCCTTATAAACCATGAGGCCATGGTTGCCATCAATCCAAATTATACAGAATACCTGGATGTTCATCAAGTGCCTGCCTTCTTACAGGCTCTTCCTAATTCAACCAAACCGATAGTACAAAGACCAGCTACAAACGATACAGAGTTGGCCGCAGAGATTGCACTCCAATCATGGTACTTCATTTTCGAACCACAGTCATTTCAATCGATTTATGGATTCTATCCAGAATTCCCAAAAGACTTCGACGAAGAAGTATTTAGGGAGTTTGCTAAGCGCACAGCAGCCATGTCAAGCGAAGAACAATCCGAGTAATCCAAACCGAACCAAAACACTATGAATTTAAGATTAACAACTACCCTTGCCTTAGTCCTTGGCTTGAGTACAGTAGCCTTAGCCCAAACTGTTGGCGACGGATGCATGGACATCTCCATGGTCGTAGAGCGTTCCTACATTTCGTCATCTGAAGACAATGAATTCTTTGTGATTGATGGAAGTGATGAACATGTTTGGTACTGGTACGGAAGAGATCTCGCTGATCTAGACGGTCAGGATTGGAGATCAAGTGGATGCATAAATACAGACGGTTTAGGAATCGTTCTAGCTGGCTGGCTAGACCATGCAGACCGGACGCTTTTCACAAATTCTTATGGCACTAGTGGCACTTCTTTTGCATCCGATGTTCCACAATTCCTAAGCCTAAGGGGACGATATTGGGGGGATGATTGCGGCACAGGAAATGTATGTGACTACAATGATAACTCCTTTACCTGTGTCTTTTCACCAGATGAACGCTATCGAGATGAAGTGTATTCCAACGGCATAAACTATCGTGCCATTGGACCGCCCAACTCAAACAACTTAAGCCAATACATAGCAGGAGGTAGCGCCGCCCCGGGAGCGGAAATTAGGACACGATGGACGTCACCTCGACCAAGCGCCATACTAGCAAGTCCACAAACCGCCTGTTCGGGAGAGGTTGTAACGCTTTATGCTGACGGAGCTGTGCAAGGAGGAGATTATGATTGGTATGAGATCAATAGTGGCAATGAGATTCTGATTGGAAGCGGTCAAAGTATTCTCGTGAGCCCAACGGCGTTGACGACCTATCGAGTATATACCACCAATGGTGGAATTCGATCAAACTGTTATCAAGAAATCGATGTGAATGTTATCGGCTGTTCTCCCAATTGCCATACAGAAATTGCGCAACTCCCAGGGGTTCAGAGTGTTGATGCTAGTTCTCAGAACCTTATTCCTGTAACGTTTAACACGCAAAATTCTGGCTTTGCTAACAACAGCCTAATAACTGATGTCAATGTTACCGTAACCTGGACGAAAACCGATGGATCATGTAGTTCTCAGTTAAGTGGGCCTGCTTTTCACGAAGAGACGCATATGGAGTTAAGAGGGCCGTCTACGGCATGCTCCAATACGAGTTTAGTGGATGGTGACTTTTCAGGGGGTGCTGATATCCCAACCATAACAACTACGTTTGATGAATCCTCGTCAAACATTGTTGCCGGAACACCAACTGCTGGTACCTATAATCCAAGTGGAAATCTCGACAATTGCATTGGAGGATCGCCCTTTGGAGCTTGGTCCCTTTGGATTGGGGATAGAGTTTCTGCAGACCCATTGTGTGTAAGTGCCTATCAAGTTGAAGTTTGTGCATGCGACCAACCATCCAACCCAACTGCTGCTACGGCAAGTCCTAATCGTGTGTGTGCGAATGACCCAGGTTCCATTACGCTAGTAGCTACTGGTGGTAGTGGAGAGGAAATTCATTGGTTTAGTGGAGCATGTGCTTCCTCAGGACCTATCGCCATCGCACTCAATGGTGATCCCATTTCAATTCCTTCCCCAACAAGCACTACAACGTACTTCGCTCGTTGGTATTCAGGAGGAGTATGTGGCTACTCCAGTGCATGTATGCCTGTGACCGTGGTCGTTGACCAACCTTCTGTACCTGGAGAAATTTTTGGAAGTCAAAGCGTGTTGTGTCAAGGAGATGACCCGCTTCCACTCGCATTGATTGGCAGTGTAGGCGTCGTTGACTTTTGGGAGGTATCTACCGATGGAGGTGCATCCTATGCCCCATTAGCAGGAACTGCCGGAAGTGCGGCATATGACCCACCAGTAATCTTAAGTGGAGGGTTGTACAACTACCGGGTACAAGTTTCCAATGGTGTCTGTGCCGCACAAACCACGCTACCCTACGAGATTACTATCAATCCACAACCGTCTTATGTAACTATTGAAGTCCAAGATCCAGTAATCTGTACAGGAGAAACCACAGCTTTAGGCCTAGTATCCCCTATTGGCAGTATCCAATGGGAGATGTCAACCGACAACGTGAACTTTAGTCCGTTGAGTAATGAAACAAACTCAGTGCTCCTAACACCGGTGCTAACCAATACAGGCAACAGTGACTCTATATACTATTTCAGAGCTACATTGGGCGACGCTCCATGTACCTCGATAACCACTACATCAAAAACCGTTACCGTAACCGCAAATCCTTTGGCTGGAGCTATATCGGCGGATCAGACGATTTGCCAGGGAGACCTTCCTAGCGCGGTAAGTATCTCTGGAACATTGGGTAGCATTGAGTTTTGGGAGATCGACACGAATCCTTCCTTTTCAAATCCCGTAGCTTTTGGAAGCGGGTTGAGCTCAGTAAGTGGCTCAGCACTTGGTGCCATAATGCAGACATCCTACATCCGAGTTATCACTTCAAATGGGGTCTGCTTGGATGACACATCAAGTACCTTAACCATCAATGTTGTCGCTCCTCCAACAAACACCATTGCCCTTGGGGACACCCTGTGCACTGGAGATGTGCCTGGAATCTTAGTGGGAGACTTACCAAGTTTTGGAACAGGATCTTACACCTATCAATGGCAAGCTAGATCGATGTCATCTTCTGCGTTCACCGATATTCCAAACTCGGATACCAAAGATCTGGATATATCGGCCTATTCAGCCAATACCGTATTCCGAAGAGTAGTTACGAGTGGACCATGTACCACGGTAAGTAATGAGGCGTTCCTAGCCTTTGATCCAGTACCAAGTATAAGCGTCGTCACGAGTTCCGATGTTGATTGTAATGGGAATAGCTCGGGAAGCCTTTCCATCGCTGCCGTTGATGCCGTATTGTACTCGATTGACAATGGGACAACCTATCAGAATAGTCCAAATTTCAACGGACTTGGTGCTGGCAGCTATACCATTGTAGTAGAAAATCTTGGAGGCTGTCCAGCGAGTTATGCATTAAATCCTGTAGTGATCAATGAGCCCAGCATCCTTACTGGAACGAGCACCAGTACTGATCCGAGCTGTGCCACATCGGTTAACGGAAGCATTACGGTATCAGCCGTCGGAGGAACCGGTCCATATCAATTCTCATTAAACGGAAATGCCTATCAACCAAGTGCTACATTTAATGGATTGGTTGCCGGAAACTATGCTATTGAAATTTTAGACAGCCGTGGTTGTACAGCCATTGTTCTAGATACCTTAAGTGATGCGTATGGACTGATAGTCGATGTTGACTCGGTTGGAAATGCATCCTGCGCAGGACAAGCCAATGGTAACATTCAGTTGTCCGTGAGTGGTGGTGTATCCCCTTATACCTTTTCGTTAGATGGGGGATTAACGGTACAGACAGATTCTTTGTTTACTGGGCTTAATGCAGGCGTATACAACATTCTTGTAGAAGACATCAACGGATGTTCATCAACTACGGTAGCCTCTATAGGCACAGGAAGCCCACTAGTCGTAATGATTGACTCCGTCAAATTCCCATCTTGTTTTGGATTTGCAGACGGCGAAGCCTATCCAATCATTATGAACGGAAATGGACCATTTACATATGCCTGGTCTGACGGTAGTTCAAACGACACGCTCTTGAATGCCTCTTCAGGAGTGTACAATCTTATAGTTACAGATGCCAATGGTTGCAGCGGCAATGCGTCAACGACTCTATCTCATCCTTCGCCATTAATTGTTTCGCTTAACAGTAAGGAAGACGTGGATTGTTACAACGGCAATACAGGAAGCGCCGATGTTAATGTTTCCGGAGGAAGCCCACTGTATACCTATGATTGGCAACTTGGAGGTAGCTCCGTTGGAAGTAGCGAAGATCTATCCAATCTCGTAGCGGGAAGCTACACCTTTACCGCGACCGATGCCAATGGATGTCAAACAAGTCTTCCTGTAGTGATAAGTGAACCATCTAGTCCGTTTATTATCAATACAAATAGTATAGACGCAAGTTGTGCCATGAGTTCCAATGGAAGAATAGATGTCATTGGCTCCGGAGGTACTGCGCCCTACCAGTTTGCCTTATTACCTAATGCTTACCAAGCAAGTGGTAGCTTCTTAGGCCTTGACACTGGACTATATACCATCAATGCAATTGATGCCAATGGTTGTTTTACAACCCGTAATGAAACCATTGCTCCTTCTTATACATTATCGGTTACACTAGATACTGCAGCAGGTATCTCTTGTAGTGGATTTGCTGATGGCCAGGTCATCGTAACAGCTACGGGTGGATCAGGCCCTTACACCTTTTCCATTGATGGCGGAATCACCAATCAGAGTACAGGAGTCTTCTCAGGATTGACCCCAGGTTTATACACCGTATTAGTGAGAGATCCTGCTTCGTGTTCAGCATCTGTTACTGCCTTTGTAAATGATGCTACCCCAGTTCAGGTATCTATTGACTCGCTGCAAAATCCACTATGCCATAACAATGCCGATGGAACAATTCATATCACAGCTAGCGGCGGAACGATGCCTTACTCGTACTCATGGTCGGACGGCAGCACTGTGGAAGATCAGACGGCTATAGGATTTGGAACGTATACGGTTGTCGTTACAGATTTTAGTGGTTGTCAAGCATCGAACTCTGCTACGTTATATAATCCGCCTGAGCTTACTGCCTACATTTCAAGCACGGAGGATGTACTTTGTTTTGGAGATTCGTCAGCATCCATTGATTTATCCGTTAATGGAGGAACAGGCCCTTACGTGTTTGCATGGACAAGTAATCATGGCTTGACAGCAACAAGTGAAGATCTTGTGAGTATACCAGTTGGATCATATAATGTTACCATTACGGATCTCAATGGCTGTTCGATTCAGGAAGCTGCTGTAATCAATGGACCGATATCCGCCCTTAGTGGTTCGATGACGACTACAGATGTTGCTTGTTATGGCGATCAGACGGGAAGTGCGCTAGCCACAGTGTCTGGAGGTACAACGCCATATACTTATCAGTGGTCTAATCAAAGCACAGGAAATAATCAAGCAATAAATCTTGGAGCTGGTGTGATTAACGTATTAGTCATTGATCGCAATGGATGCCTTTTACCACTCTCCGGACTCGTTGATCAGCCAAGTGCGCCACTCACGGCAACAATTGTTAACTCAACTGATGTTGTATGTTACGGACAGGCAGACGGAAGTATTGATGCCCTTATTGAAGGCGGCACGCAACCCTACCTAATCAACTGGTCTAACTCGACGAGCAGTCAAAGTTCATTAACTGGTCTAGGCCCGAACACCTACACGCTCTTTGTACGGGATGATAATAATTGTGAAGACAGTGCCACAGCGGTCATCAATGAACCTGAGCTATTGGTCGTATCAATCTCTGGAACTTCTCCTTCCTGCTTCGGAAGTGATGATGGAATTGCGGTGGCACAAGTTGGTGGAGGAATATCGCCTTACAGCCTACTTTGGAATCATGGAGTCAACGGACTCATCGCAAACAACTTATCCGGCGATTCTACCTATGTTGCCATTGCAACAGATGCTAATGGTTGTATAGCTGAGGATTCCATTTATCTGAGTGAACCAGATTCTATTGAACTGGTATTTACCACAGAGGGTGCGACTTGCCTTAATGGTAACGATGGCGTTGTGACTGTAACCGCTGTAGGAGGAACTGGACCTTTTGTCTATGAGCTTAATGGATTAGCCCAAGATGATTCTGTCTTTACTGATTTAGGACCTGGAATCTACACGGTGTATGTAGAAGATGTATTCCGATGTACGGAGTATGGAACCTTCACCATAGACCCATTGTCTACCCTTTCCATAGAAATGTATGGGACAAACACATCAGGAGAAACCCGTACCGATGTAATCACCGCTGTCCGCGGAGAGCAAATCAACTTAGGGGTAAATCTCTTTACACCGAGTGGTGTAGTTACCTCCTATGTTTGGGAGCCAGCAGGTGAAGGTCAAGAGGGAGCCATAGACACAGCTAACTGTATTGATGC
Source organism: Chitinophagales bacterium (assembly GCA_049890075.1). Taxonomy (GTDB): domain Bacteria; phylum Bacteroidota; class Bacteroidia; order Chitinophagales; family UBA8649; genus UBA8649. The sequence goes on from JBMHCE010000037.1 coordinate 36,107, forward strand.
CGCCTCTTGTTCAAATCCATTTATCATAGCTACAGAAGATGATATGCTCAGCGTGGTGGTCTTTGAAGATGGTTGTCCATTTTACGACACCTTAGAACTTGTGGTTAATGAAGAAGCCTTGGCCTATATACCCACTGCCTTCAGCCCTGGAAATGCAGATGGCCGTTGTCTTAATGAATACTTTGAATACAATATTCAAGGTTGTTTAACAAGTCACGTTACCATCTATGACCGATGGGGTAACAAAGTTTTTGAAAACGAAGCACAAGAAAATGGTCCATCTGATCCCGATGCCTTGGATTGCGACAATCCAAGAAATGCATGGGATGGAAGCTATCCAAATGGAACGATGGCTTCCGTTGGAAGTTATGCCTACACGATTGAGGTAAATTACTTTGATGGGAGTAGTGAAACCCTCAAAGGAACCATTACCTTAGTGCGCTAGAAAGCACACACTATGAATTTAGATTTCTTAAAAGAGCTTGGATTAAGTTCACTTAATTCCGGCACAAGTACGGGAGCCACTTGGGGAAAACAAGATGAAGCTTCTCAAATTTTAACCTCTTTATCACCTGTTAATGGTAAAGAAATTGGTCAAGTATACTCTACTTCGCCAGAAGCCTACGAAAATGTAGTCGAAGCCGCTGAAGAGGCCTTTAAGGAATGGCGTACATGGCCAGCTCCTAAACGAGGGGAAATTGTTCGACAAATCGGAAATGCCCTTCGAGATAAAAAAGAAGCATTAGGTAAACTCGTCTCCTATGAAATGGGAAAGAGCTACCAGGAAGGACTAGGTGAAGTCCAAGAGATGATTGATATCTGTGACTTTGCCGTTGGATTATCCCGTCAGCTGTATGGACTGACTATGGTATCCGAGCGACCGAATCACAAGCTTTCAGAAAAATGGCATCCACTAGGTGTCGTCGGAATCATTTCTGCCTTCAACTTCCCGGTTGCTGTATGGAGCTGGAATTCAATGATTGCTTGGGTATGTGGTGACGTTTGTATATGGAAGCCTTCGGAAAAAGCACCTATTTGTGGGGTGGCTTGCCAAAAGATTGTTCAAGAAGTCTTTGCCGCTAACGAGGTACCTGAAGGTGTATCATGTCTTGTCAACGGAGACGCTTCGGTAGGGCAATGGATGACTGAAGATCACCGACTTCCCCTGATTTCTGCCACCGGTTCTACTCGTATGGGTAAGGCCGTTGCAGCAACCGTCGGAGCACGACTTGGAAAAACTATACTCGAGCTCGGAGGAAACAATGCAATCATTGTTTCTGAACATGCAGACATCAAAATGACTACGATTGGTGCAGTATTTGGCGCAGTTGGAACGTGTGGCCAGCGTTGTACTTCAACGAGACGTCTCATCATCCATAGCTCGAAGTATGACCAAGTAAAAGACGCTTTAGTTCAAGCCTATGCTCAACTTAAAATTGGTAATCCGTTGGATGCTTCAAACCACATTGGACCGCTTATCGATACCGATGCCGTCAAGATGTATTCTGATGCATTAGAAAACATCACTAAGCATGGCGGACAATTTGTCGTAGAAGGTGGCGTTCTTGAAGGCGCAGGATATGAGTCAGGATGTTATGTCAAACCAGCTATTGCTGAGGTTGAGCCAGATAATCCAATGGCTGAAGTAGAAACCTTCGCCCCTATCCTATACCTTATGAAGTACGATAACTTGGAGGATGCCATTGCCATTCAAAACAGCGTACCACAGGGATTGTCCTCAGCGATTATGACGCAGAATGTCCGTGAGATGGAACTCTTCCTAAGCGAGAGTGGATCGGATTGCGGTATAGCCAATGTAAACATTGGTACTTCAGGAGCTGAGATTGGTGGAGCCTTTGGTGGTGAAAAAGAAACAGGCGGAGGACGTGAATCAGGATCTGATTCTTGGAAGGCTTATATGCGCCGTCAGACCAATACAGTAAACTACGGAACGGATCTTCCATTAGCTCAAGGAATTGAGTTTAACCTCTAGATCAGAAATTTTATTCTTGGGGTGCTTCGGCACCCTCACTACCCTCCTCTTCTTGAGGATTTGTGGTATTGGCCTCCAATAGCGCGTCTTCAAGTTCTAGCTTGGGTAGCTTATCTAACGATTCAATGCCGAATTGATCAAGGAAACGCTGCGTCACCGCATACAAGTTGGGACGCCCTAGCTCTTCAGACTGGCCGATCACTTTGAGCAATTCCAATTCAAGAAGTTTGTGCACCGCATAATCACTTTGAACACCGCGTATCGATTCGATGGTACGCTTTGTTGTCGGTTCGTTGTAGGCGACAATGGCAAGGGTCTCTAACGCACTACGGCTTAACTTTTTTTGAGCAAGCTGCTTTAAGCCGTGGAGTAAGATTGGGTGAAAATCCTTTTTGGTTAACAGTTGATAGCGATCACCATAACAATGAATTTCAATGGCTGTCTGTCTTTCTTGAAGGTGTTTCCCTAGTTCATCCAAAGCCAGCTTCATTTCCTCTTGAGACACCTCCTGAAGCTGTAGACCGTCCGCAGTTCCAGTGCTCTTAGCGGTAGCCTCTGCATAGCTATTAACCATATCCACTAACTCCTCAAGGGTGTGGCCTGTGTCCGAGGCAAAAAGCAAAGCCTCGACAGCCGACAATAGTGTGTAGTCCTGTTGGTGTGGATGATCCATAATGGAAAAATACAAATAGCCTGACGTACTTAGAGAATCTAAGCTTATCCTTCCTCAAGTGCTGCAGCACCTCCAACGATCTCTAAGATTTCATTGGTAATGGCCGCTTGACGCTCTCTGTTGTATTGAAGTTTCAGATCACGCAAGAGTTCATTGGCATTTTCTGTAGCTTGCTCCATGGCAACCATACGGGCCCCATGTTCCGAAGCATTAGTATCCAACATAAAACGGAACATAGTCGTTCGAAGAATTTTTGGGATCAGGATGTTCAATAACTCCGCTTGGTTAGGCTCGAAGATATAATCCGCTGAAGTGGAAGATGCATCATCACTTTCTTCATTATCCATCGAAACCGGAAGGTATTGCACTGCCTCAATTTTTTGAGTAGCCGCATTTACGAATTCTGAAAACACCACCTTAACCTCATCATAAGTTCCTTCAGAAAAGCCATTTATCGCAAATTCTGCGATAGCCGCTGCTCCCTCGAACTCGATACTAGCAAAGCTGGTCCAATATGAATCCACCACATCAGCTTCTTCTCTCTGGGCGAACTCAAAAGCTTTCTTACCCACTGGGAGAATATCATAGCGAATATCACTGTTGCTCGCCATCGCTTCCTTGGCTTTCTTTATCAAGTTCGCATTAAATGCACCGCATAATCCTCGATCAGATGTCATGACGATGAGCAAACCGCGCTTAGGATGATCAACGGCACGGTTAAGGGCGAGATCAAGCTCAGCCCCTTCCAGATTTGCCATGACGTTTTCCAACATATTTGACAGAACTTGACTGTAAGGACGCATTTGGGTAATGCTATCTTGAGCACGCTTAAGCTTACTGGCGGCTACGAGCTTCATAGCCTTAGTAATCTGCTGTGTAGTAACAACCGATGATATACGCTCTCTAACTTCTTTCAGGTTCGCCATAGGACTATTTAGTTATAGCTAGGAATAATGTCTTTGGCCAATTGCTCAAGAACGTCAGTAATCTCAGGTACCATTTTCTTGCTCGTACGAATCAATTCCAAGGTCTCAGGATGACGTGCCTTCAACTGATCTAGGAAATCCTTTTCAAAGGCCTTAATCTTGTTCACAGGAACCTCTCTTAATAGATTCTTAGTACCTAGATAAATGATCGCTACTTGTAACTCTACGGAGAATGGGTCAAACTGAGCCTGCTTAAGAATTTCAACGTTACGAGCTCCTTTATCAAGTACTGCTTTTGTTGATGCATCAAGATCAGAACCGAACTTAGAGAATGCTTCTAACTCTCGATATTGAGCAAGGTCTAGCTTGAGCGTACCGGCTACCTTCTTCATGGTTTTGATTTGTGCCGATCCCCCTACTCGAGATACAGATATACCTACGTTAATCGCAGGACGCACCCCGGAGTTGAATAAGTTCGACTCTAGGAATATCTGACCATCAGTAATCGAGATTACGTTGGTAGGGATATAGGCAGAAACGTCTCCGGCCTGTGTCTCAATAATAGGAAGTGCTGTAAGCGACCCTCCACCTTTAACTTTTCCTTTCAGCGAATCAGGAATATCATTCATCGCTTGCGCAATATTGTCATTACTATTCACCTTAGCAGCGCGCTCTAATAAGCGGCTATGCAAATAGAATACATCTCCTGGATAGGCTTCACGCCCTGGAGGACGACGTAATAGAAGAGAAACTTCTCGATAAGCCACAGCCTGCTTTGATAAATCATCATAGACGATAAGCGCTGGTCGACCTGTATCGCGGAAATACTCCCCAATCGCTGCTCCGGCAAACGGCGCGTAAAACACCTGTGGAGCAGGATCTGAAGCCGTTGCTGCTACGATGACCGTGTAGTCCATAGCGCCATTTTCTTGAAGCGTGCGCGCCACTTGAGCTACGGTAGAACCTTTTTGACCACATGCTACATATACGCAGAATACAGGCTCCCCACGGTCGTAAAACTCTTTTTGATTGATAATGGTGTCGATCGCCACTGCAGTCTTACCTGTTTGGCGGTCACCAATGATAAGCTCTCGCTGACCGCGGCCAATTGGAATCATAGCATCGATCGCCTTAATCCCTGTTTGCATAGGCTCATCAACTGGCTGACGATAGATCACTCCAGGTGCCTTTCGCTCGATAGGCATTTCATACAATTCGCCTTGGATTGGGCCATCACCGTCGATTGGCTCACCTAATGTGTTCACAACACGACCAAGCATACCGTCGCCCACTTTTACCGAAGCAATTCGCTTCGTACGGCGCACGGGATCACCTTCTTTGATACCTTCAGCTGGTCCCATTAATACCACCCCTACATTATCTTCTTCAAGGTTAAGGGCGATTGCCTGAACACCATTTTCGAACTCGACAAGCTCACCGGCTTGGATTTCAGTTAATCCATAAACCCGAGCAATACCATCTCCTACTTGCAGTACGGAGCCAACTTCTTCAAGTTCTTGAGCTGTGTTGGTCCCTGCGAGTTGTTCGCGGAGAATCGAGGAAATTTCTTCTGGTCTTACACTAGACATAATTCAGATTTTAAGCATCAATAATTTCGACGTAATCGTCGGTTAAAAATTCATTTTGTAACAAGGAAAGCTTGCGTTTGACAGAGTTGTCCAATAATTTATCATCAATTCGGATCGTAAAACCACCGAGAAGACTCTTATCGACCTCATGCGTGGTAACCACTTCTGCCCCACCCATAGCTTTTATCTTTTCTTCGAGCGTTTTGATGGTAGACTCGTTTAGCGGAGCAGCGGACGTGATATGTGCCTTGACTATACCCTTTAGTTTTAACACCTGCTGCTCAAATTCTTCTAATATTTCAGACACAAAAGATTCCCTTCCGCGAGAAATTAAGAGATGGATAAAGCCCGAGAGTATTTTGTGAAACCGTTGCTTGTCGATAGCATCGAAAACAGAGATTTTCTTTGACTTATCAATCACTGGATTTTTAAAGAAGGCTCTTAACTCACTAGAAGCCTTGAGATCTTCCGACAACTCTTTTGTAGAAGCATAGACTGCATCCACCACATTTTGTTCTGTGGCTAATCCAAGCATTGCTTTGGCATATCGACTGGCTAAGCGTTGATTGGCCATTTAGTTGAGTTTTGCTTTGTTGGCTAAATCTTCAGCATATTTCTGCTGATTAGCCTCTCCTTCTAATTCGCGCTCTAAGACACGTTTGGCGATATCTAAGGCAAGCTGCGCCGAAGTATTTCTTAACTCAGCCATCATAGCCTCTCGCTTAATGGTTAGCTCCTCTTCAGCACGCTGCATAATTTTTGCAGCTTCTTCTTGAGCAGCTTCTTTGGCCTCATCAATTATACCTTTTTTGACTGTCTGCGCTTCACGAATAATCGCTGCTCGCTCTTCTTTAGCCTCCTTTAGAATGGCATCATTCTCGGACTTTAACGACGCCATTTCTTCTCGAGCTTGCTCGGCTGATTGCAGCGCCTTTTCTATTCCCTCCTCTCGGCTTTTTAATGCCTTGCCAATGGGTTTAAACGCAACTTTCCCGAGGATAATCCAAGTAATGAGGAAGATAAACAGCGTCCAGAACAGAAGACCGATTTGATTGGGATCCATAATCGGTAATGAACCTCCTCCCTCAGACAGTATTATAAGATGATCAAACATATCGTTTACATTTTAAAAGGGGAAGGAACTACGGCTATCCCGTAGCCTCCCCCTACTTTTCACTTAGGAAACAACTTCAAGAAGCGCTACAATTACAGCGAAGAGGGCAACCCCCTCAATAAACGCCGCAGTGATAATCGCAAGTCCACGGATATCTCCCGTAGCCTCAGGCTGACGAGCAATACTTTCCATGGCACGTCCCGCAAGGTTTCCAATACCGATACCAGCTCCAATAGCAGCTAGTCCGGCTCCAATAGCAGCCATTAACATAACGTACATGATTTATGGATAAACGAGTTTATCCTGGTGAAAAATAAAAATTTAGTGGTGCTCTGCATGTTCATGATGTTCTTCAATTGCTAAACCGATAAACACGGCAGATAAATTCGTAAAAATGAAGGCTTGGACTGCCGCAACGAGCAACTCCATTACATTCATAAAAAGGCCAAAGGCTGTTGTTACCAGACCTCCTGTAATTCCTCCGGATAAGCTTTCTCCTGAATTTCCAAATATGAAGACAAGGCTAACCAAACTCAAAATGATGATATGTCCAGCTGCGATATTGGCAAACAGACGAACCATAAGCGCAAATGGTTTGGTGAAGATTCCTATTACCTCGATTGGCACGACGATGGGATATAACCATAATGGTACATCAGGCATAAGGATATGCTTCCAGAAATCTTTATTCGCTCGATATAAGATGATAACCAAAACGATGAAGGCTAAGGCTGCCGTCACCATGATATTCCCTGTAACATTTGCACTTCCTGGGAAAATTGGAATTAGTCCAAGAAGATTGATCACCCAAATGAAGAAAAACAAGGTGAGCAAAAAGGGCATATATACTTCCGTCTTTTTCCCGAGATAAGGTTTTGCCACCTCGTCACGGATAAAGAGGACAATCGGTTCAAAGAAGCCCTGAATTCCCTTAGGTGCTTGTCCTTCTCTGCGACGGTAGCCTTTCGCTACTGCCGAGAATATAATGATCAGAAGGATGCTTGTCAGCAACATAGTAAACACATTCTTAGTGATACTAAAGTCAATGATTGCAGCCTCTTCATCCGCAGGAACTACCCTTCCGTGGTGCATGTAATACCCCTCTACTTCATGATGATCTATGGAATTACCATGGTGATCTAGCGTGAACTGCGTAGATAATCCAGTAAACCAAGAACCTTCTGTTTTGTTGTATATGATAACAGGAAGAGGAATGTAAATATCTCCTACTATGTGAAAAGCATTGGCATCGGCAATGTGATGCATAATCATTTCTCCTGCGTTGAACCCCTCGTCGTGTGCTGAATGATCTTCTTCTGCATGCGCCTCGTGATCGTGACTAGCTTCGGCACCATGATGTTCACCTGATGCTTCATGCATATGCTCTTCTGTATGATCCTCTGAGTGATGATGATCGCCGCTTACTGCGTTGATAGCGTTGGCATGAAAAGGAGAACTCAACAACACTAAAGTCAATAGAACTAAGAATCCAGCATGAATGAAGGGCAAGTCAGTTTTGCTTCTTTTACTATTCTTTGCGCTCATAGAGACCAAGTGTTGAATTAATTCGCCCCAAAGGTATACAGCTTTTTAGTTTTTTAGGTCGGAATCTGAAAGTTTTCATGGCATTTATCCACATGAATCCTGAGATAGTGGTTAGCGTCAATTTTGAATCCCTGTTAATCCCTTCTTTTGCCGAGATCTTTCTACCTTGTGTGGAAGAAAAAGTCTCGCACACTATAAACCCTGATGACCATGATTTCACGTTGTTTCAAATCACTTTTGTTGTTGGTAATGATCTATCCCATGTTACCAACGAAAAACCTCAATGCTCAAGGATTTATGGGCTTCCATTCAGACAATTACAGTGGAGTTCATGCACTTCAGTGGAATCCTGCCCTACTTGTAGACAATCGCCTCGCTTTTCAAATGAACTTGAGCGCCAATCATTTTACTGTCACCAACAACTACATTGGCATTAACGCTCCGACATTTTTAGGAGACATCGATGGAGCGATAAACAACTCCAACTTCGTAGATGACTTTTTAACGGAACGACTCAACGGAAAGGAAAAAAGCGGGCTCGTGCGTGCCAACTACACCTTGCCTTTGAGTTTTATGGTTTCTTTCGGAAAAAAGAAGAAGCAGTCCATAGGATTTTACTCAACCCTTAGAAGCCATGCAAGTATCGATGGATTTGATGAGGATTTGGCAAGAATGGTCTATAATGAACTGTCGATCGATGAGTTATTAAATCAAAGCATTGTCAGTAAAAACATATCTATTGACGCGGGTGCCTGGGAAGAATATGGCCTGAGCTACGGAAGAGAGGTAGTTGATTTGGGGAAACACTTTATAAGCAGCGCCGCCACGCTGAAAATTACTAGAGGAAGGTCAGCGGCCTACCTGTACAGTGACAACCTAGATGTTACGTTTCCTTCGGATAGCACCATATCCATCACAAACAGCGACATCCGTTTTGGATATGCCGACCTCTTTTCAAACATTGATGCCTTTGAACCAGGAGAAGGATTTCAAAACGTATCCTCATTCTTTCAAAATGGTGTGAGCGTTGGAATGGACTTAGGCTTTGTTTACGAGTGGCGGCCTAACATCGAAGACTACCGCTACACATTAGATGGGGACACCAACTACTTTCGGCCTGATCAAAACAAATACAAATTGCGTCTTGGGTTAAGCCTTATGGATATCGGAAATGTGCGCTATTCAAGAAGTGAATACCTACAGGGTAACGGAGGATTAGAATCCATTTATGCTGATGCGCCGAACGTACTCATCGATGACTTCGCAGCAGCCATCAATCAATTTCAGAATGACGGACTTGATGGATTATCTGATAGTTTAGGGTCAATTTATGTGGTGACAGATGGAGGAAGTGAGACATTTACTATGACACTACCCTTCCGAATCAATGCTTTTGCAGATTATGCCTTAGGAAAAAACTTCTACACGAATTTCAGCATGTCTCTTGCCCCGGCTTTTCGTAACAACCCTGAAAAAAGTCGAGACATCAGCGAGTTTTCTTTAACGCCTAGATACGAGAATCACTGGTTTGGTTTTTACCTGCCAGTATCGATTAACACCAATGGTAATGCGCACTTGGGTGCAGGATTACGCCTAGGACCTCTTGTTGTAGGTACAAACGACTTTACGCCACTCTTTAGAGAAACTACGTATGATGCTAATTTTTATGCCGCATTAAATATTCCTATTCGAAAACGCCTACGGGATAGAGACCGCGACCATGTTTCCAATTCATTGGATGAGTGCCCGCGAGTACCCGGTTCCTTGGAAGGCTTAGGATGCCCTGACCTCGATAAGGATGGTCTGAATGATGACGTCGATGAGTGCCCAAGAGACTCTGGGATAATTGCTCTTAACGGATGCCCCGATGCAGATGGCGATGGCATTGCCAATCATCTTGATTCTTGTGTAGACATATACGGTCTCATCGAACTTAACGGATGTCCCGATCAGGATTTTGATGGAATAACCGACGCCGAGGATGCATGTCCTGATGTAGCCGGATCAATTGAGATGAATGGATGCCCTGATACCGATTTCGATGGAATAACCGATTTAGAAGACCATTGCCCGGAAGTTTTTGGTATGAAAGCGTTTATGGGCTGTCCTGATTCCGACAATGACAGCATTCCAGACCCTCAAGACTCTTGTGCCTTTGCGGCTGGTCCAAAGGAAAACTTCGGTTGCCCTTACGGCGATGCCGATGGCGATGGGTTAAATGATGGCGAAGATGAGTGCCCAGAGACTTATGGTCCTGCAGACAACATGGGTTGCCCCTATCCAGATACTGATGGAGACGGACTCAATGACCCTGCTGATGATTGTCCTGAAGTCTATGGACCAATCGATAACAAAGGATGTCCTTATCCAGACTCTGATGGAGACGGACTCAATGACATGGAGGATGAATGCCCTAAAACATTTGGACTAGTCGAGCTCCAAGGATGTCCTGAAGTTGAGGAAGAAGTTAAAGAAGTACTTGATACAGCATTCAACAATCTTGGCTTTAATACAGGTAACGCAATCATTCTCGAAGAATCTTACACTAGCCTAGAAAAACTGGTAGAAGTGCTAAGTGCAGATTCAACCTTTAAGCTGAGAATCGAAGGTCATACAGATAATGTAGGTGCTGAGAGCATGAATGCCATTCTCTCGCAAAATAGAGCTCAAGCGGTTGCCAACTATCTTATGGAGAATGGAATCTCAGAAAGTCGATTACAGGTTGAGGGTTATGGTGAGACACAACCAATTGTTCCTAATGATAGTGCAGAAAATCGTGCGATTAATCGACGGGTGGAGTTAACTATATTTTTTGAATAAAGACTTATACCTTCCTTTCTCTCAATAAAAAGATTGACTTGATAAAATTCGAAGAATATACTCTAGACAATGGCCTCCATGTTATCCTGCACAAGGATGAAAACTCTTCCATTGCGGTAACGAACTTACTCTATGACGTCGGTTCGCGTGATGAGGATGAAGACCAAACGGGATTTGCCCATCTTTTCGAGCATTTTATGTTTGAAGGGTCACAGCATATACCCAATTACGACAACCCATTGCAAGAAGCTGGAGGAGATAGCAATGCCTTTACCAATCCAGACTGCACGAATTACTATAACATTTTACCTGCGGTCAACTTGGAGACTGCGCTTTGGCTAGAATCCGACCGAATGCTCGGCTTAGCTTTCGAAGAAGAGAGCTTAGCCACCCAAAAGTCGGTGGTTATCGAGGAGTTTAAAGAGCATTACCTCAATAAGCCGTATGGAGACCAATGGCACTTAATGCTTGACTTAGCTTATAAGAAGCACCCCTACAAATGGCCAACAATTGGTAAAAACTTATCCCACATTGAAGGCATGGATATGCAAGCCATCAAAGAGTTTTTTGATACCTACTATGCCCCAAACAATGCCTATCTATCCATCGTTGGAAACTTCGATGAGCATCAAGTACGCGATTGGATAGAAACCTACTTTGGCAGTATTCCACGAAAAGCGATTCCACCACGCCAACTTCCCAAAGAACCCAAACAAGAGGAACTTCGTCGAACAAAGCACCATGCTGCAGTGGAAAGCAATGCTCTAATCGTTATGTGGCATAGTTCAGCGCGGATGTCCGAAAACTATCCAGCGGAAGATATTTTAAGTGATGTCTTAGGAACGGGAAGAAGTTCGCGATGTCAAAAGGAACTGATTGATGAACAACAGTTATTTGCTGATCTCAATGTCTATGTATTGGGAAGCTTGGATCCTGGGTTGTTAGTCTTTGAAGGAAGAATGCATAATGGGGTTTCGCACGAGGAGGCAGAAAAAGCCCTTTGGAAGACCCTCGAGCGACTTCAAGCTGATGGGTTAACCGAACAAGAGTTTAAGAAGGTGATCAACAAGACTCTAACCGACCAGGCGATGGATGACCTTCAATTGCAAAACATCGCCTATAATTTAAGCTTCTTTGCATCACAAGGGGATACCCATGGGATTAATACTGAAAGTGCGCTCTACAACCAACTCAAGGCATCTGATATTCAAGAGGCTGCTTGCAGAGTGCTTTCTCCATCCAATGCCTCGGTGATTCATTATTGCAAAACAGAGACTACAACACCCTCTTAATCGCCATGGATAACACTTCATCATCTTCTTGGCGTATAAAGCCACCAGAAATCTCCTTAACCGAACAACTCTCCTTTCACCAAGGTGAGTCACTACCTTTTGAAAAAGGAAGAATACAAGGTTTTTACGATGACCGACAGCCATTTGTGCAAATCGATCTCTTGATTCCCTCCGGAACATGGTTTGAAGAAAAATATGGGGCAGCGCAGATGATGGCTTCCATGCTGAGAAGCGGAACAAAAAACCATTCTAACGAAGCATTAAATGCACTGATTGAAGAAACTGGAGGAAACATCGCCATACAGCGGGGGACCTACTACACCCATATTATTATTCAAGGATTGAGCCACAGCATTGAAATTCTCCTCGACTTGCTCTTTGATATGCTAACCGGCTCGGTGTTTAATGAATCAGAGCTCTCCAAACGCGTCACCATTTTAACTAATAAGTTACGACGCCTTAACCAACAACCCGAGTACAGGGCGTCAAAGGAGATATCCAAGTTACTGTATGGTGAACGCCATCCTTATGGAAGAAGTCTGGAGGTCCAACATCTAGAAGCGCTTAGTGTGCAAGATGTGCAACACCACGCGCAGCAATGGTTAGCTTGGAATGATGATTGCATCGGGACCATCGCTGGATGCTACAATCATGGCATGATTGACAAATTGTCTGCAGGATTATCCATAATCACCAAAGAAAACGCATTGTCCATCCCTCAGCATGCGGTGATAGCCTATCATCCCAAAAAAATCGTTACCCAGCGAAAGGATAGCACCCAGCATGCTATTCGACTTGCTCATCCTACAATCTCTGCCCATCATGAGGACGCCTATGGATTGCGCTTTCTCAACAATGTATTGGGTGGGTTCTTCGGATCAAGACTCATGTCCAACATTCGAGAGGATAAAGGATATACCTATGGAATTCAGTCAAGCCTTCATCAGCTAAAGTATGGCAATAGTTTGATCATCGGAACCGAGGTGGCGCATCAGTATACAGAGGCTACTTTGCAGGAAATATTCCATGAAATTCAACGTTTACAAGATGAGCTCATTGAAGGGTCTGAGTGGAGTATGATGCAGAACTATTACAATGGATTAATTCTACGAACTGTGAATAGCGCATTTTCAGTAGCAAAAACCTTTAGAAGATTAACGTCCCTTGGAAGCTCATTAGATTCGATTCACAAAGACTTAGAAGTAAGCTTATCCTTAGATCCTAGTAAAGTAAGAGAGCTAGCAAGAAAACACATCGATAAGGATCAGCTTTCTCAGGTAATCATAGCCTAACTTTAACCTCAAATAAGACATTATGGCAAAGCGTTTACTTTCCTTCTTTTCTCCTAACCGAGTTGCAAAGATGATCACGTTATGCCTAACACTGGCTTTCATCACTGTACATGGGCAGGTGAACCCTCCCCTTATTCAATGCGTAGATAATCCAGCAGGATCGAGTGATCTGGTTATATCATGGACTGCCCCAATCAATGGTTGTGGACCGTTTTTAAGCTGGGATATTTATGCATCTACTTCTGAAACAGGACCATTTACATTGCTGACCAGCATCACCAGCACCGCGACACTATCATACACTCATTCAAATGCCTTAGTCAGCGGGGCCTCTTGGTATTACTACATGCAGCCTGTATATGATTGTCCTGGGGAGGCTGTAAACCTATCACCCATCGCAAGCAATAACATTCCCACAACCCTCATCGATGGTCTACAAGTCAGCGGTGGCGGAGTAGAGATCAATTGGACGGCCAATAGTAATGGAGCAGTACAAGGATATTATGTAACCTATGCTGATCCGAGCTCAGGAGCACCTGTGAGTCCCTATTTAGCCGATGTTCCTGGACTTAATACGACTTCATTTTTTGATGGCACAAGTAACATAAACGACCCCAACTTGAGTTATATGCTGATCGCATACGACGGCTGCCCTGTGCCAAACCTAAGTAATGCATCGGAGCCTGGATTTCCATTAATGCAATGGGTTTCTGATCCTGCGACCATGGTTGATCGTTGTGATCAAATCATTACTCCTGAATGGCTCCCCTTTGTGTATCCCTACGCTTCAGATTATGGCTTTTTCCAAGTGGTGGAAGCCGTCGTCAATGGAACAGACACGATTAGAGATACGATTTTCAATCCCTTTACACCAAGCACTAATCTCTTTGGTTTTGATGATGGGGATCTCTATGAGATTCGCGTATTAGCCATCGATTCCAGTGGAAACATCTTGTCTTCCACCCCTCCTCTTAATCTTGTCACCGAGGGGGTTCAGCCACCTGATTACTTTTATATAAGCTATATCACCATCAATAGTGATGGGCATGCTGAGATTCAATTTGTAATAGATCCAACGGGCGAAATTGAAGACTTTGAGCTGTTAGGCGGAGATATACCAAGCAGTCTTGACCGTATTGCCTATGTTACTGATCCAGGGGAAGTTGCTACACTTCTTGGCTTAGGCGGAGGAATCTTTATCGATTCATCCTATGATGCTAATGTATTCATTCGATACTTCGAGATCTTAGCCGATGATGAGTGTCCTGATGATGCCATTGCGAGTACGCTTGGACGCACCATAAGGCTTCAAGGAGAGTTGTCTGATTTCTTTGAGCACAGCTTGAGCTGGAATGCGTATGAATTAGACAATGCGACAGTAAATCAGTGTAATCTGTTTATGACGATTCCTGGGCAACCTGGTGAAATATTAATTGATACCTATACTCCCTCTACCCTCTCTGCCATCAATCCACTTACTGCATACAGCGATGCTGAAGGAACGTTTTGCTACCGCCTTTCTTGTGATTACACCTTAAATACTCCGAATGCAGGACCGCAAGATTTTAACTCTACCAGCAATACCATCTGCCTTGAACAACGACCGGTCATCCATATTCCGAATGCTGTAGCTCCTGAAGGAATCAACAATGAGTTTAAACCCGTCATCGTTTTTGACAACCCACAGAACTATGTCATGCGCATCTACTCCAAGTGGGGTGAGCTATTATTTGAAAGCCGTGACGTATCGGTCGGATGGGATGGCAGAATCAATGGAGAGAGTGCAGTTGCCGGTGGATATGCCTACCAAATCTCCTTTGATGCGAGGGATGGAACAGCCATTCAAAAGGCGGGAACAGTTATCGTAGTACGCTAATAATTTTTTCTTTGAAAACGTCGAATGATGTATCTTTGACAAAAGAAGCTCATGACTAACGACCAATCGCTGTATGCCTACGAAGGCATAACCTTTGATGACGTTCTCCTTATTCCTGCTGAATCTAGCGTACTTCCAAGAGAAGTAAGCATTGCCTCAAAGCTTACCCGTAAGATCACCCTCCAGACTCCCATGGTCTCTGCGGCTATGGATACTGTCACTGAGGCTAGAATGGCCATCGCTATGGCAAGAATTGGCGGTATCGGATTTTTGCATAAGAACATGACAATCGAAGAGCAAGCCATGCAGGTACGCAAGGTGAAGCGATCCGAGAGCGGTTTAATCATTGATCCCATCACCCTTCCACCCAATGCTACAATAGGCGAAGCTCAAGCGATCATGCAGGAAAATAAAATCGGAGGAATACCAATTGTCGATGAAAAGCAACACCTTCTAGGGATTCTGACAAATCGAGATCTTCGCTTTGAGAAAGACAATGAAAAACTAGTACAAGATGCCATGTCAAAAGGCAACATGGTTACTGCACCAGAAGGAACAGATCTCAAGCAAGCTGAATCGATACTCCAAGAACATAAAATCGAAAAACTTCCTGTAGTTAATAGCGAAGGGGCTTTAACTGGGCTTATCACATACAAGGATATTCTTCGGGTCAAGAACTACCCCAATGCTAGTAAGGATAGTTATGGACGACTACTTGTTGGAGCTGCTGTCGGTGTGACGCCGGATGTTAAAGATCGCATCCAGGCTCTAGTCGATGTCGGAGTGGATGTGGTTTGCGTTGATACGGCCCATGGACACTCAGCAGGTGTAATTCAGGTCGTTAAAGACCTGCGAAAAGCGTTTCCCGACCTGCAACTCATTGCAGGGAATGTCGCAACAAAAGAAGGAAGCCAAGCCCTTATTGATGCTGGTGTTGATGCCGTTAAAGTTGGCGTTGGACCAGGATCTATATGTACAACTCGTGTTGTTGCAGGAGTAGGTGTTCCACAACTTAGCGCAATTCATGAAGCAGCGAAAGCATGCAAAGCAGCAGGCATTCCGTTGATCGCTGATGGGGGAATTCGGTACACAGGAGATATTGTTAAAGCCATTGCTGGAGGAGCAAGTACGGTTATGGCAGGATCAATCTTTGCTGGAACTGAAGAATCTCCAGGAGAAACCGTCCTTTATGAAGGTCGTCGATATAAAACCTATCGTGGTATGGGGTCAATCGAAGCCATGAATCAGGGCTCAAAGGACAGATACTTTCAAGATGTTGAAGACGATATTAAAAAGTTAGTACCAGAAGGTATTGTAGGAAGAGTGCCCTACAAAGGCAATCTAGCCGAGGTAATTCACCAGTACATTGGAGGGCTTCGAGCAGGAATGGGTTACTGCGGTGCGGCTTCTATCGAGGAATTACAGGAGGCTCAGTTTGTGCGCATAACAAGTAGTGGAGTACGTGAAAGCCATCCGCACGATATTCAAATCACTAAGGAGGCTCCAAACTACAGCACGCGATAAGGCCTAGGTTTTCTTTTTGATCCCACTACTCTACAGGAAAAGAATCTGCCTCAGCTGGTAAGTCTTCCGTATTCTCTTGCCCGTATAGTGCCTGCTTAGCCATACCCCCGTCAAGCATAAGTACATAAAAGACTTCTTTACACTGTTCTTGCATTAAAAATGGAAAAGCAGGAGCTCCACGCAGATAAAAATCCCCATAGGCAGTTAAAGAGTCTTCGTAACAAGTTCTAGCCTCTTCAAGCAATTCAAAATAGGTTTGCTCCTTTTGTCGAAGCGTGGCAGTAACATCCCCTATGGCATTCCCTTCTTCAAGGAGTTCGTCAAAATATTCTGCTGCCCAGTCCTGCATGGATACGCTGTGTTCTGCCAGAGGAGTAAAACATTGACAGGCCATGTCAGCAGTCTTTACTTCAGCTTTAGGATAACTAACTGATGCAGTGAAATCAACACTTTCTGCGCCATCCTCCATTGAAGTACAAGCAGTAATAATAGCAAGAGACAGGAAAAACAATAATGATAAGAATCGCATAATCGGTAAGATGTTTATATGCATTGCAAGGTAAGCATGATTCAAGCAACGCCAAATGTCAAGCATTCATAAAGAAACATCATGCAAAAAGGTTATTTCCATAAAAAACCCGCTCAAATGAGCGGGCTTGCATTTTTAGAATAAAGGATGAATTACATTCCGCCTAATTCCATTGCTTTTGACATCATAGCCGACATCATCTCTGCCATTTCCTCTTTGCAGTTTTCTTCAACTTCTTTTTCGTCAATGTCAGCACATTCTGGGTGTGCCTCTTCCAACTTTTCTTCAAAGCTCTCTAGATCTTCAGCAGACTCCATGCCTTCGATCATACTAGTAGCTTCAGAAACGCAACCACATGCGTCTAATTCACCACCACAAGAAACGAGCGCCAACGCTGCAACAACAATAATTGATAAGTATTTCATAGTTCTTTATTTTATAGGAAGATAACAAGAAAAATGTTTACAAGAGACCTTTTTAACTAGCAATCGAAAAGAAAAATCCAGTAGGATATAGGTAAAAAAAAACCCCGCTCGAAGGCGGGGTTAATTTTTTGAAAGAGCGGATGATTACTCAGCAGCTTCTTCGATAGCCTCAGCAGCTTCTTCCATAGCTTCCATAGCTTCTACTACTTCTTCCATAGCTTCTACTACTTCTTCCATTTCTTCAACTTCTTCAGCAACTTCTTCTACTACTTCAGCAGCTTCTTCTACTACTTCAGCAGCTTCTTCAGCAGCAGCTTCTTCACCACCAAGACCTAACTCAGCAGCAGCTTCAGCGCACTCAGAGAAATCAGCAGCAGTGTCCATTACAAGAGCTTCACAAGCTTCGCCGTGAGCTTCTTCGAATGCAGCAACAGCAGCAGAATCTTCCATGTCAAGCTCAGACGCAGCGTTGATACAGTCACAAGCAGTTTCCATTCCACCACCACAAGAAACTAAAGTGATAGCAGCAACAAATACAATTGATAAATATTTCATAATTCTAGATTTATTATTTATGATGCAAACATATAGAAAGGATTTGGAGTAGCAAGGCTTTTTCGTCTAGATAGGCTACAAAAAATGTTAAATCCCTGTTAAAGAAAACGTAACCGTTTGATTTACAAGTATTTGTTGAAATCAACTACTCGCAACCACTGAAAAAATTGGTGGTATTATCCAGATGATTAACAGGCACATTGAGCTTGACTTCACGATCATAGCGTCGTAAGGTAAAGCTGTAGCTTACCTTTTGCACCGGTATGGAATAGACATCATACAACGTACCTAGGGCAGCCAACTGAGATAGACTAAGTGCTTCAGCACTTTGGCCGACTAGAACACCCTGACCTACCGAATACCCCACAGGGCCATATTCAATGAGATGGTCATTGGACGGGGTGTTTGCAGCGTTTATCTTTTTCGCTCGGCTCAAATCGGCATCAAACTCTGCACGAAAGGACAATCCATCACCGTTACCAAGAAAGTTATATCCTCCAATCAAGGTCTTTCCAAAGCCAAAGGCATTGGTTAGCGTCATCCGATTACCATCTGTAAACCACTGACCTGAGATGTCCCCGGCACCCTTCTTACGAATGACCACATGATTTTCTTCGAATTGCAATTTGCATTCCTCTGGCTTTACATCGTCTAGTATAAATGTTGATATAGGGATATCAAAACGGGTATTACATCCATCTTGACAGTCTTCCACTATCCACTCTCCATACCAATCTCTTCGTTCTTCTGGCATACCGCCCTCCACTACCTCATTGTCTTCCTCGTCCAAAGGAGATGAACACGCAGTAGCCATGCACAACAAGGAACAGAACATAGCCATAAGATGTATTCCATGGTACTTCATAAGACAGACCAAATTATTTGCGGTGAAATTCATAGGTGCACAAACAGTTATCAATGAAGAACGTATTCTTATCCTCCCATGTTATGGCAAGCGTTTGATCACGGCCTAAATCTTCTGAAGCAATGGTCAGCTCATCATTGCTATACGACCAAATCATATCAAAAAGTCGACCTCTATTATTGGTGAGTTGGCCCTGTCCATCTTCCAAAAAAGTGAAGGCAACGACCATGGTCTGACAATCTGCCAGTAAAGCAGAATCCCTCTCCTCTGTGTTATGTCGGATATCATGGACCGCCCATTCGCCTTGAAGACGTTTTGTTTTACTGCAAGAAGAAAGCAAGAAACAAATTGCTAGACTAGCATATAGAAAAGATCTCAAAAACACCGAGTGGACGTGCATAGAGTAAATATAGCAGATTAAACTTCCTGAGAAACCATCCTTTAGGGAAAAGCTTTTCTCTACAAAGTGGAAAATTAAGCTTGATTATCAACCACCAGATCACAATGATTTAAGCAAATAGCGTCCGTCTACTAAGCTCGATCTCCGTGGAGAGAATACGCTCATTCACATTAGGAACGACCTCTTGCGTGAACCTGGTTAAAAATGCTTGGCATGAAGAAGATAATCCTTGCACTGCTTTACTCTTTGAAGACAACGTTTTTTCTCTAAGATGTAAGGCTTGACTTGCACAGAGCATTTCAATAGCCAATACATCCTCAACAAACTCTAAAATTTGAAGGGTTTCCACACCAGCATTGGCCCCCATTGATACGTGATCCTCTTGACCATTAGAAGAAACAATGGAGTCCATACTTGCAGGAAGGCAAAGATTTTTGCAGCGGTTTACCAAGGCTGCCGCTGTATACTGCGCAATCATTAATCCAGATTCTAATCCAGCATTTTCCGTAAGGAAGATGGGTAAATCACGTTTACCACTTAAGAGCAGAAAGGTTCTCCGCTCAGATATATTGGCAAGCTCCGAATAAGCGACCTTAAGTTGATCTAAACCAAACGCCAAGGGCTGTCCATGAAAGTTTCCACCGATTAAAATGGCATCTGAATCTGGAAAAACATTAGGATTATCTGTGACACCGTTGATCTCTCGCTCTAGCACCTCGTTGACATGATGCATAGAATCCAGGGTAGCACCAAATACCTGAGGCATGCAGCGAAACGAATAAGGATCCTGTACGTGAGGCAATTCGGCATCGCGTTGTGGATCAAGTGGCCGACGTTCTCGAAGTCGTTTGGCAGCTTCTATCTGGCCAAGTTGACCTCGCGCCTCGTGAATACGCGGATCTAGGAATTCCGTATGGGCTTGAAATGCCTCGCTTGAGCATGCTGCTATATGAAGCATTACATCAACAACTCGACTACCTTGATGCAGAAGGTGAGCCGTCATAGCTGCCATATATTGGGTACCGTTAAGCAGGGCAAGACCCTCTTTTTCCATAAGGGTGATGGGCTCCAGTTTAAGTCTACTCCGATGGTCCGTAACTTCTAAGCGTTCTCCACTATGATGAACCACTCCCTCTCCTATTAGTGGAAGGCAAAGATGCGCCAAAGGAGCTAAGTCTCCAGATGCACCCAGTGAGCCCGTCTCAGGGACTTCGGGAATTAAATCATCATTTAACAAATGAAGTAGACCATCCAATACCTCTTCCCTGACTCCAGAGAACCCTTTTGATAAGGAGAGAATCTTGAGAACAAGCATCCATCGAACCACATCATCTTGAACTGCAGGCCCTACTCCACAGGCATGGGACCGTATCAAGTTCAATTGCAAGGTTTCCAACTCATCATGGCCTACCCGAACGTGACACAACTCACCAAACCCAGTATTGATACCATAGTAAGGTCTGTTGTCGCGCGCAATCTTTTCTTCTAGAAAAAGCCGACCCTTTCGAACATTATGCCGGACTCCATCACTCAGTTCCATGGTCTCTTTTTCATAGACTATTGGAGCTAGGTCATGAATCGAATAGTTCTGTCCTACATCAATTTTCATGATTCTGTTTTTAATGCAGTGATCAATTCTTCAAAGGTCATACTGCGCTGGCTTCCTTGATCAAGAAATTTGACCATTATTGTATTGGATGATAACTCATCATCGCCAAGCATGGCCACATAGGTAAAGCCTCGTTGATCGGCATACTTAAGTTGCTTTTTGGCTTTGGAAACATCTGGATACAACTCGGCGGGTATTCCCATAGAACGTAGTTGCTGAACATAGTCCCAACCTTTAGCCATTCCCGACTCGTCAAAATGAATAAAGAGAATAAGGGGCTTTCCATGGGAAGCATCAGGCCAGCGCTCCAAGGCGTCCATGACGTCTACAATCCGATCTAGTCCAAAAGAGATTCCGACACCGGGTAAGTTTTGTCCGCCAAATACTTTAGTCAATTCGTCATAACGACCTCCACCTCCAATACTCCCAAATTCAAGCTCACTACTCACAACCTCTACAACCATTCCAGTGTAGTAATCGAGTCCTCTTGCTAGGGAGGCGTCGAATTGGACAGCATCTCCAAGTACTTCAACAATCTTTTCCAAGCGGTCACGACCTTCTTGCATCGCCTCGTTATGGACTATCGTGTAATCACTTTGTTTTACCCATGCCATAAACTCATCAATCACATTTTCCGAGATTCCAAGACCAGTTAAAGCCTTTCGAACTCCCTCCTCCCCTATCTTATCCATTTTATCTAAGGCACCAAGAACGGCTGTAGATTGTTCTGCTAAAGACAAGTGTTGAAGCATGCCTTGCATCAATTTTCTATGATTGACTCGAATGGCCACTTTCAATCCTAGCGTATCAAACACTTCAGCATAAAGTTTGAGCACCTCAACATCACCAACCCAAGAAGAAGACCCAACGATATCCGCGTCGCATTGGGTAAACTGCCTGTAGCGCCCTTTCTGCGGTCGATCAGCCCGAAATACAGGACCAATCTGATATCTTCTAAAAGGAAATTGAATCTCAGATTGATGTTGAACCACTACCCTGGCAAGGGGTACGGTTAAATCATATCGAAGTCCACTTTCGCAAATGCTGCGTGCAAGTGCCCTTGAATCACCAGCTTCTAAAGCCTTTTGATCTGCTTTTTGTAGATAATCACCCGACCGTAACACTTTAAAAAGCAACTGGTCGCCCTCCTCACCATACTTTTCAGTAAGAGTTTTCATGGATTCAAACAAAGGTGTCTCAAGATGTTGAAATCCATAACGATGAAACGCATCTTGAATAGCAGACAGAATAAATTCGCGCTTATGACCTTCTGCAGGAAGGTGGTCACGAAATCCTTTGGGAAGGGATGGCTTAATCATATCGTGAAATTGGCAAATATTTCACACTTCGATAGCTCATTTGGGAAGTGTAGTTTTGTAGCATGGAAAACCGACGACGTCCGCGACGCACTCCTTCTTCGCAAAATAGTGGTTCTAAAGGACCAGGAAAGCGATACACCAAGAAGCCAATAGAGAGAGACAGAAGCAAGGAAAAAGACAGCACGTCAGACAATACCCCTGCAAGTTTTCGTCTCAACCGCTACTTAGCGCACGCTGGTCTTGCCTCAAGACGGAAGGCTGATGAGCTAATCCAAGCCGGAGTGGTCAAGGTCAATGGAAAAACAGTAACGAGCATGGGACATCAAGTTCAATTCGGTGATAAGGTTCACGTTCGCGGGAAACTTGTACAACCCGAGCAGAAGGTCTATATCGTAATGAATAAACCCAAAGACTTCCTGACGACAACAGACGATGATCGTGGACGACGGACTGTATTGGATATCATCAAGAACTTTCCGCACAAGCTCAACTTACCTTACACACCAAGAGTTTATCCTGTTGGCCGACTGGACCGTATGACGACAGGTGTGCTTTTAATTACCAATGACGGCGAACTAACCCAGCGACTAAGTCATCCGAAATTTGGTGTAAAGAAATCCTATCTCGCTACCCTCAACAAACCCCTTCACCAAGAGGATTTAGAACTAATTAAAAATGGAATCAACTTGGAAGATGGTCCTATTCAAGTTGATTCTGTGGGCTATGAAGCCAAAAGTGAGCAGTATGTTGTTTCCGTAGAACTGCATAGTGGCCGGAATCGAATTGTGCGCAGAATGTTTGAACATTTAGGGTATGAGGTGGAGCGATTAGATCGATTAGAATACGGAGGGCTCAACAAAAAGAATCTATCTCGGGGCGATTGGAGGTTTTTGGCAAAACACGAAGTGGAAAAACTTTGGAGAGTTAGGGGTAAAACAAGAAATTTCAAGCGCTAAATTGCGTTGTAAAGCAATGAAGCACTATTCCATCCTATTGGCCTTAATCTTTACTATGTATTCCGCTCTGGTGAATGCACAAAATGATGTCTTGCTAACGGGTAAGATAGTCTCGTACGAAGCCGCTTCGGAAATGCTATATGGTGTCAGTATAAGAGGCCTTAATAACGATGTAGCCGCAATAACCAATGGACAAGGAGACTTTAGTGTGCCTTGCCAGGTAGGTGATAGTATAGAATTTAGCATGCTTGGTTTCAAAAACCAGCAATTTGTAGTGCCTCCAGAAGCAACCGATGGTGACGACTATCGGATTGTCGTCCGTATGATTCCTGACTTTGTCGAACTCGATATGGTAGAGATTGTTCCTTGGCCTAGAAACTACAATGAATTCAAACGTGCCTTTTTGGACGTCGAAGTAGATAACCCTATGATTTCCTCTATGGCAGGCTTTATGGCCTTAGATAGAGCACCAGAAGAAGCGAAACCCAACCTTTTTAATCCTGCATCGTTACTCTTGAGTAATATCGGTAAGAAAGCGCGACAAAACCGAAGAATGCGCAGAATCCGAAAACGACTCAACAAGATGAATATAGAATTTGAATAATGCATAACTCAACCTCCTACCCAAAAGATAAAATCAAGATTCTCCTACTCGAAGGCATCAATGAGTCTGCCATTGAGACCTTTCAAAAAGCGGGGTACTCATCGATTACACACCTTAAGACCGCTCTACAAGGAGAAGAACTGAATGCTGCCCTGTCAGAACATCGAGTACTTGGCATTCGCAGCAAAACCCAAATTACCAAAGAAGTGATTGCGGCCAATCCTCAATTGCTTGCTATGGCCTGTTTCTGTATTGGCACCAATCAAGTCGACCTCGAGAGCGCCAATAAAGAAGGACTGGCGGTGTTTAACTCACCTTTTTCCAATACGCGATCGGTAGCCGAGCTAGTTATAGGTTCTGCGATAATGCTCAACCGACAGATTCCCCAAAAAAATTGGGATGCCCATCAAGGCGTTTGGCAGAAAAGCCATATTAACAGCTATGAGTTACGGGGAAAGACAATGGCCATTATAGGTTATGGACGTATCGGATCTCAAGTGTCTGTGTTGGCAGAGGCTATGGGAATGCATGTCAAGTACTACGATATTGAGACCAAGTTACCTTTAGGCAACGCACAGCCTTGTGACTCTATGAGCGAGTGCCTATCTGGTGCGCATGTCGTTAGCCTTCATGTTCCTGCAACAGAGGCAACCCACTACTTCTTTACCGATGAGGTACTGTCCTCACTGCAGGAGCATAGTGTATTTATCAATATGAGCCGTGGAAATGTGGTTGATATTGATTCGCTCAAAAAGCATTTGGAAAATGGGCATATTCGAGGGGCCGCCTTGGATGTTTTTCCAGAGGAGCCCAAAAGCATGAAAGATGCTTTCTCAAGTCCTCTTCAAGGAATGTCCCAAGTAATCCTATCTCCCCATGTAGGCGGTTCAACTGAAGAAGCGCAGTACAATATTGGGATTGATGCCGCAACTAAAATGATTCGATACATCGAGACCGGTTCATCCTTAGGAAGTCAATCCATTCCTGAAATCAGCCTTCCTCAACTTGAAGGCACGCACCGCATCCTGCACATTCACCGAAACATGCCGGGTGTACTCTCTTCGATTAACTCTGCATTATCAGAACACAGCATAAATGTTCAGGGACAGTATCTAATGACAAACAACGATATTGGTTATGTTGCTCTTGATGTACCTAAATCAGCTTCTGCAGAGACGCTTACTGCGCTTAAGGAGATAGAGCATACGATTAGAGCGCGGGTGTTATTCTAAGTTTGACCAAAGTTGGGCTAAAGTTCGACCATAGCTTAACGAGCCGCCACCACATCCCGCCTCCCTTCGGGGAAGATCTTATATACTTTTGACAATGTCAATAACTAATGAGTATCCTGCAACTACGGATGTGTAACCTCGCCTACTGATTAAACAAACCTTTGACATCAACATTTTGTCGCTCCGCTTCTGATATTTCGAAGACATTCTTTCGTTGATAGTTCATCATTGAAGCCATAATGTTGGTTGGGAGCATTTCAATGGCATTATTGTAAGAGGTCACTGCCGCATTATATGCCCGTCGCGCAGCAGAAATTTGCTCCTCGACTTCGTTTAGTGAAGATTGAAGGTTGATGAAGTTTTGATCTGCCTTAAGGTCTGGGTAATTCTCAACAGCGACCATTATACCACCAAGCGCTTTCGAGAACTGGTTTTGTAACGCAATTTTTTCATCAGCTGATAGCTGACCAGAAACGGCCTTTGCACGCATTTCAGTCAATTCGCTTAAGGTCTCTCGCTCATGCTGCATGTATTGCTGAACAGTAGACACTAGATTCGGTATGAGGTCTGTTCGCTTCTTAAGCATAGCATCCATAGAGGCAAACACATTCTCTACTTGATTTTTCTTGCGAACTAGCCCATTATACATCAGAGCGAAACTCAGCAAAACAACGCCAACAACAATTCCAACAACCATAGTAACTTTTTTTTATTTGATTCTTAATATAATGTTTTACCCCCAAGCCTCACAATTCCAAGACTTAGTCCTTCGTCCAAATTCTTGTATTCAGATTTAAATCTTCCACAAGATCAATCGCCAAACTCAAATCTTCGAAATACTCTTGAATTGGCTTAAAGCTTAGGAGACTTCGAAAAAGTCTAGGCTCAAACAACGACTTTCTATAGGAGATTGCCACATGAACCTTGTTACCAATAAAGGAAAAGCGTATCGGCCGATTGCTTTTTTTCTTGTAGGCAAGGATTCGCTCCATCAGACTGGTTGACAATATATATCTTGCCTCTATCTGATCATCACCATAGACTACAAACTCCTTTTCAAAAGCGACATCTTCCATTTTGATCAATTCCCCTCGCTGCACATTCCAAGACTGCAACATAGTACCAATGCTTCCCAAAAACTTTTCCGCAGTATCCGGCAAGACAACGGTTTTCCCTTTGAAAGACTTGTTAAAGTCTGCCACAAGAAACAACCCTCTAAAAACTGTGGAGGCACGGCGGCGACCTTTACTATCGGTGGAGACACTTTGAACGTGAAGCTCAGAAAATTCCAACGAGGTTTTACCCACCATACCCTGCACATAGTCGTCGCCCGTGTACTCATTCCATGATTTCTTAAAAAGCTCACTGTGCGTAAAATGCGCTTTATCGACAGCTTTCGACGAATTGTAGGAGAGATGTGGATCGATTGCCCGCACGATTTGTTCGATGATACCGACTTTGAATGATTTCTTGTAGTTGCCGATCGAAATTGCAAGGTAGATGATTACACCAACCCAAACAAGACCACAAGTGACTAACAGGCTTACAGGGCCAAAAAACAATTTTAGTACAATTATTGGTGCCGCCACCGACAACAGGATTCCAAAGAACAACTGATAAAGAACCTTTTTTCGTTCTCGATCAAGAACTCTTAGTGTTGGCAGCAGATCTGTCTCATAATACGCTTTTAATTCTTCAATCGTTTTCATAGTCTTGGAGTTTGTATTTGATCTAATTGGCTTATGGGCTAGAAGAATTTTATACTCACAAAGTACATAGCGAATCCTAACAAAAAGAAAAATCCGGCATAGCTCAGCACTTTAACGACCCGAGAAGGTTGACTCTCCTCAGGAATGTGTTTCTCAATAAGAATGATGTTCATAAAGGCCACGACAGGCGCTACTAAGAATGACGTCCCTGTAGTAAAGTCAATCAACTGCTTAAAACTATCTCCAAACTGATAGACTACAATAAATACTCCCAGAGACAAAATGTAAAGCACTCCTCTGTAGGTCCAAAGAAGGGTCGGATGTTTGTCTTCTTCATGGTTCAATGAGTTGTTCTGTAAGGCAACTTCTGAAGTATCGGTGTTTGAAGCATCCTGATAGCCAAGCAATAGGATACGAAGACAGGTTTTAAATGCCCGTGCATAGCCATCCATCACGCCAATTGTCGTGCCCATCATAATGGAAAATCCGCTTAATGCAATAATTACCCATGTCCAATCGCCTAATACAGATGTGTAAAGTTGAACGACCTGTCCGGAGAACTGCGCTCCACTGTCTGCAAATTTTACTCCAGAGCCATACATAACATAGGCTCCTAACACGACAAAACATATAGATAAAAAGGCCGAAATCCAATAGCTAAAGCGAAACTCCGTAATTACTTCTTTTAAGCTCAATGGGCTAAGGCCTTGTTCTTTTCGTGCCTTCATTTTATCCAGCGTCCATAAACTATTCCATGATGACATGTCTACCGCCGTTGGCATCCACCCCATTAACCCTATAAGAAAGAGGACCTTCCCTTCATCCTGTAAGTTAAAATCTGGAAACAGACTTGCCTCAGTATTCGGGCCATGGTATAGCACTAGAACAAATGAGATCACCGTAGTAGACAGAAGCACAAAAGCAATCACCTTGATGACTTTATCGAGCGCTACATATCCACCAAAAGTCAAAAAGATCATCGGAACACATAGTACACCAATCATAATTTGATTAGGTGCTATCGATAAGCTAGGTAACACAAATTGCAATAAGTTGCCCAAAAACCCTGCGGTTACCATAGTGATGGCAGACATTACAAAAAACATGGTGGCGACAGTTATGGCGATGTAGAGCCAAAACACCCATCGGCCCATACTTCGATAACCATCAATTAGGGTCGTATTCGTTACTCGAGCATATCGTGATCCCGCGTCGAAGAAGGGAAACTTAAACAGATTGGCCAAAAGAATAGCTACAATTAGCGTAAGGCCGTAGTCTGCGCCGGCTCGAGTCGACTGCACTAGATGCGATACGCCTATAGCTGTGCTCGCAAACAAGATACCTGGCCCGAGTTTTGATAAGAATTGGTTCGTTTTCACTCTTTCAAAATACTACAACTATGAAAAATACCCTGTTTACCTGTCTTTTCCTTTCTGCGATTGCCGCAAGCACTCACGCGCAATCAGTGTATGCTGTTGACTATGAATCCCAAGCCGATGTAACCGTTTATGTTGTTGATTATGAATCCCAAGCGGATTTAAGTGTCTATTGGGTAGATTATGAATCCCAGGCCGATGAGGATGGCCTATGGTATATGACGGACTATGAATCGCAGGCGGATGTCAGCATCTATTATGTAGATTATGAATCCCAAGCCGATTTGACTATTTATTATGTGGATTATGAATCTCAAGCAGGATGGAATGGCTCAAACAAGAGTCATTTATTTCGTTAACCACATTTCTTGACGGATATCCGACAACGATATGTTAAAAAGAATCGTTGAAGAGGTGTAAATTGCGTTTATGAGTTTAATTGCAACGAAAAAACCTCGATTCTCTCCGAAGATTCAACGGGAATTCTTTGACACCTTAAAAGCTCGTGTTAAAGATCACTTTGAGGATAATCAAAAAAGTAGGTTCGCCAATGTAAATATGGTCTTAAAGACCTTATTTATGCTCACGTTATACTTCGCGCCATTTGTGCTATTGCTATGTGGTCTTTTTACAAGTCCTCTTATGGTGTTTGTGGTATATATTTTAATGGCCTTAGGAATGTCAGGAATCGGACTAAGCATCATGCATGATGCAAATCATGGAGCCTACTCAAAACACAAACGTATCAACCAGTTTTTTGGTTATCTCATGAATTTTCTCGGTGGATTTCATACCAATTGGAAAATCCAGCATAACGTACTACATCATTCATTTACCAATGTGCATGGATTTGATGAAGACTTAGAAAATGGCATCATGCGGTTTTCACCTAATCAGGACTACAAGAAACGATACAAGCTGCAAGCTTTTTATGCATGGTTCTTTTATGGCCTTATGACCTTGTATTGGTTGATCGCCAAGGATTTCAGGGACTTGATTCGCTACAAAAATGCGGGCATCCTCAAAGAACAAAAGATCTATTTCCCTTCGGCTATGGCCAAGCTGGTTTTTAACAAACTTTGGTACGTCGGGCTCTTGATTGCTCTACCCATAGCCATTGTGCCTGTCTCACCACTGCTTATTATCGGTGGATTTCTACTGATGCATTTTATCTGTGGTTTGATCCTAGCACTAATTTTTCAACCTGCACACGTCCTTGAAGAAACCGAGTTTTTTGAACGAGAAGAGAATGGCAGTATGGAAAATAATTGGGCTATCCATCAGCTAAAGACCACAGCAAACTTTGCCAAAGGAAGCCGTCTATTTTCATGGCTAATTGGCGGACTCAACTTCCAGATTGAGCACCATCTATTTCCAAATATATGTCATGTGCATTACCGCAAGATTTCCAAGATTGTTAAAGAGACAGCCAAGGAGTTTAACCTCCCCTACCACGAACATGTGACCTT
Organism: Chitinophagales bacterium; assembly: GCA_049890075.1. GTDB lineage: Bacteria > Bacteroidota > Bacteroidia > Chitinophagales > UBA8649 > UBA8649. The sequence continues at coordinate 65,799 of JBMHCE010000037.1, forward strand.
TTATGGGGCTTTAAAGAGCCACTTTTCGCTTCTTCATCAATTAGGGAAGGCACCGGTTACAGCATAAATTCCAGCTTATGGAAGCATTTAATCTGTTAGAGGTTATCGAGAAGGTTCGGCACGAGCTGAAACCACCTGTATCTAACCGAAACTTAACACCAGAAAGCAAGGATTACATTACTATGCTTGTTGCAGGTCCTAATGCTAGAAAGGACTTCCATTACAATGAGACCGAAGAGTTGTTCTATCAACTCGAAGGCGATATTACAGTCGTTACGATTCAAGACGGTCGTCGAAAGGAAATCCAAGTGAAAGAGGGAGAGCTATTTATTCTGCCCGCCCATATTCCACACAGCCCAGTAAGGCCTGAGGGGAGCTTGGGAATTGTCATTGAAAAAGTGCGAAAAGAGTCAGAAAAGGATGGATTAATGTGGTTTTGCGAATCTTGTGACCATAAACTTTACGAAGCCTATTTCAAATTGGAGAGTATAGAAAAAGACTTCCTCCCCGTATTCAAAACCTTCTACGAAAGTGAGGAGTTAAGAACATGTGATGCCTGCGGAAACACGCTTCCCACAGATTCACGATATTTGGCCTAGATAGGCTTACTAGTGCGCAACGACTACCATATACCTAAAGATTCCCAAGGCCGGGAGCTTATATACTTTGCAGGACATAGCTTAGGACTACAACCTAAAGCTGCTCAGCACATTGTAAATCGCGAGCTTAATCAATGGGCAAGCTCAGGCGTAGAAGGTCACTTTGATCCTCAAAATGCATGGTATACTTATCATGAACGAATGAGAGAACCATTAGGAAATCTCGTTGGAGGCAAAACGCATGAAGTGGCTGCCCTTAACAGCCTTACTGTCAACTTAAATATCCTGCTCACAACCTTCTATCGACCCACGAAAACACGATATAAAATTCTCGTTGAAGAACACCTATTTGCTTCGGACTATTATGCGATTGAGCAACAGGTCAAACTTCACGGCCTATCGGCCAAGGAGTGTATTGAGTTTATTCCATGGCCCAAAGAAAACAAAGGATTCTCTACAGAAAGCATTAGGCATTCCATCGATAGGCTTGGAGAATCACTTGCCTTGATATTACTCCCCGGTGTACAATACATCAATGGTCAGTGTTTTCCCATGCAAGAGATTGTGGAAGCAGGGCACAATGTAGGAGCGCTTGTCGGATTTGATTTAGCCCATGCCATCGGGAATGTGGAAATGAAGCTCCATGAATGGCAAGTCGATTTTGCGTGTTGGTGCTCTTACAAGTACCTCAACAGTGGTCCAGGAGGACCCGGAGGAATCTTTGTGCATGAGAATCACCTAAGCAAGGATTTACCCCAGTTGGCTGGTTGGTGGGGCAATGACCCGAATGAGCGATTTTCCATGGAAAAAGCCTTTGTTCCAGTTCCAAATGCAGATCGCTTTCAAATGAGTAATCCCTCAATTTTAGCGCTAGCGGCTCACGACGCCGCATTGGCATTGTTCAAAAAAACAACAATGCAAGACTTACGAATAGAGGGAAAAAAACTCACTGATCTTGCATTACAAGGTTTCAAAAACCTTGACCTCCATGTAATCACTCCAAGTGAATGGAATCAACGCGGTAATCAGTTATCCATTGAGATGAACAACGCTACAGAGGTTCACAAAGAGCTCCGTACAGAAGGAGTCGTTTGTGATTTGCGTGATAAAAAGATACTGAGGCTGGCCTTTTGTCCGATGTACAATACGCCTGAAGAGATTGCTCTATTGCTAGAGCGATTGGAAAACTTGATTAGATAGCGTAACGTAGGATTACTTCAATGAAGCTACCTTCTTAGCTAGTTTGCTTTTGATGTTACCCGCTTTGTTGGCATGGATTTGGCCACGCTTTGCCACACGGTCCACCATAGACACCACTTTAGGTAGCATTTCTTCAGCTTCTGATGAGCTTTCCGAAGCACGTAACTTACGTACTGCATTACGCATAGTTTTTGCGTAGTAACGATTTTCTAAACGACGCTTGTTGCTTTTGCGAATTCGTTTTTTTGCTCCTGGGTTATTTGCCATAACGTTTAATCTTTTTTCTTCCGTCGGGTGAAGGTAAGCTTCTCCTGCCCTAAGGGTTGGCAAAGATAGTTAAAACTTCGTAAAAAATGGGGAAAATCATCCCTTGTCCAATTTATCCACCAAATTCCGCCTTAAGGTTGTAAAATTAGATGCATTTTAGTACCATAAACGCTTGTGGTACATCATCTTTGCATGTAGTGAATGTTCCCAGCGAACGAGAAGAGTGAAAAAACCGAAAATTAATAAGACCTAATGGAACTGTCTTACCTAAACAATGCCCACCCAGCCTTCCTCGAATCAATGTACAATGACTATGTACAAAACCCTGATGGAATCGATCAGGAATACCGAAAATTTTTCGATGGTTTTCACTTTGCCTTAGCTTCTGGAAAAGGTGAAAGCCCAAGCCAAGCTTTAAGTCCCAAAGAATTTAACGTGATGTCCTTGATTCACGCCTACAGAAACAATGGACACCTCGAGGCCAACACCAATCCTATCCGACCGAGAAAAGAGCGCAAAGCCTTTCTCCAACTCGAAGATCACGGGCTAAGCGACAAGGATTTATCCACCACCTTTGCCTGCGGCAGTGTGATTGGCCTTGGACCAGCCACCCTAACCAAAATTATTGAGCACCTGCGTCAAGGATATTGCCAAACCTTGGGATATCAATACAATTATATCCGAAATACGGAGGAACGCGAATGGTTTCGTCATAAAATTGAAGGTGGCCCCCATTTTGTAGATTACTCAGTAGAAAAGAAAGAGCATATTCTCAGAATGCTTAACAAGGCAACCATTTTCGAAAAGTTTTTAGGCACGAAATATATTGGAGAAAAGCGCTTCTCCCTTGAGGGTGGTGAAACAGCGATTCCCGCGTTGGAATCTATTGTGGAACAAGCTGCTGAAGAGGGCGTTGAAGAAGTCATTATTGGAATGGCCCACCGTGGGAGGCTTAATGTGCTTACCAACCTTATGGGTAAAACCTATGATGAAATCTTTTCTGAGTTTGAAGGATTTGAACCTGAGAAGACTTTCGGAGACGGTGACGTGAAATACCACCTTGGTTTTTCGTCGCTCTTTACGACCAAATCTGGTAAGAAGGTAAATCTCAAGCTCTCCCCTAACCCATCGCACTTGGAGGCTGTTGATCCTGTCGTCGAAGGATTTGCCCGAGCTAAGGCCGATACGGTATATAATTCGGATTACGATAAAATCCTACCGATTCTAATCCACGGTGATGCCGCTGTGGCGGGTCAAGGAGTGGTTTATGAAGTGCTTCAAATGAGTAAGCTCGATGGATACTATACCGGCGGAACCATCCATTACGTCATCAATAACCAAATTGGATTTACCACAGACTTTGATGATGCACGGAGTTCAGATTACTGTACTTCTATTGCACGCACCGTCGATGCGCCGATTATTCAAGTAAATGGAGATGATATTGAAGCTGTGGTGTTTGCCTCAGAGCTAGCGGCTCAGTATCGACAGCAGTTTAACAAGGACATCTTTATTGACATGGTCTGCTACAGAAAGCATGGCCACAATGAATCCGACGATCCAAAGTATACCCAGCCTGATCTCTATCAACGCATTGCCAAGCATGCTAACCCAAGAGATATCTATTCCAAAAAGCTTCAAGAACGAGGTGAAATAGAAGCCGAAGTGGCAAGAAAACTCGACAAAGAGTTTTGGAATGACCTGCAGGCGCGACTTGACCAGGTCAAAGAAAACAAAATCGAGTACGCCAAACAGGAGGTAGAAAAGGCATGGGATAAAACAAGAAGCTCCAAGCCGGAAGATTTTCAATCCAGTCCAACAACAGGGATTAGTAAGTCGACAGTTAAGACGCTCGTGAGTGCTTTAAGCACCCACCCTGAAGGATTTAAACCACTAAGGAAAGTCGATAAATACTTAAAGAATCGTCAAAAGACCATGCATGACGATAAGACCGTAGACTGGGCTGCTGCAGAACTACTTGCCTACGGATCCATTCTCATGGAAGGCAAAGATGTCCGCATGAGTGGTCAAGATGTTAAGCGGGGAACCTTCTCCCATCGACATGCTGTCATCATGGATGAGAAAACAAATACTCCTTTTAATAGGCTTTCAAAAATCAGCGACAAGCAAGGTCGATTTATGATCTACAATTCGCACCTATCAGAATATGGTGTGTTAGGCTTTGAATACGGTTACTCTCTTGCGAATCCCAATACCCTAACCATTTGGGAGGCCCAATTTGGAGACTTTGCCAATAACGCACAAAGTGTCTTTGACCAGTTTATCTCAGCAGGAGAATCCAAATGGAATAGAAATTCTGGGATGATGCTCTTACTCCCTCACGGCTACGAAGGACAGGGACCAGAGCATAGTTCTGCAAGGCTTGAACGCCACCTACAATCTTGTGCCGAAGAAAATATGGTAGTCGCCAACGTGACGGAAGCATCAAACTTCTTTCACTTGATTCGCCGACAATTGGCTTGGCCATTTAGAAAACCGCTCATTGTTATGTCACCTAAGTCCTTACTGCGTCATCCGCGCGTAAGCCGACCTATCGGAGAGATTTTAGAAGGCGGATTTCAAGAAGTCTTAGATGATCGCGATGCTAAGGCCGCCAAGGTTAAACGAGTGCTGCTCTGTTCAGGCAAATTCAGCTATGATCTTATGGAGGCTCGCGACAAGCAAAACATCGATCATGTTGCCATCATCCGTATGGAACAACTCTATCCACTGGCGACTAATCAACTGGCTGAACTCAAGAAAAAATACCCAAAAGCAGAATGGATTTGGGCTCAAGAAGAACCCCGTAATATGGGAGCATGGGCCTTCATTCAAGATAACTTAGGCGAAACATTCAACTTAGATGTCATTGCTCGTAAGCGAAGTGCATCCCCATCAACAGGATACAAAAAGCAACATTTGCTAGAGCAAAACGAACTTATTCAAACCGCATTAACTCTATAAACCGCAATAAACAATACCCTATGGCTATTATCGAAATGAAAGTGCCCGAGTTGGCCGAATCGATTACCGAAGTTACCCTAGCACAGTTTCTTATATCCGATGGTGATGTCGTAGAGATGGACCAACCCATCTGCGAAATGGAAACCGATAAGGCATCCCAAGAACTTTTTGCAGAAAAGGCCGGCAAGGTGACTTTTGTGGCCGAAGAAGGAGCGGACTTAGCCGTCGGAGCGCTTATTTGCACAATAGATACAAGTGTAGCTCCGGCACCCAAAGCAGAGGCTCCTGCAGCAACTCCAAAAGCAGCTCCTCAAGAAAAAACATCTCCAGTTGTTGAAGCCAAGAAGGAAGAAAGCTATGCTAAAGGGCATGCTTCCCCTGCAGCAAGTAAAATGATTACGGAAAACAACCTTGATGCGTCAAGTATCCATGGAAGCGGACCTGGTGGAAGAATTACCAAAGCCGATGTATTAAAAGCCTTTGCTGAAGGAAGCGCAACGATTCAGCAAGGAGCCGAAGCCATGGTAAGTCAATCGAAAGCCTTTGCCAGAACGGAATCAGAGGCAAAAATGAGTCGTCTGCGCCGAACCATTTCCGAACGACTTGTCTTTGCAAAAAATTCAACGGCCATGTTAACCACCTTTAATGAAGTGGACATGAAGCCAGTGATGGATCTGCGACGTAAGCACAAGGAAAAGTTTAAGGAGGCCCATGGCGTAAATCTTGGATTTATGTCCTTTTTTACGAAGGCGGTATGCCATGCCCTACAACAATTTCCAGCGGTCAACGCCTACATTGATCCAGAGAAAAGTTTAATTACCTATCACGATTATTGCGACATCTCGATTGCCGTATCTACGCCTAAAGGCCTTGTAGTTCCCGTAATTCGGAATGCCGAGTCTCTAAGCATGTGGGAAATTGAAAAGGAAGTTAAACGACTTGCGATTGCAGGCCGAGATGGTAAACTCTCCATGGGAGATATGGAAGGAGGTACGTTTAGTATCACCAATGGCGGGGTCTTTGGTTCACTAATGTCCACTCCAATTCTTAACCCACCTCAATCAGCTATTCTTGGTATGCATAAAATTGAGGAGCGACCTGTAGCTATTGACGGTAAAGTCGAAATACGCCCTATGATGTATCTCGCTTTAAGCTATGACCACCGAATCATCGACGGCAAAGAATCAGTTTCATTCTTAGTTGCAGTGAAGGATATGCTAGAAAATCCAGAAAAGCTCTTACTGGGAACTGATCCTGTGGATTTACTCCTAGGCATGTAATGTATCGCTATCTGTGGCCAATTGTGATTTTATGCTGCCTTGCAGCATGCCAAAGTGATTTGGATAAAAAAATATCACAACTACAGGAGGTCGAGCTTATCATTCCGGAAAATCCCTTTAACAGGGACTCCGCGCTGTCCTTTGTAGCCAAGCAGGTAGACTTTGGGCCACGTGTCCCCAATCTACCCTCTCATGTACACTGTGCAAACTACCTCACAGACAAACTGTTATCCTATGGCCTGAACGTCGAGATACAAAAAGCTGAGGTAGAAAATTATCGTGGCGACACCCTGTCCCTGCATAATATCATCGCACAATATAAGCCGAAGCACAAAACCCGAGTAGCCATTGTAACACACTGGGACACAAGACCTTATGCTGACCGAGAAACGGATAAATCACAGCACACCAAACTACCTGATGGAGCGAATGACGGGGGCAGTGGGACAGCGATAATGCTAGAAATAGCGCGACTTACTCAGAGGGCAGATGTAGACTTGGGCATTGATTTCTTTTTCTTTGACGGAGAGGAAACAGGACCTCCAGAATACGATAAAACCTATCCACAAACGATGAATAGTTATTGTCTTGGAAGTCAGTACTACTGTAAACACCAGCTGCTCACCATGAATCATGAAATCGGTGTTTTACTTGATATTGTAGGAGGTCAAGAAGCACAATACACTCTCGAGCACCACTCGTTAGATCAAGCGTATCAGCCCATGCTTACCTTTTGGGCGTTAGGCCACCAACTAGGATTTGAAAAATATTTTTTAGAAGAAAGAACGCGTTTTGTAGGTAATGATGACCATGTCGTGCTCAACAATTGCAGTAATATTCCATTTTTTGCCCTCATAGAGTATGATGCCTCAAGGCAATCCTACAATACACACCAACACAAGGTGTCAGATACCATGGAGAATGTATCCAAAGAGAGTTTATATCGAGTAGGAAGTACTTTATGGCATTATCTAACGAATTACTCATCTTTACGGAATGTCAACGAGTAACCTTCTCTCAGTAAAACCTTGGAAAATCTATGCTTCAGTGAGCCTAAGTGGTGCTTGTGTTATGATTTTTGAGCTTGCTGGAGCTCGCATGATAGGCCCATATTTTGGAACATCCATCTATGTTTGGACCAATGTAATCGGAGTGATTCTAGCAAGTCTGAGTTTAGGGTATTACATCGGAGGCCACAGAGCAGATGAGCAAGATGCAAACCGTCTTCTAGCCTCCTGCCTTGGAGCAACCGGCCTATCTGTACTTCTTTGTCTGCTCATTCATAGTACAGTACTTCGCAACCTTGCCCATGTTGTTTCAGACCCCCGATTTGGTGGCCTCTATGCATCCCTCATATTATTTGCCTTGCCAAGTATTTTTTTTGGAAGCATATCCCCTATTGCCACACGGCTCATGCTGAAAAGTCTGAATGAAACTGGCAAAGTAACTGGTAAAATTGGCGCAATATCCACCATTGGTAGCCTGATTGGGACCTTTGTAGGAGGCTTCATCCTTATCCCATACCTGGGAGTACAACAGGTGATGCTTTCCGTAGGAGTTTTGATGCTCTTGCTCTCAGCCATCTTTTCTGTGCAGCATTTCCTAAAGTTTGCAGGACTTGGAGTCATCATCATTACACTACACTTCTTTTTCCCACAAGCCGCCTATGGTAAACGATATTCTACGCTGTATAACGATGTTATGATTTATGAAAATGTCGATGCTAGTGGTGACAGCATACGTATCATGCAAGTCAACAATCACATTGGATCCGCACAGTATTTGAATAGCGATGAATTAGTCTATCCCTATTTGCGGCAGTTTCGAATTGATCAACAACTCGTTCCAGGCTTTACCCATACCTTAACCATTGGAGGAGCTGCATGCAGCTATCCAAGAGAATTGCTTATGCAGTATGATGATGTCACAGTAGATGTTATTGAAATAGACGGTAAGCTTATTGAACTTGCCCACAGCCACTTTGACCTGCCCTATTCTAGTCGACTAAAGACCTACAGTCAAGACGGAAGGCATTTTATCCAACACACAGATAAAACCTATGATGTCGTTTATCTCGATGCCTTCAATGATTTACGATCCATTCCTTTTCAGTTAACGACTCAAGAGTTCTTTACCGAAATAGCGGGTATTTTGGATTCCGAAGGAGCTGTTCTCATCAATGCTCTTTCGAGTTTAGCACAGGATAAAACAGACATGATCGACGCCCTAGTTAATACTGTCAGAACTGCATTTCCTTATGTCAAGGTGCTAAGAGTTGAACCCGATATGCCCATAGACGCATTACAAAGTCTATGCATAGTGGCTATGAAAAAGCCTATTGAGTTAACTAAGGAACAAGTCGAAGAACAGGAAATTAACTTTTCTGGGAAGAGTTTAATACTTAGGGATGACTATGCACCTATTGAACGACTCGTGCAAGCAGGTTATTAAATGCTCGTGGCTTCAATTCAGTTAATCGATCATAAGATTGATTTATAAGATGCTCAGAGCCGAATAATCATTTGTTCAGCGGCACACTTTTTGAGGAGTCTATTTTGCCCGTAGGGCGGGGGTGGAACGTGGGCCTAACCGCAAATCCACAACATCCGTCCATTCAACATTCAACCATAAAAAAAGGGCTCCCAAAGGAGCCCTCCACATTTTGTTATGTAATAAGGATTCTTAGAATCTCCAACCAATACGGAATGCATTATTAAATGCAGCTGTATTCATTCCAGATGTACTAGCATCTCCCGAAGAAGTTGTTTGCCAGCCTAATCCTAGCTCAAGACCCATGTATACATTCTCATATACGTAGTAGTCCATACCGCCACCAAGTGCGAAACCGAAGTTAGAACCTGTTGTTTCAACACCTCCAGCCTCAACTTTAGAAGTACCAAAGCTGATACCTGCTGAGAAGAATGGAGACAAACGATCAGTTCCTGCAGTGTGATATTCCGCTCCTAGTCCTACACCTAAGGTAGAAGCCGATGTCTCATTTCCTGCACCATCATCTGTAGAAGCAGATGAAAGACCTAGAGTTACACGAGCAGCCCATGTATCATTTACGAAGTAACGCATACGAATACTTGGTGCTGTCCATGATACACCATTGGTTGCATCAATGTTAATATTCCCTTCTAACGAGTAATTACTTGTCTCAGTTGAAGGCTTCTGTGCCATGAGCATAGTTGACATGCCGATAGCAGCTAATAAAAGAGTAAACTTTTTCATAATCATAAAATTTAACTGGTGTAAACCTATTGTAAATTTTTGTTAAAAGCGCCACCTCGGACACAACCAGAATCACACGAAATTGTGCAAATAACCATTAGTGACCTAAATCAACGACAATTGCGAATAATACTGAAAAACAGCTAGTTAGGGCAACTTGCTGCCTACAGCACCCCACCATGGTCGGATTTCCATGCGTAATCTTCCGGCTATTATAGCGGGGTCATTTTCTTGAAGTGCAATAGCCTCTTCAAGCGATTCAGTATGGAAAATTATAATACCCCGTAACTCATCATCATCTCCCATCGGACCCGCAATGGCAATCTTGCCTTCATTGGCCAGTGAATTAATATGATTAAGATGACCTGACTGAATGGCTTCTAACTCCTCTTCATTAAACTCATGCGCTTGATCACCTCGATACAGGTGACATAGAAAGTATTCCTTCATTACGAAAGTGGTATCCCCTTCTTTCATTTCAAATGTTCGCTGTGCCATAAGATTTAGTTGCAAAGACATTAAGACAAGGAAAAAGACAGTATACATTTTCATACTACCAACCTTTTATTATTAGTCGCTTGTTACCCACGTTATCCCATTCTATAAAAAATATTCCCTGAGAGGCTTCCTCTACATCATCAATCCTTCTTCCAAGAAGATCAGTAATAAAAATTGTTTGACCAAAGCGATTACTAGGCTCGCTGTCTATGGAAGAAGGTACTTGAATTTGCACTATGGTGTTTACACTTTTCGATTCACAATTCAATCGATCATATACCGATAGCGTGACAGTATACTCGCCTTCTACAAGATACTCCACAGTTACAAGGCTATCGCTACTGCTACCAACAAGCGGATCCCCAAAGTCCCATGATAAGCTATCGGCATTGGAAAAAATGGACGTCAGATAAGCATAATTCAAGAAGGTCGAATCCAATATAACTTCTGCTTCGAGGAAACCCCAAAGCCCCAAACTATCCAAAACAGTTTCCGAGGCAATCGTTCTTAGTCTGCCTGCAGTTGTTGAATCAAGGCTACCTATATAATCAGATGGCTCGCATGACTTTTGAAAGATCGAACAATAAAATACTGACGCTGCGAGATAACTTCCCGCATAACTAGGATGGCTCTCGTCGGGCGTATATAAGTCTATCTCAGGATATTCTTCACGCACTCGTTTCCAAGCCACCCCCACAGGGGAGACACGTCCTTGGTTTGTGAATGCCATTTCCATGTAACTCTCACGAAGACGTTGTTGCATTCCTTCATAGGTGCATATCGGAGGATACGCTGCACAATTGGAAGCATCGCCATTTTTCCTACCCCAAGTCATAAAAAACAGAGGGGTCCCACATGATGTATTCCTTCGAATAGAATCCGTTAATTGTTGAGCATAGGGATAAACATCATTGGCCACTTGGCTTGGTGGAAACGAGGGTTCCTGACTTTGGGATTGCAATACCACATAATCCCATTCTTGACTTGCAATCTTACTTAATGATGTAGCATTGGAAGCATGACCTGCCATCGTTTGACCACCTGGGGTATTGCGATCATGAATGAGCGAGTCACCCAGTGAATTGGCTATATCTTCTACAAGATTTGGCAAACTGTTATAGGTCGTGTAGCTATTCCCTAAAAAGAGCGCTTTCTTGGTTACGGATTGACCAATAACTGGAATGTGACAGGCTACGGCAAAAGATAGCAGAAGGGTAAATCGATACAACAAGGGGGAGGTTTAGTACCGCGGGGGAGAATTGAACTCCCGACCTCCGGGTTATGAATCCGACGCTCTAACCATCTGAGCTACCGCGGCATTTTTTTGTGAGGCATACTGGATTCGAACCAGTGACCTCTACCCTGTCAAGGTAGCGCTCTAAACCAACTGAGCTAATGCCTCAAAACAATTGTTTTGACCTGTGCTATTGCTTGCAAGGGAGTGCAAAGATACACCTCTTTCCGATTACTTGCACTATGTTACTATAGTCTTTCTTTAATCGAAGGGTGTTTCTCGAGATAATCTATAATAATCTCACTTGCCCCCGTTTGCTCCTTTACCCAAGATGCAATCGCACGCCCACTATTCATATTCATTGATGTTTCTAAGACATGCAAAAAATCACCCCCTCGCTCAACGACTTGAAGAAAACCATTTCCTGAGGCACGCAATGCTTCAGGCGAGCGGGATAAGTTCGGGCCACTTATTACAGGAATATTGTATACCATAGGCTCAAGGACATTATGCACGCCCGATGATTGAAAGCCTCCACCTACGTAGGCAAGGTTAGCCATGTTATAAACCATTGATAAGTGACCAATGGTGTCAACAATCAACTGGGAAGAATCGCCAAGAGACCAACCCACCTCAGACCATAGACGAGCCCTTGGAAACTGCTGACAACATTGATTGATCGCGATTTCGTTAACCTCATGGGGCACAATAATGATCTTCCATCCCATTTCAATCAGGCTGTCCACGTGAGGGGCTATAAGCTCCTGATCTGCCGGCCATGTACTTCCCGCAACAAGAATCTTTTCTTCACCTTGGCGAAGAGAGTCAAAAGTAGAATCTAAAGAATAGGAGGCAATTGATGCAACCCTATCAAAGCGAGTATCCCCAGCATTTTCAGCATGAGCCACGCCTACTTCGCGAAGCAAACGCACAGAAGATTCATCTACCGTAAAAAACTTTGTAATGGCCTGCCGCATGGTCTTGGAGAGTGTATGGCTTGAAAGTAAACGATGGCCTTTGTGCAATCGGCCACTGACTAGGGTTAGGGGAATCTTCCGTTCAGCTATGACCCGATACATCTGAGGCCAAAAATCATATCGTATCCAAAGGATATGGTCAGGCTTAATCCTGTCTAAAAACTCAATGCAATGCTTGCGATAATCAAGCGGCAGAGCAAGGACCCTATCAGCACCACTCCAGTCTTTGTATTGAAAGTATCCACTAGGGGAATAAAACGTCACTACTATTTTCCATGTCGGGTGGAGCGCTCTAAACGATTCAAGCACCGGCCTACCTTGCTCAAACTCACCAACCGATGCACAATGCATCCAGAATACTCTGTGATTGTCGCTCTGCCAAGTTGACAACAGCTTGTAGTGACTGAGGCTTTCCCCTCTCATCGCGAAAAAGGCGCTAGCCTTAGGATTGAATAAGGCCCCAAGGCGTAAACATGCTATATAGCATCGATAGAAAAGTGCATAGAAGAAATACACACCCTCAAGGTATTGATTTACTCAATAAGTACCTTAATTTCTGCTACGTTATCCTTTCCTTCAAGACGAATTACATACATTCCGTCCGTCAGGGACTTGACATTGATCTCTTGCCGTCCTCCATTGGATACGCCTTTTCGAACTTCTTGACCAAGATTGTTGACTAAAGACCATTGCATGGATTCCGCTGCTTGACTGCACTCAAAATAGAGCACATCTTTTGCCGGATTAGGATAGACTTGCATCATATTACCCTGAAGATCTTCAATACCCACAAGACCATCTTGACTAACAACCACTCTGTTTTCACTGATATATATAGAGTCATTAACCCTGTAAAAGGTTTCCCCAAAATGCTCTACTTCCGTCACTGGAGGAAGACTCGGCGGAAAGGGGGGCCATTGATTGGGAAGAGAAGACATGCCCTGCCCAACGGTAAAGAAGTATCGAAAACCACCTCCAAAATCACTTTGAAAGCGCTTGAGTAGTGAGTTACCTGCTGTTGCCCTAAACTCAACATAACCTGATGTCTCTAAGTTATTCTGAAGATTTACCCACCAGGAGAGCCCGTCGCCACCTTCACCACCTAAAAGGGCCTGATCTTGATCGGTGAAGATAAACTCATAACAACCGGGATTTAGTGTTAGATACTGATTATTGACTGTACTTGAAGTAAACGACGGCATATGCAAGATGGTATCTCCAGCTGCATTGCGCACTAGGTAACTATTTTCCTGCGGTTGATTGTTGGGTTGAAATTTCACATTGATGTTTCCATCACTGTAGTTATCTGTGAGCTCAACCGGAGTGCTCGCATAGTTGTCATAAGGGAATTGCTCAACCAATCGATTGGGCCGAGAAAAATCAACAAAGAACACATCGCTTCCATCCCCTACGATACCCTCCCAATCAAAGCTTGGCAACATAATCTCTTCTGTTACCCCAGGAGCTAAACCCCCTTCCCACTCATAGAACCAACTCTCCCCTGCCTCTACACCATACTCTACCATGAGGTAGGTCAGCGTTTCTGAGCCGTTATTTTTTACTTCGACAATCGGGCTTCCGCATGTTGGATTCCAACGTGTATTACGCTCTGCCTGAGAAGGAGCGATAATATCCATTACCACAAGATCGTAATGACGCAGAGGGGCTTCGAAGGCGACTACTTGGCTGGCAATACTGTAGCTTGCTCCATCCGTGGGAGCATAATCCTGAAAATCAATATCTGCTCGTACAAAGGGACCATTTAGTCCTTGTTCGATATATGGCGTTAAATCAAATGTATGTACGGGAACATCTTCACCTGGGCACCAATTCGCTCGAGGATAAATCCATGTTCCTCCTTGAGGGTATATAGAAGCCATACTGCAGGTTGTATCCCAAATTTCTTCCCGACCAACTTCAATCCCATTCTGGGCAAATACTCCGTAATCAATGGGCGTAAACTCTCCAGACTGACCATGTCCCGTCACAATCACCTTAAGCTCAGCTTCCTGTGTACCTACAGGTAGATCAATTACTCGTTCCGGTGTGTGGGTCGAATCAAACTGCGCAAAATTGGAATAGCCACCTCCTGACCAAACATTTTGAATCCCTAGAACCTCGCGCTGTGGACGCCCTTCAACAAAGGTGAAATCGCAAGTTCCACTAAATCCAGAAGACCAACCGTGGTAAAAGATTCGAATAGGTATAGAATCCGTCAACAATGGCGCAAAGTCCGTGATATCCCAAGAATATTCATGCGTCCAAGCATTACTAAATCCATACTGACCCTGAGCCATATAGCCACCGTAGGGAGTAATCATACGTCCAACTTGAAACCATTCAATGATCTCATACGGTGCATTCCAAGTAGTATCCAAGACTAATGGTGCTGTAGAAACCGTGTCGATACTGGCAATGGTGGAGTCCATCATTCCCGTAGGACGACCAATCTCAACATCTACATCATAGTCCCAATCAGAACAGCCACCTGAGGCACAGCCTACCGTAAAATCTAGCGTAATGGCTTTCCACGGAGTACTTTGGTCAGGAAACACACCCCATTCGGTGTACGCACCAAACCATGTTAAGTCGGTTGCGGTATGAACTCTTACTTCGGTTGTATCTCCGCTTGCGGCCTTGATTTGATTCTGAGTTAACAGAAAGATTACTAAGGGTATACAGAGAAAATGGAGTGAGGTACGCATAGACTTAAATTTTCGATAGAAAACTACTCCTTTTTTAAGAAACTTTCACCAAAAGACCACAGGCTTTCTTTGAATTTGACACCGGTCAATGCGTATCTTATAGCAATGATTCCAAAACAATTTCTTGCGATAAGTCTAAGTCTATTCATGTTTTTTGGACTGCGGGCGCAACAAGATGTCCTAATTTCTTACGACCACATTGCTCACCTCTCTATCGATGATATTCAGGAGCGCTACAAAGAATTGGGAATACCGAAGTTGATTACTCCCATTAGATACCCCATTGACATCTATGATATCATCTATTACACTGAACTACCTGACGGTAAAAGAATTCGCGCTTCGGGCATTTACTTTATCCCTCAAGTAGAGCATGGAGAAGCCTTGCCCGTTGTGCAATACAATCACGGTACTGCCTTCAAAATGCGTGGTGAAGGAAGTTATGATTACAATGGAGAAAAAGATGTGGCTACCTTTTATGCTACCGATGGATATGCTATAGCCTGGCAAGACTATATCGGACTTGGAAAAGTCAATGATCATTTTCATCCCTACCAACATGCCGAAACCGAGGGAAGATCAGGATACGATCTCCTTCGTGCTTTACGAGAGGTAAATCTTGAATTGGATGTCACATGGAATGACCAGCTCTTTGTTACAGGGTATTCCCAAGGAGGACACGCAGCAATGGCAGTACATAAATATATTCAGGAACACCCTGAAGCGGGCCTTTCTGTCACCGCCTCTTCACCGATGAGTGGCGCTTACGACATGGTCGGTGCGCAAAGCGAAACAATGTTTCAAGAATACACCCAACCTTGGTATCTACCCTACCTGATTTACGGCTACGAATCAATCTATGATGAAATAGAAGGACCTACTGAAGCCGTATTCAAGGCCCCTTACGATACGCTTATTCCCAATATGTATGATGGCAACCATGATCGGTTTGACTTTAACAAGGTATTGCCATCCGTCCCTTCAGAAATGGTAGTAGATAGTATTGTGCATCTCTTTAAGACAGATAGCAACTTCTTTTTCACCAGACTCTTAAAGGAGAATGCATTATGGAATTGGGTGCCAGAGAGCCCAATGCAAATTTGCTATTGTAAGGCGGATGAAGAAGTGTATTACAAAAATGCACTCGTTGCGCACGAATACATGAAGTCAAATGGTGCCAATCATAACCGATTAAGGCATACAGGAAAAAAGTTTAATCACTTTGATTGCGCGGGTTTCAGCGCTATCTACACCAAGTTTTACTTTGACAGTTTTCGAAAAGGAAGTAAGCGAGGAAGAAAGGGTCCTATCATGAAGCGATTTATGATTACCATGGCGAAACTATTTACTAAAGTCAAGTAACTGATCGACTTATATATTTCAAGACCTCGACATTACATATTGCAATTTTCTCTCATATTTTGTTTCTAAACCACCTGTTTCTCCGTACAACCACCCATAAAGGTGATGTAAATGAAACGGTTTTTATTAACGTTAAGCACAGTAATTGGTCTTTTTGCCACGACCAATGCACAGCTTCAGGCTGACTTCTCAGCCGATGTAACAAGCGGATGTTCTCCCGTTGTAGTGAACTTTTCGAACCTAACTACCGGTGCGTCTAGTGCGACGACTTATGAATGGGATTTTGAAACAGGGAGCTCAAGTGTTGAGAATCCTTCACGAGTTTTTAACAACGTAGGAATCTACACGGTTCGTCTTATTGCTATTGATGGCAGTACGCGCGACACTATGGAAAAAGTTGATTTCATTGAAGTGTACGATAATCCTACCGTAGCATTTACTCCAAGTGCAAACAATGGATGTGATGTACTCAACGTAGCCTTTACTAATTTATCTTCTTCTGGAGCTCCAATTAGCAACATACTATGGGATTTTGGCGATGGTGCTCAGAGCAATGACTTCAATCCAAGTCATACCTATCAGCCTACATCATTTGTCAATGCAGAAGCAAGTTTTGATATCACCTTAGTAGCTACTGATGCCAATGGATGCCAGGCTACAGAAGTTTTTGGCGATGCCATAATTATTGGTGAAAGTCCAAATGCTGCCTTTAACTCAGGAGATAATATCTTTTGTGAAGTACCATCTACTGTTGACTTCTTTAATCAATCAAACGGTAGTAGTAGTGTAAGCTACCTATGGGATTTTGGCAATGGAAATACTTCTTCAGCAGACAATCCATCAGAAACATATACTACAGAGGGTAGCTTTGATGTCACCCTCACAGCAACACACACTAATGGTTGTACTACGTCAAACACACTGAACAACTTTGTTCAGGTTGAGAGCATTGACATCAGTCTTTCCGCAAACACTGCGTTAGCATGCCAAGGGGAACAGGTGCAATTCCTGATTACATCTAACTTATCTGGGTTAGACTACGTATGGGATTTTGGCGACGGTAATGCCTCTGAAATTGATACCGAAGCAAGCCATATCTATGGAAACCCTGGCACTTATAACGTTACGCTTCAGGCGAGCACTTCTGACGGTAGCTGCACACAGTCTGCCTCAACTACAGTAGACGTTCTAGGCCTTCCTAACCCGGGCTTCGCATCTGATGTCCAAACATCTTGTTCGACACCTTTTGAAGTTCAGTTTGCTTCATTTGGAAGCTATACCGGCTATGTTTGGAGTTTTGGAGAAGGAGGATCATCCACGAGTGCCAATCCAACGTATACTTACAATGACGCTGGCAACCATGACGTAACCCTTACCGTAATCAATGCAGAAGGGTGTTCAAATTCCGTTACGCTTAATGATTACATATCAATCACCCCTCCTACTGCTGCCTTGAGCATGGATGATAATGATGGTTGTTTACCGTTACCTATTCAGTTCTCAGATCAAAGTACTTCTCCAGGCACAATCATTGGGTGGACATGGGACTTTGGCGATGGAAATACATCAAACCTTCCTAATCCTTCGCACACTTACACAAGTGTTGGTCGCTACGAAGTGAGCTTAACCATTTTAGATTCTGAAGGATGCCAAGCTACAATCAGTGGCGACAGTATTTTTGTTGGGAATCAGATCGATGTTGACTTTGTGTATGATATCAACGAAGCATGTATTCCTGATCCTGTAATGACCACTAATCTATCAGGTCCTAGTCCGTTACCTGACAACGTTACTTGGATTTGGGAATTTGGCGATGGTGGAAACTCTAGCATGCCTGAGCCGCTCTACCAGTATGGTGATACAGGTGTTTTTGATGTGAGCTTGACCGCTACGTACAATGGATGTGATACAACCCATATCAAAGAGGAATACATCACCATCTATCCTCCATTAGCCAATTTTACCACAGAAGTTATTTGTGATGGAAATCGTTTAGATGTGATTTTCGACGACCTGAGCTTAGGAGCCGATTCCACGGTATGGGTATTCTCTAATGGAGACGTTCTTATTAATCAAGATAGCTTTGTATACACGTTTGCTGATACTGGAAACTACAACATCAAGCTCTACGCTTATAACTTTGAAACAGGTTGTGTAGACTCAACTGATCATGACGTTTATCTTGTTTGGATGGAGACTGGTTTCACCGTTGACCAAACCGTTGTATGTAGAAACGAAAGCATCCAAATCACCAACCTTTCTTCAAACTCAACGAGCATGGTGTACTTCCTCGGTGATGGATGGTCTACCTCAAATGAAAATCCATCGCATAGCTATGCTGATACTGGATTATATGACATTACACAAATCCTAATGGATATTAATAGTTGTTATGATACGCTAGTCCAGCCCACGTTAGTCACCGTTCGTGGTGCTTACGCACACTTTGATCAAGATAGCGATCAAGGATGCCGTAATAGTGAGTTTAACTTTACCGATCTATCAACTTCCAATGCTGACATCGTGACTTGGGGCTGGAACTATGGTAACGGAACCAGTGACTCTGCGTCGACCGGTAGTGTAATCTACACAAGCCCTGGTATCTATGATGTATCACTCTACATCGAAGATGAGAATGGTTGTTCTGATTTAGTGATTAAAAATGATACCGTATTTATCTCTTCACCGACTCCAGCCTTCAATGTAATCGATCGCATATGTCTTGGAGACAGCGCTGAATTTATCAATACTTCATCGGATAACAGCCTTAGTTATATATGGAATTTTGGAGATGATAGCACATCTACAGAGACGAGCCCCATTCATATCTACGAGCGAGGAGGCCTTTACGATGTAAGCCTTACTGTAACCGATACGCTTGGATGTGATAGCACTGTTCTGGCTGCCGAAATCATTCAAGTCGATACATTAAACATTCAGTTTACATCGGATGAAACCCTTGCTTCTTGCCCACCCATGTTAGTTGGGTTTGATGATGCAACGGAAGGTGACATTGTCTCTTGGGAATGGGTGTTTGGCGACGGAACTGTGTCCAATTTGACCAGTCCTGATCATGTTTACTCCGAGGTGGGTGCCTTTGATGTTACCTTGACCGTCATTAACGCTATCGGGTGTACAGATAGCTTAACCCTTGACTCGATGATTACTGTAAATGGACCTGTTGCAGACATTGAGCAAAGCCAGATGCTAGGATGTACCGGACAAGATGTTACTCTATCCATCTCAAACACAAACTCTGTGAATCAGATGTACGATTTCGGAGATGGAAACTTATATAATACAACGAACGCTTCTCAAAACCATGAGTACAACACTCCAGGTGACTATCTACCTATTGTGATTCTTGATAATGGACTAGGTTGCCTTGTAGCGCATGAGCTTGATAGCATTTCTATTAGCACGATGGATGCCGGCTTAACCTTTACCCGTGACTACCTGTGTCCTAACGATTCGTTGTTTTTAAATGATGCTTCTACATCTTTACACCCGATTGAATCATACACATGGTTAACAGGAGATGGCGACACACTTACGGGCGCAAATCAGATTCACCTTTATAATGAGGGAGGGTATTTTGACCTAACGCTTATCATTGAGAATGCCTACTGTTCAGATACTGCAACAGATCTTGCTGCGCTCTACGTTGACACATCAACTATCGCTCAGTTTGAGTTGCCGAACCAACTCTTCTGCCCACCAGTACTAGTAGATTTCATAAATACTTCAAGTGCGGATAGTGCCATCCTTGATTACTCATGGACTATTGATGGTGTTACCGCGAGCACGTTTGCACCAAGCGTTACCTTCGAAGAAGCTGGATTGTATACTGCTGAACTGGCCATCCTTACCTCGTCAGGATGTCGTGACACCTTTACGCAAACCGTTGTAATTGACAGCATTCCTGAAGCCCATCTGCCAGATACTACGCTTTGTATGGGAACTACTTGGAACCCAACATTGCGCGAAGATTATACGTATAACTGGGAGTCTTCCATGTGGTTGGATTGCTTTGACTGTCATGATGTATCAATCTATCCAGAGTGGAATACTACCTTCAATGTAGAGGTAGAATCTGCCGAAGGCTGTGTAAACTCTTTCTCCTTTGACGTAGAAGTTGTTTCTAATCCTTCGATTGAAACCACTGGTGACGAGCGCATATTACTAGGAGATTCAGTTCAGCTAGGAGCTTTTTCAAATAATGCAATCAGCTACTATTGGACAAGTGATTCAAGCCTTTCTTGCGATACCTGCAACTACACCATGTTTGCTGGTGTGCAGTCAGAGACTGTTACTGTCAGTGTAACGGATGTCAATGGCTGTGTGGCATCTGAGGATGTTACTATCGAAGTGTTCGATAACTGTATCGACGGATTTTACACGATTCCAAACGTATTTACTCCTAATGGAGACGGGATCAATGATGTATTTGAACCCCTAAGCTTAATCAGCACACCTGTAGAGAAGTTCGCGCTCTACGATCGATGGGGAAATCAAGTATTTCAAACCAATGATCCAGACGAATCTTGGGATGGTCGATTTAACGGTCAACCATTAAATGGCGGCGTATTTGTATACACCTTGGAAGTTATGTGTCCTGATGGCAATGCAGGATATCATTCAGGGAATGTAACCCTTATGCGATAAGCCACACCTACCATACATCACCTGGGCGTAGCGGGGTCTCGAACGGCAATTCGAGGCTCCGCGAGCCTTTTTTAAATAAACTTATGACGTTAACATTGTGTTAAGGTGTTGTATCTTACTGCCATGCTACGAATAATACCTATTGCCGTACTAACCTTAACCTATTTTTCATTCACCCTGAACGCCCAGCGGATGGCTTCGCCTGAGGCCGATATCCTTAGCGATCAAGTGATTGTAAAAGCACGAAGTGAATCGGATGTACTACACGCGATTGAAGACGTACAAAAAACACTTAATCTCCCCTCGCTAGAGATCAAGGATTTTATCAGCCCTGTCCTACCAGCTTGGACGGTGAGCTTTGATGCGAATGAGAGTGATGTACATGCCGTAATCAAGGCACTCCATCACCATCCATCGATTGAGATTGCACAAGGAGATCACGTAATTGAATATAGAGACACTGAACCTGATGATGCACTCTATGGTGATCAATGGCAATACGTTAATAATGGAGGAAGTGGAGGTGTACCCAATGCCGATCTTGATGCAGAGTTAGCCTGGGATATCACAACCGGAGGATTTACAGCAAATGGAGACGAGATTGTAGTCGCTGTGATTGATGATGGCGTAGAACTTGGCCACCCCGATTGGGGAGATAACCTCTGGACCAACGAAGCAGAAATCCCAAACAATAATATTGATGATGATGGCAATGGTTATACCGACGATTACCTTGGCTGGTCTGCCTACAGCAATGATGATAATGTAGGTTCTGGCGGGAGTCACGGTACTCCCGTTGCAGGAATCATTGGTGCCCAAGGAAACAATGGCGTCGGCGTAACCGGAGTAAACTGGGATGTAAAGGTTATGATTATCGAAGGGGGCTCTCCCGAGTCAAGAGCCATTGCTTCATACAGCTACGCCCTTGTACAACGCAAACGCTACAATGACACAGAAGGTGCAGAAGGTGCCTTTGTGGTATCAACCAATTCTTCATGGGGTATTGACTACGGACAACCTGCCTCTGCCCCAATGTGGTGTGCTATGTATGATAGCTTAGGAGCCTATGGCATTATTTCAGCGGGAGCAACCATTAATGGAAATGTCAATGTAGATGTTGAAGGAGATCTACCTACTGCTTGTGGTAGCGATTATCTTCTAAGTGTCACCAACCTTGGAAGAAATGATATCAAGATCAACGGAGCAGGATATGGAGCAACTACAATTGACTTGGGGGCTTATGGTCAAGAAACTTACACCTTAGACCAGCCAGGATTTTTTGGAGGAGAATATGGCGGTTTCGGAGGAACATCTGGAGCTACTCCCCATGTGGCAGGGACTATTGCGTTGATGTATAGCGTCGATTGCCCAGCCTATGCCGATTTAGCCTTAGACAATCCAGCGGACATGGCACTTGCAATGAAAGACATGCTACTTGAAGGGGTTACACCAAATACTTCTTTATCAAGTAATACCGTAACGGGAGGAAGACTAAACATGTATGGTGCTGTTGAAGCGGTGAATTCTCAGTGCCCGCGATGCAGTGAAGTGCCTGAATTCTTTACCAATATTCCTAGCAGCAACACATTGCAAGTGAGCTTCTTTGAGCTTGAGGATGATCAAACCATTGGTTACTTTATCGAATATCGTTTGGAAGGTGATTCTGTCTGGAATGAATTTTTGGTTACCAGTGATGATGATATCCGAATTTCGTTTTTGGAGAACTTGTTTATGGCAGGATCAACCTATGAGATTCGAGTGCGTACGGCATGCCTAAATAATCAAAATGCTGTTAGTGAAATTCGAAGTGTAACGTTTGAGCCGAGTTCAATTGAAGATAA